>JBGTDA010000078.1:0-8933 GCA_041748555.1 Rhodonellum sp.
GGTCAGGCACCCTTGGTGATTTCCAATATTACAGCTTCTTGCGGCTGTACAACCCCCGATTGGACAAAAAAACCTGTGAAACCAGGTGATGAAGGATTTGTAAAGGTAATCTTCAATTCAACTGCAAAATCAGGAACTCAATCTCCTACTGTGACTATTCAAGCTAATACTGATCCGAATATTACAAGACTAAGATTGAAAGGAAACGTTTCTCCCAAGGGTGCAGTTGCTGCAAATCCAGGACAATTGGGACCTGTGAAGAAATAATGATGCACAGTTGGATATTATTACAAGCAGACGGTTCCAGTGGCATATTGGGTCAGGTTTTTCTTTTCGGTTCCATCATCCTGATTATGTATTTCTTTATGATCAGGCCACAGCAAAAGAAACAGAAGGATGCTAAAAACTTCATAGAAGCTGTTAAAAAGGGTGATAATGTTGTAACCATCGGAGGACTCCATGGCAAAATCAACAGTATTGAAGGAGACACCGTCATTATGGATCTGGATAAGGGATTAAAAGTAAAAGTAGAAAAATCAGCCATATCTTTGGAATTCACCAAAAGGGCAAACGGAATCAAATAGCATTAGGATTGACTAAATTTAAAAAATTCTTTTCTGAAGCAAATCCCAGAAAAGTTGCAAATATGAAAGTGGTGGCGCTATGTTTCTTAGCTGCTGCCACTTTTTGGCTTTTCAATGCTCTCAACAAAGACAATTATTCCACTGTGGTAGATTATCCTATTGAAATAATCTATGACAGAGAGGAATTTATGGCTGTTGATGAATTACCAAAAAAAATAAAAATTGAAATCAACGGTAATGGCTGGGACTTACTAAGAAAGTATTTCAAAGTGAATGAAAATCCGTTTTTAATCGAAATCAGTAATCCGGCAACCAAAAATTACTTGTTGACCTCCGAAATCAGAAGGAGTCTGGCTGATAACATCACCCCCACAAGTCTTGTTACAATAATGAATGATTCATTGAAATTCAGTATCGATAAAGTGGTGACAAGAAAAATAAAAGTTATCCCCGACACTACATCCGCTACACTTGCCAAGAATTTCCGCCTGGCCGGGCCCATTCAGATTGATCCTGCTACAGTGAATATCAAGGGGCCAACCTCTGTTTTGCAACAATTGGATGGAGAATTGAAAGTTGATTTGGGATCGCAACAAATAAGTAAAAATTTCAACAAAATCTTACCCATAACCTTGGCGGATTCTCTATATGAATTCCTTACCATTGAAGATGAAAGTGTTCAGGTTAAATTTGATGTTGTCCAATTTCTGGAAGGCAACAAAAGGCTGAAAGTTGACTTGATCAATTTCCCTACTAATGTAGGGTTGGTTCAGGAACCTAATTCTGTCATGATGTATTATTTGGTTGACGAAAGAAGAGTGGAGGACCTAAATAAAGTTGAATTTGAGGCGGTTTTGAATTACCGAAACAGAAACCGCCAAGACAGTACTGTAAGTGTTCAAGTAACCCCATTACCCGGTTATTTGAATAATATCAGGATAGAACCTGAAAAATTCCGGTTAAAATATGATTGATCAAAAACCTGTGTTGGTTGGCCTGACAGGAGGGATTGGGTCCGGAAAATCAACTGTAGCACGCATTTTTGAAATATTAGGTATACCCATTTATTTTGCAGACGATCGGGCAAAATCATTGATGTCCCATGATCAGGTTCTAAAAGAAAACATCATATCTGCTTTCGGAAAAGAATCGTATTTGGAAAACGGAAGTTTAAACAGGTCATTTTTAGCAGCGGAGGTATTCGGGGATCCCGAAAAAACCAAAATTATAAACAGCTTGGTTCACCCTGTAGTAAAAAAGGATTTTGAATCCTGGGTTAAAACTCAACATACACCCTATGTTATCAAAGAAGCAGCCTTACTTTTTGAAACCGGTTCATACAGCTCCTTGGATAAAATCATCAATGTAAGTTCTGCGGTCAAAATACGGATCAGCAGAGTTTTGATGAGAGATAAGGGGCGGTCTGAAAAACAGGTAAATGACATTATCAATCAACAACTGCCGGATGAGGAAAAAAACAAGAAGGCGGATTTTGTGATTAAGAATAATGAAAACAATATGTTGATACCTCAGGTCTTAAAAATCCATGCGGCAATAACTGGATGATTACACTTCGATGTTGATCTGATCGAGATAAAATTTCATTCTGGTATGCCTGTGATTTAAAAAATCAATGTGATCAATTTTATCAAGTTTATGATTATAGAATACTTCAACGTATTCGTTGCCAAGTAAGTATAAATTGATTTTGTGGGAATAATAGCGGATACCGACTACAAAAGTCCCTTCGGTATACAGCTTTTGTATTTTTTTATGTAATGATAAATTTTTGAAATCTTCTCTACTCATTTTCTAATTTTGATAACTCGAACTCAGAAGCAATATAACCAAATGCAGCCCAATATCCACTTTTAATAACATTTTCAAAAATGGATTTTGCTTTGGCGGTGTCCCCTTTATTGAGGAAATAATTCCCCAAACCATATCCTTGAGTGACATATTGAAGCCGCCGGTCATTTTCGTTTGTATCCGTTTCTAGAAGTAATTCAGGATCCAATTCACCTTTATACATTAGATTTCTTTTGAAATAGGCATCATTTTCTATCACTGTCATGTTTGTGTTGACCTGTGCGATAATCTCTGCAGCATCCTTGCTTCTTCCAAGTTTCATCAAAGTCATATAATACCAATCTAAAGTCGCAACCTTTAGGTCATCATTGTCTGACACTTTCATGCAGGATTCATATGCTTTCAAGGCTGCTTCAAAATTTCCTTGAAGGTAATATGCCAAACCTAAATGATACCAAACATTAAATTGAACATTACTCAGTGGAATATCCACCTTGTTGGGTATCCCATCTTGCTCCACCTGAACTGGTTTGCCTTCCATTAAAACGGAGGCTTTGTGAAAATCTTTTGTGGCCCTTTCAAATTCTCTTATGGAAATGTAGCGATGCCCCCTATGCCGGTAGGGTTCATATGCTTCCGGAAAATCCGAAATGGCCTTGGTAAATGTTTTGATGGAGAGATCATACCGACCCAAATAGGCCTCCCTTCTACCAACCCAGATCAAATTTTCAAGGCCGGGATGTTTAGAATAGTTTTCCATAGCCTCTTTAAGTTTGGAAAGCTGATTTTTTTGAGAAACAGAATCGACTTCACTATATAAAGAATCACCAAAGAGGTCAACACCTTGGAAAACAATTTGGTTTTTTTCCAGACTCATTCTCTTTTCTGATGTGTCCGATGTATTGTTTCCTTTACAGGATTGAATTAATATTACAACTAATAAAAAGACTAAAATTAATGAGTTATTGAGTTTCGGGATTTTCATGTTCAAAAATATTTTGATGGGAAACTGAAGGTATGTATAATTGAATTAAATTATTCCTCCTAAATAAATGGGTATTCTAATCAAGAAAAAAAACAACTTTAAGTCAATAAATTTATTGTTGTTTTTGTTATTTGTTCCTTTTTTCATCTCTTGCTCGTCAACAAAAAAAATCAGAAACCAAAATATTGCCCAGGTGGTAGATACCGCAAAGACCTACAGAGGGACGCCATATAGATATGGAGGAACCACAAGATCAGGATTAGATTGCTCAGCCTTGATTTCCCATTCTTTCTCAAGCGTGGGGGTTACAATGCCGAGGACCTCGGAAGCTCAGAGCAAAATAGGAAAAAAAGTTTCGGGAAAAAAACTTCAAAAAGGAGATGTGGTATTTTTTGCAACCGGTAAAAAGCGTAGACAGGTGACCCACGCAGGCATTGTGACAGGAAGATCAAGAGGGCATGTGCAGTTTATTCACTCCTCTACCTCACTCGGTGTCACAGAAGATAATCTGAATAACAGTTACTGGTCAAAAGTATATTTATTTGGAAGAAGAGTATTTTAAAATCGGCACGTAAGGTGGATTAATTTTCCAAACATCCTTTGGTATTAAGCTTTTATAGTTAATTTTGCATCCAAATTGAGAAAGCATAATTCCTTTTTACATCAATAAATAAAAATGGCAAATACTGGTAAGATAACTCAGGTGATTGGGCCTGTAATTGACGTTTCCTTCGAAGGAAGCAAATTACCTAACATCTTGGATGCGCTAGAATATACCAAGGAGAACGGTCAGAAAATCATTCTTGAAGTGCAACAGCATTTGGGAGAAGACCGAGTTAGGACAATCGCAATGGATTCCTCCGAGGGAACCGTTAGAGGCATGGTGGTTACTGATCTTGGAGCTCCTATCTCTGTACCTACGGGAGTCGGAATCAAAGGCAGGTTGTTCAATGTTATCGGTGAGGCCATAGACGGTCTTCCTCCTGTACCTGAAGGTAAAAGATTACCTATTCATAGAAACGCACCTAGGTTTGAAGATCTTTCTACAGCTTCCGAAATTCTGTTTACAGGTATTAAAGTGATTGATCTTATCGAACCCTATGCAAAAGGTGGTAAAATTGGACTTTTTGGTGGTGCCGGAGTAGGTAAAACTGTATTGATCCAAGAATTGATCAACAACATCGCCAAAGCATATTCCGGACTTTCGGTATTTGCCGGAGTGGGTGAAAGAACCCGAGAGGGAAATGACCTGCTAAGGGAAATGATTGAGTCAGGAATTGTGACATACGGCGAGGATTTTGTCCATTCTTTGGAAACAGAAGGTGGATGGGATCTTTCTAAAGTAGATCTTAAGAAGTTAGAAGAATCCAAAGCCACATTCGTGTTCGGTCAGATGAACGAACCTCCCGGAGCCCGTGCCCGTGTTGCCTTGACAGGATTGACATTGGCTGAATACTATAGAGATGGTGAAGGTGATGGAGCAGGAAAGGATATCCTTTTCTTTATCGACAATATATTCCGATTTACTCAAGCAGGTTCAGAAGTTTCAGCCCTATTGGGACGTATGCCTTCTGCGGTGGGTTATCAGCCTACACTTGCTACCGAAATGGGTACAATGCAGGAAAGGATTACATCTACAAAAAACGGTTCCATTACTTCCGTACAGGCCGTTTACGTACCCGCGGATGATTTGACTGACCCTGCACCGGCCACCACTTTTGCGCACCTGGATGCCACCACTGTTCTTTCACGTAAAATTGCGGAACTGGGAATCTACCCCGCAGTGGATCCTTTGGATTCCACTTCGAGAATCCTTACTCCGGATATTCTGGGAGAAGAGCATTATAATTGTACACAAAGAGTAAAAGAAATTTTACAGCGTTACAAAGAACTTCAGGATATCATTGCCATCCTCGGAATGGAAGAGCTATCTGAAGATGATAAGCTTGTGGTACACAGAGCTAGAAGGGTGCAAAGATTCCTGTCACAGCCTTTTCACGTAGCCGAGCAGTTTACCGGCCTTAAAGGTGTATTGGTTGACATCAAAGATACCATCAGAGGATTCACCATGATCATGGATGGGGAATTGGATCACTTGCCTGAGGCTGCTTTTAATTTGGTTGGTGGTATTGAAGATGCCATTGCCAAAGGAGAGAAGATGCTTGCCGAAGTAAAATAAATTATAAATGGATAAAAGGCACCTGATCCTAATAATGGATTGCATGCCTTTTTTCAAAATATTAAATCAGCATTATGCAGTTAGAAATAGTTACACCGGACAAAAAGATATTTCAAGGAGAAGTGTCGGAAGCTAGTTTCCCGGGTGCTGAAGGTTCTTTTCAGGTGTTGAAAAACCATGCGCCACTTGTAGCGGCTTTGACAAAAGGCGTTGTTTCATTTACCACAGCCGGTCAAAAGCAATCTCTTGTTGTTGATGGCGGTGTTGTTGAGGTGAAGGACAATGTCATAGTGCTGCTGGCAGAAAAGGTTGTTGACTAAATCCCTTCTGCTGGAAGACATAAACGGTGTCCCAAAAGATAGGGTGATTTTTTTTGAAGGTATCCGGAACTGTTTTTTTTGACACGAAAAGAAAACCCACATTTTTTTTATTTAATACAAATTTCTATACCTTTGCAATCTGAAAGGAGGTGTATTTATATGATCATAGTAAACGTAAAAGAAAACGAATCTGTCGAAAAAGCGCTTAAGCGTTTTAAGAAGAAATTCGACAGAACCGGTGCCGTTAGAGAATTAAGGGCAAGACAGCATTTTGTAAAACCTTCTGTCAAAAGAAGAGAAGAAGTAATCAAAGCTGCATATAAACAAAGGATGCAAGAAGAAGAAGCAAAATAATTGTTTTTTAACTTTTTGATGTTCCAACAAATCAGCGTATCTACCGAAAGCGGATACGCTTTTTTATTGAGATAATTTGAACTTTTCTAAATTTATTTCCCAATCAGGCTTACCCTTTTCCGGAAAATTTATTTTCAAGACTTTATTTTTTGATGTTTTAGGTTATGCACGAGCAAATTTTTTTTTAGAATTATGTTCAAAAAGCAGCAATTTTATTCATTATTTCCTTTAACTTAATAGAGTTATATTAATCTTTTCACGCACATGCTCGATTCTTTCATCAATTATCTTGAACACGAAAAAAGAGCCAGCCCCCATACTGTCTTAGCCTATCAAAAGGATCTTGAACAATTTGGAGAATTTTGCGAATTGTCTTTTGAGAAAAATGATATCAGCGATGTGGTTTACTCTGAAATCAGAGCTTGGATTATTGATCTTGTGGATCAGGGAATGAATCCCAATTCCGTTAACAGGAAAATGGCTACATTGAGATCTTTTTATAAGTTTCTGATGCGATCAGGAGTAGTTGTTAAGGATCCAACCTATAAACTTAAAGCTCTAAAAACACCTATAACACTTCCTGAATTTGTGCAGGAGTCCAACATCGAAAAGGTTCTTGATGAATTGGTGTATTCAAAGGATTTCAGTGGCCAAAGGGACCGTATGGTGATGGAATTTCTGTATCTAACAGGAGTTCGATTATCCGAATTATTGGAACTTCAATGGAAGGACATTGATCTGTTTTCGGATGTTGTAAAGGTAATGGGGAAAAGGAAAAAAGAACGAATAATACCAATCACTTCCGGGCTTAAAAAAAATATTGTTTTGTATAGAAAAGTATTTGGAGAAACATTTTCAAATGTAGACCGGAGTGACTATTTTATCGTTACAAACAAACAAGAGCAGGCATATCCAATGAAGATTTTCCGCATCGTGAGGCATTATTTAGATCTTTTTGCACACACCTCAAAACGCAGCCCACATCTGTTGAGGCATACTTTTGCGACACATTTGTTGAATAAAGGTGCTGATCTGAATGCTGTAAAAGATCTTCTTGGCCATTCAAGTCTTGCTGCCACCCAAGTATACACCCACAATTCCATCGAAAAAATCAGGACCGTGTTTGAACAGGCACATCCTAAAGCTTAATAAACGTTCAACTTTAAACAATTACTGTTATGAAACTTCAAATGCATTCTCTCCATTTTGATGCCGACGACAAGCTAATCGATTTCATCCAAAGGAAAGCAGACAAATTGGACACATATTATGATCGCGTCATTGATGGTGAGGTTATCATGAAAGTAGATAAACATGAAAAAAGAGCAAATAAAATTGTTGAAATCAAGTTAAATGTTCCCGGAAAACAGCTTTTTGCAAAAAATCAAAGCGATACTTTTGAGGCCGCAGCTGATGATGCTGTAGAAGGACTAAGAAGGCAGATTAAGAAGTTTAAAGAAAAGATGGTCGTAGCCCGACAATAATTCTTTCAGATATGCAAAGCCTTCCTGTTTTATTGGAAGGCCTTTTTTACTTTTTCAGGATAGAATCTTAAAGGCTATTCCACATTTTTTTGATTTTTATGAGTCACCCAGTAATATTTTCTTCCTTGTTGCTTTAAAACTTCAGAAACATTGTTAACCAAGATACCCTGAATCATTTCAGCCAATATTTTCGGATCCCAGTTTACAGTAATTGTCTCGATTTGATAATGATTGTTTATAAAGCTTTCTATATGTTTATCCTCAACAATAAAGAAAGAAAAATCTTCCAATTTTTTTTCATCATAACTCTGGACCACATCAATCATTTTATAGTCTTTCCCCAGACCGATCCTGATTTTGCTTCCGGTGTGCAAATGCCCGATAAAGGCTATCCGGCTTCCCTTTGGAATATTATTTTCTAAAATGAATTCACTTACCTGATCTCCCTGATCAGGCAGGGATATCTGATAGGTCACAAAAGAACCTAGATAAAACAGCAATAAGATGGAGTAAGAAATTGCTTCCACCGATTTTATCTCCCTCCAACACAACCGAATCAAGTAAACCCAAATCAGTATTCCGAAGCCTAAACCAACAAAGACCAATGTGGGAGCTCCCAACCTGATATTTAAAAACAGGGCGGCTATTATCAATATTAAATTCAGTGCCTGTAGGATAAAAATGGCTGTTTTTTTTCCGCTCTTCTGTTCAAAAATTCCTCCTTTTATAAGCCACCAGGCCAACCAGACACTTGCAAAGGGAATGATAGGCAATAAATAACGTTCATAAAATTTACTCACCAAACCTGACATCAATATGATGGACAAGACCCAAACAATCACAAAACCCGTAAAAGCCATGTTTTCACTTTTAACCTCCCGCCAGTTTTTCTTCATGTTTTTAAACCCAAACAAAAACCAGGGAACATATAGAGCAAACATCAAAACTGTTCCCAAAATGAGGTTTCCTGCTATTTGAACTGCTTTTGAAGAAACCCGCATCCCTACCTGGTCTTCAAAAAAAGAATCCAGATAAACAGCACCATGGATTCTATACATGGCAACAAACCAGAATAAAGCAATAAAAGCCGAGACCATTATTGCGGGAATATTCAATAGCTTTTTCCATGAAACGGTTTGCCGGGGGTTGAATTTTATATATATAAGTCCAATTCCTCCCAATGCAGCAGCGGGGAGGCCTTTGACTTCAAAAGCCAAT
>JBGTDA010000079.1:0-38355 GCA_041748555.1 Rhodonellum sp.
CTGCAAGATTTGTATTTTTGGACATGATATTTAAAGTGTGGTAACTTCAAACATCATAAATTTTAGCGAGGTGTAAAAACCTCGCTATTGTATTTTTTCAAGAATCTTAAAAACACGCAATATTTTTGTCGGATGACAGTAGATAAGAATCATCTATTTTTTCAAATGAATGATAAATTTTATTGTTCATCATATCCCTTGTTTGAGGAGGACTTCCCTTCCCTTGTTCATATGTTTTCAAGCCTTGAAATCCATTTAAAAAATCAGAAACTCTGAATTTTCCTTTAAGCTCCAATACTATTTCAAATGAAAGATTTGTATCAGAATCAGAATCCACAAACACTACTTCCTTTTTAATCGCCCACTTCTTTTCAGCTAAATTATTTAATCTCTCGATAATTGTTTTTTTATCCTTATCTAATGAAATTATACTTGTAGACTTTGGAAAAAGAGGATTGATAGTTTTTTCACCTGTCAAAATCACTGTATCAACTGTTGCGTCTGCAAACACGCTAAAGACATTTAATATTTCCAAACACCGATTCTCTAGGAAAATCTGATTTCTCAATCTGGAGTCATACTTAGTAGAAAGCCAATAGTTTGGAATGATGACACTGTAGTAAGAATTATCCTGAAGAATTTTTAAAATCCTCTCCATAAATACAGCATAAGTATTGATCTGATATTCCGCAGTTTTATAATTGGTATAAATAAAATTCTTAGTGTATTCATCCAAAGAATGTGACTGAACATAAGGCGGATTACCCACCACCACATCAAATCCACCCTTGGCAAATACCTGCGGGAATTGGGCATGCCAGTCGAAGGCAAGGTCTCCGGCTACTTCGGGATCATCGATGAGGGAATTGCCGACTTTGATATTGGAATTGAGGGTACTGAGTTTGCGGCCTTTTTTGGCGGTGCGTAGCCATAGGGAAAGGCGGGCGATTTCGACGGATTCCTCGTTGATGTCCACACCAAAGATGTTGTTTTCCAGAATGTGGTTTTCCACATTGGGCAGGATCAGGGGAGTGTCGAAGAGCAGGGCTTCGAGTTCGTCCACGTAATGGTGCTCGGCCATCAGGAATTCGAGGACCTGGTTCAGGAAAGCGCCGCTTCCGCAAGCCGGGTCGCAGATGGTGAGTTGGAGCAGCCAAGAGCGGTAAGCATCGAGTTTTTCCTTTAATTTTTGGATGGTTTTCTTTTGCCTTCCCCGTTTGCCCTCCGCAAATTCCTCATCTATAATACTGAGTTCGGCCTTTTTCTCTGTACAGAGCCGGCCGATGGTATTGTCCACGATGTATTTGGTGATGTACTTGGGCGTGTAGTAGACCCCATCCCGTTTCCGTTTTGTTTTGGTTTTATCCACAAGCTCCCCTGCGAGTTGGGCACGTACATTTTCTATATCGTTCAGACTGTGCTCGAAGATATGTCCAAGGATATTGGTGTCCACCTCAGATTCGAAGTCGTATTCGGTAAGCTTGCGGACGTGCTTGACCAGGACGCTGTCGGAGATCAGGAGCGTATCCAGGACGGGATCAGGAGCGAAGAGTCCGCCGTTGTAGGCGTGGATTTCGGCTTTGCCGGGTTGTATCCTGCCGGTATTGAGGTAGCCGAAGTATAATCTGAACCGGGCATAAAGTGGCACATAGGCATCGAGGTCCTTGAGGTGTACCCACTGATTAACTATTTCCATGATGGAATTGGGCGGAAGCAGTCCCTTGTCCTCGGCAAAGAAAATAAACAGGAAGCGGTCGAGGAGCTTTTGGCTTTTCTTGTAGAGAAGGAGCTCGTCCTGCCCGGGATTTTGACTGACCATATCCTGCCAAAGGTCCTGTTTGAAGGCGGAATAGTCGGCGTAGAGTTGCTTGGTGATCCGTTCCTCTACGAGGAGAGATTCTTCTTTGATTTTTTTGGGAATCCCGTCAAGTAGGTTGTCCTTTTGCAGGATCAACCAAAGGAGTTTGAATTCCTCCTCCTGCATTCCGAGTATGGAAAACTCCAAAAAGTCCACGGCATTGTCGATATAAAAGCGGAGTTTTTCGAAGTTGCTCGTAATGATATAGACGCAGTCCGGTTGGTTGTTTTTGTAGCTGAATGCTTGGTCTCGGATTTTTTCGAGATCTTTGGTGTCGGTGCCTTTGAGCTCGATGACAGCCAGAGCATTGCCGTCTTTGAGGATGGCCCCGTCGGTTTTTTTGGCATCCCTTATGTTTTTGAGTTCGGTGGTCAGGTTATAATCCGGCTGAGGGTTGAGGGTATACCCGAGGATATTGACAAAAAGCTCCCTGAGAAACCCTTCCTGAAACTGTTCTTCCTTGGCTGCCCTGATATTTGCCCGGATGTGGGGATTATGGAAATAGGCGGTATAGGAAATGTACGCCGCTTTGATTGAGGCCAAGTCTTGGGAGGCGAGGTGTTTTTTGAGGACAGAATTTTGGAAAAGCGACATGGGTGAATGCTAAATCAAAAATGCATGGGTTTTATTCGATTTTTGAAGATAGGGAAGGAAACTAAACTTTCATGTAAATGGAGGGAAATAATGTTTGATATCCGGGTACAAATCCAAAAAAACTGGAGCTTTCTTATACTCCCCAGGCGTTTGGCCTACCTGCTTTTTGAAGAAAAGGATAAATGTTCCTTGGAGCATTTTTAGCGAAGGAGCCGGCCTTGCGGATATTGTCTAACCGATCCCGAAAGCTTTTGGGAGTGGTGTGAAGCGCACCTCGTCAGTGAGATCTGGCGGGTCCGCCCACTCGATCAGCATTAGTTGTTTATCTGGGAATATCGAGTTTATCTGGATTTTGTCTGCAATCCCATACTTTCAGCACCAGTATTTTGTCATTTAGTATCTCATAAAATAAAATATAATCCCCAACAATTAGACCCCTAATCTGTTCGAGTTTTGTTTTAATTCCAAAATCAGGTCTCCGGGCGGCCGTTTTAAGCTTTGCCTTGAATTTATTATAAAGTCTTTGAGAGTATTGCCCGTTTTTGTTTCTCTTTGTGAAAAATTCAAGAATTTCCTGAAGTTGGATTTCTGAATTTCTTGTCCATACTACTTCTCTTTTAGCCATTCTTTAACCTTTCCATCCATTTCAGACTGTGAAAAAAATATTCCCTTTTTCCCTTCTTCACTTGCTGAAAGAAGTTCTTTCTCTTGTTCGGGAGTTAAATCAATGAAGGGTTCTTTTTCCTTGTAATCCAAGATGGTTTTAATGGCATTGAGAAAATCAACGTCTTCAATTCTTGATATTCTATGGATTAGCTCCTTTTTTAACTTAATGGTATTCATATGGTTTGTATTTTAGAATTCGGTATAAAGCTACAAAATTCGAATAAGTCTAGGTCGGTAATTTAGATGTAACGCGGTTCTTTAAAATTCATGCCAACAGTCCCGATTAGCGCAAGTTGCGGGAGTTAGGATGCGGAGTTGTAGGCTTAGTTGCTTAAATAATAGGTCTCTGAAATAATCATTTTCAGCAACCTACCCGTTATTTGCGATAATCGTTGTAAGTAGTTTTTATTCCACAGATTTAATCGTATCCAATGTTTTGATTATTGTATTTTGAAGCTTATCTGGTTCATCCTGATGTATTTGATGTCCGGAATTTTCAAATAAAAACAAATCTTTCTTTGGTGCTTTCAATTCCTCAAAATATTCTTCTGTAATTTCAGTCGATGTTTGAATATCGTTTTTACCAACGAAAAAATAAACCGGACAGTCAACTTCCTTTAATGTCTTTGGTAAATCAATATTCATTACTTCGTTCCACACAGGCAACCAAGTTTCTGACCATTGAAGAAAACCGTTTTTGAAATCATCATTTGTTACATATTCCTTCCCATCTTTATAAAAAAGCCACTTTCTTATATAAAAAAGGTCTTCGTCAATTTTAAAAGGAATATTTACGCTTGCCAATTCTTTACTAGCAAGAGAATTTTCTTTAAAATGAATTTTTAAAGTTTTGAGTAATTCCTTCTCACTCGCTAATTGACTGATAACAGGATTTACAGCAAAATAAGAGTGTAATAATTCAGGATGATTTTTAACTATATAAAAGCCTAATACATTTCCCCAAGAACTACCCAATAAGTATATTTTTTCTTGTTTTAACTCCTTTACCAGAAAACTTATAACTTGATAAGTGTCATTTTTCATTTGCTCAACTGAAGGTTGGGTTGGCGAAAAATTTAATTTCAGAGTTTTCCCTGCATCTCTTTGGTCCCATTGAACAATGGTAAATTTATTTTTTAAAATGTTTGTATAAGAGTCCGCAGTATTCATCATTGAACTTCCAGGTCCGCCTGATAAAAATAGAAGAACCGGCTTATTTGAATCATTTGTTTTAATTTCAACAACCTGTTTTATTCCGCCAATTTCGGGTGTGAGAAGAGTGTCAATTTTGACCGAAATATTTTCGGACTTAAGTTCTTTTTTATTTTTTTCCTTACTTCCATAAAACTGAAATAAGATTGTAAACAGAACTAATAATAAACTTGTTTTTACCATCGGTTTAAGGTTTGGTCATATTACTTGGGCGAATAAATTTTTCACCTTATGCTTTCTGTTTAGCTAAGTTATAGTATTTCAATTTTGAATTTATTAATTCCATCCTTAAAGATAGGTAGAATCTTAATTTTTCGAACGCCTTGTTGAGTATTAGCCCCAACATTTCCCTATCCCCAATCGTGATTCCTTTCGGCATACATAGCTGAATCCCCATTCGGCAATATTCCTGTAAATCCGGGATGAATTGGGGCTTTCGTGACGGAATTTCCACAGGAGTTGCCGCTTATTTCTGCCACAACAGTTATGCTGCCCAGGTGCTCGATCTGAGAATCGGAAACGGACAGGTTCGAATTGAAAAGGTCTATAGTGCGCTGGATTGTGGATTACTTATCAATCCCGATGGGGCAAGGAATTTATGTGAAGGTTCGGTCGTGGATGGTATTGGCACTGCCATGTTTGGTGAACTGAAATTTAAAGAGTGAGTTCCTGACAAGAGCAATTTTGACCGATACCGGATGATCCGGATGAAATAAGCTCCGAAAGAAATTGAAACCCATTTTGTGGAAAACCAAATCGATCCCACTGGTTTGGGTGAACCCGGATACCCTCCGGTTTTTGCGGCTTTGGCAAATGCCTTGTACCAAGCATCTGGGAAGCGGCTTTATGATCAGCCTTTTCTAAAAAATGTACAGATGTAATGATTGAGAGATGAAAAGGTGGGTAAAGGACACACAATAGGCATAAAAACAAAGCTTGATAATTCAGGCATGTGGCAAAGAATGTGACAGATTAAATGGAATTAGAATTAAATTTATAAGTTTCAGGATTGCAAATCCTTATGGACAAAACAACAAGAATTGGGCAAATTTATTTAACTTTAACTTGAAGACTTTTTTGTCAATTTATTTAATTTTAAATAGAATCAAATAAAAAACAATGAATTACCTCAATAGAATTACCACGAATCCAGAAATATGTCACGGAAAACCAATTATAAGAGGTATGCGTTGGCCGGTTGAAGTAGTTTTGGATTTATTGGGATCCGGAATGAGTACAGAAGAAATTATAGTGGACCATCCTGAACTAGAAAAAGAGGATATACTTGCCTGTCTACAATATGCAAAGCTTAGCCTTTCCGGTCACAATATCAAAGATGTGGCTTGATGAAGTTTTTATGTGATGCTCACATTTCTTTGAAGGTTGTAAAATTTCTCAATGCATTGGGACATGAAACTTTGCATGTAAATGACATTTTGGAAAAATGGAATACACCATAATCAGCCATATGTACCTCTGCGGATGAAAATGGGATGATTGTCATTACAAAAGATGCAGATTTTAAAACAAGTTTCCTTATTAGGAACACACCAAAAAAACTATTAAAAATCAATCTTGGAAATATTTCTACTTCAGAGTTGATTAGTTTGATTTCCAAAAATTTGAAAGTAATTCATTCCTTGGATACTAAAGGAGGCTTTATGTTCGAACTAGATAAAGGTTTATCAACTTATTTAATCACATGAAATCAGGATAATCAGGGATGTCTTGTTTGAATTTTGTAATCCATTATTTGATATCAATAAGTTATTCCTTTTTATAATTCCGTAATTTATATCAAATTAACTTCTATGGCACAGATCAATTTAAATATCAATGGCAAGCAACAGACCGTGGATGTAGATCCTAACACCCCCATTCTTTGGGTGCTAAGGGACCATCTGGATCTGGTAGGCACCAAATATGGCTGCGGTATAGCACAGTGCGGAGCCTGCACCGTCATCATGGACGGAACATGATGTGCCGCAATGCGGCTATTGTCAGGCCGGACAGATCATGAGTGCAGCAGAAAGTTTTGAATTCTATTATTATCCTAGAATTTAATGTTTTATATGTAGCATATTTATTGTAATTTTCAGAGCTTGCTTTTTCATCATGAAGGGGAAAAATAAAATTAAATCAAAGTATATTTTTAAAGCTGACTACAACCCGAAGTATGTCAATGGAGCCTTTGGAGGCATAAGTCCCCAAGGGGAGTTTATTATCAACTTTTATTTGGAAAGGGTTGCAATCCCTAATTCCCAAACTTTTGAATTTGAAAATGGTAAACTTTTGAATGAAATAACTGATGAGCGAGAACCTAAGGATCACGAACAAAGTTTGGTAAGGGTCGTTGAAAATGGTGTAATTATGGATTATAACCATGCCAAGGAAATCCATAGGTGGTTAGGTGAGCATTTAAAAACATTTGAAAAAAATATTATTCAAAATGAGTGAAGCTATTTTGGAAAATACCAGCACAAAAAGTTTAAGCTTGGATTTAGGTACCCGCTCAATTGGGTGGGCATTCGTGGATCCCTATCATAAAAATTTCTTTTTTACATCCGAAACGAGGTTAATAGGAAGAAAAGAATTATTGGAAAATTCGCTCTTATCCAATTTGCGAACTTTAAAAACAATAAATGGACTTCCCGAAGGATGGAACGGTGAAAATTCTCATGCTTTTAGCAAAACACTCATTGAAAAAGTATTTAATATTATTTCATCCCTAGAGGCGCAACCCCAAATATTCCCAACAGGTAGAAATAGCATTCAACTTGAATTTGAAATAGGGGATGAATACCTGGAGTTAGAAATTGTTGAAGATAAAATTGTGGCTTTGATCCAATTTGGTGGAACGGATGAGGAAAAAGTGGTAAAAGAAAGTGAAATCATTAAATTAGTGGATAATTTTTATGCTGCCAATTGAAATAAAAAATGAAGAAGCACTTTATAGAGCTATAAAACCATTTCCAAATTGGTGGAAAACTGATACAAACAGGCCTAGTTCTGCTGCATTTAAAGACTCCAGAGGTGTGTCCGTTGATAGAGATGGAGGAAGACTTCCAAGTGAAATTGTCAGAAATTTTCAAAATAGATTCACCATTAAAGCAGTGGTATCAATTTTAGCAGGTGAGTGCAGATCTTTTGGCACACATCCAATTTCGGCACCTGAAATTCCCACTAATCCTGAGCATGCTGTAATCCACTGTAGCCCTACTGAAATTGAATTGACAAGTGGACAAGCAAAAAATCTTAGTAAAACCGCAAAAATTGAATATTTAAACCCTTTGATTTAAGATCAGATAATTCCCAAGAAGAAAATTAATGCGTAAGCAATCTATGCAAATGATTAAATTTTCTCAATTCAACGTTCTTCTTATTTTGCTTTTATTAGCACGAATATCCCAAGCGTTTTTTAGCAGGAAATATAAGTGAATTAATCATCGCATGACTCATATAAATAAATTTAATAGTTTGTTGAAACTGTGTGAGTCATACCTTGACTTGCGGCTTTTCAGTCATATATTTCCAAACTCCCCCATTTCTTTTTTCATGCCAATGTCCTAAATTGTAGACATGAATCAGGTTAAAAAAATAGGCTTTTACAGTGCCTTTATCCTTCCGGTTCTTCTGGTTGTGGGATTCCATCTGCGTGGAAGCATTCGGAGCCTGTCTTCCGGAAGGATGTGGGTGGCCCCTGGGGATATGCGGAGTTTTGTGATGCGGTATCCGACACAAAACATCCGCAATACAAGCGTATGCGGGAGTGGATGGGAATGAATCTAAAAGAAAAGTATGATTTTGAATTTGTAGACCCTTGATGGAATCAATGAGGATTTATCGGATTTTTATGATTCCGAAGACCGGAATATATCCAGAGAGGATTTTATGTAGAAAACACATCAATCCAATAAAAAATTATTGAAGAAAGAGCTCTTTAATGCCATCCAGATAAAGAAAAAGATCATACCCCAAAACAGATATGTCCGGTAATAATCCACTGTTTCCTTATACCTGTTTTCAATGATTTCGGCTTTTTCCAAGGTATTGATCTGTTCAAAAATCTGGTCGAGCGCATTGTCATCCGAAGCACGGAAAAACTGACCATCCCCGATTCTTGAAATTTCCCGCAGGGTAGTCTCATCCAGATAACTCTCGATCATCTGTGGACGGCCAAAAAAATCCACCCCGTATGGCACCATTCCATCTTTTCCCACAGCAACTGTATAAATCTTGATATCCATGGCTGCAGCCAGTTCGGCGGCAAAGATAGGATCCACATTTCCCGCATTGCTTTCTCCGTCACTAAGCAGGATCATGACTTTGGAGGCAGATTCTGATTCCCTCATCCTATTGGTGCCTGCTGCCAACGCACTGCCAATTGCAGTACCCTTGGCATCCATCATGTTGAATGATATTTCCCTGACCAAATCAGTTAGCAAAGCATAATCAGTAGTAAGGGGTGCAAGTGAATAAGCTTCACCTGAAAAAATGACCATTCCTATTCTGTCTCCGAATCGGCCGTTTATAAATTCCACAGCGGTTTCTTTGGCCGCTTCCAGCCGGTTGGGTTTGAAATCCTGAAGATCCATGGATTCCGAGATATCCATCACAATCATGATATCGATTCCCTCGGTATATTGTTCCACTCGTTCATTGGTTCGCTGTGGCCGGGCCAAAGCGATGACGACCATCCACAAAGCCAATAGAAAAAACAACAACGGAATCAACCTCAGATAAGTCCAGGGATTGTTTTTAGATATGTTTCCAGGCAGGGAAAGCTCCAGAACAGGGTTTTTGAGAAATTTAATAAATTTCCTGAGCAAGAGGATCAGGGGTACTATCCATAGCAGATGCAAAGCCCAAAGATTTTCCCACTCAAATGTTCTAAAAGTTTCGGGAAGGAACCAATACAAGGAAAAAAAATCAGAAATACTATTTGCTGTCATCTTGCGCTACTAATTTTTGTTGGTAAGAATCATGACAAACCTCTTTGAGATTTTTACAGGCTTCTGCAATGTTTTTTCCATTCCTTCCGGCATATATGATCAACTCTATTTCCCTAAAATCATTGATAATGGCTTTGTTTTCAAGGAAATCCGAAATTTCGGAAGTTGTCCACTCCCTGAAAGGTTTGTTTTTAAGATGCTCCATATAGGTTTTCCACAATCCCAGAAGTTCATCGGCATGGGCCATATCCGGATGTGCTGCAAAGGCTTTCTCTGCATTTTCCCAACGGCGGAGAAATCTTCGGTATTTTCTCTTTTCCAGCCACGCAGCCCACATCTTCTGGATTCTGTTACCAAATACAAAAATCAGTACCAAGGCTATTACAGCCAAAATTCCCAGGATGAGAAAAGCCAGAGGATAATTGAATTGGGTTTCCAATGGCTGGTATATGTTGTTATCCTCAAACATCAGTTCTTTTGGTATTGGATCAATCATAAGCTTCAGCGCCAGGTTTGCTTCTTCGGGATAATGGATGATACTGTCATACTTAAGAACTTCATAGACCGGCAAAGAAAATTGCAATACGGGATTTAGGGAAAAGTTGGAAACATAATAAACCGCACTGTCCACGGTTACGTCATTTCTTGTTGAGGTGATAAAGGACTTCTTTTCCAAAAAAGCCACATCTTCTCCGAAAGTGTAAGTGGAATCAGGGAAGATCAAATTGGTGCCTGGGCTATAGCTGGCTTTCAACACATACGCCACCCGTTCACCTAGTTTGGCGGAATCCTGCATAAAGTATCCTTCCACCTTAGGCGCCTGGGCTTCGGTGATCAAGGGGGAAAACAATAGCAGGATACTGAAGAACATAATGTGATACTTACCCACGTTTCATGCTTTTATTTCTGTACTTGAACATTTGTATCAATGGCAATACAATATCCTGACTGGTATCTATTGCCAGATAATTGATCTGGTTTTTTTTGCAGACCTCTTTGAGGTGTTCCCTTTCTGTGGTATAGGTATCGGATATTTTTTTTGAGAAACTGCCGAATGCAGTATTGACCCAGGTGGTTTTTCCTTCTTCTTTATCATAAATAGGAATGATACCCAAAGAAGGCAACAAAGCTTCTCTGGGATCTGTAAGTTGGATGGCGACAAGATCATGTTTTTCGGCAAGGGCTTTAAACGGTCTTTCGTATCCTTCATCAATAAAATCAGATATCACGATGATGATACTCCTTTTTTTGATAAGATTCAGCGCAAAGGTAAACATTTCCCTGAGGTTGGTTTTCAAAGATTTGTTTTGATGACTGAATATTCCCTGGATGACTTTCACTCCTTGCTTTGGACCTTTTCCCGGAAGTATGATTTTTTCTTTTTCATCGGAATAGGATATCAATCCAACCTGACTTCCCTCAAAAATGGCTGCCAAAGTAAGTACCCCGGTAATTTCTTTGCCAAGATCTATCTTTTTCTTTCCGATTTCACCGATATCCTGTGATCCACTGATGTCCAGCAAAAAATAAACACCTTGGTCTTTATCCTCTTTGAAAGTTTTGACAAAAGTGCCGTGTCCTTTTGCGGATACCTTCCATTCGATGGTCCGTACATCGTCACCATATTGATATGGTCTCAAATCATCAAATTCCAAACCGGCCCCTTTGAAAATAGATTGATAATCTCCCTGAAGGTGGTTGTTGGCGACCTTTCGGATCATAATCTCATACTTTCGGAGCTTTTTTAGTAGTTGGTTCATGTACTGATTTTGAGAAGCCTAATTTAGCAGACAATGTTGAATAATAAAACGAGTAATACACGGGGCTTGGCTATCTTTTCTTAGAATTCGCTAATTTTGCAACGTGAAAAAAGTATATATAATATTTCTCCTGCTGATATTCATCTCAGGCTGCGGCAATGATGCTCCACCCAAAGGAATTCTCGGCGAGGATAAAATGGTGGAAATTTTAATTGACATCCATATGACAGAAGGTTTGGTGGCCTCTTTTCCTATTCCTTACGATTCTTCCAGAAATCTGTATCCATATATGGAAAAGCAGGTATTTGAAAAACATGAAATTCCTGACAGCGTTTTCATCCGGAGTCTTCAATATTATCTTATGGACCCCAAAAAGATGGATAAATTATATTCCCGAACCATTGATTCCTTAAATGTGTATGAAAAAGTAGGAGAACAATAATACATGATGCTTTACCCCCACAATCTGGAAGAAAAAATAAATTTTTCCAAAATCAAAGAATTGATCAAAGCCGAATGCAGCAGTTCACTGGGAGTGGATTTTGTCAACAAGATGAATTATTCCAGTGACATCAGGCTGGTCACCAAGCTATTGGATCAAACCGAAGAATTCAGGAGAATATTGGTTTCCGGTGAGAATTTCCCCTCTTCCAATTACACCAATATTTATCCATATCTGGAAAAAGCCAAGATTGAAGGCACCTTTTTATATGAGGAGGATTTTCACGAAATCAAACTTGCTCTTTTCACACTGAAAGGATGTGTGGATTTTTTCAATAAATATGCTGAAGATTATCCTAATCTTTTTCAGCTGCTGGGCTTGGTAAATCTGGATCATTCGCTACTGAAAGCCATTGAGCGGGTGATTGATGAAAAAGGAAAAATCCGCAACAATGCCTCCAAAGAACTTTCCCTGATCAGAGGGCAGATAATTTATGAAGAAAGCCGCATCAGAAAAGTGATGGACCGAATTTTCAGGGAAGCCCGTGCAAAAGGCCTGACCCCGGAAGATGCTTCTGTGACGATCAGAGGCGGCAGGATGGTAATACCTGTTTTGGCAGAAAACAAAAGGAAGATTAAAGGCTTTATTCACGACGAGTCAGCCACCGGGCAGACTGTTTTCCTGGAGCCTGCAGAGGTATTGGATATCAATAATGAGCTGAAAGATCTCGAGTACATGGAAAGACGGGAGATTCAGAAGATTCTCACACAGCTGACCGATACCCTAAGACCGGTTATTCCGGAACTCAGGAGCGCTTTTCATTTCTTGGGAATGGTGGACTTCATCAGAGCCAAGGCCAAATTTGCCGTGAAAACCAATTCCAACAGACCTGTCCTGGAAAAAAACCGGTTGATCGAATGGTACGATGCCCGGCATCCCCTGCTGGAATTTGCCCTGAAGCAACAGAATAAAAAAATTGTCCCTTTAAATTTCCAACTGGATCACAACAGAAGATTGCTGGTCATCTCCGGCCCCAATGCAGGAGGTAAATCCGTGACCTTGAAGACTGTGGCCATCATTCAATATATGTTGCAATGTGGTTTGTTGATTCCTGTGGATTCTCACTCCAAGTGTTCTTTGTTCGACAATTTCTTTATAGATATAGGGGATGAGCAGAATATAGAAAATGACCTGAGTACCTACAGCTCGCATTTGATGAGTATGAAATACTTCAGCCGGTTTGCGGACAAAAAGACCATTTTGTTCATTGATGAATTCGGAACAGGTACTGAGCCCCTGTTCGGGGGTGCAATAGCCGAAGCGATCCTGCTGGAACTGAACAAACTTGGTGCTTATGGTATCATCACCACCCACTATGGGAACCTTAAACAGATAGCTTCCAAGAATCAGGGCCTTGTCAATGGGGCGATGCGGTATGATGTTGATAAACTGGAACCGATTTACCAACTGGAAATCGGGAAGCCAGGAAGTTCCTTTGCATTGGAAATTGCCTCCAAGATCGGAATACCAAAAAGTATCATTGCTTATGCCAAAGAAAACATAGGTGAAGATCGGGTAAAATATGACCGGATGCTCAATAAACTGGAAAACGAAAAGACCAAATATGAGCAGCTTGTAGCGGAATTGCAGAAAAAGGAGCGGATTGTTCAGCAGCGGATGACCGAATACAATCAGCTTAAAGAAACCATCGACAACAACAAAAAGCAATATATCCAGCAAGCCAAGTCAGAAGCCAAAACTTTGCTGGATGATGTCAACAAGAAAATCGAAGCCACTATCCGGAGTATAAAAGAGAACAAAGCAGATAAGGAAATTACCAAAAAGGCGAGGGTGGAGCTTGAGGAGCTGAAGGCAAAGGTGAAACCCGACAAAACTGTGGTCGCGGCTCCCGAAATAAAGGTGATCGGTGGAGAGATAGTAGTAGGGGATTTTGTTCGGTTAAGAGATAATGGTGCAGTTGCGGAGGTTTTGGCTTTGAAAAACAAGGAAGTGGAAGTCAGCATCGGCGAACTGAAATCGACTGTGAAGAGGAGCCGGTTGGAGAAGATTTCCAACACCGGAATGAAAAAGGAAAAGAAGGCAGTTGCAAGACGGACGGGTTATGATACCAACGCCAAGATGATGGAATTTTCTCCTAATCTTGATCTCAGAGGAAAAAGGGGGGAAGAAATATTACCCTTCATTCAGAACTTTATAGATGAAGGCTTTATGCTGGGCATGAAAGACCTCAGGATTGTCCATGGAAAAGGGGATGGGATATTAAAAGAAATCACCCGTAACCTGCTGCGGAATATGAACCAGGTGGGCAGAATGGAAGATGAACATGCTGATAGAGGGGGTGCCGGTGTTACCCTGATAACGTTGAAATAAAATGGTCTAAGGCCTGAACTGATCCAAACTAAAAAAATGAAGTCAAAAGAATAGTTTCCCGCCAAGCCGCAAAAACACAAAGTTTTTTCTTTAGATTCTATTCATACTTTAGGGAATGCTTCTACTTCTGTGCCTTTTGATGAGGCCTTGTATTAAAGGAAGTTTAACACAACTGATTATCAATTGATTAAAAAGCCTCAAGTCTTCAATTGTTTGGCAATCATCTTTTTGTTTATGACAGAGGAACGGGCTATCAATATAAAGTTATTGATGTTTCAAACGATCAATTAATTGGGCAATTTGGAAAAAACGGAGAAGGTCCCTGTGAAGTGACTTTTCCGATTAGTTTGAACTGGATAGATGAGGATCGAAATTAGCCCTGACATCTTAAAAAACAATGGCAAATACATACACACAAAATATGTACAATTTGAATTACATATCGATAATGTGGTGAAATATGTTTTAAACCAATCCCAACATCATAAAAAAGCAATCATTCCGGGACGAATACATGTCACTACTCAAAAAATTTGAAATTGACTATGACGCAGAATATCTATTTGAACGGTACGGTTGAGAGAGAGATTTCAGGGCTACGCCCCTCATCAATATGCATTGTACTTATTGCTAAGAAGACATCAGGGCTAACGCCCCTTATTTGTACCTACCATACCTGTTGCTTCCAAATTCCTTTTGAAAGCCCCAAACAAAACAAGCCCTTATTTGACCTACCATACCTATAAGGGTAGGGAGTAGATTTTGTTGAATAGACTCCTCAATTATTGTTTTACTTTTATTTACGCTTCAACCTAAAGACATACGATCCGGCAACAGCACCATTTGGAAGCGTCCTGCCACTTGGGACCACAATATTGAAATTCAGCGTCAGATCATTGCCGGATCTTGTGTAGGAGATTTCTCTTCCTGAAGCCGGCTTTGTTCCGGCAAGCTGAATTATATCCAGATCGTCCCCTACAAAAGACCAGTTCCCGCTGTTGTCGAAAAGATCATTGCTGTTTTCTGTAGTATAAGTTTTACTGTTGGCGTTTCCGGAGAAACGGATTTCAAAATCACTGTAAATATTCGTTTCAGCTCTTCCGTCCCTGGTAACGCTACCACCGTTTGCTACTGTCCAGGTAAGGGAAGATTCACCGGCGAGGTCTTCTATGGCCAGTTGCTCCGGGGTTTTCACAGGAGTAGGTTCTTCTTTTTTGTTTTTACAGGAGGATATAGATAGGCCAAGGGCGATCAATATTGTCAGACCAAAAATAAACTTTTGCATGAACTGGGATTTTTATAACAACGTAAAATTAAACATTAGACGGAATTATCAAAGCGATTTTTTGAGCTTATAATCTTCCACATTTATTTTTTGATCGCAGAATGAGTATTCCTTTGGCTCATTGGAGCAAACGATAATAGTTCGGTTTTTTCCGAATCTTTTGACAATATCCAGGTACCAGAATACACTTTTTTCATCCAGATTGGAGGTCGGTTCATCCAGAAGCACAAGCGGAACATCAGAAAAAAAACACAGCCCGAGTTTTAAGCGCTGTTTCATTCCCGAAGAAAACTGGCTGATGGGTTTTTGCTGGTGCTCTTTTAGGTACATGATTTCTATCATTTCCTCAAAGCTGATATCGCCAACCGATTTTTTGAATTGAAAATGAAATTTCAGCAATTCCAGCAACGTGAATTCCTCCGGAAGTTCCAGATAAGGTGCGCTGATGACCAGATATTTGTAAATTTCGGAGTCAGAAATAATTTCTCCTTTATACCTATAAATTAGAGTTCCTTCTGTAAGCGGGATAAGGCCGGAGATACATTTGAGCAAGGTTGATTTCCCTGAACCGTTACTGCCGGTGATGGCACATTTAGATGCCGGAGAGAGGGCTATGGTCAGCTTTCTAAAAATCCATTCATATTGATATCTTTTGGAAATTCCTTCCAGCTTGATTTCGAGCATGGGCTAATTGATATAGCCTTTCATTACGCCTCTGGCAGAAGACCGGATAAAATTGACAATTTCATCCCTCTCTTTTGTTGCAGGTAGGTTTATTTCTATTTCTTCCAATGCCCTGCTGTTGTTCAGGCTGTTCAAAAACAGGTACCTGTAAACTTCTTGGATATGACCGATAGTTTCGTTGGAAAACCCTCTTCTTCTTAATCCCAGACTGTTTACACCTGCGTAGCTAAGTGGTTCCCTGGCTGCTTTGGTGAAGGGGGGAACATCTTTTCTTACCAGCGATCCACCCGATATCATGGAATGCATCCCCACTTTTACAAATTGATGAATTGCGCTGCTTCCGCCTACAATGGCCCAATCGTCCACGGTAACATGCCCCGCTACCTGTACTGCATTGGCGATAATCACATTGTTTGCGATATGGCAGTCATGGGCGATGTGCACGTAGGCCATCAGCAGGCAGTTGTTCCCGATTCTGGTTGTTCTTTTATCCATGGTGCCACGGCTGATGGTCACACATTCGCGGATGGTGGTGTTGTTTCCGATTTCCACAGTGGATTCCTCACCCTGGAATTTGAGGTCCTGAGGAATGGCAGAAATCACTGATCCGGGAAAAATCTTGCAATTGTTACCGATTCGTGCCCCGGGAAAAATAGTTACGTTTGATCCGATCCAGGTTCCTTCACCGATGACGACATTCTCGTGGATCATGGTAAAAGGATCTATTTGGACCTTTGCTCCTATAGTTGCTCCCTCGTGGACGTATGATAGATTATGAATCATGATTCTTTTCTTACAATACTTGCAGTCATTATGGCTTCGCAAACGAGGGTGTTTCCAACATAAGCTTCTCCTTTCATCTTTGCAATCCCCCTTCTGATGGGAGCTAACAGTTCACATTTAAATACCAGGGTGTCTCCCGGTAAAACCATTTTTCTGAATTTACAGCTTTCGATTCCCAGGAAATATGTCCAGTAATTCTCGGGATCTTCCACTGTGCTCAAAACCAGAATCCCGCCTGTTTGAGCCATTGCTTCTACCTGAAGAACGCCCGGCATTACGGGATTGTTGGGAAAGTGCCCCATAAAAAAGGGTTCATTGATGGTTACGTTTTTCACTCCCGCCACCACAGTGCTGTCCAAATAGATGATTTTATCCAATAGCTGAAAAGGATACCGGTGAGGTAAGATATTGCTGATCTGATTGATATCCATTACCGGTGGTAATTTGGGATCGTAATGCGGGATATGGCTGGGACCTGCTTTTTCCATCGCCCTTTTTATTTTCTTTGCAAAAGCTACATTGGCTGCATGTCCGGGTCTTGCTGCCAAAATCTGGGCTTTAAGAGGTCTGCCCACCAAGGCAAGATCACCTACTACGTCAAGTAATTTGTGTCTGGCGGGTTCGTTTTTATAGCGAAGCTCTACATTGTTCAGGATACCTTCCTTGCGTACCTCCACTTTTTCTTTGTTGAACATCTTGGCAAGGTGCGCAAGTTCTTTTTCTTCCACAATCCGGTCCACAACTACAATGGCATTGTTCAGATCCCCGCCTTTGATCAGGTTCTGGTTGTAAAGCATTTCCAGTTCATGGAGGAAACAAAAGGTTCTGCATGAGGCGATTTCGGTTTTGAACTGGCTGATGTCTGTGATGGAAGCATGCTGACTGCCCAAGACGGGGGAGTTATAATCAACCATCACCGTCACTCTGTAGTCATCCAAAGGTAAAGCCGCCATTTCCACCTCTCTTGAGGCGTCTCTAAAGGTTATGCTTTCGGGTACTTCAAAAAATCTTCTTAATGCATTTTGTTCTTCAAACCCCGCTTCCTCAATGACTTCAATAAATTTGATGGAAGAACCATCCAATATGGGAGGCTCAGGGCCATCCAGTTGAATCAGTAAATTATCCACTTCAAGTCCCACCAAAGCAGCAAGTACATGCTCCACCGTGAACACCCTTGCTCCGTTTTGTTCCAGGGTAGTTCCGCGGGAAACATCTACCACATTGTCAACATCCGCATCAATGATGGGATATCCTTCCAGATCTGTTCTTTGAAATTTATAACCGTGATTTGGGGGTGCCGGCACAAAAGTCATATTGGATATTACACCGGTATGGAGGCCTACGCCTGATAATGTGACTTGTTTTTTAATCGTGTGTTGTTTTACCCTCATCGATATGCTTTGCCCTAAAATTTTAAGTGCGTAAATTTATTGTTTTTTTTCCAGTTCTTTCAATTTGTCCCTGAGTTGGGGTAGATTTTTGAAAATCGCATAGGATTTCAAGAAGCTTTTCATTTCAAATCCCATATAGCCAAAAATGGTTTGCCCGGGTTTTTCTATTGACTTGTTGATCCCTGTATTGCCACCGATGGTAGTATGATCTGCAATTTTGATATGACCCACAATTCCCGCTTTCCCGGCAATGACACAGTTTTTGCCGATTTCTGTAGATCCGGATATTCCGGTCTGTGATGCAATCACGGTATTTTCGCCAATGACTACATTGTGCGCAATCTGCACCAGATTGTCAATTTTAACGCCGGACTTGATAATGGTGGATCCCATTGTCGCCCTGTCGATGGTTGAATTGGCTCCAATGTTAACATGATCACCAATGATTACATTCCCGATTTGGGGAATGGTTTTGTAAGTACCGTCTTCCTGGGGTGCAAATCCGAATCCATCAGAACCGATGACAACTCCTGCATGAAACTCACAATTGTTTCCAATCCGGGTGCCGCGAAGAATTTTGACTCCGGGATGAAAAATGCAGTTGTTCCCGATAGTGACACCATCTCCAATATGAACATGGGAATGGATTTTGACCTCGTTTCCTATTTTGCAGTTTTTACCAATATAAGAAAAAGCAGCCCTATAAAAACCCTCGCCGATTTCACTGCTGTTGGCGATAAAAGCAGGCTCTTCAACACCTGTTTTTTCTGTTTTGGTCAAATGGGAATACGCTTCCAATAACAGTGTAAATCCTGTGTAGGCATTCTTTACACGGATCAGTGTGGTTTTGATGGGTTTGGTAAGGATAAAGCTTTCCGAAACAATCACTGCGGAAGCTTCTGTTTCATACAGAAAAGGTTCGTATTTTTCATTGGAAAGAAAGCTGATTCCTCCGGGTTTTCCTTCCTGGATTTTATCCAGCCTGTTTACTTTGATACTGCCATCCCCTTCTACCTTTCCTTCGATCAATACAGCAATCTGTTCAATGGTAAATTCCATTTTCTATCATTTTTTAAACTCACAAAGTTAAATTTTTCGCCCGACAGACATAATGTTTTACGACGATTTTGCTCATGGCCTTGATGTTGGGGAGGTCAGCAGCCTGTGCCAGATCTATGATTTCTCCCTTTTTGGTAAGTATCAGAATACGTTCAGTAGCCATATAGGCATGGTTGCTGATGGTGCCGTAACTGAAAAAGTAGGAAAGGTCCGGCCCCTCTACGCCGAGAATCTGCGCGGTTTTTGATCGGATTTTTTCCAGCTCATTTGGGGAAATTGCCTCGTTGCTCAGGTTTATTTTAAAAAGGTTACGGGTGAGAAACATCCTCGATATGTTTCTCAAAATATAATCTTCATGGTTTTTCCAAAGCTTGATGGCTCCCCAGACATCATAATCATCCAATGACAAAAAGTTTTCAAGCGGTTTTTCCGAAGCTTTAAAATTTGCGAGTGAATAATCATTTTCCAAAAAATAAAGAAATTCTTCAGTCCCATCCAGATTTTTCCCCGATAGCATCACCTCTTTCGCTCGTCTGATAAGATTGATCAGCATTTTTTCGGCACTTACTGTGGTTTTATGAAGATAAACCTGCCAGTACATCAATCTGCGTGCACTGAGAAAATTTTCAATGCTATAAATTCCTTTTTCTTCCACGACCACATGATCGTCTTTGATGTCCATCATTTTGATGATCCTGTCTGCACCTATTGTACCTTCGGAAACCCCTGTAAAAAAACAGTCCCGCTGCAAATAGTCCAACCGATCAATATCCAACTGACTGGAAATCAGCTGGAAAAAAAATTTTCTTTCATATTGACCCTTAAAAATCTTCAAAGCAAGATCAAGTTGGCCGTCAAATTGTTTGTTCAGATGATCAATGATCAGGAGTGAAAGGGATTCATGGTGAATATTCTTCAACAAGCTGAATTCCAGAGCATGTGAAAACGGACCGTGACCGATATCATGAAGCAATATGGCAATTAGCGCCGCTTCGTATTCCTTATCGTTGATTTCATTACCTTTATTCCTGAGATTGTCAAGAGTGATGCTCATCAGATGCATAGCCCCGATGGCATGATGAAAACGCGTATGGAGTGCGCCGGGATAGACATAGTCGGTTAAACCCAATTGTTTGATCCGACGTAACCTTTGGAAATAGGGGTGATCAATAATGGAAAAAATCAGTTCACTGGGAATGGTAATGAACCCATAAACAGGATCATTCAAAATTTTATGACTTTTCAATGTCTCAGACATTTGATTGGTTTCAAAAGTAATTATTATTTTAAAAGAATTAAACCAAATTTTATGCAAAAATTCAAAATATTATGGGCTGATGACGAGATAGATCTTTTAAAGCCACATATACTTTTTTTAGAACAAAAAGGATACGAACTCAGCACTGTCAACAGCGGGCTGGATGCGATAGAATTGGTGGAAAACAATAACTACGATGTGATTTTTTTAGATGAAATGATGCCGGGTATTTCAGGTCTGGAAACCCTTCAGCAGATCAAATTGATAAAGCCGCAGATCCCGGTAGTAATGATCACAAAAAGTGAGGAAGAGCACATTATGGATGATGCCATCGGGGGCAAGATCGCTGACTACCTGATCAAACCCATAAATCCCAACCAGATTCTGCTTTCGGTAAAAAAAATCTTACAAAACAAGCAGCTGATATCCGAAAAAACCAATCTTTCCTATCGTCAGGATTTTCGCAACATCAGTATGGCATGTGATGACGCTTCTACACATCAAGAATGGGCAGAAATATATAAGAAGCTGACCTATTGGGAAATCGAGATCGATACCACCGAAAACAAAAGCATGCAGGAGGTACTCGATACCCAGAAAGTAGAAGCCAATTCCTCATTTGCTAAATTCATCAAGAATAATTATCTCGACTGGATCAATGACCCCAAAGCCGATAAGCCCATTCTCTCTCATCAATTGATGAAGGAAAAGGTCTTTCCTCATATTAAATCCGGAAAACCCCTGTTTTTTATAGTCATTGACAATCTGAGACTCGATCAATGGGAAGTCCTTGAACCCCTGGTCAATGAATATTTCAATACTAAAGAGGAAAGTATTTATTACAGCATCTTGCCAACCACCACGGCATTTTCCAGAAACGCGCTTTTCAGTGGGTTGATGCCGTCGGATATGGCCAGGTTTCATCCCGATCTCTGGGAAGGTGAGGATACCGATGAAGGCAAGAATAATAAAGAAGAAGAGTTTCTTGCAGAGAACCTACACAAAAACAGGATGAACATCAAGTATTCTTATCACAAGATCCTGCAGGTTTATCAAGGCAAGAATGTTCTGGACCAGTTTCATAATCTGCTCAACAATGAGTTGAATGTTTTGGTATATAATTTTGTGGATATGATGTCGCATGCCAGGACAGACATGAAAATGATCCGTGAGTTGGCCCCTGACGAATCAGCCTACAGATCTTTGACCAAAAGCTGGTTTGAGCATTCTACATTATTCGAGATGTTCAAAAAAATCCATGAAGTCGGGGCCGAATTAATCGTAACCACTGATCATGGGACAAAAAGAGTTAACAAGCCCTATAAAATTGTTGGTGACAAGACGATCACAACCAACCTGAGATACAAGCAAGGGAAAAATCTGAATTTTGAAAGTGGAAAAGTTTTTGAGATCGACAGACCTGAGGATGCCAAGCTTCCGAAATTCAATGTTTCAACAGGTTATGTTTTTGCGGTAGAAGATTATTTCTTTGCGTATCCAAACAATTACAATTATTATGTCAACTTTTATAAGGACACTTTTCAGCATGGAGGTGTTTCTTTGGAAGAAATGATTTTACCTGTAGTTCATTTGGTGCCAAAGAATAATTAAATTGGAAAGCATTTATTGTGAAAACATCGAGGCACTACCGGAAGTAGCCGAAAAAATATTTGGTCTATGCAAAAAAGAAAAGATCTGGATATTCAAAGGTGAGATGGGTGCAGGCAAAACAACACTGATCAAAGCAATCGGTAAAGCCTTTGGGGTGGTGGACCGGATATCCAGTCCCACATTTTCTATTGTCAATGAATATGAAAATGAAAAGGGGGAGATGTTTTATCATTTTGATTTTTACAGAATCGAAGAAGCCTCAGCAGTGTTGGATATTGGTATTGATGAATATTTCTATAGTGGGAATTATTGTTGGATAGAGTGGGCTGAGAAGATTCCTGAATACCTTCCGGAGAATTTTTTCTTGCTAAATATTGAAGTTGATGAAAAAGGGGGAAGGTTGATTACTTTAAATCGAGTTGAAAATGGCGCAAAAGATGGTTGAAATTACCGAAGCTGTTGGGGTCCTTCCAAAAGAAGCGCCTGCAAAAGTCAAAAAATCAAAGAATTCATTACTTATAGGCTTGCCAAAAGAAATTGTTGCACAGGAAAAGCGTGTCCTGTTGACCCCTGAGGCAGTTGGTTTGTTGGTCAACAACGGGCTGAACATTGTCATCGAGAGTAATGCCGGAAAACTTTCCAAATTCACAGATCAGGAATATTCCGATGCAGGGGCAAGGGTGGTTTATTCACCCAAAGAAGCTTTCGATGCCGAAATCATCCTGAAGGTTGAACCACCAACTGTAGAAGAAATCGGTTATATGCAGGTGGGTTCCTGCTTGATTTCCGCCTTGCAGTTAGGCAAGCAAAACGCTGAATATGTGCATGCGCTCAACAATAAAAGAATCACCGCTGTATCTTTTGAAAACCTTGAAGATAAAGTAGGTGGAATGCCTGTGGTCCGTGCGATGAGTGAAATCGCAGGCAGTACAGTGATGTTGATTGCGGCAGAATATTTAAGCAGTGTGAGCGATGGAAAAGGATTAATCCTCGGTGGCATTACCGGGGTTCCACCAACACAAGTTGTGATTATCGGAGCAGGCACAGTTGCTGAATATGCAGCAAGAACAGCCTTGGGGCTGGGTGCCAATATAAAAGTTTTTGATAATCACATCTATAAGCTCAGAAGAATCAAACAGCTTCTGGGCCAGCAGGTTTACACCTCAACAATTGACAATCTTACTTTGGCACAAGCGCTGAAGGAAGCCGATGTTGTGATCGGTGCTTTAAGGACAGAGAAAGGCAGAAACAAAATTGTGGTGAGTGAAGAGATGGTGGCTGCTATGATGCCGGGAAGTGTGATCATTGATGTAAGTATCGATCAGGGAGGATGTATAGAAACGGCGGAGATGACTTTTCACGATCAACCGACCTATGTCAAACATGGCATCATCCATTATTGCGTGCCCAATATAGCTTCGAGAGTGTCAAGAACGGCATCGGTGGCATTGAGTAATATTTTCACGCCGATTCTTCTGCAGATGGCTGATCTGGGCGGAGCAGAGGAGATGATATTCAACTATAAATGGTTTATGAAAGGTGTATACACCTATAGGGGCAGTCTCACCAATGCCTATTTAGGCCGCAAGTTTTCGATGACGCATAAAGAATTACAGCTTCTGTTGGCAGCAAGATATTAAGAAAGCAGGTTTTGGCGTAGCAAAAATTCCAGTTGATCATTGGATTTAATCAGATCTTCTGTAAGTTTTTTGTTTTGTTTACGAAGGAATAAGACCTCATATGCGTTATTGATGACCGTTCTCATGTAATCTTCCTCCCAGGGTTTGGTCAGATAATGATACACCTGTCCTTTGTTGATGGCATCAATAACTGCCTGTATATCAGAATATCCTGTCAACAGAATACGAATTGGATCCGGATAAAGTGGAATTACAGAGGCTAAAAAATCCACACCGGTTTCTTCGGGCATCCTCTGGTCAGTGATGATGATGTCTACTTCGTGAGATCTCAGCATCTCACGGCCCTCGTGAGGTGAAATAGCCAAAAATATTTTATAGTCCCGTCTAAAAGTCGCTTTAAATGCCTGCAGATTATTTTCTTCATCATCGACATATAGGATTTTTATTTTTTCTTCAATTGGCTCTGACATGAATATTTAGCATTAAGATTTATTTAAAAGGATAAGGATACAGGTTGACCTGATATGGAGCTTTAAAGTTATTAGCCTTTTTTGATTTGCTCTATAATTTGGGTATTATTTACCAAATATTGAAATAAAAAATATTTTGATAAAGATTTTTTATTTTTTTAATATGAATATTGAATCTAAAATATAACTTTACCAACACCAATCATCCCCTTAGTTTCTCATGAATCTTAATTTAAAGCTTGAATCGCTGGATTATTCAAATCATTTATTGCTCAACCCCAAAAAGCCTGAGGATTCCAATTATATTAAAGAACTTAGTGAAAGTCCCTTTATACAGGTACTCGATACGCTGGACAGTCAGGTAACTGACCTAATTAAGCTTCAAAACCCAAGCACCAAATTTACTTCTTTTGAGTTGGAAAAAAAGGTCGAAATATTTTTTGGGATAGAAGATAGAGCTACTTATGGAAGCTGGGTTTATTATCCCTGGAAAAACACCTTGGTCCGTATTTTACCGGAACGGGAATTTATAGCCGTAAGGACAGCTAGAAACAAATTCAAAATTACGCAAGAAGAACAGGATCTCTTATCCACAAAAAAAATAGGAATCATAGGTCTATCAGTTGGACAGAGTGTAGCCATCAGTCTGGCCATGGAAAGGTCCTTCGGTGAATTGAGAATAGCTGATTTTGATATGTTGGAGCTTGGTAATATGAATCGATTGCGAACAAGTATTACAAATATTGGAATTGAAAAAACTCAAATTGTGGTTAGGGAAATTGCGGAAATAGATCCGTATTTGAAAGTCACTGTATTTGATAAGGGCATAAATGATGAAAATATAGAACAGTTTTTTTGTGAGGGGGGAAATTTGGATGTTTTAATTGAGGAATGTGATAATATAGAAGTTAAAATTAAGTGCAGATTAAAAGCGAAGTATTTGGGAATTCCAGTTCTAATGGATACAAGTGATAGAGGAATGATTGATATAGAGCGTTTTGATTTAGAACCTGACAGACCAATATTTCATGGCATGCTTTGTAAAATGGCGAATGAAAATAACATGTTGGAAGCTTCTAACGAAAACAAACAAAAAATGATTTTAACTATTTTGGATTATGAAAATATTTCTGAAAGAGGGAAAATAAGCATAAATGAAATTGGAAAGAGTATAACTACTTGGCCTCAACTGGGTTCTGCGGTTATTTTGGGTGGAGCGATTTGTGCTCATTATGCAAGAGAAATCATTTGTGGAGAAAAAATTGAATCGGGTAGAGCATATGTAGATTTGGATATATTCTTTAAAAAAAGAAATGAAAGTAAAAATCAGGGTTGTGAGAGCAATCTCCTCAATTGAAGAAACAGAAAAATATATTGAAGGTCATTTCAGGGTTTTGGAATCCTATGGAGTTACAAAAGTTACATCAGCAGATCGATCATGGGCGCTAAATCCAAATGTTTATCTTTTACTCGTTGAATCGCTTGACGAAGAATGTAAAATCTTAGGGGGAGGAAGAATCCAGTTGAGAAACGAAAACTTCCCACTTCCCCTTGAAAGCGCAATCTTTGAAAAGGATGAAAGTATTGTTGAGTATATGAAGAGATTTCAAAATCTTGAAGTTGCTGAATATTGTGGGTTGTGGAATTCAAGAGAAGTTTCCGGATTTGGAATAGGAAGTATTTATTTAATCAGAATAGGCGTTGCGCTAACTTCATTTTTAAAATTGAAATGTTTAATGGCTTTTTGCTCACCTTTTACTGTTGCAAATTCACAGGCGGTTGGATTGAAAATTATTGAATGTTTAGGTGATAAAGGAACATTTCTATATCCCAAAGAGGGATTGATAGCTACTATTATGGAGGTCAATGATGTCTATAACCTAGCTTTGGCAAAAGAAGATGAAAGGGATTTCATTTTTGATTTAAGAGATAATCCTAAACAAATTAAAAAGCTTCAAAGTAAAATGGGAGAATTACATGTAGAGTTTGATTTAAATCTGGATAATTTATGAGTTGGAAAAAACTACAACGGCAGCCAATTATTATTGGTTTCACTGTGATCACAATAGTTTTTTTTCCAGTAATGGCTTATTTTGTATCAATTGAAAATGATTCCATTTTTGAAGTTACCGAATATAAAATTTACAATTCTTCCAAATTTGATGTGGTTGTTGGTGAAGAAATAACCAATCAAACTTACCTCAATCTTGGATTTGTGAATGAAGTCTTTTTGAGTTTTAATATTAGCGAAGCGTTTGAATTGAATGATGAAATTATTCTAGAAATAAAGAACCCGACTTTTAGAGAAGTTTTAATTTATCAAAAAGATGACAGTGGGGGCCTGAAATTAATTGATAAAGCAGGAACTGATTTTGGGATGACCAATTTGTTTTCAAGCCCGAATCCTTTGTTTACCCTTACAAAAAATGATCAGTTTGAGGAGGATATCTATCTAAAAATTAGTTCTTTTGAACCGATTAGATTTAAGATTTCAACAACACCACTATCTATATTTCATTTTAATTACAATCAAAGAATATTATTTATAAGTTGTTATATAGGGGTGATGTTTGCGCTTTTTCTCTATAATTTTATTTTATTCTTTTTGATTCGAGATAGAGTTTATTTTGTGTATTCTGTATACATTTTATTTATAGCACTTGCACAACTCTCTTTATTGGGATATTCATTTTATTATTTCCTAGGTCAAAATTCTAAAATATATGAAATAAGTATTATAGGGTTTTCAGCTGTTGCAGGGGTTGCTGGAATTTCATTTATGAGAATGTTTCTTAAAACGGAAACCTTTACGCCTCTTATAGACAAATTTCTTATTATAAATATTATTTTCTATGTCACCGCTTTCATTTTTAGGGTATTAAATTTTATTCAATTAAGCTATACATTAACTGACATTTCCGGATTAATGGTAACAGTGTTTTTTTTGATATCTGCAACTATTATCGCAAAAAAAGGTTATCGGCCTGCTATGTATTTTTTAATAGGATGGATGCTTTTTTTTATTGGATTAGTAGTGTTCATTCTTCAAAATCAAGGTATAATAAAATTAGATTTAGCTGCAAATTTCCCGATGCTTGTTGGAACTGCTATGGAGGCGATACTTCTGTCTCTCGCCCTTGCAGACAGGATTAATATCCTGAAAAAAGAAAAGGAAGATGAACAGCATGAAAAGCTTGAAATTTTAAAAGAAAACGAACGCCTCATCAAAGAACAAAACACTAACCTCGAGCAAAAAGTAAAAATCCGCACCGAAGAACTTGAAGAAACGCTTTTCAATCTTCAAAATACCCAAACGCAGTTGGTAAATCAGGAAAAAATGGCTTCCTTAGGTCAATTAACTGCCGGAATTGCGCATGAAATCAATAATCCGATCAACTTTGTGAGTTCCAATATTTCCCCCTTGAAAAGAGATATTCAGGATCTGTTGGAAGTGGTGGATAAGTATAGGGAACTCGGTAAATCTGAATTTTCTGTCCAATCCAAAAAAGAAATTGACAGTCTGGAAGAAGACCTGGAACTGGATTATATCCTTACCGAAATCGAGCAGTTGTTGAAAGGCATGGAGGACGGTGCCAAAAGGACGGTTGAAATTGTCAAAGGGCTGAGGTTATTTTCAAGGGTTGATGAACAGGATGTCAAAAAAGTCGACCTTCATGACGGGATTAACAGCACCCTGATATTGCTCAACAGCTCCATGTCAGGCAGAATAAAGATCGTTAAGGATTATGAGGTTATACCTTTGGTCGAGTGTCTTGCGGGTAAGATCAACCAGGTTTTTATGAATATCATAACCAATGCAATTCACGCACTTACGGACCATCTTGATGTAAATCCGGAACCTGTAATTACAATCAGGTCACGGTATCTCGATGATCATGTCTGTATCGAAATAGAGGACAATGGTCCCGGAATGCCCGAACACGTCAAACAGCGTATTTTCGAACCCTTTTTCACAACAAAAGCTGTCGGGAAAGGTACCGGGCTTGGATTATCCATTGTTTATACCATAATTGAAAACCATAAAGGAATATTGGAAGTTTTTTCCTCAGAGGGTAAAGGAACCAAATTTTCTATTACTTTACCTATTTACCAATTAACACCACAAAATGACTAACAGGATTCATGTACTTTATATTGATGACGAAGACAACAACCTTAATTCTTTTAAGGCAAGTTTAAGAAAGGATTTTAAAGTCATTACCGCCATCAACGCTGAGGAAGGTTTGAAAATTGCCGAAACGGAAGAACTCCATGTCGTTATTGCCGATCAGAGGATGCCGGGAATGACAGGTGTAGAGTTTTTTGAAAAATTGATGCTTATCAATCCTGATCCGATAAGGATATTGCTTACCGGATATTCGGATATCGCCAGTGTAATTGATGCGATCAATAAAGGTGAAGTTTATCGTTTTATTGACAAACCCTGGAATCTTGAGCAAATAAAAAATGCCATTAAAAATGCGGCAGACATTTACTTTACCAAAAAAGAACTCAAAGATAAAAACGAAAGGTTGAAGAAAGTACATTCAGAGATGAACCAGTTTGTTTACAGTCTTTCCCATGAACTTAGAGGTCCACTGATGAGTATCTCGGGAGTTTCCAAATTGGCGAAAATGGAGACTAAAGACCCGGAAATTCTGGAATATTTTGACATGATCGATTCGGCCACGCTACGCTTGGATGACTTTATCTATAAAATGCTGGACTTTTACAGATCCACAAAGATTGAAAACAAAGTTACAGAGATTGATTTTTCGGACATTGTAAACAGTCAAATGGACACATACAGAGAGAAGTGGGATTTGGAGAAAATTGAACTGAATGTAAATATTGATCAAGCTGAGCCTTTTTATTCAGATGATGCTAAAATCCGGGTGATTTTAAATAATCTTTTCAGTAACGCCTACCAATTTCAAAAGGAAGGAAGTGGCAGCAAATTTATAAACCTGACCATTGTTGTAAAAAATAAACTGGCCGTTATTACCATTGAAGACAATGGAATTGGTATTGAAGAAAAACACCATCCTATTATCTTCAATCTTTTCCAAAGAGCTACCCAAAAAAATGTTGGTTCGGGGTTGGGGCTTTATATGGTGAAGGAATCTGTTACGCAGATGGGTGGAAAAATCCAGCTTACTTCCCAAATAGATCATGGCGCAATTTTCATGGTTAGCTTGCCTTCCTTGGAATTATTATAGCGGGAATAGACCAATGTTTTCGGGCTTTTGAAATAATTAATTATTACTAATTTTGACCTTCTTGCGAAGCATTTTTTGTTCCATTGGGATTTGGTTTTAAATTGCGGCCAATTTTGAATATAAAACTATAAAAGTTTTTAGATATGATGAATCCCTGGCACGATGTGCAAATAGGTAATGGTGCACCCGATGTGGTCACAGGAGTTATTGAAATCCCCAAAGGAAGTAAAGGGAAATATGAACTGGACAAAGATACCGGCATGTTACTCTTGGACAGGGTTCTTTTTTCAGCAGTCCATTACCCTGCAAATTATGGATTTATTCCTCAGACATTCTGTGAAGACCATGATCCTTTGGATATACTGATAATTTCACAGATTGATATTCCTTCCATGACTTTGGTAAGAGCCAAGGTAATAGGCGTTATGAGGATGCTGGATGGGGGTGAAGCAGATGATAAAATCATTGCAGTTGCCGCAGATGATCAATCCGTTAATTACATTGACGACATTGACGATTTACCGCCGCATTTGATGAAGGAGGTACATGGGTTTTTTGAAGATTATAAAAAGCTGGAAAATAAAGAAGTAAAAGTTGAGGACTTTTTGGGAAAAAAAGAAGCTTTTAGAATAATTAAGGAAAGCATTGATTTATATAACAGGACTTTCCGCGACAAGAAATAAACAGAAAGCCTGATTGAAATCCATTCAGGCCTTTTTGTTGATATTCTTTTTGGATATTTTTCTATTCATGAATTCAAAAAATTCCTGATAGTTTTCATGTTCATGATTGCTGATGGCAATAGAATTTTTGTCGTCAAAAACAATTGTCAGCTGGCGGAATTCTTTTTTATTGGCCATTATCCGTTCCTCTTCCCAAACCAAAACCTGACTTAGGGAATAGGTTTTAGAAAATCCGCGAATCGGTAGACGAATGGATATATTATCTTTTCCGGCTGAAACGAACTTATATCCTGCCATCATTTTTACCAAAAGCAAAAGAAGCACTACAGTCAGAAATGAGCAGCCGATCAAATAAAAAACCAATCCATAGGATCTTTTGGTCGCAAAATCGTTGAGCAGAAATACCAATCCGCTGATCAGAATAATCAACACCATTCCAAGTGAGAAGTATGTACTGCTTTTGGGTTTACATTGAATCATATATCTGCTTTTAATTCTTCCAGTCTTTTTTTAGAATAGGAAACCAAATCTTCAAAAAAGTCCCCAAAGTGGATTCTCAGAAATTCATGATGTGTATCCAAAAAAATATGGGCCGTTTCCATTTTTGAATCAAACCGGGTTCTTTTGGACATTCCTGTCATCGCCCTGCGAATCCCATCAATTTTGCTGTAACCATATAGCCAGTTATAATGCTTCATGTATTCATAGGACTTGAGGAAATTTTCAGGTAAAATATCAATATGCTCATCTATGATCGCATACACTTCCTGTGCGAATATATCCAGTGGTTTCTCATGATAATTGTGCCAGTATCGACCCAAAAAATAGTCAAAATACATGTCTGTGATGACAACAGAATACCTTCCATATTCCGGTTTTAAGATGCTTTGGGCCTCTTTGACTACAGGGTGTTTGTCAGTAAAATTGTCAATTTCCCGATGAAGCAAAATTCCGATAACCACTTTGCGTTCATAATTATCTTCCACAGTACCTCGCACAAAATCACCGATGAAATTCCCGATCAATACTTCAGGATCACCAAAGGATAAATAAGCGTGAGCGAGAAAATTCATCTGGTCAAAAAGATTGGAAGAATTAGTAAAACCTCAATGTTATTGAATTAGTTTTGGACCTAAATTTAGTTATTGATGTCAAATATTAAGGAAGAATTAAAGGTTTCTTTAAAACTTTTAAAACAGGAATGGGAGGAAGATCTTCAGCAATACAAGAAGAAATTTTTATATACCTCAATATCAGATAAAAAAAAGGAGGGTGTATGCTGGTATCCAATCAGGTTAAAAAATACCAAAATCGGTTTAGGGGAAAGAATTCTTGTCGAACTGGAGCGTTTTGATCTAAGTCAATACCACGCTTTCCAATCAGGGAAATCAGTTTCCGTTTTTTCAAATCATGAATTCTACCAAGGTCAGGAATTTCGGGTTGGCGGGGTGATCAATACCGTCAGAAAAGAAAGTATGGTGGTGACGATTCAGGCCGATGATGTGCCCGAATGGATGTCCGAAGGCAAAATCGGAGTCGATCTTCTCTTTGACGAAGCGAGCTACAGGGAAATGGAAAGTACGTTGAAAGCCGTAATCAAAGCGGAGAAAGGTAGATTGGGAGAATTGAAATCTGTTTTATTGGGAGGACGAAACCCTGCTTTTACGGAAATTCCTTTCATCCCAAACAACTTTTTGAATCCGGTGCAGAATGAAGCTTTGAATCTTGTTTTCAACGCGAAGGATGTGGCAATCATCCATGGACCTCCCGGGACAGGTAAAACTACAACCTTGATAGCGGCTATCGTAATGGCACTTAATCAGGAGCGTCAGGTTTTGGTCTGTGCCCCCAGTAATGCAGCAGTGGATTTATTGGTGGAAAAATTGATTGACCAAAACATATCCACCCTTAGGATAGGTCATCCTGCAAGAGTGGATGATAAAATTCTGGAGCAGACATTGGATGCGAAAATTGCTGCCCATGAAAGTTATAAGGATTTGAAGAAAATCCGCAAATCCGCTGAGGAGTATAAGCAGTTTGGCAAAAAATATAAGCGGAATTTTGGCCATGAGGAAAGACAACAACGAAAGCGCCTGATGGCAGAAGCAGGTAGGCTCCGGGAAGATGCCGAAAATCTCCGGGATTACATTATCTATGATATATTTCAAAAAACACAGGTTATTGCAAGCACTTTGGCGGGTGCTTCCAATCAGGCACTCAAAGGGTTGAATTTTCCCATAGTTTTTATAGATGAGGCCGCACAGGGGCTGGAAGCTGCCACTTGGATACCCATCATCAAGGCTCAGAAGGTGGTGATGGCAGGTGACCATTGTCAGCTTCCTCCTACGATTAAATCTTACGAAGCGGCACAAAACGGCTTAAGTGAAACGCTTTTTGAAAAAGCCATCAAAAGAAATCCTATAGCGTCCAAGATGCTGGTGTTGCAATACCGAATGCCTGAAATGATAATGGGATTTTCCAGCAGGTTTTTTTATAAAAACAAATTGGTTGCTGCTGAAAACACCAAATCACATTTTTTGAAAGAAGATGAACCTGTTTTGGAATTTATCGATACCGCAGGAAGTGGATTCAGTGAACATATGGAGCCCGAATCACTGAGTAAACTCAATCTTGAAGAAGGCAAATTTACCTTATCATACCTGGAGCGTCTCCTTAAAAGAATAGGTATTGCCGAGCTGAAAATGAAAGGTTGGAATATAGGCTTGATCTCTCCTTATCGGGCTCAGGTACGGAAATTTCAAGAGCTGGTATTCGAAAGTTATGACTATCCTAATCTGAGATCATTTTCAGAATTGCTGACGATTGATTCCATTGATGGTTTTCAGGGGCAGGAAAGGGATATTATCATCATCAGCCTGGTCAGATCAAATGCCACAGGTGAAATAGGATTTCTGTCAGATACCAGAAGAATGAACGTAGCCCTTACCCGTGCAAAGCGTAAGCTTGTGGTAGTCGGCGACAGTGCTACTTTAAGCAGCCATCCTTTTTACAATGCATTTATGGATTATGTCGAAAAAGTGAACTGCTACAAAAGCGTCTATGAATACTTAGAATGATGTTTTCAGTTGTTCCTGATCTTTTGATTTTGTTGATCCAGATAGAATTTGTTCAGGTAACTTAATAAATCTCCAAAAGCTGTTGCGGCATTGATGATGTTCTGAGGCACTTCCCTGCCCCTTAGCCTGGCCAGCAACAATCCATAGATGGTGTTGAAACAGAGCTGGATTTCATGACCGGGCGATTTTTCACCCGCTTCCAGGATGAGGTCAAGGATATGCGGTTTGGCTTTCGAAAAGAGCTCAAAATAAGCTATGTCCTTTTTCAAAAGACTCCAATGGATCTGTGCCAACTCATCAACTTTCTCTTTTACAATAGACAAATGTCCCACCTGCTCAACTTTTTCCCGTTTCATTAAATCAATCAATTCCTCAAACCATTTTTTGGTCACTTCTTTTTCGGAATTTGAAACAGGATAATGCGAGATGACATATTGATGGATGTCGGTTATATTTAACTGATAAGCCCTGATCAGATCCTCCATCTGGTACATGTATATGATGTATTCCCCGATATTCTTGGTTCTCTTGTTTTCAGCTACAGCCTTCATCTTTTATGCTTTTCGGCAAATATAAACAAAAGAAAATTTTGTGATGGAAATGAACAAAACAAGTGTTGGGAGGAGGGCGTTAGTATTTTAAATCGGATCATGGTTTAAAACCCTAAAAAATCCCTATTTTTGCGCCCAGAATGGATATGAAAAAAATTAGAAATTTCTGTATCATCGCCCATATAGATCATGGGAAAAGTACATTGGCAGACCGACTCCTGGAGTTTACCAATACCGTCACAGGTAGGGAGATGCAGGAGCAATTGTTGGACAATATGGATCTGGAGCGAGAGCGTGGCATTACGATCAAGTCGCACGCCATCCAGATGAAATATATTTATAATGATGAGGAATATACCTTAAACCTGATTGATACGCCGGGGCATGTGGACTTTTCTTATGAAGTTTCCCGTTCCATAGCGGCTTGTGAAGGAGCTTTGTTGATTGTGGATGCCTCACAGGGAGTGGAGGCTCAGACCATCTCCAATCTTTATCTCGCCATGGGACATGATCTGGAAATAATTCCTGTGCTGAACAAAATTGACCTTCCCGGAGCTGATCCTGAGGTGGTGGCGGATGAAATCATTGATTTGATCGGCTGTGACCGTGAGGATATTATTTTAGCCTCCGGAAAAGAAGGTTTGGGAATATTGGATATTCTCAAAGCAGTGGTGGAGAAAATCCCTGCGCCCAAGGGTGATACCGAAGCCCCATTACAAGCCATGATCTTTGACTCGGTTTATAATCCTTTCAGAGGAATCGAGGTTTTATTCAGGATTTTCAACGGCACGATCAACAAGGGTGACAAAATCAAATTCGTCAATACCGGTAAGGAATATTACGCGGATGAAATCGGGATTCTTGGGGTAAAACAAATTCCTCAGCAAACCATGAGTGCAGGGAATGTGGGTTATCTGATTTCAGGAATCAAAGTTGCCAAAGAGGTAAAAGTAGGGGATACCATCACCCATATCAAAAGACCTTGCCAAACTACGATCAAGGGATTTGAAAACGTCAAGCCGATGGTTTTTGCCGGGATATATCCTGTAGAGACGACAGAGTTTGAGGAATTGAGATCCTCCATGGAAAAGCTGCAGCTCAATGATGCTTCCCTTGTTTGGGAACCTGAAACTTCGGCTGCTTTGGGGTTCGGTTTCCGTTGTGGCTTTTTGGGAATGCTTCACATGGAAATAGTTCAGGAGCGTCTCGAACGGGAATTTGATATGACCGTGATCACTACAGTACCTTCAGTTCAGTTCAAGGCTTTGATGAACGACGACAATTTTAAGCTCATCAATGCTCCATCGGACATGCCCGATCCCACTTTGTTCAAACACATTGAAGAACCTTTTGTAAAAGCCTCCATTATCACTGCGGCAGAATATGTCGGTCCTGTGATCCAGCTTTGCATGGACAAAAGAGGGCAGATCAAAAACCAGATTTATCTGACAGCGGACAGGGTCGAGTTGACATTTGACATGCCTCTGGCTGAAATTGTCTTCGACTTTTTTGATAAGCTGAAAACCATTTCCAGAGGATATGCTTCTTTGGATTATGAGATGAAAGGCTTCCAACCCTCCCACATGGTCAGGCTGGATGTGATGCTCAACGGAGAAATCGTTGATGCACTGTCGGCCATTGTACACCGGGACAAAGCCTATGATTGGGGCAAAAGACTTTGTGAAAAGCTCAAAGAACTTGTGCCTAGGCAGATGTTCGAAATTGCCATCCAGGCCGCAATCGGCGCCAAAATCATAGCTCGGGAAACAGTGAAAGCCATGCGTAAAAACGTGTTGGCCAAATGCTACGGCGGTGATATCTCCAGAAAAAGGAAATTGCTTGACAAGCAGAAAAAAGGCAAGAAACGAATGAGACAGGTAGGCAACGTCGAGGTGCCGCAGGAGGCATTTATGGCTGTGTTGAAGCTGGATTGACAAGGAAGTACGAAGTGGGAAGTGGGAAGTACGAAGTTTGAAGTTCGAAGTTAATGACACGTCATTCAGAACGAGCTTTAAAAAAGCTTGGAAACTAAGGGCTATCCAACAGCGTAGTGAAATTGATTGTGAATAAAAAATATTTGTAAAGATTGAAGATTAGGTTAAATTAACTAATTGTAGTCTTAGTTTTTTACCTGATTTTTAACTTTATGAGAATTTCCCTTATTCATCGGACCAAAAGATTTTCAATTTTCAATTGATGTCTGGCATCTTTGCTCTAAATTTCCGAATTCAAGGGAATTTAATAATTATGTAAATCAGCTTTTGCGTTGCTCAAGTTCTGTAGGAGCGAATTATAGGGCAAGTCAAAGGGCAAAATCAACTGCTGATTTCATTTATAAGCTTAAAATCGTAGAAGAGGAGGCCGATGAAAGCCTTTTCTTTTTGGAATTGATTAAAGAAATCAATGTTAATTCCAGTTTGATCGATGAAATTGACAGACTGTTAAAAGAGGCCAATGAGATTCTATCCATGATAGTTTCTTCACTCAAAAAGATGAAAAGTTAAATATTTAAAATAAAGTAGGCTACTTCGAAATAAGGATCAGTTGTACCACTTCGTACTCCCTACTTCGTACTTCCAACTTCCCACTTCCAACTTCGTATGCAAATTATCGACGGAAAAAAGACTTCAGAAGAGATCAAAAAGGAAATTGCTGCAAGGGTAATTGAAATCAAAGCTGAAGGAGGAAAAATCCCGCATCTCTCTGCTGTACTGGTGGGTGATGATGGAGCCAGCCAAACCTATGTGGCGGCAAAAGTAAAATCCTGCGAGCAGGTTGGTTTTCATTCTACACTGGTCAGGCTTGAAGAAACGGTTTCTGAAACCGAATTGCTGAAGGTAGTGGAAGACATCAATGAGAACCCGGACATTGACGGGCTGATCGTTCAGCTGCCACTTCCAAAGCATATTTCCGTGGAAAAGGTTACCAACAAAATCAGACCTGAAAAAGACGTGGACGGCTTTACCCCTGCCAATATCGGGAGAATGGCCCTGGGATGGCCCACTTATATTTCAGCTACTCCTTATGGCATTGTAGAACTTCTGAAACGCTATAACATTGAAACATCAGGCAAGCACTGCGTGGTGATCGGGAGAAGCCATATTGTAGGTTCTCCGATGAGTATCCTGATGGCAAGAAATGATTATCCCGGAAACTGTACAGTTACACTCACCCACAGCAGAACCAAAAATCTACCCGAGATAGCAAAAACTGCGGATATTCTGATTGTGGCCATTGGCAAAGCTGGATTTGTCACAGCTGATATGGTGAAAGAAGGAGCTGTGGTCATTGATGTAGGGATCCACAGAGTAGCAGATGATTCCAAAAAATCGGGATATAGGCTGATCGGAGATGTTAAGTTTGAGGAAGTTTCAGCAAAAGTTTCTGCCATCACTCCCGTACCGGGTGGGGTAGGGCCGATGACCATTGCTTCGTTATTATTCAACACGCTTTTAGCAGCTGAGAACAAGATATATAAACTTTAAAAATAACAATTTTAGCTTGATTCTACTTGAACCGGCGCAAATCTTAAAGTTGTGGCTGATTAGAACATTTATCTATAAAAAAAAGATTTCAAACTCTAATTCGGATACCCCTGACATTCTTTTCCCATATCACCTGGATCGTAAAACATTATAATAATAGTGTTGATTAATAAATATTTATTAACTGTATATCAATCAATTAAGATTTTTTTAAAACTTATTTTTCAGTTATTCTTGTATATATCATTTTTTTTTTTTTCTATTTCCCGAGAATTATTTTTTGTCGACAGTTTATAATTCCTATTCTTGAAGGTCAGGAATAATATTTCTTTAATAAAATATTCTACAATGGTAAATATTAAATTGTTAAAAATACCGCTAAGTTTCTTATTAATCTTTTTTGTTATAGGTTTTTATTCAAGGTTAGTAGCATTTTCGGGTGAAAGCGGAACCTGCTGTTCTCAAAAGAACTCTGGATGTTGGGTTGAGGATTCCCAAGGTAATTTATTTCGCATAAGCGACACCTACTTTCAAAAAGGTGATGGTCCTTGTTTGGCTGGGCCATAAAAGTTTTCAAATTTATTATTTAATTGATCAAAATCAAACTAACTAAAGAAAAATGAAATATAAAATATTAAAAATTATTCCTGTGATTTTAATTTTGCTAGGAGCATTATTAAATTCTAAATTGATTTTCGCAAACTCGGCAGGAGGCTTTACATGTTGTCCTCAAAAAGGTTCTCATTGTGTTTATGACGGAAAATACGTGTCTATAGACACCTATTTTCAATCAGATGGACCGTGTTTGGCCGAGTAATAAAATTTCAATTTAGAAAAAATACCTAAATATTAGTACTTGAATAATCAGTGGTCAGAGTTTATATATTATAACCTCTGACCTTTTTACCCAAAAGCAAATATGAAACCATTATTAAACTGCTTTTTGACCCTGATTTTGGTGGGCTTTTTTGGAGTCAGTTGCAAAGAAAAAGAACCGTTCCCTTTTTCGCTTCAGGACAGTGAAGGAAACACCATTAAAAAAAGCATAGAGATGAAGGAAATCACAGGGAATGAATTACTCCTAAACAGAGACATCATTTCTGCGGTAGATATTTATTTCAATAAGGATAACCTATTTTTGAACCTCCGCAAGCAAAATCATATCATTAAGCAATTTGACCTTAATGGTCAATTTATTGGGGAAATCATACCCCGTGGTGAAGGTCCACAGGAAGGGATGATTATTATAAATTTCGGTCATTTTGCAGCAATAAATGAGGATGT
>JBGTDA010000080.1:0-3583 GCA_041748555.1 Rhodonellum sp.
AAATTGACTGGGCTACATTCATCAGACATATAGCAGAGGATTGGTATAAAGAAGCAACTAAAATAACCTTGGTGATGGACAACCTGTCCACACATAAAGCAGCGGCATTGTATGATGCCTTTACACCGGAGGAGGCAAAAAAGGTCCGGGATCGGTTCGAGTTTGTTTATACGCCAAAACATGGCAGCTGGCTAAAACATGGCAGAAATTGAACTGAACGTACTGACAAGACAATGTCTGAACAGAAGAATAGACAATATGGAAACAATGGAACAGGAGGTAGCGGCATGGCAAAACCACCGTAACAATAAAAAATCAACTATCAACTGGCAATTCACCAACCGGGAGGCAAGGATAAAACTAAAAAATCCATATCCGACAATTTGAACTTGACATGACACTAGAGGGAAATATGAGGTTTACGGAACTCCTTCAGGCTGTCCGTTCTTCAACCTTAGAGGCTTTTGAGAACAGGCAGGTTCCTTTTTTCAAAGTGGTGGAAGCTCTTGGACGGGAAAGAGATATGAGCAGAAATCCCGTTTTTCAGGTCATGTTTGTCCGTCAAAAAGTCCTTTGAAGCAAAGACTGCCCAACCGGTCAAACCATTGATTTGGCTCCACTTTCAAAACAACCGGCTTGAAGGTCATATTTCCCTCCCCGTTTTTCATTGTATTGGTGAAACGTTTACCGGGTTTCACCATACCCTCGCTTTTGACAATAAATGGATTCCAGTTTTTGTAATTTTCAGATCTGTCAAGATTTCCCAAACTTTTTCTTTGGAAGCATTGATAATGATTTTTGTTCTGATTTTCATGACGACTTATTTTTTAAAGAAAGGAAATTCCGCCCTCAACTACAACATCATAGCCAAAATGGCCTAACCTTGATTGATAGGGAACGGTGAACAAAGAAGAGCAAACCTGCTAAAAGGCTACCGGCCGCATTAAATGAGGATTAGAGGTCAGATATTCTGAAAGTTTAAAAACGATTTCCCTGACTTTTTTGTACATTTAATTATTAACGTCGTTTAATTTAAGATTGCGAAGGCCCGGTGGAGACACCCAGACCGGACGCTGCAGTGCCCCCACCGACAGCTTGACTAAACGAGATGGATTTAATTTCATTGATTTAGGAAGGCACGAACGATACATGCCCTACGCCCGATTTATGCTTTCCGTCCATTTGGGTGTTCAGAATGAGGGTATTTTGGTGGTCCCGAGTTATGTGGAGTGACAAAACGTTTACTACGAAACTTGGGTAATTAAGCTGTAGATTTGGATTATCGATTCTTTTTTATAAAAACTAACTTAATATGTTATTTATGCGCAATGATAATGTGCAGCTTCGGAAAGAAGTGCTTGAAGAGACCTTCGGCTATTGGAAAGGAAAGCTTCAAGAGGTGCCAACTCTGCAACTGCCCACTGATTTCCCCCGACCCACTGTCCCGAGTACCCGTGGAAGCATCCTGCGTTTTACCTTGGAGCCAAGCCTGACGGATCAGGTCCGAGCCTTGGGCCACAAGCAGGATACAACCTTATTCATGACCATGCTGGCTGCCTTCAAGGTGCTACTTTACCGCTACAGTGGTCAGGAGGATTTTTGTGTGGGTACCTCTACTGCCTCCGGAGCAAGTCAGGACGCTGAAGAACAGGCGGGATTTTCTGCCAACATCCTGGCTTTGCGTACACAGTTGCAGGACAACATGAGTTTTACCAAGCTCTTACAGGAAATCCGGGCTACGACTTTAGAAGCCTTTGCTTATCAGCAGGTGTCTTTCGAGAAAGTAGCGGAAGCGCTTACACATGATCAGGAGAATGAGATGGGCAGAAACCCCGTCTTTCAGGTTTTTTTTGTCCTGAGAAATGCGCCCGAAAGCCGTTATCCATCGTCAGAGGCAGCTTTACCGGCAAAGGTGTATGAGCACCGCTCTACTGCTAAATTGGATCTGGCTTTTGAGCTGACAGAGACTGCCGCAGGCATAGCAGGTGTAGTGGAATACTGCACCGACCTGTACAGAGCGGATACCATTGAGCGTATGATCGGCCATTACAGGCAACTGCTGCAATCCATTATAAGTGATCCCAAGAGAAGCATTGCCGCAATGCCTCTGCTCACCCAAAAAGAGGAAAAGTTTTTATTGGAGGAATTCAACACATCTAAGGTAGCTTATCCAAGAGATAAAACAATTGTAGATTTGTTTGAAACCCATGCAGCACAGATACCGGATGCTGTGGCACTGGTTTATGAAGAAAAGCAGTTGACCTACAGAGAGCTGAATGAGAAAGCCAATCAACTGGCGCATTTCCTGAGAAGCAAAGGCGTAAAAGAAGAAAGCCTGGTGCCCATTTTTATACAACGTTCCTTGGAGATGATCATCGGGATTGTAGGCATAATGAAAGCAGGCGCAGCCTATGTACCCATTGATCCGGCCTATCCGAAGGAAAGAATCAACTATATACTTGAAGATACCCAAGCCGTAACAGTGGTAGCCAACAGAGAGAGCAGTGCAAAGCTCCAAGGGGTTAATGGATTATCGGTGATTAAAATAGATGACGTATCCCTTGCAGATCAACCGACGGATAATCCAACAAACTGGCTTCTTCCGCGTCATTTGGTGTATGTGATTTATACTTCAGGCTCTACCGGCAAGCCCAAGGGTGTAATGATCGAGCATGGTAAACTTTTGGATCATTGCTATGGGATGATCGAAAGTGCACACTTACATCAGTGTACATCATTCGCACTTGTTTCCCCGTTGATTTTTGATTCCGGCCATTCCATCTTGCATTCATGCATTGTTTTGGGCGGAGCTTTGCATGTTCTGTCCGACAGGTTAATAATGAATGGTGATAAGTTAACAGCCTATTTAAAAGATAGAAAAGTTGACTGCATGAAAATTGTTCCCTCACTTTGGTTGTCATATGTTGATGAGCAACATATTGCCCTTTCCGGAAAAACAATGGTGTTCGGAGGCGAACAATTTCCGACTTCTATCCAAAACCTGATAACAAAGTCAAACTATTCCGGAGAGGTTTTCAATAGTTATGGCCCTACGGAAACCACCATAGCAAAATGCATGCATCAATTAGATTTAAAAAAATCATATAGGACTGTTCCCATTGGGAAACCATTTTCAAATACCCAAGTTTATATTCTTGACCGCAAATTCCAGTTAGTCCCTTTGGGAGTAACCGGGGAATTGTGCATTGCGGGTGAAGGAGTGGGAAGAGAGTATCTGAACCGGCCCGAACTGACCGTTGAAAAGTTTGTGGCCCATCCCTTCAGCCGGGAAACAGGAGCACGCATGTACCGCACAGGTGATCTGGCCAAGTGGCTGCCGGACGGCAACATAGAATTTCTGGGCAGACTGGATGACCAGGTCAAAATCCGGGGCTTCCGCATTGAGCTGGGGGAGATCGAAAGTGTCCTGCACCAGCACGGGCAGGTCAGACAGGCAGTGGTGCTCGCCAAAGCAGATACACAGGGTTACAAACGATTGGTGGGCTACGTAGTGACAGAAGGTCCCTTTGACAGAGAGGGGATAACGGGTTTCTTAAAGGAAAAGCTGCCCGAACATATGATA
>JBGTDA010000081.1:0-4899 GCA_041748555.1 Rhodonellum sp.
GTATTGCTTTTTGGGCTTAAAGACCGGTACTTTACGGCATGTATTTCAAGTTCTCATTACGTAAACATCCCGAGTCCGGAAAGCTCAGCGGTTATTACCGTTTGGTGGAAAGTTACCGTAATGCGGAAAACAGGGTATGCCTTGATCCCCTGATCCGCCACGGCTCAAAAACAAGTTTATGGAGCGCATATGACAGAGAACCGAAATTATTCTTTTTCGAAAACCAGGAAATGTTGGATGTTCATAAATTGACCATTTTCAGCCAGCCGGAAACCGTTGGCAGATAATTCTTTGGTGAGTTGGTCCACAGACATTTTGTGTAATCTTTTGATATTGACTTTGGGGTCCTCAGCCCTATATTCAATCAAAAGGAGCTTTCCATCCGGTTTCAATGATTTTTTTATTTCCTGTAAAATTTCGTGGGGATAGAGCAGCTCATGATATACATCCACCATGATTGCAAGATCAACTGAATTGACAGGCAGATTGGGTGACTTTTCTCCTCCTTGTATTGTCTCTACATTATCAAATCCAAGTTCTTCGCTTCGTTCCTTCAGGTATTTTAGGGCTGTATCCTGTATTTCCACAGCATACACTTTGCCTGCGGGAACTTCCTTGGCGATCCGAAAGGTATAATATCCGGATCCCGCCCCAATATCGGCAACGATACTGTTCCTTGTAACCGGAAGATTGGCAATGGCCAAGGCTGTGTTTTCCTCTTCAGGCCGGCTTGCCCTTTCCAGCCAGTTTTTGCCCATAAAACTCATCAAAGAGGCTATCTCACGACCCATATAGACTTTGCCGGTACCATCTCTATCTGCTGTTTTATAGGAATAAACGGTATTCTCGTCATTTCTCTGTTGCGGGATTTGTCCCTGACAAGCGTTAAAACTGATGCCAAACAAAAATATCGCAATCACATATTTCGTGGATTTCATATCTGCTGTTATTTAAGAATATTGTTGATCATACCTTTAAAAATAAAACCATGAAAAGGTAACACAGAATACCAATAAAGTCTCCCCAAAACCCCTAATGGCCTAAAGGTGGCGGTCTGTATCAGGATATTATTTTCATCTATTTTGAATTCCAACCAGGCTTCTCCGGGTAATTTCATTTCTGCATATAAAAGTAAGCGTTTTTCCTTTTTGTTGGCTACCAATACCCTCCAGAAATCCAAGGTGTCTCCCGTTGAAATTTCGGTGCCGCTTCTCCTTCCTCTGCGCATACCCACACCACCTATCAGCTGATCCATAATGCCTCGTATTTCCCAAAGCCACTTGCCATAATACCATCCGGTCTTACCGCCAATTGCCCATAATTTTTCCAAGGTGAGCTCGGGATTGTTTGATTTTCCTTTTTGCACATCTTTAAAGCATCCATTGGTAGGGACTTCAATGAATTGCGAAATTCCTTTCTTGAAAATACTGCTGGTTTGAGCATCTTTCCAACTGGATAACACTTGGTTCTGTTCGATCTTGTCAAAGGCAAGTTTGATGGAAGTATCGTAATCTATCAGGGTGATGTTGAGTAGGGAGTCCAACTCATTAGGCTTGCAGATTACCTCTACTTTCATGCTGTTGACCAGATTCTGGGCCAAGGCGTAAGAGGTGGCGGTGACAAAATAAAGCCAATAGGAGGATATTTTGGGGGTCATCACCGGCACAATGAATATGCGTCTTTTTAGGCCCCTGATTTTGGCAAAGTTCAACAACATCTGCTTATAATCAAGGATGTCGGGTCCTCCTATATCATAGTTTTTGTTGTAGGTTTCTTTCTTTCCAATCACACCAAATAAAAATTCCACCACATTCCGGATGGCAATCGGCTGGCTTTTGGTTTTCAACCATTTTGGTGCAACCATTAAGGGCAATTTCTCCACCAGGTCTCGGATGATTTCGAAAGAAGCACTCCCTGATCCCACGATAATCCCCGCTCTCAAGGTGGTCAACGCAAATGTGGAATCAGAAAGAATTTCTTCTACCTTTTTTCGGGACATCAGATGCTTTGACAAAGCAGATTCGTTGATGATCCCGCTTAAATAGATGACCTGTTCGGCCTTGGTTTTCTGAATCCTCCCCTTAAAATTTATGGCGCAGGTTTCTTCCATGCGCTCAAAATCCCCACTTCCCGTAGACATGCTATGAATCAGGTAGTAGGCAACATCAATGTCATCAGGTATTTTTTCCAAACTGCTTTTGTTCAAAAAATCAGTTTCGATCACCTGAATGTTTTTCGAAGGATATTTTATTTCAAACCTGCTGATATCCCGCACACAGCAAACAACCTGATGGTTGTTTTCCAGCAAGACCGGCAATAATCGTTGTGCAATATATCCGGTAACCCCGGTGAGTAAGATTTTCACTTTTTTTTTATTATATTATTCCTTCAAATGGCTTATTTGAAAAATACAGAAATTTCCCAAAAAAACCATAAATCCTTAGTTGGTTTCAATCTTGACCTTCCTGTTTTATTCCGAAATCAGGTGGTTTTTTAGCCCTTCACATAAGAATTGATTTCAGGCGCATTTGTTCGACGTTTATGGAATTGTTTTGAGGAAGAAATAGACAATGTCCGTTGGAGTGGAAGCTGTTTTCTGTTAAACGTGTTAAAGCTATCATTGGCAATAAAAATTAGCCTTCATTAGATCATGCAGGCTTTTATTGATTAGGTTCCTGACTTGGAAACTTGTAAAAAAAATAGCCCTTGGCTTTATTCTTGAGGATTTTTGGCATGTTTCACAATTAATATTCAAGACCATGGCAAAGGATCACGGACCACAGATCAAGAATGACAAGCAGTATGAGAAGCTGTTGGATAAGGGAATGAGTAAGACAAAAGCTGCCCGGATTGCCAATACACCTGACTCAGGTGAAAAAGGTGGCAAGGCAGAGCAATACGAAGAAAGGGGCAAGGTAGATCTTTATGAAAAAGCCAAGCAGGTTGGGATAGAGGGGCGGAGCCGGATGAGCAAAAAAGAGCTGATTGAGGCATTACGAAATTCTTGAAGGGATTCTTTTTTCGCCAAAGAATTTTTTCGAACTCATACATAAAAAAATATATTCCTAATAAGCCTATTTTCGAAATCCTCATCCATCAATCCTAGAAAAGAGGGGAAAGGTTTTCGTGCAGGATAAATCTGGTTTCTGCTTTTTCATCGGTTAAACGGTTTTTTTTTGAATTTCTTAGATTCCCCTTTCCCATGGCATGAAAGAAAGCCCTGTCTAACCGACAAAGTTTTTTAAGCCCCTTGAACAATCAATCCAAGTCAATTTAACCATTGAAGAGTGGATTATGGGCGATTTCAATAAAATGATTATCATCTTCGCTGAATCCGCTCTCCATGAGTTTGCCAAATACGTAAAATTATTTACTCACCTCTCTAAAGTTTATGCGACTTCAAATCTGCTGCCTTTTAGCTGGGTGACGGTTTCTTTAGGCTGTTTTGCCATAAGGGCAAGCAGTCTGGTCCAGGGACTGAATTTTCTCCTTTCCTGTTCTTGAAAAATGAATTGTTTGTGCTTTAAAATCATCACCATTTCATATCCTGCTTCATAAGGAATATTTACAGTTTCATTTCCAATTTGGAAGTTAAGGGAGCCGTCGGTTGGGTCAACCCATGTTTTGATTTCATGCTCGTTTGTTTCGTAAGTAAATTTTAACATAATCAAGGCGTTTAAGATTGAAATTATAGATAAATAATAAACTCTAGTTTCGAAGACACTAAGTTAGGTAAAAAAGTTTTTATTAAAAAACATTTATATGAATTTAAAATACAATTTTTTACATATAAAATAATTTTTACTTTAAAACCGGTATTTTATATACGAGGTAAATCATAAAGTTCAGTTTTATTATGTTATTTCAGGTTAACCTTCATCTAAATTTAACTTTTTATATTGATTGGGTTCTATTTAGATGGCTCAGGGATCAAGTTTTTTTATCCATTTTGATCAGGCGAAAGTTGGTGAAAGATTTGTCGTGGAGGTGTTTTTTCCACTTGTCAATCAATGGTTGTTCCAACTCAATTTCCCGGTATTCATCAGGGCTCATAATGGGAATCCCCTTGACCATCGGAAATAACCGGTTACAGTCAGCACAGACTAAAAATCCTTCCAAAATATTATTGTCCTGATCCTTATGAATAATGGTCAGATCAAGCTCGGCTTTGTCAAAAGGGCAACAAAGTTTTTTTATCGTTTCAAGTCTCATTTTATAATGGCGTTTAATTCTGTTATATAATTTTCGAGTGACAGATCGGGTTGATCGGAGTTCATTATTCCTGATATTACCGCAATTCCATCAAAACGGAGGTCTTTCAGTTCTTGGATGTTTTCAGGTTTTATCCCTCCGGCCAAAAAAATCGGTTTGGAAGTCATTTCTCTGGCTAGCCTGATGTTTTTGAAATCAACCAATTTACAGCTTTTACTTGTTGTTGATGGGAAAACAGAACAAAACGAGAAATAATCAATATCCTGTCCAATACCCCACCTGATGGTTTCCTGCTCATTTCCACAAGTAATCCCGATAATGAACTTACGGTTGATGATTTTTTTTATTTTCTCCAGATCTTCAGGAATGCTGTCAAAATGCACACCATCCACAGAGGTGTCTTTGAGGATTTCCCACCGGTTATTGATAAGAAGGGAAACCCTGTTTTCCTTACAAAGGGAAGCTATCCTTCGGACAAAAGTTTTGATATCCTGACGGGGGCTGAAATTATCCCATACCTGTACTGCTGCAATATTTTTGTTTAGGATCCGTGATAAAGTTGCAAACAACTTTACTTCATCCATAGAAGGGTCCACGACAAGATAAATACCGGATGTGATTTTTTTTATGGGTTTCATTATTTCCATCCCTTTTTATAGGCATCAAAAAAAGCAGCCCAATAGGGAT
>JBGTDA010000082.1:0-44598 GCA_041748555.1 Rhodonellum sp.
GATGTCAGCAAATTAAAGAATGGATTCTATTACCTCCATATTCTATACAAAGAAGGCCTGATCAGGAAACAGATCAGGATTGAAAGATAAATTATGGGCATCAGGATAAAGACCTTTGAGGTCTAAAACCTTGTTTCAAAAGCCCAAGGGTCAAAAAATCCCCCTTTCAAATAATGAAAGGGGGATTTTTCGAATGGTGCTAACTTTGTGTTATTAACCGATCGAAATTCTCTTGAATTCAGATACTGTCAATCCTTTGTTTACACTGTCGAGGTATTGAGAAATTGTTTTGCTGTTATCTTTTACAAATGTCTGGCTCAACAAAGTGTTTTCTTTGTAAAACTTGTTCAATTTGCCCAAAGCAATTTTTTCCAGCATTTCCTCAGGTTTTCCTTCCTGTCTTGCCTGATCTTTTCCTACTTCGATTTCCCTCTCGACCATGGAAGCATCTACCCCGTCTTTATCGACAGCAACAGGGTTCATAGCTGCGATCTGCATCGCTACATCTTTGCCAGCTTCCTCTACATCATTTCCGGCTGCATTGATCAGACCGACCAATACACCCAATTTTCCATTGGAATGAATATAAGAAACAACAGACTCAGCTTTAATGACTTCATAGTGGGAAATTTCGATTTTTTCACCGATCTTTCCCGTCATTTCTATGATTTTCTCACCTACGGTAATGGATTCGAAAGGAAGTGCTAAAATCTGATCCACAGAAGAAGCATTGTTTTCCACTGCAAGATTCAATAGAGTATTCGCAAATGAGCCAAATTCTTCGTTTTTGGCAACAAAATCAGTTTCGCAGGTCAAAGACAATAAAGTACCGGTAGTGTTGTCACTGCTGATATTGGTGACGATTGTACCTTCTTTTGTTTCGCGGTCTGCTCTTGAAGCGGATACTTTTTGGCCTTTTTTCCTAAGGATGTCAATAGCTTTTTCAAAATCGCCTTCGGCTTCAGTCAGGGCTTTTTTACAGTCCATCATACCGGCACCGGTCATTTGTCTCAGTTTGTTTACTTCTTGTGCAGTAATAGCCATTATATTGTGTATTTAATAGGTTAAAACTTTTTTATTTTTGGGAAAACCATCTAGGTCCCTTGTTTGAATTATTAGACGTTCGTGTGTTGGAAATTTGTTTTTAAAAACACATCAACCTTTTCGAATAAAATTTCAAAGGTTAGGCAGAAACAAAAAATTGAACACAGGGAAAACCTTATGTTCAATCTTTTGATTTAAAATATCATTATGGATTACTCTTGTGTTTCAGCGTCCACAGCTTTTTTAGCTTCTTCTTCCTCGGTAAGTTTAGCATCTTCTTTGTCTCTTCTTCTTTCAGAAAGACCTTCTTCGATAGCTGCACCAAACGCTTTCACGAGTAAGGAGATTGATTTATAAGCATCATCATTGGAAGGGATAGGAAAATCCGCTTCATTGGGATTGGAGTTTGTATCCACCAATGCAAAAACAGGAATTCCAAGTTTTTTAGCTTCAGCAATTGCGATGTGTTCTCTTTTGATATCTACAATAAACAAAGCGGCAGGAAGTCTTGTGAGGTCTGCAATACCACCCAATACGCTGTCCAGTTTTTCTCTTTGTCTTGTGATCATCAAACGCTCCTTCTTTGCAAGGTTCTTGTAAGCTTCTTCCTTCATCAATTTGTCGATGGAGGTCATCTTTTTCAAGGATTTGCGGATCGTTGCAAAATTGGTCATCATACCACCTAACCATCTTTCGGTAATGTAGGGCATGTTTAGTCTTCTCGCTTCTTCGGCAACTAAGTCTTTCGCTTGCTTTTTGGTAGCAACAAACATGACTTTTTTACCTGAGCGTACGATTTGCTTGATTGCATTGGATGCTTCTTCGAGGCAAACAAGCGTTTTGTTAAGGTCCAGGATGTGGATTCCGTTCTTCTCCATGAAGATATAAGGAGCCATTCTCGGGTCCCACTTTCTCGTCAGGTGTCCAAAATGAACACCAGCATCCAGTAAGTCTTTATATTCTAAATTGGCCATTAATTAAATAAGATTTTACGATATGAAAATTGAAGTATCGTCCAATTAACGTTTTGAGAACTGGAATTTCCTTCTTGCTTTTTTACGTCCCGGCTTCTTACGTTCCACCATTCTCGGGTCACGGGTAAGAAAACCTTCTTTCTTCAAAGCCGGTCTGTGCTCAATGTTGAATTCGCACAAAGCCCTGGCAATTGCCATTCTGGCAGCTTCTGCCTGACCTTTGATTCCACCACCGTCCAGATTGATTTTGATATCGAAAGAGCCGTTCTCTTTAACCAATTCCAGCGGCTGCTTTACGATGATCTGATGCAGATCAAATGGGAAATAGGATTCCAGTGTTCTTTTGTTCACTGTGATGTCCCCCTTCCCCGGTTGCATGTATATTCTTGCAACAGATGTCTTTCTTCTACCGATTGTATTGATAACTTCCATGTAGTGCTTTGATTAGAATTTAACTTCTTTTGGTTGTTGTGCAGCATGGGGATGCTCGGCTCCTTCATACACAAACAGGTTTCTGTACAATTGTCTGCCCAATCTGTTTTTTGGCAACATTCCTCTCACTGCTTTTTCTACAAGAACATTCGGGGATTTTTCTTTTAGTAAACGGGGAGTGGAAATACGTTGGCCTCCAGGATATCCTGTGTGACGAACATAAACTTTATCGTTCCACTTTTTGCCCGTTAATCTTACTTTTTCTGCATTGATGACAATTACATTGTCTCCGCAGTCTACGTGAGGGGTAAAATTAGGCTTATGTTTTCCTCTCAAGATTCTCGCTACCTCACTGGCAAATCGACCTAAAACTGCAGATTGGGCATCCACTATTACCCAGTTCTTTTCTACAGTTGCGGCATTTGCTGAAAGGGTCTTATAGCTTAATGTATCCACTGTGTAAATGTTTAATTATGCGCTTGTTTATTATACTTCACCCTCAAAAAGGGACACAAAGATAGAAGTAATTTCTTTTTTATGCAAAAGAAAGAAAATTATTACCTCCATTTTTTTGAGTCAACTGTTTTTTTCAAGTTGTCTGACCAATACTTCAAAGTCTTTGGGGTAAGGAGTCGTCACTTCTATCCGTTCTTCCTGCATTCCTATAAAGCCGATAGAGTAGGCATGTAGGGCCACCCGTTGCATAATGGGCAGTTCTTCGGTACCTTTTTTCAAATTGAAGCGTTTTCTTAGAGCCGATAAATACAGGGGTTTTCCACCGTACAATTCATCACCACAGATGGGCGATTTCAAAAAAGCCAAATGAACTCTTATCTGATGCATTCTTCCTGTGACCGGCTTACATTCTATCAGCGAATAGGTGTAATAGGTTTTCAATGTTGTGAAATAAGTCTGGGCAGGCTTACCTGATTTATTGATCTTACTGACGCCTTTGTTTGTTACCGCCAGATTTTTGTCAACCAGTAAGTTGGAGAACTCCTTTATGCCCTCTATGACAGTATGGTAGATTTTCTCTACTTTCCGGTCTTCAAACTGGATAGCAAGGTTTCTGTACGCTTCGGGATTTTTTGCAATGACCAGACATCCTGATGTTTCTTTATCCAATCGGTGGCAGACCTGGGCGTCCGAAGCATAGGTTTTGGCCAGCTCCAGAATATTCTGAGCCTCATGTCTATCATCTAAAGTGGATAAATACGGCGGTTTGTTGATGACGATATAATCCGAATTTTCAAAAACAATCAGGCCTTTAAAATCTATTTTTTTCATGAAGCATCTTTCCCAATGGGCCGCAAAATTAAGAAATTAATGTTATATCGAAAATTTTACTCCGGATTCTTTAGCTGTAGTGCTAGTATTCATATAGCGAAAGTTTATAGCCTTTTTAATCTTTATTGGTTTTGGATATATTCAACAGATCTTCAAAAACGGGTATTTTCGCATTCCTAATAATGAACGGAAAACTCCACAGATCCTTCACCTGAATCAAGATTTGACATACTTCCGTCTTTTTCCCGATAGATACAGGATCAAACCTTTTTTCTGCCAAATAAAAATGCTTCTGGCAAAATTGCAGATAGACATATTCCAAAATCTCTGTGAAGTGATATCTTTACCTAAATTTTTTTTGAAAAAACAAACATGGGCGAAAAAAGCAAAACTTTAGCTCTTCGTGAAGTTAATGTTGTGCGGTATGTGATGCCTTTAAGAGAAGGCGGATCATTACCGGCATTGGCAGAGGCCGATGATGGATTCAGTTATGTGCTGAAATTCAAAGGCGCGGGTCAGCGGGAAAAAGCCTTGATTTCGGAACTGCTGGGAGGAGAAATTGCACGAATGTTGGGATTTAAAGTTCCGGAGTTGGTTTTTGCAAATCTGGATGAGGCCTTTGGTCGATCAGAAGGCGATGAAGAAATACAGGATTTGTTGAAAGGAAGTCAGGGACTGAATCTTGCGCTTCATTTCTTATCCCGGGCAGTAACTTATGATCCCTCTGCAACTGTTATAGACCCGGTCCTGGCATCCAGGCTGGTTTGGCTGGATGCCTTTATCACAAATGTGGACCGTACTTTCCGGAATACAAACCTGTTGGTTTGGAACAAAGAGCTTTGGCTGATAGATCATGGTGCATCTTTTTTGTTTCATCACAATTGGACAAATTGGGAAAAACACGCCAATGGTCCTTTCCCAACCATAAAAAACCATGTTTTGCTTCCATTTGCTTCTGCTTTGGAAGAAGTGAATGGAGAGCTGAAATCAATGATCAGTCATGAACAAATCAGAGCTTTGGTAAATGCAATTCCGGATGAATGGCTGATTGCGTCAGGAGATGAAGAGACACCGGCTGAGGCAAGAACTGTCTATGCAAACTTTCTTTCCCAAAGATTGATATATTCAAAGGAATTTGTAAAAGAAGCCCAAGATGCAAGGAAAGCACTTATATGAATATGCTATAATCCGGGTTGTCCCTAGGGTGGAGCGGGAGGAATTTATCAATGTTGGAGTTTTACTTTGTTCCAAAAAGGATAAATATCTGAAATGCATGGTATACCTGGATGAAAGGAAGATTAAAATGTTGGATCCGGATGTTGATTTAGATCTTTTCCGTTCCTATATGGATTCCATTCTGGAAATCTGTAACGGAGAGGCAAGTAATCATCCTATTTCTTTTCAGGATGCTGCATCTAGATTTCGTTGGCTTACTGCTGCCAGGAGTTCAATGATCCAAACTTCCAACCCTCATTCAGGACTTTCGGATGATCTTGACAAAACCCTTAATGATCTTTACAGGCAATATATTAAGTGAGTTTGGCGGGTCTGGAGGAAGCCTGAGGAAAACTCCCGGAAACAGGAAAAGTTTTATGTTGGATTCTTTTTGATTTCTGCTTTATCCGGTTTTTGTGAATCCTTGCTCAGCGGCAGCTCAAAACTGAAAATGGAACCTTTGCCCAGCGTGCTGCTTACAGAAATCTTGCTTTTGTGCCCTTCAAGAATATGTTTGACAATGGCTAGACCAAGACCGGTACCGCCTTTTTCTCTGGAGCGGCTTTTATCGACTCTGTAAAATCTTTCAAAAATCCGCTTCAGATCTTCCTGAGGAATTCCTTTTCCGTTGTCTTTGACTTCTACGGTTATCTGGTTTTTGTGGGATTTCAGCCGAACTTCCACTTCACCGCCATCATTGTTATATTTGATGGCATTGGAGATGAGGTTTTGGCAGACTCTGAAAATTTTATCCTTATCGGCTATTGTTTTGAAGGTTTTCTCTTTGTCATAATAAAAACGGATCAACATCCCTCTTTTTGAGGCCTTGTTTTCCAGCTCTTCGATTACCTCCTGAATAAGGTCCCGTAGCTCAAAGGTTTCAAAGTGGAATTTGATAACACCACTTTCCATTTGGTTTAATGTCAGGAGATCATGAACCAGTTTATCCAATGAATTGAGGCTTTTTGCGGCTCTTTTCAAAAACTTATACCTGACCTCTTTATCATCCACAGCCCCGTCCAATAAAGTATGTATATAACCCTGAGCCGCAAAAATCGGCGTTTTCAGCTCATGGGAAATATCAGCAATAAATTCCCTTCTGAATTCTGCGTTTTTTTCCAAGGTCTCTATCTCTTTGTTTTTTGCGAGTGCATAGGAGTTGATCGTCTTATTGATCTTTTTAAGTGGGAATATTGAGGTCTTGTGGGATTTGTTGGATATATCCGAAAGGTCTTTTTTTTGGATTTTCTCCAGTACTGTATATATGTTGCTGATTTCCTTAAATATCAAAAACTCAAGTGTGATATTGATCAGAATATACGATACCGAAAAAGAAATACCCCCGGCCACAATTAGCAGGGTGGTGGTGGTCTCATCCAGCAACAATAAAAAAGCCACCGTCAGGGCTGATATGGCGATTGCCAGAATCAATGAAATTCCCCGAGAGGTGGTCAGCATATATCAGGTGATCTCAAATTTATAACCTACTCCTTTTACAGTAGTGATATAATTTTCCCCTATTTTTTCACGGACTTTTCTGATGTGAACATCCACCGTTCGGGCAAGGACAAAAACATCAGCACCCCAGATATTTTGCAAAAGATCATCTCTACTGAAAACCATATTAGGATTTTTTGCCAAAAAATACAAAAGTTCAAACTCTTTTTTAGGTAAAATAATCGTTCTTCCGCTTTTATCAATGGTATAACTGGTACGGTCGATGATCAGGTCCTTTATTTTTATTTGGGCAACTTCCTGCTCTTTTTTGGATTCCCTTCTAAAAAGAGCTCCAATCCTACTCATCAAGGCTCTGGGCTTTATGGGTTTGGTGATGTAATCATCAGCCCCGACATCAAAAGCAGCAATTTCGGAATACTCCTCCGATCTTGCTGTGAGAAAAATAATAAAAGTGCTTTTAAGCTCAGGAATTTCCCGTAATTGTCGGCAGGTTTCAACCCCATCCTGATTCGGCATCATGATGTCGAGCAGAATTACATCAGGCTGAAACTTGGCGGCTATCTTGACAGCTTTGATACCATCATTTGCAGCCTCGACCGAATAGCCCTCTTTTTGCAAATTGTAAGTAAGAATTTCTACGATATCCGGTTCGTCATCAACGACCAAAACTTTGATTTTCTGTTTTTCGCTCATTTAAAACAGCGGGTAAGTGTTTCGCTATTATTCTGCTAATTTAGAAAAAGCCTTAACATTACTTAGTTTTACAATGCAACGATTGCCAAATTAAACATAAAGATAATTTGATCAGGGGCAATGTTACTTCAACATTATGAATTCATGAATTAATTATTACGCAATGCTTTTGCATGAATTAAATCCATGTTCAAAGAACCTACCATCAGTTTGGCTTTTATTTTCAAAGGAATTTTGTTCTGATCGTTGGATATCCAGATGGATACTGGTTTATTCCCCCTGAAGAGTTTGTTTTTCGGCAAAACAGGAGACAAAATAATTGTTTCAAATGTGCCGATTTCAGTTGATATGGTTTCTTTTCCTTCATATATTAATTTTAGATTATGAATCTCTTTGTCAAAAAAACCGGTAATCGTAATGACGTCTCCTTTTTTATATTTTTTCAAATCAATTGTTCTCAAATAATAGAAACCACTGACGATATCCTGCACATTTCCCGGGACCGGATATTCTTTCGTCTCCAATAGTTTTTTGTTGTTTCTGTCATATAATCTCACATGGGCCTGATTATTCTCATAATCAAATATAGTCCGTTCATGTTTTCGGTAGCGGCCCTCTTCAATATGTCTGTATGCCTGATAAGGAATTATTTTGGTTGTATCCAAATAGCTTCCCCAATTATCATTCACACTAAAGAGTTTAAAGATTCCAAGTGTTTTTCCGAAAACATCGATTTTGTAAGATGGACTGTTTTTGATGGTTGTTAAATAAGGGCTGATTACCATTTTGGCTTCCGCGGCATCAAGAAAACCATAAGTTACCTTAAAGGTCAATTCTTCCCCTTGCATAAACGAGTTGTTATTTTGGGCAATAGCCGTACAACTTAATAAGAAACAAAAAAATGAGACAGTTATTGACTTAATTATTTTAATTTTCATTAATTTGACATTTCAGCTAGAACTTTTTCAAATCTTATTCCATAATTTACGAAGGAATTTAAAAAGGCGATCTTTTACTTCTTTTCAATTGAGTAAATTGCCACGAATGAGTCAGTGCAATTTATCATACTCCAATAATCCATCATTAATTTCATATATTCAAATTATTGATTTTTAAAACCATTCTATGAACGTAAATACAGAAAAACTTAAGGCACTTCAACTGACCATCGATAAACTCGAAAAGAGCTATGGAAAGGGAACAGTAATGAAGCTGAGCGACAATAAGGTAGTTGATATTCCTGCAATTTCTACCGGATCCCTGGGCTTGGATATGGCTTTGGGAATCGGAGGTATTCCAAGAGGCAGGGTTATTGAAATATACGGACCCGAATCTTCCGGAAAAACCACCTTGGCAATGCACTGTATTGCTGAGGCTCAGAAAGCAGGAGGATTGGCAGCTTTTATTGACGCCGAACATGCATTTGATAAGCATTATGCGGAGAAATTAGGTATTCAAACAGAAAACCTTCTGATTTCACAACCTGATAACGGTGAACAGGCGTTGGAAATTGCCGAACACCTGATCCGTTCGGGAGCGATAGATATTATAGTGATTGACTCTGTAGCTGCTCTGGTGCCGAAAGGAGAGCTGGAAGGTGAAATGGGAGATTCAAAAATGGGTCTACAGGCCCGCTTGATGTCTCAGGCACTGCGGAAACTGACCGGCGCAATCAACAAAACAGGTTGTGCCTGTGTCTTTATCAATCAGTTGCGGGATAAAATCGGAGTCATGTTCGGAAGCCCTGAGACCACGACGGGAGGTAATGCATTGAAGTTTTATGCTTCTGTTCGCTTGGATATCAGAAGAATCGGTCAGATCAAGGAAGGGGCAGACAATGTCCTTGGAAACAGGACTAAGGTTAAAGTGGTCAAGAACAAAGTCGCCCCGCCATTCAAAGTTATCGAATTTGACATCATGTATGGTTTGGGGATATCCAAAGTGGGTGAAATAATTGATCTTGGTGTCGAGCTGGAAATTATCAAAAAAGCAGGTTCTTGGTTTTCATATGAAACCACGAAACTTGGCCAAGGAAGGGATGCTGTCAAAGCATTGCTTTTGGATAACCCGGAGCTTATGGAAGAACTTGAAACCAAAATCAAAGATAAGGCAGGATTGGGAAAACCCGATAAAGTAGAAAAAACCAAAGAGAAAGAAGTAGAATAATCAGTTTGCTTCGAAAATTAGAAAAGGGGCAGTTGTAAACACAGCTGTCCCTTTTCTATGTAATTTAATAAACGGTTCAGGTTGAACGGATAGCTTCAACGGGATCAAGTCTTGCTGCAAGTGTAGCAGGGACAATTCCCGAAGCTACCCCGATTGCGGATGAAATGCCCAAACCCAATACGATATTCTTTAAGGAAAGCACCAGTTCTAAAGAACCCACCGGTATAAAAGTGATCAGAAAAACAAGTAAAATACCTGTGAATCCCCCGATAAGACTAAGGAAAATTGCCTCAAAAAGAAATTGAAAAAGAATAAAATAATTTTTGGCCCCCAAGGATTTTTGAATTCCAATGATGTTGGTCCGTTCCCGGACAGATACAAACATAATATTGGCGATGCCGAATCCGCCAACCAAAATTGAAAATCCACCAATTACCCATCCTGCAGCTCCGATTACATCGAAAATAGAACCGATCGAATTCATGATAAATTCTGATTTATTCAAAGAAAAAGTTTCTTCCTGTGTGGGCTTCAATCCCCTTTTTACGCGTAACAGACCTGTCATTTCATTTTCCAGAGCCAGCATTCCGATATCATCTTCCTTTCCTTTGACCGCAATTGTTGGTTCGATGCCATTCTGCCCCACATAGTATAACTTTGTAAAAGCTCCGTATGGAACCAGGCAAGCTTCATCTTTTGAAGCAATCTCAAAAAGACCCTCACCTTCTTCTTCGAAAATCCCGATCACAATGAATTTTCTGCCCTTGATTTTTATATCTTTGCCAATGGGCTCCTGATTGGGAAACAAGGTGTTGGCAATTTTTACCCCTATTATAGCAACATTTCGGGAGGAGTTGACTTCAAGTTCTGTGAAAAATCTTCCTTCCTTAAGCGGAAGTTCATAAACATCCTTATAGGTGAATGACACACCTTGAATATTGGTCCCTTGATAGGAATTGCTTTCCCGCTGAATCACAGTATTTGCGCTTGCGAAAAAAGTAATAGCGTCTGCATTTTTTACTTTATCCTTCAGAAAAACAAATTCAGAGTAATTGGTATAGGGTCTCCTGAAATATTTCCACCAAGGATAATCAGGTCCTCCGCCAAAAGAAAACCTGTTGACGGTGATAACATTGCTTCCCAAAAAACTGAAACTGGATTTTATGTTTTTTTCCAGGGAATCCACTAAAGTGAAAACCGCAATTATGGCGAAAATTCCCACTGTTACTCCCAGAAGGGAGAGGATGGTTCTAGTGAGATTAGATTTCAAAGCCTGTAAGGCAAACTTCAGGCTTTCCCAAATAAGTTTGATTATCTGCACTGATGTAGGGTTCGTTTAAAAACTATTTGCCAATATAAGTAGATTTCGGGATTTTGGTGTTATCTTTGCAGTTTTTACGAAGTATCGTAAAGATAAATTAAAGCTACTACAAACAAATATGAAGTTATCCGATTTCAAATTCGAAGTTCCCAAAAAACTTATATCCTTATACCCGGCAGACAATAGAGATGAGTCTAGATTGATGGTAGTTCATAGAAAAACAGGTGAAATCGAGCACCGCATTTTCAAAGATATCATAAATTACTTTGACGTTGGCGATGTTTTCGTAATGAACAACACAAAAGTGTTTCCTGCCAGGTTGTACGGAAATAAAGAAAAAACCGGAGCCAAAATCGAAGTTTTTCTTTTGAGGGAATTAAATCAGGAATTGAGATTATGGGATGTCTTAGTAGATCCTGCACGTAAAATCAGAGTAGGAAACAAATTATATTTCGGAGACAGTGATTTGGTAGCGGAAGTTATTGACAATACCACTTCAAGAGGTAGAACTATCAGATTCTTGTTTGACGGAACTGATGAGGAATTTTATAAAACTGTGGACACTTTAGGTGAAACACCCATTTTGAAGGAATTCATCGATCGTAAAGTAGAAGCTGAAGACCGCGAAAGATACCAAACCATATTTGCAAAACATGTTGGGGCGGTAGCAGCACCGACAGCAGGCCTTCACTTTACCCAGCATTTGCTCCGAAGATTAGAGTTGAAAGGAGTGGAGGTAACCCCCATCACGCTTCATGTCGGTCTGGGTACATTCAGACAGGTGGATGTGGAAGACCTGACCAAACATAAAATGGATTCGGAAAATTACGATATACCTGTACCGACAGTTGAACTTGTAAATAAGGCTTTGGATGAGAAAAAGAGAGTAGTTTCTGTAGGTACCACCTCCTTGAAAACCATCGAATCATCGGTGACAGCCAACAACAGATTAAAAGCCAGCAGTGGTTGGACTGACAAATTCATCATTCCGCCTTACGAATTCAAAATTGCAAATACCCTGATAACCAATTTTCACTTACCGGAGTCAACCTTATTGATGACTACATCTGCATTTGGGGGTTATGATTTGGTGATGAAAGCTTACCAAACGGCTATCAAAGAAAAATACAATTTCTTCTCATACGGAGACGCAATGCTTATCCTCTAATTTCAAGGCTCCTGATGGGGCCTTTTTTTTTACTCCATTGTTTTTTATTCTTCGGTTTTCAAATGTGTCCTGGGGAAATTTATCGGAATATGAAAAGATATGTCATAATTGTAGCGGGTGGAAGTGGGACCCGAATGGGAACATCGGTTTCTAAGCAATATCTGGAGATTGGAGGAAAACCTATCCTGATGCATACGTTGCAGAATTTTTTTCAATATGATTCCGCTGTGAATTTAATCCTTGTTATTCCCCTCCTGGATTTTCAATATTGGGAGCATTTATGTACTCGGTTTTCTTTTCCCGTCCCCCATCAACTGGTGAAAGGCGGTTCCAGTAGATTTCAATCTGTTAAAAACGGTTTGGATACTATAAGCGGTAATGAAGGTCTTGTAGCGATCCATGATGGTGTCAGACCATTTGTTACCCATGAGGTCATTTCAAGGAGTTTTGAAGTGGCAGCAAAAAAAGGAAGTGCCGTTGCAGTGGTTGCTTTAAAGGATTCAATAAGAAAGGTTTTGGAAGACGGGAAATCTGTTTTTCAGGAAAGACAACAATTTCGTTTGGTGCAGACGCCACAGACATTTCAGGTGAAAAGAATAAAAAAGGCTTTTGAAAATCCCGAATCGGATCTTTTTACCGATGATGCTACAGTTTATGAATATCAGGGATGGGAAGTTGAACTTATCTCCGGAAATCCCGAAAACATCAAAATCACCACTCCCGAGGATATGCAGTATGCGTCTTTTTTACTCGATAGGGATAAATAAAATACGCCTGTTCCCTGCTTACCGACATTTATCCTGGGTTTACCGACTTTTTGACCAGGTTAGCCTATTTTCCCTGTTCAATTGTTTGTGCTTGAATTAGCTTTGTTTTGAATTGTAAACTCATACAAAACATTTAACAAATTAATCATGAAGAGAAAGGTTTATAACGATAACGGCAATATTACCCTTGGGATGATCATACTGATTATTGGGGCAGTTTTGTTATTCAGAAAGATGGGCATTTTCATACCGGGTTGGTTTTTGAGCTGGCCGATGATTTTTATTGCCATTGGTATCATTACCTTGATCAAACACAATTTTCAGAGTGGATTGGGAGCGTTTTTTCTGTTGTTCGGCTCTTTTTTTCTTCTTAAACGAGAATTCAATCTTCCTTTTGAAGTTGAGCAGTATCTGGTTCCTGTGGGACTGATAGTTCTCGGACTTTTCATTATGCTGAAACGAAAAAACAGCAAGGTGTACGAATTTCCAGAATGGAATAACCCAAAAAATCCTCAAAAATCCGGCAGCGGAAACATATTTGGAGAACAGAAGCCTCAGGATCCTAAAGGCAAATCTTCCGGCACTTCCTACTATGACTCGGGTGATGTGATCAATTCCCAAGCAGTATTCTGTGGAATACAAAAAAGAGTTCTGTCCAAAAATTTCAAAGGAGGAAAAGCTTCCGCCATTTTTGGGGGAACTGAAATCGATCTCACTCAGGCTGACTTGGGCGAAAATGCCGTGCTGGAAGTGGAAGTTGCATTCGGGGGACTAAAATTAATTTTGCCTGCCCATTGGGATCTTCAGATCAATGTGACCAACATTTTTGCAGGAATAGAGGATAAAAGAATGTTTTCCCAAACTGCCACCGACCCTACTAAAGTTTTACGGATTCATGGTACCATTATTTTCGGTGGTTTGGATATCAAATCTTTTTAAAACTAAAACCAGGTGATTTCAAAGCTGTTTAAAAGGCAGGAACAGATAATAAAAGCAGTCGGTGTGGTTGGGCTATGGATATTAGCCACGGCCTATGTCATCCACATTTACGTCAGGCCTTTTTCTTTTGCCTTATTGGACAGCTTTATTCACACCCTCTTCATTATCGGAGGATTTGTTTTATTGGAAAATGTATTTCGATTCTACGTTCCCCGAAGTGCAAATCTTTGGCTCGCTTTTATTTTGCCGCTTTTTTTGACTGCAATTGTTTTGTTTCTCGGAAGTTTTGGTCTTCAGCTATTGCTGGATGAAACTGAAGCATATCTGGAATTTATTGATCAATCATATGCCCTAAGAGGGTTGTTGATATTGATACTGTTTGCTTCCTGGGGCATATTGCTTTGGATGGACGGGCAGCTTGAGGATCAGCTTAAAACCAGACAAAGAGAAGCAATGATCCAACAGATGACCAAGGATGCGGAATTGTCCTTGCTGAGGCAGAAGTTACAGCCTCATTTTTTGTTCAACAGTCTGAATTCGATCAGTGCATTGGTCAAAAACAATCCGGATCAGGCAAGGCAAATGGTTATACAACTTTCGGATTTTTTAAGAGGTACCATACAAAAAGATGACAGAAAATGGTTGAAAATGGAGGAGGAGGTGGCATTTCTGAATTTGTTTTTGGATATTGAAATGATTCGTTTTGGGCACCGGCTGCAAGTGATTTTCAATTTGGATGAAGAAGCGGTAGCTTTAAGACTGCCTCAGTTGATGATACAGCCTCTTCTTGAAAATGCGCTCAAACATGGTCTTTATGGCCTGACAGGAGAAGTGATTATAAAGCTGGACATCAGCAAAGCCGGCAGCTTTTTGGAAATCCGGATTTCCAATCCATTTGATCCCCAGGCAGGAAAAGTCAAAGGAGCAGGATTTGGATTACAAGCTGTGAAAAGAAGGTTATATTTATTGTTTGGCAGAAATGATCTGCTTATTTGTACTGCCGAAAAAGATGTTTTTACTGTTACATTAAAGATCCCCCAGACTTATGATCCGGATTCTAATCATTGACGATGAGCCACTGGCAAGACAGCTTGTTTTGGAATATCTTGAAGATTATTCGGAATTCCATGTGATCAAAGAATGCCAAGATGGATTTGAGGGTCTGAAAGCCATACAGGAACATGAACCTGATCTTGTTTTTCTCGATGTGCAGATGCCAAAGATCAATGGTTTTGAAATGCTTGAACTGATAGATAATCCTCCTGCAGTGATTTTCACAACTGCATTTGATGAATTTGCTCTTAAAGCTTTTGATGCACATGCCATTGATTATTTGCTCAAACCCTTTTCCAAAGAAAGATTTTCCAAAGCGTTGGATAAGTTTTGTCAAATGGAAAAGAAACCTTGGCAACTTCAGGAAATGTTGAAATTAGATGCCGCGCGTGGTCAAAATACTGACCGGGTTGTGGTGAAGGTCAGAAATGAAATCAAGATAATACCATTTCAGCAAATAAAGTACCTGGAAGCAAATGACGATTATGTCAATTTATATACTTCAGAAGGTAAGTTTTTAAAAAATAAAACGCTCAGGTTTTTTGAAACAGTTCTGGATTCCGATTTATTTGTAAGGGTTCACAGATCCTATATTGTCAAAGTAAATGAAATCAACAAAATCGAGCCTTATGAGAAGGAAGGATATCTTATCAAACTTAAAACAGGGGAGAGTATTCCTGTTAGTAAAACAGGTTTGCCCAGATTAAAAGCAGTTTTAGGGTATTAAAAGCCCTGAATGGGGTTCTTTAATATTCGTCCTCATTAAAAAAGAAATCGTCTTTTGTAGGGTAATCCGGCCAGATTTCTTCGATATTCTCATAAGGCTCACCGTCATCCTCTAGCTCCTGAAGGTTTTCTACCACCTCCAATGGGGCTCCGGAACGGATCGCAAAGTCGATCAATTCATCTTTAGTAGCTGGCCAAGGAGCATCCTCGAGATAGGATGCAAGTTCTAATGTCCAATACATAGGGTCTTAATTTTAATGTTTACCGCGCTAACGGGTTGCAAAAATAGAAATTGTTTTAAATTTTCAATCTTTAACTGATTATTTGTTTGAAAGTTCCTTTAATATTGAATTTTTTACGTCGACCTTTCTCTTGTAAGCACTTAGCTTTCTTCTCAACATAGTTTCAAAATCATCTTCTTGGGTGCGGAACTTCTCTGAATTTTCCTTGACGGTGTCAAGTTCATTCTGATCACGGAAAATCAGATCTTTTATGATCGTTGTCTTGATCTGGTTTTGTTCGGATTCAGTTTTTTCCCGGAAATCAGGGTTTTTGGAGTTTGCCAGTTTGTCCAAAAAGGCTTTTTCAAATACAATTTCTGTGTTAAAAATAAACGATCTCATAATCAGATTTGACTCTTTGGGTTTTCTGGGGGGAAGGGCCTTCCATTCTGCCTGTAGCTTTTTGGCTAATGAAAGTACTTGGGGAGAGGTTTCCTGGGAGGAAAGTTTTTTCATGGCGGAATTCATTTCCTCCATTTTTTTCAACATCTCCCTTGGATTTAGCTGGGGTCCGGATTCCATGGTTCTTCTGAACCGGCTGAATATCCTGTTGTTCAGTTTGGAAAATTCATCCCATAAAGGTTGACGCTTTTCAGCGGGAACTTTACCTGACTCTTTCCATTGCTTCTGAATTTTCTTACTGATTTCAAAAGCATGTTTGGCATCCGGCATGTTAAAAGCATCCTGTGCCTGTCTGACTAGTGCCTCATAAACTTTTATGTTTTCTTCAGCCTGAAGTGCCAAGCCTTCAAAAAATTGTTTTCTGTTTTCAAAAAAAGTATTGACTGCCCCATCAAAAGAGGTTTCAAGCGCTTCTTCGTATTCTTTTTCCACAGGACCGGTTTTTATCCACCGGAGCTTTTGATTTTTGAATTCCTCAGTGGTTTTTTTCCAGTCAGTATCGTTTTTAAGCGCTTCAGCCTCCAACACCAAACCTTTTTTTATTTCAAGGTTTTTTTCACGGTTCTTTTTGATGATTTCTTCCAGATATTTTTCCAGGTGATTGAGCTCATCAATCAATGGGATAAAATCCCCCAGAGCATCATATTGCATTAAAGAATCCCTCAAATGAATCAGCTTCATCAGAAAAGAACCTTTGTTCTGGTTTTCTTCAATGTCTTTTTTGAGATTATCAACTTTCTCCTTGACACTGATAAATCTTTCCTCAAAGTATTTAAGGGTAGAAGCCTCGTCTTCCTTGACTTCCCCGATGATTCTGTCAGGTTGGCCTAAAAATCCCTTTAAATAAACTTTGGTTTCCTTTATATACCCGAAGGGATGCTCCATCTCGATTCAATAGGTTGGTTGTGGTAGTTTTCTAATTCCTGCAAATTAATTAATTCAAAAGCATTTATCCTAAGAAAGGGGTTTTTTTGCATCTTTGTCCATACATTTTGAATGAAAGAAACAATTAAACTATGAGCGCTGAAAAAATCATATTTTCTATGGCGGGGGTTTCCAAAATATACCCGCCTCAGAAAAGAGTTTTAAAAGACATTTACTTATCATTTTTTTATGGAGCCAAAATCGGTGTTTTGGGACTTAACGGTTCAGGTAAAAGCTCCCTTCTAAGGATTATTGCAGGTGTGGAGAAAGAATTTCAGGGAGAGGTCGTCTGGTCGCCTGGTTATTCTGTGGGAATGCTGGAACAGGAACCTCAGCTGGATCCTTCCAAAAACGTAAAGGAAATCGTAGAAGAAGCAGTTTCTGAAACTATTGCCCTGCTGAAGGAATTTGAGGAAATCAATGAGAAATTCATGGATCCGGCTTTGATGGATGATCCCGATGCCATGGATAAGCTTATCAACAAACAAGGTGAGGTTCAGGGAAAAATCGATGCTGCAAATGCCTGGGAGCTGGATGTAATGTTGGACAAGGCGATGGATGCCCTGAGGCTTCCACCAAGTGATGCCATGGTCGGCAATCTCTCCGGTGGAGAAAAGAGAAGAGTTGCCCTTTGCAGGCTTTTGCTACAGGAACCTGATGTGTTGCTTCTTGATGAACCGACCAACCATCTGGATGCTGAGTCTGTACTATGGCTGGAGCAGCATCTGAAACAGTATAAAGGAACCGTCATAGCGGTTACCCACGACCGTTATTTTCTGGACAACGTGGCAGGATGGATCCTTGAATTGGACAGGGGAGAGGGTATTCCTTGGAAAGGGAATTATTCCTCTTGGCTGGATCAAAAACAACAAAGGCTGAAACAGGAGGAAAAAACGGAATCCAAACGTCAAAAAACATTGGAGCGGGAGTTGGAATGGATCAGGATGACTCCAAAGGCAAGGCAGGCAAAAGGAAAAGCCCGACTGAGTGCCTATGATAAAATGGTAGGAGAGGAAAGCAAGGAAAAGGAGGCCAAGTTGGAGCTGTATATTCCTCCCGGACCAAGACTGGGATCAAAAGTGATCGAAGTCAACAATGTCTCCAAAGCTTATGGAGACAAGCTATTGTTCGATGATCTGTCCTTCAATCTCCCACAGGGAGGGATAGTGGGTGTTATCGGACCAAACGGTGCCGGTAAATCCACTTTGTTCAAACTGATCACGGGAAAAGAAGAGCCCGATGCAGGTCACTTTGAAGTTGGGGAAACTGTGCAGCTGGCCTATGTGGATCAGGAGCATGACAGTTTGGATCCCAACAAGTCGGTTTACGAAAGCATTTCTGAGGGAAATGAAATCATCAGGCTGGGCAACAAAGAGATGAATGCCCGAGCTTATGTGAGTAAATTCAATTTTGGCGGAGCTGATCAGGAGAAAAAAGTAGGGGTTCTTTCCGGTGGAGAAAGAAACCGTGTCCATCTGGCCATGACTTTAAAAGAAGGCGGAAACTTGCTGCTTCTGGATGAACCGACCAATGATCTTGACGTAAATACTCTGAGGTCTTTGGAAGAAGCATTGGAAAACTTCGGTGGCTGCGCAGTAGTCATTTCTCACGACAGATGGTTTCTTGACAGGATCTGTACACATATCCTGGCCTTTGAAGGAGATTCCCAGGTCTATTGGTTTGAAGGCAACTTCTCCGATTACGAAGAGAACAAGAAGAAAAGACTGGGTGATGTGACGCCGAAGCGGATCAAATATAAGAACCTGAAGTAGGGATCAGCTTCAGGTATAGGTACATTAGTCATTTCCAAGGTGCTTTATACACCTTTTATAGATCAAGTACTCAACATATTAAACACTGTGAGGTTTTGAACCTTAAGGTGTTCTTGATTAAAACCAACCCAAGGAAATGAATGGCTGCGTTAATCCGAAGGAGATAGGAGTTAAAGGGTTTTCTTCTCCTTCTTAACCAGCTTATTATTTAATATTCGATGGGAAAGTCGATTTCAAAAACACCACGGCTTGGATTTTTTTGTTAAGTTAAAGGTCTTAAATTCGGGATTTAAGTCGAAAACTACAACATCCTACTTTATGATAAAAGAATTCAAAGACCCTAACCTGACGACTTTTATGAGGCTGAGAAAAACCATTGGGTTTTTGGGATTTCTGTTTCCTTTGATTTTGTTGGTGACCACCTGTTTATTCGGGGAGGAAAGGGTGTTTTTGGTGTCTATTTCTGATTATTATTTTACGCGTGCCGGGGATATTTTCGTTGGTATTATCTTCGCTATTTCCTTCTTTCTGATCGCTTATAAAGGCTATGATGCCAAAGATCAATGGCTGACAAATACGGCTGGTTTTTTTTCAATTTTGGCCGCTGTGCTTCCTACAAGTCCACCCGTCGATCTCTATGATAGAATAGGTATCTTACCCGAAAGTGATGCCCGGGTGATTGCCCATTATGTATGTGCGGCGATCTTCTTTTTCTTGCTGGCCTATATCTCCTATTTTCAATTTACCAAATCAAAGGGGATCGGAACGAAGGAGAAAGAAGAGAGAAACAGTGTTTATAGGACTTGCGCCATCGTGATGGTGGCTTCGGTTCTTCTGATTCCCGTTTTTGTCAGGATTCCCGGATTGCCGAACGCTACATTCTGGTTGGAATGGATCGCGCTGGCTGCTTTCGGTTTTTCCTGGCTCACCAAAGGAGAGTTTGTCCTTGCAGATGGATCTTAACAACTGAAGGCTGGTTCACGTCAACAGAATACTTAAAAACTAAAAAACGGACTCTGTATCACTGTTGACAACCTACTCTTCCTGACACCGGCATTCCATTTTTATAACCCGGAGACCATAACCTCAAAAAAGTGATCATTGAAGATCATGCCGATGGTATATTGATCAAGCCTTCCAAAACATCAATTTGAAGAAAAATTGGCTTTGGCCAGAAAAAACAAAAAGGCTATTTATAAAAGTATGGAAGACCAATCCTCTTCTTATGAAATTCAGGAATAAGCATTGCCCAAAAAAGGTTTGTAAAAAATTAGGTTTATTGAATGAAGAAGAATTAGCTGACGTTCAGGTAGCCTTGATGAAAGGTACTTAATTTGTGTAGAAGATATGCCAATATGCTCAGGAAAGCTTTAATCCTTATTTGAATCCGATATCAAGAAGCTCCTAACAGAAGCTCATTGCCCAATCATCAGCATTCCACATCTTTTTTTGAACATCCTCCAATCTTTGGAATGATTTTTTGTTTATTTGTTCCTGAATTGCCAAACACAGCCTTATGAGACAGTTGCTTTTGAGACCCGGAGCGGAGGAGTTGAATTATGAAATCAGGGGGATAGTGAAAAAAGCCCGTCAGGTAGAAGCCCTGGGCTATACCATCACGTGGGAAAACATCGGAGACCCCATTCAAAAAAACAATATTGTTCCGAGTTGGATGAAGGCCATTGTATCGGATCTGGTCACCCAAGACAAATCGTATGGTTATGCGGATTCAAAAGGAGTGTTGGAAACCAGAAAATTCTTGGCAGATATCAACAACCAAAAGAACGGAATCCAGATTTCACCGGAAGATGTTCTTTTTTTCAACGGACTGGGAGATGCCATCGCCAAACTGTACCAGTTTTTGGTTCCCACGGCCAGGATAATCGGACCTTCCCCGGCTTATTCCACTCACAGCTCGGCAGAAGCAGCTCACGCCAATACTGCCCCGATCACCTATAAGCTGGATCCGGATAACCAATGGCTTCCGGACATGGAAGACCTTTATAACAAAGTAAAATATAATCCTTCCATTGTGGGCATTCTGATCATCAATCCGGACAATCCAACCGGAATGGTATATCCCAAAGAGGTTTTACAGGAATTTGTGCGGATAGCCAAAGAATTCAACCTTCTATTGATTGCAGATGAGATATATCAGAACATTACCTATAACGGCATAGAAGCAGTTTCACTGGCCGAAGTTGCAGGAGAACTGCCAGCAGTTTCGCTCAAAGGAATTTCAAAGGAATTCCCTTGGCCGGGTGCCAGATGTGGCTGGATGGAGTTTTACAACAGGAATGCTTCCTCGGAGTTCAAAAAGCTATGCCAGACATTGGAAAATGCCAAAATGATAGAAGTGTGTTCCACGATTCTTCCGCAGTTGGCCATTCCCAAAATCATGGTTCATCCCGAGTATGTGGCTTACCGCAAGGATGCAAATCAAAGGATCGGTCGAAGAAGTGAAATCATGAAAGAGGTGCTGGGGGATATACCCGGGATCAAATTCAACCCAACTCAGGGAGCATTTTACAATACAATCGTATTTGATGAATCGTTCCTGAATGCCCAACAACACCTGCCAATTGAAGACCCGAAGGTTCAAACGCTTCTGGAAGAGTGGTTATTGGAAAAGGAAATGCCAATGGATAAAAGATTTGTTTATTATCTTTTGGCATCAACCCAAATATGTGTGGTTCCCATCAGTTCTTTTTGTTCGGATCTGAGAGGCTTCAGAGTGACTTTGCTGGAAGAAAATGAGCAGGTTTTCAGAAATACATTTATGAAACTTGCTGATGCTATTCAATTTTATCTGAATTCCCATAAAAAAGAATTGGCGTAATAAACTCATTCATTCAATTCCACTTTCTGAAGAAGCGCTCCAAAATGATCGGATAAAGGATTTTCTTGGATCCATCTCTTTGTTTTTTGTCAGTCCATCGTGTTCCCGAATATCCAAAGGAGGTGCATTTTCAAATTTTTCCTCCAACCCTTCAACAGGATTTTTCAGCAGGGAGTTGAGATCAGGTTGGCCGGCATCTATCCAAGCCGTATACCAAAAATCGGCTATCATCCTGATAGAACGCCGCATTTGTCTCTCGATTTGCCCGTTCAGCATGTCATTGTAGGCCTTGGTGAATGCTTTTGAGTAGACCCTTGAATTGATGCCTGCCCGTTCTTCGTAGCTGTATTTTTTGTCCTCCGGAAATTTTTCACTGAGATTCCTTTCAAAATTCAATACGCTGTCCAATGCCAGATGAGCACCTATCACAGCATCCCAGGCTTCCAGCTGAGGATTGGGGATATATTTTGCCTGCCCTACAAAAAAATCAAAATCATCGGACAACAGTTCAGGTATCCTGCTTTCCCAGAAAGCATGGATTCCATATTGCCCTGTCAGCTGTCCGTTGTAGTTCCGGGTGGTGTGAAGCGGAACATTGATATCACCTAGATAATGCCCCAGATCTGCGGCCAGTCTGAGGATGGCCTTTGCGTCTTTTCTTTTAAAAGCTTCCGTCAACTGGAGTTTTGTATGATAGGCATTCCAAGGTCCTATACCGTGTTTTCTTAATTCCTCCTCCCCATACAATTCCAGTGCCTGGGTCCAATATCGAGGAAGTTTGTAGATGGCGCTGTCTCCATAGTTGTCGGCATCTATATAATGTTTTTCAGCTTCCCCCATTACTGCATAGCGTCTCCGGTCGGGATTCACTGCATTTTCGGTAATGAACTGAATGTTGGCTTTGAAAAATCCGACCATTTCCGGAGGAAGCGAAAAGACCGCAAGCCTGTTGATTCTTTTGTGGGCAAAGAATCCCCAAGCGACAATATCGGAGCAGAGAAACAAAAAGAGGATTATCAGAGCTAAAAATTTTTTCACTCATAAAAATAATTAAATAATCCAATTTAAGGAAGTTATAAATGCTTGAATTTGGATCATGATCAGAGTGCGATAAATAATTTCATACTGAATACCCTCAATTCAATGGGAATGTTTTTAAAATCATTTTGCGTTTAAAAATTAATCTGTTAAATTTGCACTCCATTTAGGGTTATAGGGACATCCAAAAGAAATCAAAAGTAAATTAGAGATATGGCAAATCACAAATCGGCACTGAAGAGAATTCGTGCAAACGAAGCCAAACGTTTGAGAAATAGATATCAGGCCAAAACTACCAGAACTTTTATCAAAAGGTTGAAAGAAGCAACTGATAAGGTGGAAGCTCAGGACCTTTTGAAAAAGGTGACATCTATGATCGATAAACTGGCGAAAAGAAATATCATTCACAAGAATAATGCTGCCAATAAAAAATCGAAACTGACTAAATTAGTCAACGCGATCGCTTAATTGCAGATTCTAAAGATCTTTCGAGCCTTGGCAAATAGCCAAGGCTTTTTTTGTTGTTTGATTTTCAGTACTTTTAGTTGTTTCGGTTTGGGTTAAAATGATTTATTGAAATCAACATCCCTTTTTGCTTAATCATATTTTCTGACCGGATGTGTTTTTCTTTATCATTGATCAATTTTCATTTCTCATTTTTATGGAATACCAATCTATCAAAATCTCTTCATTGGCAGAAGAAGACCGCCCCAGAGAAAAGCTATTATTAAAAGGACGTGCATCCCTTTCGGATGCCGAGCTGATCGCAATTCTTATTGGATCGGGAACCAGGTTTTTAAGTGCTGTTGATTTGGCCAAGCATATTCTTTCATCAGTTGAGAATGATCTTGGTGCACTGGCTAAAATGTCGGTAAAGGACCTGCAGCAATTCAAAGGGATAGGAGAGGCCAAAGCGATTTCCATTGTCAGTGCCTTGGAACTTGGCCGGAGAAGAAAGTCAGCGGAACCGGTGAAGAGGCCCAAAATCATATCGTCTTCAGATGTATACAGCCTGATGAAGTCCGAACTGATGGATGAAACTGTTGAAATTTTTTACATTATTCTGCTGAACAGATCCAACTACCTGATCAAAAAATTGCGGATCAGTCAGGGTGGAACCCATGCGACTATTGCAGATCCTAAACTGATTTTTAAATATGCGCTTGAAAATATGGCAAGTTCCATAATATTGGTCCATAACCATCCTTCAGGAAGTCTTAAACCTTCGGACGCTGACCGAAAACTGACCAACAAACTGGTGGAGGTAGGCAAAAATCTGGAAGTATCGGTCATCGACCATGTGATTTTCACTGATGTTGGCTATTTTAGCTTCGCAGATGAAGCATTGATTTAATATTATGAAAGCCAAAAATATTTTTCTGATCGGAGTTATCCTGGTGATCTCCGCATCAGTTGTTTATACATTGACAAGTACAGAAAGCCCTGAAGCCTATGTTGAAAAAATTGAAAAGGAACGGGAGCGACAGTTTAAGTTTTTAAGATTCAACATAGGTTCTCCGCTGACCGAGGAACAGAAAGAAAAGTTTACCAGGCTTAGCTTTTATCCGATCAACCCCGATTATAGGGTGAAAGCCCGTATGGTTCCCGTGGAAGACCGTAAAATGATCGAGCTGCCCATGACTGACGGGACGGTGGAAAAATACATCAAACACTCCTATGCCGAATTCATCTTGGAGGGTGAACAAAAGAGGCTTCTTTTGCTTCAATCTGTGGATGAACCGGACAAACGGAATTTTTTCCTGGCTTTTGCTGACGACACCAGTGGTGAGGAAACCTATGGCGGCGGTCGCTATATCAACCTAAGACAGGATGGCAAAAACAGCATCACCCTTGACTTTAACATGGCCTATAATCCTTATTGCGCCTACAATCCCGATTATGCCTGTCCCCTTCCGCCACGGGAAAATATTTTGGATATCCCTATTCCGACAGGGGAAAAGGATTACGGTAAGGAGTGAGTTTTGTTTTTTGGACCTTAGGCACAGACAGTAAAAATCTCTATAAGCTTTAAATATTTAAAAGCAATTGGATTGGCAGTTACGATCCCCTCATTGAGACATCCCGACGTAAAAAAGGATTTCCTCAGGTTAGATAAGTGGTATTATATCCATGAGATTGCTTCTTTGATCAGGTTGAGTTTAAAACAATGTTTCCCTGATAACTAAGCACTTACGTATTGTTAATGAAAATTTAATATTAAAACATTAGGAATTGTTTTTATTTTTTTAGTTTCGGAATTATTAAAAAGAAAGTTTTTAACAATTCACTTTTAGCTCAATTATTTTATGAAAACAAAATAAAAATATGTTTTAACTGGATTCGCAATGTGGTTATTTTTAAACTCATGTAACATTGATGAAATTCCGGACAGTATTGATGATTCTGCAGAATCAATCCAAGACGACAGGATTCAAACAGTACTTGGGAGAAGTTAAAGAACCCATTTACCTTGGAAAATATGTCGGAGGCTCTAAGCCAATTGGAGGTTCAACACCAAAACGATGACAAAAGATTGAATTGTACCAATTGTGAACTTAATTTAGGACCTACCCATAAGTATATAAAGTTTATGCCGCAGAATTTGGACCAAATGGTAACCTTGGAAACAAGTGGTTATAATTTGTGGGATTATCCCCTTGACCAAGAAATTACCACACTCGGTGATTATTATCATGATCCGGCAGTTGGACCGGATGGGATTACGTATTTTTATACCCTGATTCCCGCACAATATCCAATTTCGATAAATGTCCCTTATGAGGTGATTTCCGATGTTTTCCTGTTCAATGAAGATGATGGAGATATCCGGGATGAAGAAGATCCATGGGAACCGGAAGAGCCCTGTTACCCAACCCGACCCGGCGAATGTGCGGCTGAGAAAAAAGGGAAAATCAACAATACGATTGAAGCCACTAACATGTTGGATCAAATCGGCGTTGATAGACTGGAACTTTACAACAAGGCCATGGAAATATCCGAGAATATTGACGAAATTGTACCTTTAGAGGAAAGAATTGGAACAAGCGCCAGAATCCAAAGTGTTTCGGGAACCATCAAAGTCTGGGACAATTCAATCAATGCTGAAGTCCCTGTAAGGGATGCTTTGGTAAAGGCCAGACGTTGGTTCAAATTAGATCAGGCCTATACTTCCCAAAGAGGCACTTTCACTATGCAAAAGCAATACAGGAAAAAAGCTGTGGTTTCTGTTCATTTCAATAAAGGGGATAAAATAAGAGGAATCAACAATGTATTTAAATTTTATCAGTTTGTGATTCCTGTTTCCAAAACGATAGGAATGTTCACTACAGCCCAGCTTACCAACGTCCAGTACACGTTTCCTTATGTGTCAAGCCCGAACACCAATGCTGCTACATAGTGGGTTGCCGCTCATACCTGGAATACTGCAAAGGATAATCCATTAAAGACTCCCAATACGGCGTTAATTACAATGCATATAATCTGAATATTTGGGTATCCTCCAGAGTTACAGGCCAAAATGGTTCAGCCCCAATGTTAAGGGCTATTTCCAATACCTCGTTGGTTTCATTGGGCATTGATTTATTCCTGGCACAGACCACGGGTCCAATAGGAGTGGCAGCCAAACAGATTTTGCAAAATCTGCTTCCGGATATCACCTTAAGGTACGGAACGTCAAGTTCCAATACGATGAACACCAGTCAGATTAAGGAGACCATCTACCATGAAATGGGGCATGCGACCCATTATATGTATGTAGGCAATAACTACTGGACCGGCTTTATAGATTACATAGTATCCCATGGGGGATACGGTACCAAAGCCACTCTTGGCAGTGGCAGGATTGCCGTAGCGGAAGGTTGGGGATTTTATATTGGTAAGTTGTATACAAGTCAGTATTTTGGAGGAATTGGTAGTTCCAGTGGCAATTCTTTGTCTAATGTATATTTGAATCAATTAGAATTTCGAAAACCCTCAGATTCTAATGAATTCATAAATTGGATACCTTATGGTATGTATTATGACCTGACAGATTCGGGAGAACCCCTTTCCACTCTGGTCATTGACAATGTCAACGCTTACACGCCGGGCATGATATTTACCAGTCTTTCGTCGAATGTGGTTACGGTCAATCAGTTTAGAAATGATCTGGTACCAAGGCATGGTAATATCCAGTCAGCCCAGGTAAATCAATTGGTTCAGAGTTATGGATATTAACAAGAAAAATAAATTTAATCTAACCCCCTTATTAGGATGGGGGTTAGTTTTTATTCTCGGGTGTAGCTGCGGCCCCACTGAATTGCCCCGGATAAATTTGGAGTTTGAAATACCTGTGACTACTATTCCTGCAAGAGAAACCTATGTAATCGGAGATACCCTTTCAATTGAAATAGAATTTACCAAAAACTTGACGGAGGTTACCAATACTTATACCTATAATTTTGAAGGGTTTAATTTCAACGGAATGATTAGAATGAACAGATTGGAGGATAAGAACCTCCGGAGTGGTATCCAACCAGGCGGTTTGCCATCGGTGAAGATAGTAAATTTGAGAGGAGGATTCCTGCCATTCAGCGATGCAGGTGCTCAATTTGATTATGAATTTTTGAATGACACTTATATTTTAAAATCCAAGTTTGTTCTACAACATGAAGGTGTTTTTTCTATTTCTTTTTTTACAAATACTGACGAGTTTAGTGGGTTTAATCGAAAATTGAATTTTGAAGGAAAAATTGCATCAGTTAATAACATTTTTTACAAAATTAATCAAGGCAATACCAATTTTCATCTGCTTTTTGAAAATTCAAAAATTAACTGGCAAGAACAGACAGATAAACCGGGAGAAAATTCTATTTTCTCATTTAAAGTAATTGAAAGACCATGAATTCAACAACCGACTCCTCGCCAAATTGGTAATCGTCAAAATTAATGTTTACATACTCATCATTAATTTTACCAGCCTGCGTTCTGATATAGTCACTGTCAATCAATTCAGGAATGATTTGTTGTTCAGAAGTGGCAATATCCAGTCAGTCCAGGTAAATCAATTGGTACAGAGTTATGGGTATTAAAAAGAAAATTAAAGTTTATCTAACCCCCTTCTTAGGATGGGGCTAGTTTTACTCTGTGGGTTTAGTTGCGGTCCAACTGAGTTGCCCCGATTAAATTTGGAATTTGAAATTCCAGTTAAAACAATTCCTGCCAAAGAGATATATTTCGTTGGAGACACAATTTTGGTAGAAATATTGTTTTCTAAAGAATTAAAAGACATGACATCAGAGTATATTTACGTTTTTGAGGATTTTGATTTTAAGGGTGCCATGAGATTTCTTGAGTTGGTGGATAAGACTCTTGATCAACCTAGTCAACCAGGTGCATTCAGTTCGGTCAAGTTGTTTAATGAAATTGGAGGGTTGGAAATTGTAAGTGATTCCGAAGCAGAACTAAATTATCATTTTAATGTAGAACAATACATTTTAAGAACTAATTTAGTTTTGCATAAACCGGGGATTATTCTATGTCTTTTTTTACAAGAAGTAGTTCTTATGGAGACACAAGCTTTAAAAAATCTTTAAATATTCCTGGATATATAGCTGAAATCAAAGATATATATTACAAAGTTAATGATGGATTAGTCACTAATACTCATTTGATCAATGAAAATACAATTAACAATATTGAAGAAAATGAGGGGCCGAATAATTGGCATAGACCTTTTTTTTCCTTTAAGGTAATTGAAAAACAATGAAAATGATTCCTTAAAGAGAACCCCTTTCCACTCTGGTCATTGACAATGTCAACGCTAACACACCGGGCATGATATTTACCAGCCTTTCTTCCGATGCGGTTACGGTCAAATCAGTTTAGAAATGATCTGGTAGCAAGGCATGGCAATATCCAGTCATCCCAAGTAAATCAATTGGTACAGAGTTATGGATATTAAAAAGAAAATTAAAGTTTATCTAATCCACTTTTTCAATCATCCCCTTTCTGTCTCCGCCAAATCTCTTAAATTTGTATCTTGTTTTTAACACGAATTCATGAAAATTTCCATAAACAGGTTAAAAGATTTCATTTCCATTGACCAATCACCCAAAGAAATTGCGGATTTATTGACTGGGTCAGGATTGGAAGTAGAAGGAATTGAGATTTTTGAATCCCTGCCAGGGGGATTGGAAGGTGTGGTGATCGGGGAGGTGATGACTTGTGAAAAACATCCAAATGCTTACAAGTTGAGCATAACCACAGTCAATCTTGGTGAGGAAACTGTTCCCATTGTCTGTGGAGCTCCCAATGTAGCCAAAGGACAGAAAGTGGTGGTTGCAAAAGAAGGAGCCACACTTTATCCTGTTTCAGGAGAACTTTTTGTGATCAAAAAAGCGAAAATCAGGGGCGAAGTTTCACAGGGAATGATCTGTGCAGAGGACGAAATCGGACTTGGAACCAGCCATACCGGCATAATGGTTTTGAATACTGATTTGCCAAACGGGACCCCGGCAGGCACTTTTTTTAAATTGGTCAAAGATCATATTCTGGAAATCGGCTTGACTCCCAACAGGGCGGATGCGGCATCCCACCTGGGTGTGGCCAGAGACTTAAAGGCCCTGCTCAAAAAGGAGATTTCTATTCCTTCGGAAGAGGATTTTCAAATAGACAATAACAACAGGACCATTGAAGTGGAGGTGGAAAATCCCAAGGATTGCCCAAGATATGCCGGTATTACCCTGACAAATATCAAAGTGGCTCCTTCCCCTGAGTGGCTACAGCATTATCTCCGCGCACTCGATCTGGACCCGATCAACAATATTGTAGACATCACCAATTTTATCCTACACGACCTTGGCCAACCTCTACATGCGTTTGATGCGGATAAAATTCAGGGCGGAAAAATGATGGTCAAAAAATTACCCCAAGGCACTACTTTCATTACTTTAGATGAAAAGGAGAGAAAATTGACCGGCAATGAACTGATGATCTGTGATGCAGAAGGAGGGTTGTGTATGGCGGGAGTTTTTGGAGGAATTGCATCGGGAGTCTCCGCTGGTACGACGAGCATCTTTCTGGAAAGTGCCTGTTTTTCACCGGACGTCATCCGCAGTGCAAGCCAGCATCATAGTCTGAAAACCGATGCCTCTTTCAGGTTTGAGAGAGGTACAGATCCGAATATGCCTGTTTATGCCCTGCAGCGAGCGGCAATGTTGATCAAGGAAATAGCAGGAGGGGAGATTTCTTCAGAGATCATTGATGTTTATCCTGAACCAGTGGGAGACATTAGGATTTCTGTTCTTTATAAAAATATTGACCGCTTGATCGGCAAGCAGATTTCTAAAAGGGAAATCAGGGAAATACTTGAGCATTTGGAAATTGCTGTTTCGGATAAAAGTGATGAGGGTTTTATCGCCACAGTAAAACCCTACCGCGTGGATGTGAACCGAGAAGCGGATGTAATTGAGGAAATATTGAGAATCTACGGTTTTGAAAATGTCCCCTTATCAGACACCTTAAAATCCGATTTTCTGGCCGAACATCCGTCAAGGGATCTGAATAAGCTCCAATACAGGTTGAGTGAAATTCTGTCTGCAACGGGATTTTTCGAAATGATCACCAATTCTCTGACAAAGCCTTTATATTCAGAAAAACCGGGATTTCTTGACTCGGGTCAGAATGTTGAAATCCTCAACAATCTAAGTGAAGATCTGGGCGTAATGCGTCAGACCCTGTTGTTTTCAGGACTGGAAGTGCTCAGCCACAACATCAACCGGCGTCAGAAGGATTTGAAATTCTATGAATTCGGTACTGTTTATTTCACAGAAGCATCAGGATACCGGGAAGAAAGGAAGCTGGCCCTCTTTCTGACAGGTGATAAAGCTGCCGAAAGTTGGTTGATGGATTCACTAAAAGTAGGGTTTTCGGATCTGTATGCTTCTGTAGAACTGATTTTGGAGAAATTGAACATCGAAAATGTAGCAGTAGAAATTGTCCATGAAATGCCTTTTGAATATGCATTGAAACTATCATTGGGAGAAAAGGAACTCGGACGTGTCGGTATCCTTTCCCCTGAAGTATGCAAATTGGCTGAAGTGAGGCAGGAAGTGCTGTTTGCTGAATTGAACTGGGATCTTCTGGCAAAAAAGGCCAAGGGCCTTAAGAAGTATCGGGAAATATCTAAATTCCCTGAAGTTCGCCGTGATTTATCCTTGGTGATTGATAAAAAAGTTACCTTTGATAGTATCCAAAAAGTAGCCCTGAAATCCGGAGGAAAATTATTGCAGCGAATCGGAGTGTTTGATCTTTATCAGGGAGATAAAATAGATGCAGATAAAAAAGCCTATGCATTGAGTTTTTACCTTCAGGATACTGAAAATACACTCACCGATAAAGTGATCGATAAAACCATGGGCAGATTGATCCAATCATTTGAAAACGAAGTGGGAGCCTTTATCCGTAAACAGTAAAATGATCCACGAAGAACTACAACGCCTGGAAAAACTTACCGCACAGGTTAGTCAAAAACTCCAAAATATGGAGGTGGAAAACCACGCATTGAAACAACAGTTGGGGCAGGTAGAAAAGACCATGGCCGAAAAGGATAAGGCATTGGAGGATTTTAAAAATCAAATTAAAATCACTAAACTTGTAAACAGCATACCGGTAGCAAACATTGAGTCTGCCGAATTGAGAGCTAAAATCAATAGTTATATAAAGGAAATCGATAACATAATTGCTTATTTGTCTGAATGATATGGAAGCACTTTCAGTAAAGATAAAAATCGGAGACCGCGAATACCCCATGAAGGTAAAGGTGGAAGATGAAGCCAAGATCAGGCAGGCAGGCAAGTTGATTAATGATAAAATCAAAAGATACAGAGAAGAATTCGGTTTGGATGATCGTCAGGACTTATTGGCCATGGTAGCATTTGATAGCATGATAGAGTCAATGGAGCAAAACAAAATCAATACCGAAGACAGTGAACTGATAGAATCCGGTATTGCACGGGTGAATGATCAATTGAAATCCCTTTTATAAACAGTGACGGCAAATCTCATTTTTGGGACTTTTTGGTATCCGGTAGGTAGATTAATCTAAAATAACCTATGGGAGAATTATTATACAATATTGTCGCAGTCATCATCGGCCTTGCATTGGGTGGCTTTATGGCCAGCCTGTTTTTGAAAAACAACAATAAAAAACTCGAAGAAGAAGCAAGAGAGAAATCAAAGATCCTGATCCGGGAAGCTGAGCTTACGGCCGAATCTATCAAAAAGGATAAAATCCTGGAAGCAAAAGAAAAATACCTGAAACTGAAATCCGAGTTTGAGGAGGAGGTGAACAAGAAGAAGAACATCATCATCACCAATGAAAACAAAATCAAACAAAGGGAACAGGTATTATCGAAAGAACTGGAACAGGTAAAAAGAAAAGAAGCAGAACTCGATAGCAAAAAAGAAATCCTAAGCGCTCAGTTGCATTCGGTTCAGATCAAAAAAGAAGATTTGGATAAAATCACCGGTCAAAGAATATCTGATCTGGAAAAAATCGCCCATTTGACCAAAGAAGAAGCCAGAGAACATCTTGTGGAAATGCTAAAAGACGAAGCTCAGACCAAAGCCTCTTCACAGATAAAGGATATTCTGGACCAGGCAAAGCTCTCAGCCACCAAGCAAGCCAAAAAGATTGTGCTGGATACCATCCAAAGGACAGCTACTGAGCATGCGATCGAAAACTGTGTTTCTGTATTCAATATCGAAAGTGATGATATCAAAGGTAAGATAATCGGTCGGGAAGGAAGAAATATCAGGGCTCTGGAAGCTGCCACAGGTGTGGAAATAGTGGTGGATGACACTCCCGAAGCGATCATTATTTCCGGATTTGATCCGGTGAGAAGAGAAATTGCCAGGCTTTCACTTCACCGTTTGGTGCAGGATGGAAGGATCCATCCTGCAAGAATCGAGGAGGTAGTAGCCAAAACCGAGAAAAATATTGAGGAAGAAATTGTAGAGATCGGAGAAAGAACCTGTATCGAGTTGGGTATTCACGGACTTCATCCCGAACTGATCAGAATGGTTGGCAGAATGAGATTCAGATCATCTTATGGTCAGAACCTGCTGCAACATTCCAAAGAAGTCGCAAAACTTTGTGCTACGATGGCGGCAGAAATGGGTCTTAATGCAAAAATGGCCAAAAGAGCAGGACTTCTTCATGATATCGGAAAAGTCTGGCCGGAAGAGGCTGAATTGCCGCATGCTATACTGGGTATGGAGCTGGCAAAGAAACATAAAGAACACCCGGAAGTCTGTAATGCAATCGGTGCCCACCACGATGAGATCGAAATGACCTCCATGATATCTCCGATTGTCCAAGCCTCAGATGCGATTTCCGGTTCCAGACCCGGTGCGAGAAGGGAAATTATGGACAGCTACATCAAGAGATTGAAAGACCTTGAAGAACTTGCGCTGGGTTTTGAGGGTGTCAATAAATGCTTTGCGATGCAAGCCGGACGGGAACTCAGGGTGATGGTCGATGCAGACAATGTAGACGATCAAACCGCAAGCATGCTTTCCTTTGACATTTCCCAAAAAATCGAAAAAGAAATGCAATATCCCGGGCAAATCAAAATCACAGTTATCCGAGAAATGAGAGCTGTAAATTACGCCAAATAAGAACACTTAAATAGATAAAGACCGAAGTCCAAAGCTCAAACTTAGACTTCGGTCTTTTTTTTTCTCGAATATTTCTCCGATGCATTTGTATAACCCTTTTTTACATCTTTCTTCAGGTCTGTTCCACCTCAGCCAGAGGATTAAAATTGGATTGGGGATAAAAAAACTTTCCGGAAGGGACATATTATTTTGGAAAGCAATTTTCCATATTATAGAGATCTAAAGCCTGAGCATCAAGAAGATTTTAAAAAGCGGATAATTTATTTTATTTCCACCAAAAGTTTCATTCCTCAGGGGAAAATGAGCCATGTGACGAGGGAGATGGAACTTCTAATCGGTGCTACAGCTGTGATGGTGGGTTTTGGTTTTAGAAATGTAATGCTGAAGCACTTCGGGAAAATCCTGATTTATCCTGATAATTATTACTCAACCATCAATCAACAATACCATCAGGGTGAAGTCAATCCTAAACTGGGTCTTGTGGTGCTTTCCTGGAAAAGTTTTGTGAAAGGTTTAGCCAATGATAATGATGGCGTCAACTTGGGAATCCATGAAATGGCACATGCATTGAAACTGGAAAACCAGATCCATTATAACCGAGAAAGTAATTTTTTTAATCCTAATCGATGGGTCCAATATTCGATTTTGGCACAAAAAGAAATGGAAAATATCCATCAAGGACACTCGAAGTTTTTCAGAGAATCAGCTGCAAAAAATCCGCATGAATTTTTTGCAGTAGCCATGGAGGCATTCTTCGAAAGATCAGTTGAATTCAGGGAATACAATGAGAGTCTGTATGTGGCCATGGTGTTTTTGCTGAAACAGGATCCGATTTCCCTGTCAAGGTAAACTAAAAATTATCGCAAGAAAATGGAATCTAAAGCCGAATAAATTTACTGACGGTATTGTCTGCCAAATTTTTATTTTACTATTTCGCCTAAATAACCTCAATAGATCATGACTTCAAAAACACTTACACTTTTAATATTCATTGTTTTTTTCGTTTCGGGAATTCAGGCCCAAACCATTCATCCGAAATATAAAATGCAAGTGGAAGAGCTTGTCAAAAATCAGGATGTGCAAAAAGCATTTGATTATATTTGGGAAATTGAGCCGGAAACCATTCAGGATATGATCACCCTGACAGAAATTCCTTCTCCGACTTTTGAAGAAAAGGAGAAAGGATTGGTATTTGCCGATATGCTGAGGAAATCCGGAGCCGATTCTGTGTGGATTGATGAAGTCGGTAATGTGATAGGATTGAGAAAAGGTACCGAATCTGCCAAAACCATTGTAGTGGAAGGACATTTGGATACTGTATTTCCAATGGATACGGATGTGACTGTCAAACAAAAAGGCGACACGCTTTTTGCTCCGGGAATTTCTGATGATAATCGCGGGTTGGCCATGGTGCTTGCTTTGCTGAAAACGATGAATACCAGAAATCTCCGAACCAATCAGGATATCTGGTTTACCGGAACTGTAGGAGAGGAAGGATTGGGCGATCTATATGGAGTCAAGCATCTTTTCCGTGAGGGAGCCAAAAAGATCGACACATTTATAGCACTTGACGGTGGCGGAGTGGAAGATATTGTCAATGGTGGTATCGGATCTCTGCGTTACAGAATCACTTTCAAAGGGTCCGGAGGACATTCTTATGGAGCTTATGGCATCGGAAATCCACATAATGCCCTGGCAAATGCCATTACCGCCTTCGTGCCTAAAGCGGATGAATTTACCAAAGAGGGAATCAGAACCACTTATAGCGTGTCGGTTCTCGGTGGCGGAACATCCGTCAATTCCATACCTTATGAGTCGTGGATGCTGGTGGATATGCGCTCCGAAAGCCAGGAAAGACTGCAGGGGATCAATAAACTTTTTCTGGGATCCATTCAGCAAGGTTTGGAAAAGGAAAATAACATCATCAGAAAAGGGAATCCATTGACTGTGGAAATTGATCTGGTAGGTGACCGGCCAAGCGGTGTCGCTGATACCGACAGTCCGTTGATCCAACAGACGATGGCTGTTGCCCACTTTCTGACCGGCAAGCAACCGGAGCTGAATTCCAGCTCCACCAACAGTAATATTCCTTTTTCCCTAAATGTACCGGCAGTCACTATCGGACGTGGTGGAAAAGGTGGCGGTGGCCACAGTCTTGGTGAATGGTGGCTAAATGAGGATGGGCACGTTGCGATTCAGCAGGCTTTGTTGTTGCTGTTGTTGCAGGGGGGATTTAAATAATATAATTATCCGCAATGTTACAAGTCACCTAATTTCCTTTGCTTTTCCGGACGGAAGACCCTGACTGCTGTCCTTTAGGTAGGCTCTTCATGGTCATTTGATTCCCAAACCTAAATGATCAAATTACAGACCCCTAACGGCCTGTCCCGAGAATCGGGAGGGTCAAACCTTAAATAGCCACAGGTGGTCCTGGTAACTATCAGGACCGTGGACAATCAAACCCAATGACCCCACCCGAAGGGTGTCGAACATTTTTCCACCCATAAGATCTTTTATTCCGGTATTAAAGTTCAACCCCTTTCAGGGTTGCCGTCTCCATTCCTGTTTCCCATTTCCCCAGGTTTCACCGGGGGCTTCTGAAAAGTTGGACCACTTTGGGCTTTTTTCCTTGCACTTCAAACCGCTTCCGCAGGTCTTCTTATATTTATTTTTGAACATTACTGGTAAGAAAGCGGATATTCAGATTAATAATTTCAATGATTTAAAACAGTATCTATTTTAGACCCTATAATTTTTTAGCCATTCATCTATTTCCTTATTGGCATCATCTTCTTTAAAAAATTCACCTTGATCAATTTGCTGACGGGCCTCTTTGATTGCATTTTTTGGTCATCATTCGAATGATATAACTCAGGATTTTCTGACTCCATTTTCAATAATCTATTGATCTCTTCCAAAAGCCTGATGTCCTTGGTGTTTTTTATTTTATTGATTAACTGATCCTCCAAATTTAATGAGTCGGATTGATTGATTTTTTCATCCTTTCATTTACCAGGATTTATTTAACATAACCTCTAAAAACATGTATATTTACAATGCTACATTAAATTAATAATAATGGATTTACAAATAACCAAACTGGAAATCATTGAGATGCTTCTACAGACTGAAAAAGAAAGCGTTCTGGCTGAAATCCGCTTAATTCTTGAAAAAGAGCAAGAGTTATTTAAATTAAGTGAAGAGGATTATAAAATATTAGATGTGCGAAGGAAAAGGCACATGGATGGAACTTCAGAATCTTTTACTTGGGAACAAATAAAGAAGCAAGCTAGGGAACCTAGAAGATGAAAGGAGAACTATTAATCAAAGATGAAGCTCGGCTAGAAATTATTGATGCATATCTTTATTATGAAAATGCAAGAACTGGTTTAGGAGAATTATTTTTGGATAATTTAAATCATAGTTTTAATGAAATTTTACTTTCTCCCCTTCAATATCCAATAAAAAGAAGCCCTTATCGAGAGGCAAAAATTAAAAAATTCCCTTATTTAATAATTTATGAATCAATAGTAAATAAGATTTTTGTCTATTCAGTTTTTAATACTTGGAGAGATCCGAAGAGAAAACCCTAAAGGTTTTTATTCCTGAATAAAGGATTCAGACCATAACTATCCCATCATTTGTTAGGGAAAACGGATTTTGGATTTTAGGATAAATTTCACCTCACTTCGCAGTTCCACCTTCAATTTAGTTTACCTTCCTCTCCACTTCCCTCAAGTTCTCCAGTTTCTTATTCCTCAGGAACCCATTGATATCCTCAAAATGCTCCTTCACCCGCTTGTTGCCAAATTCAAATACTTTGGTAGCTAGACCATCCAAAAAATCCCTATCATGAGAAACAAGGATCAACGTCCCGTCAAAAGCCTTCAGTGCATCTTTGATGATGTCCTTGGTTTTCATATCCAGATGATTTGTCGGTTCATCGAGAATCAACAGGTTGACGGGTTCCAGAAGAAGTTTTACCATGGCCAGACGGGTTTTTTCGCCTCCTGAGAGCACCTTCACTTTTTTATTGATATCATCCCCCTTGAACATGAAGGCGCCCAACAGATCTTTGATTTTGGTTCTGATCTCACCTACGGCGATCTGATCAATGGTTTCGAAGATGGTAAGACTTTCATTCAGTAATGAAGCCTGATTTTGGGCAAAGTAGCCGATCATAGCATTATGCCCCAATTCACATTTTCCTTCGAAATCAATTTCCCCCATTATGGCCTTGATCATGGTGGATTTTCCTTCGCCGTTTTTCCCTACGAAAGAAACTTTCTGGCCCCGCTCGATTGTCATGGCCGCATTCCTGAAAACCACATGATCGCCATAGGTTTTGGTGAGGTCCTCCACGATTACCGGATATTTACCTGATTTGGGTGAGGGTGGAAACCGCAATTTTAAAGCCGAAGAATCCACCTCATCTATCTCCACAATATCGAGCTTTTCAAGCATCTTGACGCGGGACTGGACTTGCAACGTTTTGGAGTAAGTTCCCTTGAAGCGGTCTATAAACTGCTGAACATCCGCAATCATCTTCTGCTGCTCATCAAAGGCCTTCTGCTGATGCTCCCGGCGCTCCTTGCGCAGTTCGAGATAATGACTATAAACGGCTTTATAGTCATAAATTCTTCCCATCGTCACTTCATTCAATGGTCCTGTTGGTGATTTTATCCACAAATGCCCGGTCATGGGAAATGACCACGACGGCCTTGGCTTTGGTCAGCAAAAATTCTTCAAGCCACTGAATGGATTCAATATCCAGATGGTTGGTCGGTTCATCCAGAAGAATCAGATCAGGTTTCTGTAAAAGAATTTTAGCAAGCTCAATCCGCATCCTCCAGCCTCCCGAAAATTCCGAGGTTGGCCGTTGGAAGTCCTCCCTGACAAAACCCAGACCCAGCAGTACTTTCTCTACTTCCGCCTCATAATTGATTTCTTCAATGGCATAGAATTTTTCGCTGAGCTCCGAAACAGCCTCAATGATTTTATAATATTCATCTGAATCGTAATCTGTTCTGACCGTCAGCTCTTCATTAAGTCGCTCTATTTCTGTTTTCATATTCAGATAGGAAGCAAATGCTTTAGAGGTTTCCTCCGTTACCGAACAGTCATCTGCCGTGAGCAGGTGCTGGGGCAAGTAGGCCGTAATGGAATCCTTTGGTGCGGAAACTCCCCCCGAACTCGGTTTGGTCTCTCCCGCAATAATCTTGAGCATGGTGGATTTGCCCGCACCGTTTTTACCCATAAGGGCGATTTTATCATTCTCATTGATGGAAAACGAGATGTTGCTAAACAGGGCGGTTCCGCCGTGCATTACTGATATTGCGTCTACTGAAATCATAGAGAGGAATTTTTGAAGCCGCAAAGATATTTAAAAGGGATGAGATTTTAGAAGTAAGATAAAAGACAAGAGAAGTGAGGATGGAGGATAATTTTTGATCTGATATGGTCCATCTTATTGATTTAAACCCAACGGGGCAGAAATCTCCCTTACACAAGTCGTTAATTCTTCCTTAAGGCTATTTAAAAAAAAAATTCTTATATCCAACTTTTTCACGCTTTACTTATTCCTGAAACGAGGGATAAAGCGTCATTCCCCCATCCACATAAATGGTTGTCCCTGTAATATAATCGGCTTGGTCTGAAGCCAGCCATGCTGCTACTTTTCCGATATCCTCGGGATCACCGATACGGCCATAAGGGATTTTGTCCAGCATTTCTTCCTTACCCTCTTCATCCGTCCATTCCTCTTTATTGATGGATGTTTTGATGGCACCGGGAGAAATACTGTTGACTCGGATTTTTTTGGGTGCCAATTCGGCGGCTATGGACTTCATCATCATTTTCATACCCCCTTTAGAAGTGGCGTAATTTACCCTTCCTGCCCATGGAATGGTGTCGTGAACAGATCCGATGAAAATAATTTTGCCTCTGGATCTGGAAATGTTATTGTCCAATCCCTGCTTATCATAAGATTTTGCGGCTTCCCTTGCACACAAAAAAGCTCCGGAGAGATTGGTTTGAATGACTTTCTTCCAGTCATCATAGGACATTTTCATCAATGGCTTGTCAATTTGAATTCCGGCGTTGTTCACCAAAATATCAATTCGGCCAAAAGCCTTAATTGCCTCATTAAAAATATTTTTCACATCTTCCTCAATACCCACATCGCCTTTGACTATTATAGTTTTGCCACCGGCAACCTCAATTTCTGTCCGGGCTTCTTTTGCTTCTTCTTCATCACTGTGATAATTGACAACCACATTTGCTCCGGCTTTTCCAAAGGCAATGGCAATGGCTTTTCCGATGCCGGAACTTCCACCTGTGATAATCGCTGTCTGATTCATTAAAATCCCGTTTAAAGAACTCATAATTTAGTCGTTTATGGTTTAAAAATCGAGCAATAATAATTCCAAAAGGCACAAAAAAAGGGAGAATTTAAAGATCTCCCTTAATAATAAGCTTATAAGCTATGAAGCTGATTTATGCATTTACTCCCAAAACCTTTGCCATTACAGCTCCGATTTCTGCAGGGGAATCAACTACATGAATACCGTTTTCTCTCATGATCCGCATTTTTGCTGCTGCGGTATCATCTGCTCCGCCCACAATCGCACCTGCATGGCCCATTCTTCTTCCCGGAGGTGCTGTCTGGCCGGCAATAAATCCTACAACAGGTTTTTTATTTCCGTTTTCTCTGATCCATTTGGCAGCTTCTGCTTCATAGTTGCCTCCTATTTCACCAATCATAACGATTGCATCGGTTTCGGGATCATTCATCAGCAATTCGACAGCATCTTTGGTGGATGTTCCGATGATGGGATCACCACCGATTCCAATGGCTGTAGAGACACCCAAGCCCGCCTTTGCAACTTGATCCGCGGCTTCATAGGTCAATGTTCCTGATTTTGAAACAATTCCTATTTTCCCTTTTTTGAAAACAAAGCCAGGCATAATGCCAACTTTAGCTTCTCCTGGGGTGATTACACCCGGACAGTTGGGACCAATGAGTGTCGCTCCTCGTTGTTTGATATAGGGTTTTGCTTTCATCATATCAGCTACAGGAATTCCTTCCGTGATCGCAATGATTACCTGAATGCCGGCATCCGCGGCTTCCATGATGGCATCTGCGGCAAATGCCGGTGGTACAAAAATAATGGAAGTGTCTGCACCGGTTTTTTGAACGGCTTCCTCAACCGAGTTAAAAACAGGCTTATCCAAATGGGTAGAACCTCCTTTGCCAGGTGTTACGCCCCCGACGATATTAGTACCGTACTCGATCATTTGCTGTGCATGGAATGAACCTTCTGATCCGGTAAATCCCTGCACTATCACTTTTGAATTCTTATTGACTAATACACTCATTTTGCGATTTTTATAGTTTACCACAAAATTAAAAGAATAAGCCCTTTGACAAAAAGAATTGCTAAAGTATATCCATTAAATTTATACTAATCATATCTTTTTCTAATTTAGGTGGTGATTTAAGTAACTTATGAACAAAATCATCCTTGTTTTCTTTACCATACTTTGCTTTCAACAGGCATACTCCCAATCCTTCCAGTTCAACAGACAGATCAAAGGTGTCGAACTTCCCTCTGACAATATAGCAGGAATTACCCAAGACGATCATGGACTGATGTGGTTCAATACCCCCGCAGGCGTGTTTTATTCGGACGGATTTTACACATATGCCATTCCTGACAGTATTCAGAATGAGCTTAGCCAAAGAGTGGAGGTTTTTAAGGATGAGGATGGATTGATCTGGATTGCAAACCTTGTCGGCAATCCCAAAGCTTTTTATTATTTGGAGAATCGCTGGTATGAATTTTCTTTTCCTGAAGATTTTCAGACCAGTGGGCCTTTATTGTATTCCGGATTTGCGGCGGTAAACAAAGGCGCGGAAAAACAATATTTCTTTATCACACAGGACACCATCGAATATACCGATGAGACCACACATATATGGATCAAGATGCCCTATCAATTTGCAGTTGACGGAGCCTATAGGGGGGTTTTTAATGAAGATGGAATCACCTTGCTTTTTTTTGAGAAAACAACTTACAGGTTCGTGGACAACAAACTTGTTCCCTTTGAATTCCAGGGAGCAGAACTTCCTTCGTCGGTAGTTTCCGTTGCCTATGATGATGTCCATGAATTGTATTTTTTTCTCGGTAAGGATTATCTGGCATCCGGAAAGTCAATTACTCATCCGGAAAGGATTGTTCAGAAGGGATTTGTGAAGAATAGTTACAACGTTTCGGATTATCATCACCTTCAGGTGGACAATGGAGAGGTTTATTTTTTTTATAATTCCCAGCTTTTTAAATATAATCCTGATGAGGATTTCTCTCAGGAAATCGATGCCTTTGAGGTTTTAAAGGCCTATAGCATCTATTCTGCCTTTGTGGACCGGGAAGGAATCATCTGGATAGGTACCCATCGGGGATTGGTGAATATCAATTCACTGACCTTCATCAATTATGATGCAAAATCCCTTCTGGACAACGAGGTTACAGCCTTGATCAAATTAAGGCCGAATACATATTTGATCGGATATAACAACGGCTTGGGATATTGGGTAAATGGCCGGACCAAAACCATTTGGGAAGAAAAAGAACTGAACGGTGAACCAAAAAACAGAATCACCAACTTTGCAAAAGACAAAAACGGCATAGTCTGGTTTTCATCCAATCTAGCCGGTATCGGTAGGTTTGATCCTTCCACTTCACGGGTATCCTTTTCAGCAAGTCCATTGGAACAATTCGTGTCAAGCGTAAATGTTCAGGGGGACAGTTTATTGGTGGTTAGCGGAGACAGGATTTATCTTTCCTCTATTCACCGATCAGGTAAACAGCATTTTGAAAATGATATTACAGATGAAATTTTAAGGAGAACTAATCAATCTGTCATCTATATCAGAAAGGTAGGGATTTTAAAAGATGGCAGCCTGGTAATTATGCAGGGGGGAAATCCCTTGTCCAATGAAAAAGTAGAAAAAAACGGAAGTGTACTTACGGTCACAGGGTATGATTATCTCGAATTGGAAGATTCTGTTTTACTGGCCACCGAAACGGGTTTGAAAGTGTATAAAGATGGAGAAGTTGATTCCGTGACGATTAATGGGCAAAAAATCAACCGTCCGGTATATGCACTTTTAGAGGATGACAAGGAAAATATCTGGGTGGGGACAGATCAAGGTGCTTTTATGATCGGGAATGGATTGATCCGCAAGTTTGATGCACAAAACGGTTTGGCCGGTTCTGAGATTAATAGAGGGGCATTGATAAACGGGGATGGGGGGCGTGTGATGATTGGAACTCAAAATGGGTTATCGATTTATTATCCCAACGAAGACCATAGGAGAGGAACCAATCCCAAAGTAGAGATTTTGAGTATTGATATTCTTAATCCTGCTTTTCAGGATGTGGATTTGTCCCAAATCCCATACAGTAACAATTCCATAGAAATCAAGTACAGGGCAATCAGCTTCCAACAACAATCCAACCTTGTGGTCAATTATATTCTGGAGGGTTATCACGATGAGTGGAAATCGGTAGTAAATCCCAGGTCTAATTTACTGGTTTTCAACAATCTTCCTCCCGGAGAATATACTCTTAAATTGCAGGCGAGTTTGGGGAATCAATTCATGTCAGAAGTTGTCTCTTCCGCTTCTTTTACCATTCTAAAACCCATTTATCTCCAGTCTTGGTTTGTTGTTTTGATTCTGTTGATATTCCTTGGAATAGGTTTTCTCCTTAACACACTCTTGAATCAATTTCGAAATCAAGGAATTTTGAAAAAAACAATTGATCAAAAAACTAAGGAAGCTGTTCAAACTGAAGATCAGTTCCGGAATGTCTGGAAAAGTTCTCAGGACGGGCTTATGCTGTCTTTGTTAGAAGGTAAAATATTAACTGTAAATCCCAGTTTTTCAAGATTGGTTGATATTCCTATACAGGAACTGGAAACCTCCAATATTGAAGAGATTTATTCCGATCCGGATTATTATAGTATAATCCGGACTGACCTTTTGGAAAAAATTGAAAATTCCAATGAAAAGGGAATGACAGTTGAAATGAAAATGCCTTTTAAGAGCGGGTTAAGAGAAGTGGAAGTTTTTACCACGAAACTTCAATCCGAATATGAGGGTAGACCGGTAATCCTATATGTGTTCAGGGATATTACCGAGATAAAACTTAATGAAAAGAGTCTCCGCATTGCCAAGGAAAGAGCAGAGGAAGCCAGTCAGATCAAAACAAATTTTCTCTCCAACATGAGCCATGAAATCCGGACCCCTTTAAATGGGATCCTTGGCAGCACCGAAAACATCATTTCGGAGAGAAAGGACGATTATGAACTTCTATCAAAGTTGGAGATCATACAGGAATCAGGGGAAAGGCTTTTACATACCATCAACGGGATTCTGGACTTGTCCAAAATAGAAGCCAATAAGTTCAAAGTTGAATATAAGGAAACAAATATTAATGATTTTCTCGGAAAGATTCTTTTACCTTTAAAATCAATGGGTATGAAAAAGGATCTTTTAGTAACAGCAAGATATAAAACCCTACCCTTTATTGGGCTGATCGATCAGCGTTATTTTGAAATGATCATAAACAATCTTGTAGGAAATGCCATTAAATATTCTCCCGATGGACTGATAATTGTTAGCCTGACAGAATTCAATAACTCAGTTTTATTTGAAGTGGAGGATAAAGGAATTGGCATGAGTGAGGAGTTTCAGAAAAAACTCTTTCATCCATTTGAGCAGGAAAGCCAAGGATATGGAAGAAGTTTTGAAGGATCAGGTTTGGGACTCACCATTACCAAGAACTTAGTGGATTCGCTTGGAGGCAGTATAGAAATAAAAAGTGAACAGGGAAAAGGAACCCACATAAAAGTGATTTTACCGTTAGGGGAAATTTGATTTCAGGAAATTATTTTATACTTATGATTTTAAATTAATCAGCATATATGTTTCCACTAAGGATATTGATTACAGAGGATGACCATGTGTCAGCTCGTCTGCTTAAAAAAGCACTTGAAAAGAACAACCATCAGATCATAGGTATTTCTGATTCCGGTGAGGAAGCACTGAAGATCCTGGCTGAGCATCCTGCCGATATTGTGATGATGGATATTAATCTTTCGGGTGAACTTGATGGGATCAAAACTACCGAGATCATCAATGAAATGTATGATATTCCGGTGGTTTACCTGAGTGCAAGTTCTGATGCTGAGACACTCACCAAAGTAGTTGGTACAAATCCAAGTGCCTATGTGATCAAGCCTTTTAATATCAGGGAACTGAACATGGTGATAGAACTGGCGATTTTCAAGGACCGAAAAGAAAAGGAGCTTCAGAAGCTGAACAACGAACTAGAGGAAAAAGTGAGGCACCGTACAGCTGATTTACATGAAGCCA
>JBGTDA010000083.1:0-3510 GCA_041748555.1 Rhodonellum sp.
TGGATACACTTATTAAGCAATCCAAAAATGTGATGGAAAACCTGAACCTTATTGCTAAATTGGCACCTGAGTAGTTACAAAATCTTTTCATCCGATAACATAAAATTGACACCGGAAATTAGCCCATATCTAACTTCGGGAACAACAGTAATAGTGACAAAAAGATCGAGGCCTATTTCAAAGATTCCAGAAATGACTAATGGGAGCATGGCGAATGATGATGGGAATTTTTTTATCGACCATGAGGAGTACAGTCGACTTCCTAACCATTTAAGAAAATACTTTAGACAAATTCTTGGAGCCAGAGAATTATTTTATTCGATCAAAAGATATGCTTTATGGTTAAAAGATGAGAATATTGAGGAAGCATTGAGTAATGAATACATTAGCTCCTTAGTAATGAATGTAGCTAAGTATCGCTCTGAAAGCACTAGGGAGGCTACTAGAAAACTAGCGACTACTCCCCATTTATTTGGAGAAATTCGCCATATGAATCGTGAAGCATTGATTGTACCAGGACTTTCAGCAGAAAAGCGAGAGTATATACCTATAGACTTTTTATCAAAAGGAGAAATTGTAAGCAATCTCGCTCAAGTAATATTTGACTTTGAACCATGGCTTTTTTCCCTACTCAGTTCCAATGTAAATATTTTGTGGGTACGTGCAACTTCTGGTTATTTTAAGAAAGACTTAAGGTATTCTCCAGTATTATCATATAATAATTTTCCCGTCCCCAATTTATCCGACCAAAGAAAACAGGAAATTACCCAATGCGCTTTTCGTATTTTGGAAGAACGGGAGAGGCACTCTGAAAAAACATTGGCACAACTGTATGATCCGGACAAAATGCCAGCAGGACTGCGTGAAGCTCATCGGCAAAATGATCTAGCGATCGAGCGATGTTATCGAAGCCGCCCTTTTGAATCGGATGAGGAGCGGTTGGAATACCTATTCAAGCTCTATGAAAAAATGATCGAGGAAGAGAAGGTGAAAAACAGCCTTTTTGAAAAAGAAAAAAAATAAAGAACTGATGGAGAGTTTACTTCAACAATTTCTTACGCAAGAAACTGAGACGGAAATATTGGAATTTAAGGAGGCCAAAACCCAATATGATAAGGATAAACTGGGCAAGTATTTCTCTGCGCTAAGCAATGAAGCCAACCTGAAAAATAGGCCAAAGGCATGGCTCATTTTGGGGGTGAATGACAAAAAGCAGGTTGTGGGAAGTGAAATTTCTGACAAACAAATTAATGCATACAAAAAAGAAGTGTCTGACCACACTTCCCCAAATATGACATTCCGTGAGGTTCATAAGGTGCAAATCGATGGAAAATGGGTTTTGCTATGTGAAATTCCGGCTGCATTTAAGGGTATGCCAGTTTCATGGAAACGAGTGTATTACGGACGTGACGGAGAGAGCCTGGGAGTGCTTAGCCTTGAAGAAATTGATAGAATCAGAGAGCAATCAAATTCTTTTGATTGGAGCGCACAGATCATAGAGGAAGCGACGCTAGAAGATTTATCACCAGAGGCAATCGAGGTAGCAAAACAAAAATACACTGAGAAGAACCCCCACTTAATGGAGGAGATTTTAAAGTGGGACACTCTAACCTTCTTGAACAAGGCAAAGATTGGTATCCAAGGGAAAATCACAAATGCAGCAATTTTGCTTTTGGGTAAGCCCGAGTCAGAGCATTTCATCAGTCCCGCCACAGCAAAAATTTCATGGATTTTGAAAGATAAAGATGGCTCGGAAAAAGATTATCAACATTTCACTTGTCCTTTGATACTTTCCGTTCAGTCAGTCTATTCGAAAATCCGAAATCTTAATTATAGGTATTTGCAGGAGGGTAGTATTTTTCCTGAGGAAGTTAGTCAATTCGACCCTTACATAATCAGAGAAGCATTAAACAACTGCGTTGCCCATCAAGATTATACCCTTGCCGGGAAGATCAATGTGGTCGAGCGTGAAGATGGTGTTTTGATTTTCTCCAATTCTGGCAATTTTATCCCGGGAACAGTTGAAAAAGTAATCGAATCAGATTCTCCTGAAACCAAGTATCGTAATCCGTTTTTAGCAAATGCCATGGTTGATCTCAAGATGATTGACACAATTGGGAGTGGCATTCGAAAGATGTTCCTCATCCAAAAGGACAAGTATTTTCCTTTACCCGATTATGATTTTTCAGACAAGAAGGTCACTGTAAAAATCACTGGTAAAGTTTCGGATCTAAATTATGCCCGAAGACTGGCACAAATGCCAGGGCTGTCGCTTCATGAAATCATGCTCTTGGACAAAGTGTCAAAAGGAAAACCCCTTAAAAAGCAAGAAATCCAGCAGTTGAAAGCCAAAAAGTTGGTTGAGGGTAGAAAACCCAATCTCCATATTTCCGCTATTGTCGCCAGTGCCACTGATGAGCGGGGAGACTATATTAAGTTGAAAGGGTTTAAAGATGATTATTACAAAAATCTCATTCTTGAATATCTGGATAAATATGGGAAAGCTGAGAAAAAAGATATCGATAAATTACTTTTCGGCTTACTCCCAAATGTGTTAAATGAAAAGCAAAAAAATAATAAAATCAGAAATTTAATGAACGCTCTTTCCAAAAGAGAAAATTTGATTGAGAATAATGGGACGAACAGAAAACCAGTTTGGACAAAAAGTTTATCTAACTAAGTGATTAAAAATAAAATTTAGATAAACTTTTAGATAAACTTTAGTAAAAAATGCCGATTCAAGCGATTCTGGATAGGTTTCATCATTGGAGTAAGTGTTTTCGAAGATAAACTTTAGATAACCTTGGCGAAGAATTAGCTAGCAGATTCATCCGCAATATGGCTCATAACAATCAACTTTATTGAAGAGACTTAAAGAACTGACTCTTATTTGATGGTCATTTGATAGGAGATACCTTTTAGAATGTAACTAATTGATAATCAATATATTCTTATTTGATCGTTATTTGATAAAGGAAATTAAAAATCAGATGATTGAACTGGCTAAAAAAAAAATAAACAGAAAACAAATTTTATAAAAAGTGCCTCAGAATACAATCAGGCCGCTTTTTTCTTTTTGCTGTAAAAAGAAATGGAAATAAAATCAGAGACCAAAGCGAAAACTGCATAGGATTCTTATGTGACGGTTATGTGACGGAAAAATGAAAGACAGAAAGCTGAAATGGATTAAATTGGATTTGTTGTAAAAAACAACGGGATTTGTGCAACATCCCATACTTATTTATCATCAAAGGATAAGAAAAGGTCAGATGCTTCACGAAATGGCCATTTAAACCGAATAGTGTATATTAAAAGGGTATCAAAGAAAAAACAACATCCTCGACATTTAGAAATTTGAGTATAATCAGTACAGGGAAATCGCTTTTAAAATTTCGAGCGATTAACGTTTTATAATACGATAAAAGTAGTACATTTGATATATCAAAATAATTGAATAAGGTCAAAAAAATGACCTTTTCAAACCCAAAGAACCCCAAAAATTTCCCGGTT
>JBGTDA010000084.1:0-9247 GCA_041748555.1 Rhodonellum sp.
ACAATCCTCTTGGGCAATATCTTCAGGTAATTCCAGGTGAACTGCTCCCGGCCGTTCTTCGATTGCAAGTCTGAACGCCTCTCTTACATCGGAAGCAATGCTGTTGCTGTTGACGATTTGTTTGGTGAATTTGGTGATCGGTCGCATCAAATCCACCACGTCAATTATCTGAAATCTTGCTTGTTTGCTCTTTTTAATTGGTTTTTGTCCTGTGATCATCAGCATGGGCATGGCCCCAAGTTGGGCATAGGCAGCAGGTGTGACAAGATTGGTGGCTCCGGGACCCAATGTTGAAAGACACACGCCTGCCTTGCCGGTAAGACGGCCATAAGTGGCCGCCATAAATCCCGCTCCTTGTTCATGCCTGGTCAGAATTAGTTTGATGGAGGAATTCTTGAGCGATTGGAGAAAATCAAGGTTCTCTTCTCCGGGAACACCAAAAATGTATTCAACTCCTTCATTTTCAAGGGCTTTCACAAAAAGATCGGATGCTTTCATGTTTATGGATTTAGGTTGGATTAAAAACTTTCCAGGTTACATAACCCCTATTTAAAAAAAATAATTGCTAAAAAAGCTGATTTAATGGTAAAAATTGATCGATTCAGCATTTCATCATCAACTTCTCAGGCTTCCCATTTCCTATTTCTAACCACGTCGGGTATATTCCCTTGTAGAATGTAGAAATCGAATTCCCACAATAAAATACCTTACGTCAGGTTTTGGCCAGGGCAAGAAATTTTATTTCAAAATAACCAGTTTTATCCTTAAGCTCATTTCCCGATCCACCACTCTTTTTTCGAGCCAACTTCCATTGGATCCAATGTCCCAGGCAAATCTGTCAAGGATAAACCCACTCTCAAAAAAGTGCATGCCGTCAACTTTGCGATGTATCGCTGTTACTTCAATGGGCTGCAACTTTTCCTTTATCTGAAGGTTCCCCAATAGGGTCAGGGAATCAGGGGAATGATAATGGGTGGAGATGATGTCAAAGGTGGAATCAGAAAACTTTGCTACCTCAAACTCCTCCTTAAGATGTCGGGTCAGGTTTCTCAACGGTACCGGCTGGTCAGTAGGGATGTCCGTCACTTGTAAACTGTTCATATCCATGACTACCTGACCACCCACCAGTTTTCCGTCCAAAACCATCAGTGTGCCCTGCTTTACTTTTAGGACGCCCTCATGACTTCTAGTATAAAAAAGTTTTGTGCCCTTCCAGTACATTCTTGATTTTTCAGTGGAAATTTCATAAGCAACACCCTCCATAGCCACAGGGGTCACTGACGCCTGTTCCTGCAAAATGGAATTTACCCTTTCACTGCTTTGTTGGCATCCCAACAGCAGGAAGACCGGAACCAGCTGACAAATGGATTTAATATTCATAATCGGGAATGTTTTTGCCCAGAATAATATCCCTCTTTCCGGTGAGGATATCTCCTGCTTTTAGTAGAGGAATTATACCTGTAGCACCGCCACGTGGATTTTCTTTAGGGGGCCCTTTTGCCTGCAGAAGGGGATCTCCTTCAAAATGGTAATCCTCCAGATAATAGTATTTTCCGTCCGGCTCCAGTAGGGTAAGGTGAATATGGGCGGGCTCTGTCCTATTGGGATAAATGCCGGGCTTTTGGGTGAAAAAGGCATAACGCCCATCAGCACCCGTTTTGATCCAGCCCCTGATGTAGCCATGGCGTCTGCCCCAGCCCCTTTCATCCCCTTTAGTGGCATAATAACCGGATTCATCCGTTTGGTAAATGTACAGGACGACATTTTCTGCAGGGGTAATTCCATCAGGCTGATATACCGTGCCGGAGATCCGGAGCTTTTGGGAGGCCTCCACAAAACCGGGTAATGTGTCCACGGGGGCCAGTCCTTTGGTACCGTATTCAAAAATAGCCTCACAGCCTTCACAAGGTCCTCCGGCTAACCTACTACGGGTGCCCAAATCTTGCGATTGGCTGCAGGTAGATTGCAGCAGGAGGAGACAAGGGAACATTGATTTACAAATGAGCATGAATTTCATGGGAACTGGATTTGATTTACCCAAATTTCCATGGTTTCAGGCTTTTCTCAAAAAACAGTTGACCAAGTGGAGGACATTATAGCCTATGCTGAGGAGTCCCCAAAACAGCGCTTGAATGCCTGAGCATAATTTCGGCTTAGCCTGAGGATTTGCCCATCTGACATGTGGAGGTCAAAATCACCGTTTAGCCGGGACCTGAAGAAGTTTACTTTTTTAATATTGACAATGGTGGATTTATGAACCCTGACAAATAAAGAAGGAGGAAGCGTATTCAGAATTGATTTGAGTGAAGTTAGCTGAAGGTGGGAGCTTTTGTCAGTATGAATGGAAATGTAGGGATTGGCACTGCTGATATAGAGCACTTCCTCCACAGGAATTGATCTGTTTTTTCTTCCATCCCTGATCATCAGTTTATTGGGATAAGGATTTGCTTCCTCTTCGAATACAGATTTACCCGTAGGTTTAAGTGCAGAATCATGCCTTGTAAAAAAATAGGATCCAATACCATACACGGCCAGATAAATATAGAAATCTTCTCGTACTGTATACTCCAATGTGGAGAGATAGGGATAGGTATGGTTGAACAATATAGCTGAGACCGCAAATACCAAAAAAGGAAACACCGGCAGATGGATCAGAATAGGAATTATAAACAGACCCAAGAAGGGGAGGCTAAGGATTCTCCAAGCACCTGGCTCAGAATAATTCCTGACCACCCAGATCTGGGCAAGTAGCAGCGGGAAAAACAATATCCAAAAAACCTTGAACAACAAGGATTCTGAAAGAAAAAAAGGATAAACTTTGAGATAGGAGTTGAGGAAGTCCTGCAGAACGGATATGGAGATGGCAAAAAGCACAAAGAGGGCCACGGTTTTTTTTCCTTCCATGTGGATTGCAGGCATCTGAAAAGGAAAAGCTTTCATATAAATTTTGGTTTTTATTTCAGAAAAGAACCTGAATATTCCTATTAAGTCGCTTCATCTTTGAGCATGCCAAAAACCATGACCGATATATTACAGAAACGCAAATTAAAAATTTTACGATATTTATCATCCGTCATCCGTAATCGGTCATCCGTCTTCGGTCATCCAACCCCTTAACATCTTACTTATTCTCCTCCACAACATTCTCCAACTCCCCAATCTCCGGAATTGCGATTTTCACCTGGTCTCCCACTTGGAGGGTAAAGGTATCATCCGGCACCAAACAGGTTCCTGTCATCAGGTATACACCCTTCGGGAAATTCATTTCACGGAATAAAAATCCGATCAATTCCGTATGCTTTCTCTTCATCTGGTTGATGGAAATCTGACCTTCAAAAACATCTGCCCCTTCCCGAATGATGCGCATGGTAATGGTGGTGTTGGGATCTATTGGAGTTTCGGGTACATAAAGGCAGGGACCGATGGCTGCTGCGCCTTCATAGCACTTTGCCTGGGGTAGATATAGCGGATTTTCACCTTCTATATCCCTGCTGCTCATATCGTTGCCGATGGTATATCCCACGATCTGACCTGAAGAGGTTGCAAAAAGAGTGAGTTCTGGCTCAGGTACATTCCATTTTGAATCCCTCCGAATAAGAACAGGTTCTCCGGGTCCTACTGATCTAAAATAAGTGGATTTAAAAAACAATTCAGGTCGCTCGGCCTGATATACATGGGAGTAAAATACTGCGGCACCGCTTTCCTTGGATTCCTCCATTCTTGCTTCCCGACTTCTCATATAGGTGACCCCCGCCGCCCAGATTTCCTGTGTCCCTATTGGCGCAAGTGCCTTTTTCTGATCCCAATCAATTTCCTTCAGTGAGTCAAGTTCCTTCCTGACCAGTTGATTAAGATTGTCCCTGTTGACGAAGCTGTCCCAATTTTGATTTTCTTTTAAAAAATATTTGTGTTGATGCTCAATGATTATTCCTTTTTGGGTTTTGTAAATTTTCATGAGAGGTTGTGGTTTTTTTGGTGGAATTGTAAAAGATAGATATTGATTCAAATCCGCATTGATATTTTTTCTGCTTTTAAGGGACTCTGAAGACCGAAAGATTAGTTTTAGTGGTTGGCCTTTCCAATTGAAGGGTTATTAACCCCTTTGATTTAAACAGAAAATTAAATTAAAGATTATTACCGGTTATTAAATCAAAAAGTGAGTTTTTCAATCATTCGGACGAGGCGGTCCACTTTGGTTTCCTCTTTTTTGGCATCCACTATGGAGTCAATATAGAGTTTTTGTTCCCATTCCGGCAGCTTGAAGAATCTTTGCAGGGCCAATGGCGCATCCTTCAGGCAATCCAGGATGAATGTAGGAACCGTTTTCGAACTATGGTCTTCAAAAAGTATGATCTTGACCCAATCTCCTTCCTTTTTTTTGATCTGTTTTCTGATCGCAGCTTTTACGGGCAAGAATAGCTGACCGTTGCCGAAGGGCATCAGTTTACATTGTTCCAAAATATAGGCATCGATTTTTCCACGCACCTTCATCAAGCCAAAAGGAAAGCGTTTTCCCATGGGTATCTCGGGAATCAAGGCATAAGTCCATCCTCCCTTTCCGGGGAACCTTTGAAGGAGGTAAGACCGGTCTACGAGTGCATTTTCTTTGGACATAATTCGATTGTGAGGGTATTGAAATCTTAAACAAGATAAGATTTTTAGAAAAGTTAAAATAATCCCTGAATAGATTCTCATTCAAAAGTTAAGAACATTTATATCCTTAGTAAGCAACCTTTTGATTTGCCCAAATATTATCGGAAATAACCAATCAATTGGAACCGCGGACTGAAGAGTAAAACTTTTCAAATAGAAATAAATAATCCATTAATTATTTTATCCAATTTAAAATATTCATACTTTTATTATATGTTTTAATTAAATATAAATAATCTGTTTCTAAAATAAGAATAAAAAAAGTACCACTTATAAACCCAAAAAAAATGGCTAGATATCTACTTAAATTATACTTAAAGATGACCAACAGGAATCTGTTGAATTGCAAGTTGTTGTTTTCCCTGTTGCTTGTCACTTTTCTCCGGATTCCGATACTTTATGCACAGGATGTTACTATAACAGGTACGGTGGTGGACGGTTCCGGTGAAACCATTCCCGGGGTTAATATTCTTGAGGCAGGAACCACTAACGGAACGGTAACCGATCTTGACGGGAATTTCACGCTCAATGTAGCTTCATCTGATGCCATCCTGACATTTTCCTTTGTAGGTTTTGCTTCACAGGAAATACCCTTAAATGGTCGTTCCAACTTGGAAGTGACCTTGGAACAGGACATAAGTGCTTTGGATGAGGTGGTAGTAGTGGGTTATGGAACCCAAAGGAAAAGCGATCTTACGGGAGCGATTTCCAGTATCAAAACCGAAGAAATCACCAGAATTCCTACTTCCAATGTTGTTCAGTCTTTGCAGGGTCGGGTCAGTGGTGTTCAGGTAACCTCAGGAAGTGGAGCGCCGGGTTCTGGTGCTACCGTCAGAATCCGAGGAGTCGGAACCTTGAACAATTCAAGTCCGCTGTATGTGGTCGACGGGATGTTGTTGGATGATATCGACTTTATCAATCCCAATGATGTCCAGTCCATGGAAGTGTTGAAAGATGCTTCCGCCACTGCGATTTATGGTTCCAGAGGAGCAAACGGAGTGATCATTGTCACCACAAAGCAGGGTTCATTCAGCGGACAGACCACTTTTACAGTGGACGCCTATACGGGTATACAGAATCTGGAGCGAAAAATCGATCTTGTCAATGCCCGTCAATTTGCAACCCTGGCCAATGAACTTGAACAGAATGTGGGAAATGAACCAATCTATAACCCCGGCGAGTATGGGGAAGGAACAGATTGGCAGGATGTCATTTTCAGGACTGCTCCCATTTCCAGCATCAACTTAGGCGCACAGGGTGGGAATGAAAATACCGCTTACAATGTATCGGTTAATTATTTCAACCAATCAGGAATAATCCGGGAATCAGAGTTCGAAAGGTTGACGGTCCGGTTGAACAACCAGTATAAATTATCAGATGCCATTACTTTCGGACACAACATTTCATTCATTTATTCCAACACTCAAAATGCTCCGGGAGTAGAGGGAAATGCCTATAGAATATATCCGATTTTTTCCCCAAGAAATCTTGATGGAAGTTTTACCAATACCTCTCCTGTAGGAAATCCCGCAGCCCAGTTTGAGTACAACAACAATCAGAACAACAACTACCGGACTAACGGGAATTTCTTTCTGGATGTGGATTTTCTGGATCATTTTACCTTCAGATCCAATTTTGGAATCGACCTGATTTTCGGAGACAGCAGGAGTTTTACTCCTGAATTTTTCGTATCACCTCAGCAGCAGGTTCTGGAAAACAGTGTCTTTGTCGAAAATTCCAGATCCAGAAACTTCTTGTGGGAAAATACGGTGACTTACGAAAATGAATGGGGCGATCACAGATTGAATATCCTGGGTGGGATAACTTCCCAGTACTTCTATTTTGAAAGTCTCGACGGTGAAAGAAGGAATCTTCCCGGTGATGATCCGGCACTTTGGTATCTGAATGCAGGGGAGCTTACCACTCAAACCAATTCAAATTTTGCGCGGGACTGGGCTATGGCTTCTCTTTTATTCAGAGCGAATTATGTTTATAACGATAAATTTCTATTTACGGGGACAATAAGAAGAGACGGATCTTCCAGATTTGGACCTGAAAACCGATACGGAGTCTTCCCTTCGCTGGCTGTAGGATATCGGGTGATTCAAGAACCTATTTTTGACAATCAGAACATTTTAAGTGATCTGAAACTCAGGGCCAGTTGGGGTGTGATAGGGAATGATAAAATAGGAGAGTATGAGGGACGACCGGTTGTAACAGGAAATGAAAATGCTGTTTTTGGTCAGGATGAGTCCCTGATTTTCGGAGCCACTATTACCCGTTTGGCCAATCCCTTTATCAAATGGGAAGAAACAGTACAAACAGACATCGGTTTGGAATTCGGGATGTTTGAAAATAAACTTTTTGGAGAAATCGATTACTACTACCGAAGGACAAATGACATTCTGGTGGGCGTTCCGATTCCCGCTTTTGTTGGTGCGTCCAACAATCCGATAGTAAATGCTGCCAGTGTGGAAAACAGCGGTATCGACCTTTCTCTGAACTGGAGAGAAAACAGAGGCAGTTTCAGCTACAATCTTGGAATCATCCTTTCCACCGTCAACAACAACGTTTTGGACATTGGTCAGGGTAATGAATCGATTTTTGGAGGAGCTGTAGGAATCAGTGGTTTGTTGGGTTCCAGAACTACAGTAGGAGAATCCATAGGCCATTATTTTGGATATAAGACAATCGGTGTTTTTCAAAATGAAGAAGAACTGGAAAATTTGCCAACCCGCGGCCCGGAAGTACCGGGTGACCTGATTTTTGAGGATACCAATGGGGACGGTGTCATCAATTCCAATGACCGGGTAATTCTGGGAAGTCCCATTCCGGATTTGATATTCGGTTTCAATCTCGGGTTTAACTTTGCGGGATTTGATGTCAATGCAGATTTTAACGGAACTTTAGGTAATGAAATTTATAATTCCAAAAAGCAGGTAAGATTCAATACCTATAATTTTGAAACAACATTTCTGGACAGGTGGACAGGTGAGGGAACGAGCAATACCGAACCCAGGATCACAAACGGCGGACACAATTATGAAGTTTCGGACAGGTTTATCGAAGATGGATCTTTTCTTAGACTTAGAAATATCCAGATAGGATATACACTCCCGAAAAATACCGTAGGTGCGATAAATCTTCAGAACCTGAGGATCTATGTTTCAGGAACCAATGTTTTCACCCTGACGAATTATAGCGGATACACTCCTGAAATCGGTGGAGGGGATGTATTGGGTACCGGATATGATTCCGCAGTTTATCCCATCGCCAGAGTATTCAATGTGGGAATCACTGCTTCTTTCTAAATCAATTAATTATGAACGCCATGAAAAAAATATTATATATTAATCCATACTTATCGGGTTTTTGGTTGGGGTTGATCATCTTGTTTTCGGTTTCCTCCTGTAGTGATGATTTCCTGGACAGGTCACCAAAAGCACTTCAGACTTCCGATAGTTTTTTCCAGACCCAACAACAGGCTCTGGAAGCACTCAATGCTGTATATAGTCATCTAAGAAGCTTTAATGTCCATGTATTTTCCTATCTCGGAATCACCGACATTGCCTCAGATGATGCAGTGAAGGGAAGTGTTCCCGGAGATGCAGCTTTTCTTCAGGATATCAACGACTTTACCCTAGATGCCAACAATACTGCTGTTAACGGGATCTGGACCGGATATTTTCAAGGTATTTTCAGGGCAAATCAGGTTATCACAAATGTGCCTGAAATCAATATGGATCCTGAGCTGAAGACTAGAATCATAGCAGAAGCCCGTTTTCTGAGAGCTTACTTTTATTTCTTTTTGGTAAGAACCTATGGTGACCTTCCCTTGATCGATAGGCCGTTGAATCCGGATGAATATTTTCAGGAAAGGATACCTGCAAGTCAGATTTATGATTTTATCATTGCCGACCTACAATTTGCCGAAGAAAACCTCCCCACTAAATCCGAATACCCACCCTCCGAACTGGGAAGAGCAACAAGGGGAGCAGCCAAAGGTTTTCTAGCCAAAGTTTATCTGTTCAATGATGATTTTCAAAGCGCCTTCAACAAAGCAGTAGAAATAATCAATTCAGGTGAATATGCACTTTATCCTGACTATGAGGAGTTGTTTAGAAAGGAAGGCGAACATTCCTCGGAAAGTATTTTTGAAGTTTCTGCTGTGGCACTTGAGCAAGGTGGAGGAGGCCATCAGTACAATCAGGTTCAGGGAATACGGGGTTTCCCAAACAATGGGTGGGGATTCAACAATCCCTCAGATGACCTTGTAGCAGCATATGAAGCCGGCGACCCCCGGTTGGAAGCAACGGTAATTTTCAACGGAGATACATTATCAACCGGAGAAATAGTGGAGGCAGATCCCAATATGGGTGAGGATGCAAAATTCAGCAAAAAAGCGTGGATACCCGAAGTGCCACCGATCGGATTCGGTAACAGTGGTGCCAATATCAGATTGCTAAGGTATGCGGATATACTGCTTATTGCTGCCGAAAGTGCCAAAGAGTTGGGGAATCCAGCGGTTGCTTTGCAATATCTGAATATGATCAGAGAAAGAGCAAGGCAGGGAAATCCGGATATTCTTCCTGAC
>JBGTDA010000085.1:0-9905 GCA_041748555.1 Rhodonellum sp.
GATGAAGAATAAGTATTATAAAGATTTCGCAACTTTCCGCAATGCAATAGAACAGTTTTTTAAGGATTTTAGCCAATACAAAAAGCAACTCACAAAATTGTTAAACTTTAAATTCGGAATTATTAAAGCAACATAGTATAACAGATTTGATGAAAGCATCCTGGCCTGGTTTGCCCAGATTGATAAATCAATTGGGGACATTAATATGAGTGCAGGATTACGTGTAGAAGATTCAAGGATGCTTGTGGAAAACATGACGACTGGGACCAGGCCGGTAGAAAGAAGGTTTACGGATTTCTTTCCTACGCTGATGATGAGTAGGCAGTTTTCGGAAAATTTCCTGATGTCTGCGAATTACCGAAAAACGATTCAAAGACCCGGGTTCATCGTACTGACACCGTTCAGGATTTATATAGATGATTTGACTATCCAGGAGGGTAATCCGGAGTTGGTGCCCAATTATATCCACTCGGCAACTTTGAACGGAGTGCTGGGGGGAAATTTATTTGTAGAGTTAGAATACCGAGATGAAAAAAATGTGTTTACTAATTTACCTGAAGTAATAGACGGGGTTTCGGTTTGGAAGGACAGGAATTTTGATCTCAAATCGTATGGCATGATGGTAAATTATGGCTATGAAATCACCAATTGGTGGTCAGGAAGTGTTTTTGGAATGGGATCTGTTTTTGACGGAAAAATGAACCAGGAGAATTTTGCTGATCTGAATATTCCCAGAAGTGTTTATCACACTTTCGGTCTGGAAAACAGCTTTAGTTTACCAAAGGATTTGCGTTTGGAAACCACGTTTAATTACACAGGCCCCTTCAGTTATGGTTTGGCCAATTTAGCAAGTAATCATTTTACCAGAATAGCCCTAAAGGGTGATTTACTACAGAAGAAATTACAATATACATTGGCGGTGATGGATATTTTCAGAGGTGATGTCACCGCAGGAAGTATTAATTCTTTCAATATAGAGACACGGCTTATTCAATATTTTGACAATAGGAGAGTACAATTGGGTCTTGTTTATAGTTTTGGTAAAAAAACCGTGAAAAATGCCCAGAATATAAAACTAGGCAACGAGGATGTGATTGACAGGGCAAACTAAAATAGAAGATGGATAACGTATTTCAAAACCGTGTTATAGCAGGACCGGCAACAATGCATGTGAATTTAGAAAGACTCGTTGAAAGCATAGAAAAGTCGGTCAACAGAAATGTTTCCTTGTTGGAAAACTTTACCGTGGAGGAAGGATGGTTGGGCGCATGTCTTTTTTATTGCTACTATGCGAAGTTTACCGGTGAGGATCAGCATTATGATAAAGCAGAAGGTTATCTGGATAAGGCTTTAAATTTGGTTGATTATCAATACTATAAAAAGAAGTATCCCACCGATTCCTATGATTTCAATTTATCCGGGATGGGCAAGTTTTTTATAAAGGCCGTGGATAATGGGTTTTTGGATATGGACATTTGCCCCTATCTGGAAAAAATCGATGATGTGCTCTATGACCTTTGCAGGAATAAGATCAGGCATGGTGATTTCAGCCTTTTTTCCGGTGCCCTGGCTACCGGGCATTATCTATTATTAAATGGATGCATGTCAGCCAAAAATGAAAAGCTTATAATTGAAATCATTGAAGGCATAGAAAAACATGCTATCAGAAGTGACAATGGAGGGATTTGTTGGCAGAATCCCAAGCTGAAAAACAGGATCTATCTTGGGCTGACCCATGGATCAGCGATGATCATTTCTTTTTTATCGGCCTGCTATGAAAAAGGGATTTCAAAAGATAAGTGCGCTTTTTTAATTGAGGAAGGTTTGACTTTTGTTCTTGGCTGTAAAAGAAAGGACCCCAGGCATCTTTTCCCGGTATTTTTGGGGCATGTTAGTGAAAAAAGCCAGTTTAGCTTATGCTATGGTGATTTAGGAATGGGGTATGGTTTGCTTAGAGGGGCTACTGTTATTAAAAACCAGGAAATAAGGCGGGATGCAATCGATGTATTAGATGCATGCTTGGACAGGAAATTCGAAGATCTTCTGACCTTTGATGCCAGTATTACCTACGGTGCGTCCGGTCTGGCCTACTTGTTTGAAAAGATTTACAGAATGGAGCCTCATGGGGGGAAATACCTGAAAGCCCGTGATTATTGGATCCGACAGATATCGAAATACGCCATGGCCAACAATGAATTTTGTGGATTTGAATCACACATAGGTCGGTATTCAAACTCGTTCAACCTATCCTATTCATGGGGGATCACCGGCATAGGGATTACGCTCATGAAATATTTGAAAAAGGATTTACCCACTTTGGACAGTTTTAATTATGCAGTGTGATTTAATCAAGAAACGGCAAACAATAGCATCAACCGCGCTGAAGTTGGTTGATTTGAGTAAGTACGACACAAACGAAAATGACTCCCTATATAATGGCAATCTTGGAAAAGTCATTACCAATCTTAATCTGGCTGAATATTATCTGGATGACAAATACGCTTTCAGAGCTGTAAAGATTGTAAAATTTGTCATAAACAGAATGGGCGAGCAGAAAGGGTTGAAATTCACTACTGCTATGAGTAACGGTCTGAGTGGTTTGGGATGCGTACTACTATTACTCAATCGAAGCGAATTTTTGAAAGGGAAAGTGAATTTTCAAGATCTTGTGTATTGGCTTGCCAAAAATGTTTTTATAAGATCGAAAGAAGAAATTTTCATGGGCAATCTGGATCCCTTACATTCATCAATGGGAGGGCTTTATTTTTTGGCGAAATTTGCTAGAGCTTATGATTTACCCGAGGATTTGAGTGTTATTGTAAGGTTGTTGAGCAGTAAAATTGAGAGAAATAAATATGGAGAGTATCTTATTAATCGGAGGTATGATAAGTTTGGCCCTGCTGATATTCAAACTGGGTTAGCACATGGTCTTTGCGGTGACATTTTATCTTTAACGGAAGCTTTTTTTATACTCAAAGACGAGATTTTAAAAAGCACAATTAAAAAATTGTTATTTTATTTAAAGAATATTTACACCCCTTATAATTATAAAGAGGAGTACTTTTTATTCCCAAGAGCAGTTACGATTGAGGGTGAATTGAAGCATCAAAAAATTAAAGATAACAATAATATAGGATGGTGTACAAGTGATTTGACGATAGGTTATACTTTTTTAAAATGTGGTAGGATACTAAAGGATTTAGAATTCGAATGTTTTGGAAATGAAATTATCAAAAATTTTATGCGGTTCAATCATAATGTTCTTCCTATATCAGAAGCTAATTTTTGTCATGGATATTCTGGAATTTCGTGGATGTATAGGAAATGTTTCTCTCTTACTGAAAGAAACGAGTATTTAGTTATGTCTGATTTGTGGTTAGAAAAGTCAATTATTTGTGATACTATTCCTACGGATGGAGGGTTACTTATGGGGCATTTGGGAATATATAATGTTCTTCTAAATAATTGGTTTGATAACCAGTTGCCTTGGGATGAAGTGTTTTTCCTTTAAAATTAAATAATTATGAAAATAGGTATTCTAGAATTCGGCTATGGAGATGAGAAAAGTAACAGTCTTGTAAGGCTGAAAAATGTATTTGACTATGCCATACACGCAGATAAGTTGGGCTACAATAGATTTTGGATGGCAGAACATCACATGTATAGTAGAAAGCTTGCCTGGGGTTGCCCCGTTTCTTTAGTACCCGTCATTGCAGGATTTACTTTCCGGATAAAAATAGGAACGGGAGGGATATTACTCAGAATACATGACCCGTTGGATATCGCAGCACAGTTCAAGTTATGGAATAATATTTATAGAGGGCGAATAGACTTAGGCTTAGCAAATGGGGGATCCTTCAACGGTGAGATGCTGGCTATCAAAAATCCAAATAAATTATCTTTTGACAGTAAATTTGATGATTTGGTTAACTTTCTGATGAGTGAAGAAAAACTCTTCGAAAAACAGATCGTGTTACCGCCCTATAAAGGACACATTCCTGATCTATGGTCCTTGAGCACTTCGGCCAATGGCTTTCATCGATCATTGAACTTTGGAACCAACTATGTGAGATCGATTTTTCATGAAAAGGCTGATTTAGAACCTAACCAAGAGAATTTTATTGAATTTAAGCAGGAGTTCAAATCGCAGTATGGGAAAAATGTGAAAACAATATTGGCCATTTCCGGAACATGTCTGAAGAATGAAAGAAGGTTGAAAGAAATAAAAAATAATTCGGAGACAGATGAACAAAACCATATTATCGGAAACATTAATTTTTTTAAAGATAAGTTACCGGAGTTACTAGAATTGTATCAGACCGATGAGATTTTATTTAGGGATATGAACAGGGATAATAAAGAAAAAACCGAAACGCTCGAAGCGTTGTCTATATTTTTAGAAAATGATTAACGTTATGGCGCTGGGAATCTTATAAATTTTGATTTTCAGATATTTTTTATCGCTTATTTAAGGCACAAATACCGGATAGATCAACTCTTCAGCATTGAGCGGAGCGTCAAACCAGTATTAGCAATGGGATCTACCCGGGTGTTATTTAGATAAGAGAAGCCATCTGAAATTCGTAATCTGCAATCCAAATAGAGTTCGATTTGAGTAATCTCAGAACTCCTGACCCGTCCCGATCAGAATTGATCAAACAGGATTGCCAGTGTAAATAAAAAAGTCGTTGATTAATTGTAAATCATAATCAATAGCACAACAACAGTTGGGAGATAACACATAATAGGATTACGTACAGAGGTGTAATCCTAAAATACTCGTTGGTATGTCAGTAAATATTAGTATAATAGGGGCGTAGCCCTAACATCTTCGTATATAAAACAAGATATGAATACATAAAGGGGCATAGCCCTGACATCTAAAGACAATGGCAAATACATACACACAACAACAACAACTGAGAGAGAGACATCAGGGCTACGCCCCTTATTTATATCTACCGTACCTGTCTTCCCAAAAGGGAAACTCCAACCGGATATTCCAGAATTTAGATGACGACAAAGGGTTTTTCCAGGGTCAAATTTAACGGTTATCTAAAACCACGACAATTCAGTTTAACACTAAGTCAGGAGTTCTGAATCTTATTGATCTTAGGAATAGGGATATGATTTATATTTTTCTATTGGAGTTACTGCTATCCAAAATTAGACGAAAATGTAATTGCCTTAAATCGGTAAATTGGTCTAAAATTCCGGGTGCTTCGTCTAAATATTTAGAAACTATTGATTTTGATTGATATGTTTGAGCTATTGATTGATCAACAATAATAAAATTATTATTAACACTTTAACAAAATTAAAAATGAAAAAGAAAAAGTTAAATCCACTTGAATTGGACAAGGAAACAATCGCAAGATTGGATGAAAAACAATTAGAGGCACTTGCTGGCGGAGCCAATGATCCTGATGAGCAAGATGAGGCTACTTTCACTTGTAAAAACACAAATACTGGTTGTTGCAAAACACAAGTTGAAGATTAGTAATTGATTCCTTCTTAAAATTAATCTATAGGACTGTCTTTACATAGACAGTCCTTATTACATAATTATTTATACCTAAAATAATGTCGAAATGAATTCCCTTTTCTCATTTGATTATTATTTATTGAGAATTCCCGCACTTCCTGTAGATGCAGCTTTCGATTTTAATAAAAGCAAAAATAGAGCAGAAAAAATTAATAATAATAATTTTGTAAATAATGCCATTTTTCTAGCTTCCCAGGATTTTCACAAAGAATTAAAAAAATCGTTAATTGGTGGCACATCAAATTTGGACGTAAGGATTATAAAGTCATTGTACAAGTATTATGTGAGAATTAGTACCAGATGTACTCCTTTTGGATTGTTCGCCGGTTGCGCTTTGGGAGAGATAAAGGACTCATCTTCCATTGTTTTTTCAGAAGATAAAAACAATCAGTTGAGTAGGCTGGATATGCATTATGCCGCCACTTTGAGTGATTTTTTTAATAGACAGCACGAAATAAATGTACAACTGAAATATTGTCCAAATGATACGCTATATAGAGTTGGAGACAGTTATCGGTATGTAGAATTTAAATACAGGGACAAAAAAAGAGAATATTTTATTTCTTCCATACGAAGCAATGAATTGCTGGAAGAAGTGGTTTTTAAATCGCCTAAAGCATTTTATTTAATTGAACTCAAATCGGCCATCATCAAGAAAGGAATATCGCCGGAACATGCGGAAAGATTTATCAGTGATCTGATTGATTCGCAGATTATTTTAAGTGAATTACAACCTAATGTTACCGGACATGAGTTTTTTAAAAACATGAATTTTTTAATATCGGAGTTGAAAGGAACGGAAGCCATTGTTTCAGACCTCAATGAGGCACAGGAAATTATAGATTCGGAGTCTTGGAATCCGGAAAACAGCCATAAACTGAAAACAATTTTAAATAAATATGTTCCCACGGATTCAAAAGACCTGATACAAACTGACCTGTTTTTTAATCTCGATGAAAACCAGTTGGACAAGGCAATATTTGAGGAGATTTTGCAGACGATAGAAAAGGTTGCGTACATCAGTAACCCACATGTATCAAGTTCCATGGAGAAATTTATCAAAAGATTTGAAAGTAGGTATGAAGAACATGAAGTCCCTTTATTGTTGGCATTGGATGCCGAAGTAGGGGTAGGTTATGGAAACAATATTCCAGGTGAGTGCGAATACCTGCCATTAATAGACTCGGTTGATGTTCCCAAAAAGCTAATAGACAGATCATTTTCGATGAGCAAGCATGAAAGTGAGTTTTTCGAATCCATATATGAGACAATCTTAAATAAGGAAATGGTATTTAATTTAAACCTTAATGATAGCTTGTTTAAAAAAGAGGATGAAAGTGTGAGGCTTCCCGGAAGTATGTATTTGTTTGGGAGTTTACTGGCTGAATCTCCGGAAAAGCTTGATAAGGGTGATTTCCACTTTTACGCCAGTACAATCGCCGGCCCTTCTGCAGGCGCTCTTTTGGGAAGATTTTGTCATGGAGATCCCAAGCTGGCATTATTGGTAAAAGAAACTTTGAAGGATGAAGAAAACCATCGGAAGGAAGCAATCTTTGCTGAAATTGTTCATTTACCGGAGGCTAGAGTGGGGAATGTAATCATGCGGCCTACTTTAAGGGATTTTGAGATTCCTATTTTGACAAACTCATCTGTAGATCAGGATCATCAGATACCTTTAAAAGATTTAATGGTTTCAGTCCGTAATGGAAAAGTGCACTTAAGGTCCAAAAAGTTGAATAAAGAAGTAATTCCCCGTTTGACCAATGCCCATAATTATAGTAGGGGATTGCCCTATTATAGGTTTCTATGCGATCTTCAAAACCAAGGGAATAATTCTTTGGATTTATGGACCTGGTCATTTTTTGACAAGCATCCGTTTTTACCAAGGATTCAATGTGGCAAAGTAATCTTTAAAAGGGCTAGGTGGCTATTGAAGAAATCAGGAATGACCCGATTTCTTAAGAACGATCCCAACGGTAATGCTAAAGAATACCTTAAGCAACTCATGTCGAAAGAAAGGATCATCAATCTGGTAATAATAGCAGAAGGAGACAATGAACTGTTTATTGATCTTGATTCAGACATAGGTGTGGAGATTTTGGCTGACACCCTGAAAAAAAGAGATGTCATCCTGAAGGAATATTTGTTCCATCCCAAAAACTGTTTTATTAAAGACAAAAAGGGGAGCTATGCCAATGAAATAATCCTACCACTTGTCACAGGTTCTATCAGTCATAATAATAGATCAAAAAATAATTTCACTGATACTAAAATCAATAAAGCGAAGCAAAAGAGAAGCTTTTCGACAGGAGAAGAATGGCTCTATTACAAAATATATACAGGTAACAAAACGGCTGATAAAATACTGACAGAAGCCATTAAACCACTTGCAGAATCATTTCTTATTGATGGGCTAATAGAAAAATGGTTCTTTATCAGATATTTTGAAAATGGAGAGCATCTCAGGATAAGATTTCATCATTCCAAAAATCCGCAATTCTGGAAAGAGGTTATAGATAACGTGAATACTTGTCTGGAACCTTACAGAGAAAAAGGAATGATTTATAAAATACAGCTGGATACCTACCAAAGAGAACTGGAGCGGTATGGCCATAGAACCATTGAGCTGAGTGAAACACTTTTCTTTTATGACACTATAGCGATTTCTGAATTTTTGGACCTGATAGAAGGGGACCAGGGAGAAGAATATAGGTGGTTGTTTGCTCTGTTGAATATAGATATGTTATTGGATGACTTTGGCTTATCACTTTACGAAAAATTTCAATTAATCAGTCAGCTTAAGGAATATTTTTATGAAGAAACAAACAGGGGTGCAGCATCGAAAAAGCTGTGGGTTAGCCTGAATAATAAATATAGGCTGTTCACCAAAGATATATATCAGATCATAGAAAATAATGTTTATAAAAAAGATGATGTAAGTGAAGCAGTGGATTGTTTCAAAAGGAGGTCCGAAAGGATCAGGGGAATTTCGGAAGAAATCAGATTTATTCTAAATGACAAAAACAACAGTGAAGTTTCACTAAGCAGTTTTCTTTCCAGCCATATTCACATGACCCTGAACCGAACATTCATTGCCAAACAACGCATCCATGAAACAGTTATCTATCACTTTTTAGCCAAATTTTATGATTCCAAAATATCCAGGCAGAAGAAAAAGAGCGAAAAGTATGCTGAAATTATCGGGAAATATTAAATACAGGAAAATGAAAAATATCAAGAGGTTCGCCTTACTGTATTCAATACTTTTCAGCTCGATTCATTTGACGCTGGCTCAAAATTCATTTGATTACCAAAAACCGCCTAAACCTATCATGGACATCATGTTGGCTCCTGATCCGCCTTCCATGAGGTTGAGTCCGGATAAAAAATATATCCTTTTCCTCAGCTATGCCCGATATAAGCAACTTGATGAGCTGAATGAAATGGATATATTGCATTTGGCGGGGATAAAATTTAATACCAAAACAGAATTCTCTCCTGATTATAATTATTTTTCGGATATCTATTTTAAAAAAGCAACCGAAGACAGTTTAATTTTTAGATTTATCGGGTTGCCTAAAAGTTCAAAAATTATAGATGTTCAATGGTCACCTGATAGTAAACATGTTGCTTTAGCCCTACATGAGAAAACCGGAGTTACCCTATGGTTGGGTTCTGTAGATAATTTGCAAATCAAAAAGTTTTATGATGGGTTATTGAATTTTTCATTGATAGATGAAAAGATTTTTGAATGGAGACCTGATGGAAAATCCATATTATTTAATACAAGACCACAAAAAACCGAAGTATTGCCAGAGCATGAACCTGAGAAAAAAAAGCCTGTAATTTTTGAAAATGAAGGGGCTGCTACACCTCATAGGACGTACCGGGGCTTATTAAAAAGTGAGTTTGACGAAAAGCTTTTTGATTATTATGCCGGTTCACAGCCTGTCAGTGTTGATTTAGATGGAAACGCCGTCAAGGTGGGAGATGAAGGGATTGTATTGGGATTTGGAGGCTCTCCGGATGGTAATTTCATTAAAATTCATTATGCCAAAAGACCATACTCTTACTCGTATACTGTTCACCGCTTCCCATCAGAAGTCAAGATATTTAACAGGGATGGGGGCCAAGTAAAAAAAATAGAGCTTCCATCGGTTATTAGACCTTTGGGGCGCGATGCGGCTTATGATATTCCCCGGGATTTTAAGTGGAGATCCGATCATGCAGCTACACTGATATGGGTGGAAGCACTGGACAAAGGAGATCCAAACCAGGAGGTTGTTTATAGGGATAAATTGATGTCTTTGGAGGCTCCTTTTGACCCAGAACCTGAAGTACTGCAGATGATAAGTAAAAG
>JBGTDA010000086.1:0-7573 GCA_041748555.1 Rhodonellum sp.
GTTTGTAACCGTTAGTATAGTATCTTCTACACAACTTATATAATATGCGGACGGAGTTTTGCTTATTACACAGTGTGGTACTAAACCTTCCATTTCTGTAAAAAAGGCGGTAGTTTTTTCTTCACCATCTATGATGTAATATTTCCGAATACATCCTTTTAAAACAAAATATTCTTCCTGAGATTTCTGTCCTTCTTTGAGTAAAGTAGTCCCTTTCTTTACCGAGCGAAATAGGTCTAACGAAAGTATTGCGTTTTTTTCATCTTCTGTCAGAGAAATGTATTTTGATATAAAGTCAAATAGTATGTCTTGCATTTATTTGTTGTTGTTATTGTAGTCTGTTACACTTGCCACCAACGTGATTCAGTTTGGAGACGGCGGGCATTCGGAGCCGTTCTCTTCAAACCTACTCCTAACTTCTTCAAGATACTGATTTTCATATTTACTTTGAACCGCCCGCTGTATCCAAGGTGATGTTATATGCGGTTTTTCTTCTTTTGGTTAAGTCAATTTTTAAATTTTTATATTTACTTCAAGTTTTCCACCAAATCCAAGTTCAACAATTTTTTGTAATGTCGAAATACGCGCTTCTTTAATGTTGTTCTCTATTTTTGAAATGTACGACTTTGTAGTTCCGACTTTCTCTGCCAGTTGTTCCTGAGTCATTCCCATTTCAATACGGGTGTCATGAATTAAAGCTCCGATCTTGAATGCTTCATAACCTGCTTCCAGTTCGTCACGCTCCTTTGTCCCACATTTGCCGTAGTTCTTTTCTTTAAACTCTTCAAGAGTGATTAAATTTTTATTTTTCGCTTTCATATTCTGCTTTTATTTTAAGTGCCTTTTCTATTTCTTTCTTGGGGGTCTTTTGTGTTTTCTTTTGAAATCCGTTCGCCAAAACAACCAATTGTCCTTGGTCAAAAAAACAGAAAATTCTAAAAATATTGCTTCCTAGTTGTACTCGAATTTCATAAAGTCCGTTCGTGTTCTCGAGATGTTTTAGATAAGTTTCTGGAACTCTTTGTAAGTCTTCAATTAAGTCAAAAGTCCAAACTATTTTTGCCTTTACTTTTTTGTTTTGTTCGGAAAAGAAGTCTTGAAAGTAGTTCTTGTAAAACGTTATCTTTCTATGTTTCTGATTTTTATCCACAGTACGAAATTACAAAGGTTTCCCTATAGTGAAACAAAAAAGTTTATTTATTTTTCGTGAAATGTCGTTTTGTTGGCATTCTCAAAATCGCATATAATCGGGTCAGACAGGGGAATTTCACCCCTGTCTTCCCACGGAACCGTACGTGACAGTCTCCCGTCATACGGCTCTTCATGTTCTGGTCGCTGCTTTAAGGTTGAACCAATTTCCAGTGGGTAAATAATTCCGGGTTTTGTTTGTATTGTTGTTTGAGCCAGTGAACTGACCGGTACTTGTACAAACCTTTCTCCCATTTGACCCACTTTAATAAGCGATGATTTAAGCCATTCCATACTATGCGCATGCCTGCTTGCCAAAACTTGTGGAAGTAGTTTATCAGTCCCCGGATGATGGGATTCAGCTTCCGGGCTAACTCTTCGATCGAGCCCCGGTGTTTGTGTATTTCCATCCCCCTGAACTTCTCCCTTATCCCCTTCTTTGAGCTGTTGCTCACAAAAGTTCCGGGCAGGGTAAGCTTCCTTCCGTTTAACTCACGCATGACCGGTCTTATGCTAAACCCCAGAAAATCATATTTTCTCGGATATCGCTTTTCCGACCAGCCGCGCAGGTTTACGATCTTTGTCTTGACAGGGTGCAAAGTCAGTTTACAAGCTTTCATCCGTCCTTCGATTGCCCGAAGCATGAACTGGGCTTGCTTTTCTGTTTTGCAATGGACGATGATGTCATCCGCATAACGTTCAAATGGCTTCTCTGGGTGGTTTGTATCCATCCATTTATCGAATACCACGTGAAGAAACAGGTTGGCCGGCAAGGGGCTGATTACCCCTCCCTGTGGTGTGCCGGTTAAGCGTTTGCGTATGCTCATCTCCTGCATGATGTCGGCTTTCAGCCAACGTTCTGCGTACAGATGCACCCATTTGTCTTTGCAGTAGTGCCTGACCGCGGTCATCATTAATTCGTGATCGATATTGTCAAAATATCCCTTGATGTCCAGGTCAATTACAAAGTCATGGTTGAAACAGTTTTCCTGACTTCGTGCTACTGCTTCATGGGCGCTTCGTCTGGGTCGGTACCCAAACGACGAGTCATGAAACAGAGGCTCTAATTGCTTTTCCAAATGGTGCTTTACGACTTGCTGGGCAATCCGATCCAGGATGGTGGGTATGCCCAGAGGGCGTATTCCTCCATCCTTCTTCCGAATCTCCACAGCTTTTACAGGCATAGGAAAGTAACTGCCCGAACCCAGCCTGTTCCAGAGTCTGCAGAGGTGACCGGATAAATTGCGTTCAAGCAATTCCCATGTCATTCCGTCAACTCCGGAACTCCCTTTGTTCTTCCGTACTTTCTGATACGCCTGCCATACCATCAATTTGGTAATTGGTTGCGACTTCGTTTCATAGTAATCAATCATCCTGTTATCCAGTTGTAAAATCCCCATGAAACACAAACATGCCGATCCCTCCGCTCCACTATGATTACCATTGCTTCAACACTACTACGAGTCGGTCTGTCGCCATCGTCTCACCGCAACCTACGGTGTTCGTTTCCTCTGATTGCTCAGGTTTGGCGAAACGACAATGACTTCACTTGTTCCGATATACCGCCTAACCGAACGTCTTGCCAACTTAACCCCGGGAGAGACACAACCAGTAATCCGGTATCCGTTGTGCTTGGTCTCAGGTGCAAACGTAACCACCCGATTTTCTCTCCGTCTTGCCCTTTCGGGGCTTCGTCATTGGTTCACTTTCGTTCAACTCATCCGGTCTCAACTGCAAAGGTCAATGCCTTCGCTTTTAACCTCATCGCTCACCACCACATCGTTTCCTTTGCAGCAGCATGAGGCGTTTTGAAAACTCCCCCGGAAGCACGTCTTCGGGAGGCCATTCTGACTCTCGTCAGACTCCCATCAGTACATCAGCATGTCCCGAAGGTGTTTCAATTCCTCGAGACTTCAAGTCACACACGGTTTGCAGCTACAAGAAGTTGGCGATTTCGAAGCACTAAACTGTCCACTGAACCCGCTTTTTTGCCAAACGCCTGTTATAGCCAGCGGTTCTTGTCATCATTGCCCACCAAGTTTAATAATTTTCCCTTTTTCTTGTTGCTCTGTAGGTTCGTTTATGTTGTCTGAATAGTCAGCATAAAAGTCAGAGTGAACGTCACACAAATAGTCGTGAAAACCCCAGCCAATACCGCTTGTGTCGCTTACAACTTTCCCTGCACGGTCGGCAAATTTGTCGAGTAAGTTTTCTTTTCTCATTAGTGTCAAGGCTGCAAAATAAGTTGTCTCCATACTGGAATAAAAACCTTCGTCTATGTCGCCAAAGTCGTTGGTGAATTTTACACCTGTCTCAACATAAAACAACATTAGGTCAGCAACTAGGTCAGCGGATGGTCCAAGTTTTTTGAAGTCGCTGATTGCTTGTTTGCCGTCTTTGAGTTTGTAGTTGTAACCACGCTTTGGATAAAACGCTTCAAAAACTTTGTCACGATATTTTTTAAAAAGCTCTCTCTCGTTTGGATTTACGTAAAAGTCGAAAAACTCTTTTACTGATTTATTCTTTTTATACAAGTCGGCTACGAGGTCAATGAGTTTGTCCTTGTCAAGTTTTTTAAGTTCTTTTTTTATGTCAGTCAGTCCCATATTTCTTTATTGTTGCGGTCGTCCTACTATTGGCTATAACGGCTCGGCTAAGAAACGTGGGGCATTTCGGAGCGATTTCCTTTCCACTATAGTAAAAGCTAGTTCTGGGAATAAAACCTTTCCCTTTGCACCGGGTGCCCCATGTTTTCTTAGGTGCTGTTATAGCGCGTACTTCCCTTTTTAGAGTTCGATCGAAATTTTCACTTTTCCCCCCAATCCTTTTTCTACAATTTCATAAAGGGTTTTTAATGTCAGGTTGCTTCCGTTGTTCTCCACCCTTGAAATATAGGTCCTCTTCTTATCCACCAATTCCGCTAATTGCTCCTGTGTTAGATTTTTGTCCTCTCTTGCCCTTTTTAAAAGCAAACCAATTTTGAAAGACTCAAAATCCCTTTCCAATTCATCCCTGCGTTCGGTTCCTTTTGCCCCGTACACTTCATCTTTGATATCTTTCCAGCTCTTCGTATTCATTTCCTTTTCTTTTTTCCTTTTTGAACTTCCTTTTCAGCATAATATTCATCCATCAGTTTGGCAGCCTTTTCAATTTCCTTGGTTGGTGTTTTTTGGGTTTTCTTCTGAAAGCCATTGAGAAGTATCACTAGCTTTCCTTCATCAAAAAAACAAAACACCCTCCATATATTAGATGCCAACTGAACCCTTGCTTCATATAGCCCTTTCTTCGTTTTGATAGGTTTCAGGTAAGTCTCCGGAACTCTTTCCAAAGTTTCAATCGCCTCAATGACCTTATAGATTTTGTTCTGGACTTTCTCTGTCTGCTTTTTAAGAAAGTTCTCAAAATGGTCCTGATAAGCTATGACTTCCCTAACTTTATCCATAACGCAAATGTAACTTAAAAGTTACTATTTTCAAAAATTTAAAAGATGCTTTAAATCCCATTCCAAATTAACGAATATTAAGAAGGGTTAACTTTTATTTACCTTCTGTTTTGTATATTTTTTTTACTTTTATTGAGCTAAATATTAAAATTTAATTTTAGAATAATGGTTTATTTAAACCGCATCGCAGGAATCCTGTTTTTGATATTTTCTTTCATCCCCAACTACTTTGGACAAACCTTGGAATTGTTGGAAGTAAGAGGAATGGTCATCGATTCAACTAATGAACAACCGCTTTCTTTTGCCCTTATTAGGATCAAAAATAAATCTTTAGCCTCTACCACCAACATAGAGGGTAATTTTTCGATTTCATTTCCTCAATTGGTAGATCAGGACTCCCTTGTAATTTCCATGATAGGTTACTCGTCACAAACCTTCGCCATTAAAGATTTATCAATGAATGAAATCAATACCTTCCAAATGGTGGAAAGTGTTTTCCAGTTGGAGGAAGTTGAGGTAACCTTTCCGGATGTTGAAAACCTTGTAAAGGAGGTTTCCAAAAGAATCAAATCAACTTTTCCATCTGAAAGCATTGACTTTGAAGGGTATTATAGGAAGGCCTATAGAGAATTTGGGGTTTTTGTCAAACAATATGAAGTAGCTATTACTGGATTTGATAACCAATACCACAAAAGAAATGGTTTTACTGTCAGTAGGTTAAAGGAAAAGGAAAGTAATGATTTCAGAAAGAACAAATGGAGGCAATCTGAAGGGAATGTGCCATGGCATTACCTTTGGCATGTTAGGCGACAACACATTCATTTTTTTGACTCAGACAGCTTCAAATCTTACGATTACAGCCTTGGGGATATCATCATCGACAATGGTGAACGTATTTATAAAATTGAAATCAAATTAAAGGAAAATTTTGAAAGAGAAGCAAATTCTTGGGCATTTGTCAGGGAAAGTGATTTTGCCATTTTAGAAATTGGGGGTGAAACCACCATCATAAACCCAAAAATGTTTGAGTTGAGTGATTCCTTAAAGATGGATTACATAGGAGGAAACGTTTTGGTTAAGTATTTGGATTACGGCGGGAGAATGTACCCCGCCTACAGCAGAAGTTCATACAATCATAGAGTCTATAATGAAAATTCGGAATTCCTGGGTAACGCAGAAATGAATGAAGAACTATTTATCCTTGAAGTTAACACCCCTAGCCAATTCGGGAACAAAAATAATTTTGTGCAGGATCAGAAGCAAAGGATCAATGAGCTTCCTTCCGATTCGATTTTTTGGGCAACCTTCAATGCCCCTTTGGAAACAGCTCTCTCTAAAGCTATTAAACTAGATATTGCTGGGTTTGAGAAAATCTCACACAAAAACGGGATTGAGAATGGGGATAGAAAAAGCCTCATTCCAACAGAACGTTTAGAAGAGGATTTTGATTTGTTCCGCTATGGGCTGGAGGAAGCACATCCCTCACTCTATCGATTTACCTCGAAAGATGAACTGGATAACCAGTTTGAAAGCACAAGGCTAAAATTAAATAGACCAATGGGGGAGCCTGAGTTTTTTAGCCTACTTACACCTGTTTTAGCGAAAATCAGATGTGGACATACAAAAGGTTTTATGCCCAAAAGTTTCAATAATGCCAATAATCATGAAAATGTGATTCTACCCATACAAGTGAAATTCATTTCAGGAAGGCTTTATATTTGGAAAGTTTTGAGCCCTGAAATAACCAATTTAGAAGGTATGGAAATAACTGCCATTAACGATATTGAAATTGCTGAAATAATTGACCGCATGTACCCCCATCTTATCGGAGATGGTTTTATCGAAACCTCCAAAGTGAAGGATTTGGAGGAAAACTTCACTCACTATTATCAGCAAATAGTTGGGCCTTCAGAGCGATTTGAAATCACACTTAAGAATTTGAATGGAGATATTCAAAAGCTTACTTTATCAGCGATATCGCACGCTACACATACAAATTGTAAAGGAAAATCTTCAAATGACAATGATTTTAGAATGCTTTCTGAACAGATTGGATTATTGAAAATCGGAACCTTTATGGATTCAGAGGTTATTGATTTTGAATCATGGTTGGAAGATGCGTTTTTGGAAATAAAGGAAAACAATGTCATTGATTTGATAATTGATCTGAGGGACAATGGAGGAGGTAATGATTTATATGCCATCAAACTTTTGAAATATTTGGTAAATGAACCTTTCTCGTTCCATCGTTCTCTCCGTTCCTCCGCAGACCAATATACTTTTCTTTCTTACGCAGAAGGAGGGGAATCACTGAATTCAATAATGTCACAGATAGTAAATAAAGACTCATCAGGGAATTTTTTTTTACAAGACAGTCATCCTACACTGGGATTAAAAAGTCCCTATTCTGATGTTTACCAGGGAAAGATTTATTTTTTGATCAATGGCAAAACTTTTTCAACGGCAGCTGATTTTGCTGCATTAGCCAGAGAGTATCAATTAGGTGTGTTTGTTGGAGAGGAAACTGGTGGCACTTTTGAAGGGAATACGAGTAATGGAGAGATTCTTTTGACCCTGCCCAATTCCAAAATAAGGATAGTGATACCTCTTTTTCAAATTCAAAATGCGGTTTCCCAAACTCCTGTAAAAGGAAGGGGAATAATTCCAGATATTAAAGTTAATTATACTATGGAGGATTATATCAGAATTAAGGATCTTGAAATTGAAATTGCGATGACTCTGATAAACGATAAGTAATATTCGCTATTGTGATAGATATTGCTTAGATGCGCTATAACGGCTAACGTAAAGTGTTTTAGACGCAATCTAGCCAAAAAAATAACCAAAATAAATTGGCGTTTAAAGATTGCGTTTAAAACATAGTTGGACTAAGCCGTGCCATAACTATGGGTATTTATCCTTTTTGATATGGGTGATTTTGCC
>JBGTDA010000087.1:0-13235 GCA_041748555.1 Rhodonellum sp.
CAATCGAGAGACCATATTGAAAAAGGTGTTTTGAAAAATGTCTGTACGAGCCCTCCAACCCATTTCTATCCCTCTCCTTCAGCATCAGCCACAGGTTATCCAATTCTAAAGTTGCTATTGTTAAGGCAAGGATTTTCACAAAAATAATTTTGGGTTATTTTCAAATGACAAAACAAAGTAATTAAAATAAAAATCAAAGGCAACTATAGATCGGTATAAATATTCATTAAAAAATTATGTATGGTTTATATTGAATCTCGTGAAAAAAAATGCAAAACAATGGTTTTAACAATGAAAAAATTTATTATTCATATTTTTCTAGGTTATATTCATTTTATATGAATTAGTCAAATTGAAATTCCTTTTTATTACAAGATTAAAACAAAATTAATCCCTACAATAAATAACAGGGATTCTTCCCGTCCAAATTTTATTTTGAATGCACCGTATACGATAGCTATTGGGATCGGTGCCAGGTGGACTATGGATTGAAGGAGTTGGGGACAGACAGTGCTGCTTTGCCGTACCGTCTGTCCCCAAATACCTACCATTTAAAATACCGGAGGCCTGTCCTGCCGAAACCATTATAATTTATCTTTTACCGGCAAGAATCAGATAAACATTAGCCAGCGGATATCCTTTTCAATTTCCTTGAACATCACCAATTGTAAAACATTAAAGGAAGCTGAAAATGATATCAATTGTCTCATGAATTAATACGTGAGATTTGAGACCCTCCTTTTCCTTGAGGTCGATCTAGGCACTATATGCTTTTCTTAATAGACTATAAAAAAATCCCCTTTTTAATAAAGGGGATTTTGTATAAGGTTTTTATTCCTGTTCATTTCATCCAATTTAATTGGTAATAAGTAGGCTCTGTCATTCCAATCCCTATTTTGTACTTCAATTACGGAGTAGGTTGGTTTTGGAGAGGTTGATTTATCGGGTAATAAAGGATAAACCACTCTAACTCCCTGAGCATTGCCGTACACCTCCGGAGCGATCATCCATCTTCTAACATCGAAATATCTGTGATCCTCATATGCCAGCTCTACCCTTCTCTCATTCCTATACCGTTGCTTTAAAGCGGCACCACCTTCATTAATATCAGGCATTCCTGCTCTGTTTCTAATCAGGTTAAGGTAGTTTCGTGCTTCACCTTCTTCTCCTAATTCGATACAAGCTTCTACATAATTAAGAACAACTTCGGTATATCTCATAACCCTCCAGGGAACTTCCTGTCGGAAATATTGGTGATCTATATTAGGGTCAATGAATTTTTTCAAATAATACCCTGTATAGGTTCCATTCCAGTCTTCAATTGGACCTTGTCTGGTATCCAAACCATTTATTGTTTCTTCCTGGTTTGTTTGTGAGTTCCATTTCCTCCATTGACCCACCTGGATTATTCCCTTTGGATCCAGCTCTCTTACGTCCTCCGGTCGTGTCCTCCATTCTGCTCCTTCGTAAAGAAAGGTAGCATAAAACCGGGGATCCCGATTTTCATAAGGTGATGCGGCATGAGCCGGATTGGACCAATCGAATCTTGTCCCATCGGCCATTTCAAAATCATCCACCAATTGTCCAACAGGAGTATTACCACCCCAGTTGTGGTAGCCATTTGGACCATTAAACAATCCCGGATCTCCGATGTCCCAATTCTCCTCAACTCTTTGTAAAAGGTATTTTACAAAAATGTCTTCAGATGTTTCCTTTGCCAGAAAAATTTCACCAAAATTCCCTGAAGCTTCCCCACCATTATCATGAAGTTCATAAACACCTAAATCCATTACTGCTTTTGCGGCATTTTTCGCAGCTGACCATCTGGCCATTCTATCTCCACCGGAATAGCCAATCAGCTCAGGCCTGGCAAATCCCTGAGCCCATGTGGATTGATTATGAAATAAGTCACTTGCGGCATAAAGCAAAGATCTGGCTTTCAATGCCAAAGCGGCACCTTTTGTCGCGCGTCCCCTCTGATCTCCTGACTGAAATAGGGGCAGCAACTCTGCAGCCCTATCACTTTCCTCAGCGATAAACTGAATACATTCCTCCAAGCTTGCTCTTTCTGCTTCATAATCCCCTCCCAATCCATATGCTTCTGTAATTAGGGGTACACCCCCATATATCGATACCAGATTATGATAAATAAAGGCTCTCAGAAAATGTACCTCACCGGTCAACCTCATCTTCAACTCCTCATTATCAAATGGTGCATCTTCAATTTTAGCTAAAAATATATTACAGGCGCGAATTTGTCTATATCCATTTGTCCAGTTGATTTGTTGAAACCTGTGGCCTGTCCAAAAACTGTCATCCCAAACACCTAGGTAACTTGGGTTGATCAAGCTATTGGTAGCATTGCTTGTTTCCCAATCCCATACTGCCATGGACTCATCTACCAGGCTGGACATCATCAACGCATGAAATCCATGTGGTATTCCGGAATAAATGTTATTGACAAATGTTTCAATGAGGCTGGGATCATTCCAAACTGCATCTTCAGCAAATTGATCCAGTGGCTCTTTGTCCAGAAAATCTTCATTACATGAGGATGTTGAGATAAAGATAATACCGCAGAGGGATATAAAGTATAATATGTTTTTGATCTTCATAACAATTAAAAGGTTAAGGTTAAACCGCTGTTAATAACTTTTTGCAATGGGTAATTCTGCCCACTTGCATTATCAGACTCAGGGTCAAAATCTTTTAAGTCAGGACTATATGTTAACAAATTAAATCCACTCACGAAAAATCTCAATTTTTCAATCCCAAGTCTTTGAATTAATGAAGGTGGAAGACTATATCCGACTTCAAGATTTTTCAACCTTATATAATCAGTGTCTCTCAACCAAAATGTATTTCTTTGGTTCATCCAATATTCATCAGTTCTATTATAAGTTCTTGGATAAGTTGAATTCACATTTTCGACAGTCCATCGGTTATCAGCAAAATCTTTTAGATAATTACCGATCTCTCCTGATTCTGTTTGGATATACCTGGTAGCACCTGAAGCACCCTGTAAAAGAACCGCAAGGTCAAATCCCTTATACTGAAGGTTCATTGACATTCCTCCTGTAAACCTTGGTACATTATTCCGTTCATTCCTTACCCGGTCATTTGCATCAATTACTCCATCTCCATTAACATCGTCAAAGATCAGATCCCCGGGTCTTGCATCCGGCCAATGTGGAATTGCGTCAATCTGGGATTGATCCCTGAAAACTCCGATTGACTGGTAATATAAATCATTGTCAGGGTTAAAAGGATTCGATGGGATGGGTCGTCCTGTGGTCAGTTGGTATTCCGGAGCACCGGGTGATTCATCCCAAAATTCGACTTTGTTTCTGGCATAACCACCGTTCGCAGAGATCTGGTATTTTAATTCTCCCGCATCACCATTGTATCCTACAATAAATTCGTATCCTTTATTAGAAACTTCTCCTATATTTTCCCGAGGCAAAGATAATCCTGTTGAATTGGGGATCGAAGCATTTCTCCACCATAATATCTGTGAGCGGTAATTGTAGAAGACATCCGCCTCAACAGTTAACCGGCTATTGAAGAAACCGAGTTCAATACCGAGATTATACTGATCTGCAACCTCCCAGGTAACATTAGGATTTGGAATTCGAAGTTCTCTTAAGACCTGATGCTCCTGATCAACCCCAAAAATAGCCGGTATATTCCCAAACCCGTAAGAGGCCAAAAACTGCCATTCGTCTATTCTGTCATTTCCTGTCTGACCGTAAGAACCCCTGATTTTAAAGTGATCCACTGAAGGCATACTGTTTTTCCAAAATTGCTCTTCGGAAATCCTCCATCCAGCTGAAATTCCCGGGAAAAATCCAAATCTTTTCCCTTCCGGAAAAATATATGAACCATCATACCTCCACACGAATTCGGCTAAATATTTACCGGCATATTCATAATTTACTCTACCGAAATAATTGAATCGTGCATTTTGGTACGCCGAACCTCCGTTATCCCGTTCTGCATTTCCCCCGGCAAACATTTGATCCACCGCTGTGGACACAAAGTATCTTCGATAAGCACTTAAAGTATTGCCCTGTCCGGTACGGGACTCAGTGCCAACCATCAGTTTGATTAAATGATTTTCACCAATTTGCTTATCATATTGAAGCCTGCTATTCAACAATACCTGTCGATGAGACCCCATGTTTTCAGTTAACCTAGGATCACTGTACCCTCTTTGGCCTCTTAACAATTGAGGGGTTCCGTCCGGATTCAGTGATGTTCCGTCCCAATTATACAGGAACCATGGAGTTTCAAATCTTTTATTTACTCTAAATGTCTGGTCAAGCCCTGCACTGCTGTTCAACGACAAGCCTTTAACCCAAGGTATATTGATGTCCAGCCTTAATGTCGCTTGAAGGTTATAGACTTTGTCCCTATCATAGCCTGTTTGATCTGTTGCCACCACAGCCGGATTATCGCCGTATTCAATATCCGGTCCCGGATTACCATCAGGCCAAAAAGCATGCATATTTGGCTTGCCACGCATGATCATCCTGAATATATTGCCTGCTGATCTTGTTGGAAAATTCCTGTTTTCCTGCCGTCCTGCCAGATCAAAACCTATTTTAACATTTTCATTGACCTTCCCATCCAAGTTGCTTCTAAAATCATATTGGTCATATCTGGTTGCACTGTTGTAGTAATATCCATCCTGACCTTTAGCTCCGAGCATCAAAAAATAATTTAAGTTTTCGCCTCCTCCTGAAGCTGTCAAGGTATTGTAACTTTGTGAGGACCAAGGTTTCAAAACTTCATTAAACCAATCCGTATCAGGATATCTCCACGGGTCGTTCCCATCTCTATAATTCATTATTTCTTCATCAGAAAACCTCTGAGGTCTGCCTCGATACATCTCAATTTCATTTAACATGCTCAAATACTGCACAGCATTTGCCATTTCCGGCATTCTGGTGGGCCGGTTAAAGCCTTGATTCATGTTAAGCTCAATTTTAGTTTTCCCGGAACTACCTCTTTTGGTGGTAACGAGAATAACACCATTTGCAGCCTGAGCCCCGTAGATTGCGGCAGAGGCATCTTTTAAGACGGTAATGGATTCAATGCTGTTCGGGTCAATTCTATTTAAGTCCCGACCGGGGATTCCATCCACTACCACCAAAGCACCGTTGTTCCCAAGGGTGTTCGTTCCTCTGATCCTGATGATTGAATTATCATTTCCGGGTTCCCCACTTCGAGTGACCGAGCTCAAGCCAGGCAATCTTCCAACCAGGCTGTTGCTGACATTTGTAACAGGGGCTTGCCTGATGGCATCGCCACCTACCGAAGCCACTGACCCGGTAAAGGTGACCTTTTTCTGTTCACCATAACCAACAACAACAACTTCCTCCAAAGAAGACATATCCGGCTGTAAAGTTATGTCCACTTGTGATCTGTTATCCACCGCAACCCGCATGGCCTCAAAGCCTATATAGGAAAAAATCAACGTCGCTCCGTCCGGAACGGTGATGGTATAATTGCCATCGATATCAGTTACTGTGCCTGTTGTGGTCCCCACTACTGTAACAGAGGCCCCCGGCAAGGGATCACCGTTATCATCCGTGACTTTTCCTGAGACGGTAACTTCCAACTTTTCGTTTACTGTGACCCGATTGTTTTCATTTCCTCTACTTGTAAATGTGATGGCGGGCAAATTCCTGATTTCTCTACCGGCAGTTACAAAATTGTTTCCGGTATTTTTTCCAAGTTCTTTAAAAGTCTTTTCCACTGCTACCGCATCCTGGGACAGGGGAACATTGACTTCTTCTATACTTTTATCCCGGGCTTTTGCGTCGCTTGCAATGAGCGAACTCATCGAAAGGAATTGGCACAGGAAAGCTATGGTGAATAATTTGGTCATGTAGATTACATGCTTTAGTACACATCTTTTCATATTTGCATCGTTTGTTTTGGCTTATGTTAATTGTTAAAATAAACACTTATCGGTAAGGAGACTGCTGTCCCACATTCCGAGATTTATAAAGGCTGAAGTTTTACTTCACTTATGTCTTTTTTGCTTTTATCTTTTTTCACCATAGGCAGAGGTATTTTGAGTTTATCTTGATATGATCTTTTTGAGTGTCAAATAATCTCACTGACTAGCTTAATCTCTTCACCAGGATTTCAAATGTCTCCAGGAACACTTGGAAAACCATCAAATTCTTATGGGGAAGGTTGATAATTTTAATCCAAACGTCAAGTCCATTTTCACGTGTTCTGAATATTCTGACAATTGGGGAGCAATCAGATGGTTTGGTTTTTCGGTACCACGCAAATGATTTTTTTTATCGAACTGACAATTCCGTGACTTTTGGTATTCCGGATGGATTTTCAAAAATTCCTGAATGCAACCCTGTACGAAATCCTGATCCGCATCAATCGAGAGACCATATTGAAAAAGGTGTTTTGAAAAATGTCTGTACGAGCCCTCCAACCCATTTCTATCCCTCTCCTTCAGCAACAGCCAGGGGCAATACAATTCTTCAGTAGGTAAAGGAGAGGAAATATTTTTCACAAAAATAAGTTTGGGTTATTGTCATTTGACAAAACAACTTAAATAAAAATAATATCAAAGACAACTTAAAATCTGAATCTATATATATTAAAAGAATAAAAAGGATAAATGGGCATTAATTCCATGTTATTGTAAAACATTCAATATCTATATTATTTGGGCCAAGAATTCTTTTGAATTCTTCGGTAGAGAGATTTTCAGGAGCGTCCAAATTCCAAGGATAAAAATTGATGACATTTTCTGAGGAATGGTGTTTCTCCCCCAATTTGATTTTGTCCGGGTTCTGCGAACAAAAAATGAATTGATCTCTGCTCTTCCCAGGCTTGCCCCTCCTAAAATTGGTATACCAGTCCAATTCTTAACAGTGGGTCTTGGTAGCTAATTCATTTCATATCGCCTTCCAAAGCCTTCCAAACACCGCAGATATAGGCCGTTCTTTCCTCCTAAAGGAAGATGGTTGCTTTAGAAAAAATTCTTGCTAACATTACCATAATAAGAAAGACACCAATGAAAAATAAAGTGTATATCCCTCATGAAGCTGATTTGAAAACTCCTCAGGTGTAATGTTATTTTCCCATTACATACCATTCAGAACACTCAGTGCATTTCTACAGAACAGGTTCCAAGTCCGGGGCCATAAAAATTGAATTGGACATTGGTATGATCTGCCAGAACAGATATTGGAACTGAGGTATCAGGAATTTTATTGGAAATCATATAGGTGGTCAATCGTTGACCAAAAGGATTATCATGGGCTCCGGCATGCCAAATAGAAACTTTTTCCGTCTGCCAGGTTTCCTTGGGACCGACGGTCACCGCCTGGGTAGGAATCAGAGACACATTACCTCCGCAATGCGACCTTGAGTTCTGCTGAAGGGTAATAGGGTGCAGGTCCAAAACCCTGGATGGAAGTTTTTTGTATTCCTCCACGGATGGGGGATTTTCCTTATAGGCTCCCTCCCGCTTGGGAGGCTCATTGAATGCCCAGTGCTTTACGTCACCCTGCCCACCCTGCATGATTAGACATTTAGCCAATTTCCAGCTGTCTGTAAATTTTGAAGTATCATATTGGGGAAAATGGATGTTATCTTCAGGCATTACCAATGACTTGTCTATCCTGTTGTAGCATAAATCATAGAAGGCCTTCTTAAAGGAAAGTGAATGGTCAGCGGCTACTTCTTTCCCGTCAACAACCCATTCATCCATACCCCAAAAATGGGCATGTTTTACTGAAATGCCAAGTTCATTTAAAATCCTTGCCACCAATGGCAATTGTTCCGTTGGCCCGATAGGCCCACAGATTCCTACCGGATTATCCGCTGTTGCTTTCTTCCAAACAGTGATGTATTCCAGTGCCTCCGCCAAGTAAAATTCTTCAATGGTATCATAGAAAACTACCTTAAATCCAGGTCTGGATAGTCGGATCATGTCCTGCGGCGTCATATTGGCAATTTGATCTGTTATTTTACTACCCAGATCCAGAGTGGTATAATCCCACCATTCCGGTGCAATCGAACTTATTTTTCGCATTTCTTTAAAAATTTTATATGATTTTAATTTTTAGATTCTTTTATTCCATTTATACTTGTCCAATAAACCTTTCCCAGACTTTTTAGTGGATCAAAATCCGGCTTAGAAAAACCAAAATGTACTCTTTTCCTCCAACCTTCTGCATCCGAAAACACTTCAGACATACTTCCTGTTTTCTTTGAGAAATCTTCCATGGCTGCTATATAAGACTCCATTTTCTGACTGTCCTCCAACCAGTTTTTCTGACTCTTATGCGCATTTAAAGCCTCCCTTTTGATGTCATGTACCGATTGGGTATCTATGAAAATATCCGGCATTATTTTTTGCCCCAATGGATCCATGAGACCATGTGGTAGGGCATGGTATACCGCGCAATTATAATTGGTTACAGCTGGAAAATCGGCCTTAAAATTCGGCATCCCCCTTACGAATGCAGCGGTAACAGCCAAACGACAGGCATTCATATGGTCTTCCATGTAATCAAAAGGGGAATGGGTCAGGACGATACCGGGTTTTACCTTACGAATAATACCCGATAATTTTTTAAGGGTTTCTAACTCATAGAATATTTCGAAATCATTACAGATCGGAGGGTGAAACACTGCCCCTAAAATCCGGGCAGAATTTTGCGCCTCCAGCAATCTTATCCGGGCAGTGGTGATTGAATCGTTTTCAATGCTACCGCAGTTCCCGGTAGAAAGGTTCATATAATGTATTTCATAACCGGCATTCTTTAACAACAATAATGTACCGGCCATCATAAATTCAATGTCATCAGGATGTGCTGCAATTGCCATAGCTATTTTATCCATACCTTTAAAGCTTTACACTTTTTCCTGTTGAGGCAGATTTGTCAGCAGCAAAAATTATTTCATGGGTTTTCATTGCCTCTTTCAATCCTGTCAGGGGCATTTCGGTATCATTTAAAATGGATGTAAAGAAGGTTTCAAATTGTACTTCATAAGGATGGTCTGACACATCACCCGAGTCCAGCATTTTCATGGACAGTTCACTCCACCTTGTTTTATCGGATTTCAATTTGTTGGAGTGAAATTTATTATCCAGAATGGATCCTTCACTTCCAAAAAGATGGGTGTGAAAATAGTAGGGTTGCAGGCAATCCACGCTTGCCGCACATTTGGCAATTTTCCCACTTTTAAATTTCAGGATGGTTACACTGGTTGTCGTATATTCATAAGGTTTGAATATCTCACTTTTGCTTTTGGTATCGTAGCTGGTAACCTCCTCTACATCTGAGCCCATGAACAGCAGCAGTGCATCCAGGGCATGACAACCTGCTGTAAGTAAGGAGCTTCCTCCTCCTTTTTTCTTGGCATTCCATTCAAACTGCCCGTACCAGGGCCCTATTCCATGCAGATAATCAATTTCGCCATAATGTAATTCTCCGATTAAACCCTTGTCCACTACTTCTTTGGTTGAAATAAATTGGTTGGAATACCTGCATTCAAAACAAATACAGAATTTGACATTTGCTTTCTTGACCGCTTTTTCTATTTCCAGACAATCCTCCCATGTCAAAGCCATTGGTTTTTCCAATATGATGTGTTTGCCTGCATTAGCAGCAGCCAGTGCATGTTCGGTATGTTGATAGGTATAACTACAAATTGAAACAGCATCAATACTGCTATCCTTTAACATCTCATTCAGGTCGGTATAGGACTTTATTTCAGATCCCCAGGTTTTAGTCAATTCGGCGTCGTCCTGCTTTCTTGAGGAATAAATCGCAGAAACCTGAGCCTCTTTACCTGAATTTATGGCTTTGATGTGTGCGGTGGCTACCCAGCCGTAACCAATGATTCCAACATTCAATTTTTTCATATATAATACTTTTAAAAATATTTAATTTATAATGATTGATTTGTCTCTCTCTTTAAGAGATTTTCCGAGCTTATTTTTTCCTGCTTTTTCCCCTACTATTCTGAACAGCTACCATACCTGGCAACTGATTTTTTTTGAAGGAAAAAAATGTTGGGAGGTGTTTTTTTTCTTCTTCTGGGAGTTGTTCTGGCAGCCCTGAAAACTTAAGAAAATAAAAATATGAAATTCGGAATATTTCTGAATATATATTTATTACTCAAATAATCTCACGGCCTCTGAACTTTCTGACAAGCAGGTTAGGGCTGATATGGATTCCATAGTCCCAATAAAGCATCTTATTGCGAGAATCTGAAATGTATTTGGGGAAAAGAGATAAATGACCCATTATTTCAAACTTTTATTGTGTGAGCGGGAGGAGGAAAAGGTTTAGATAAATATTAAATGAATTAAATCTCCAAGGGAATTAATATTCAGGGAATCAAGCATCAAAAAATTCAGAAAAGTCGGGAAAGAAGGTTAAAAATCTACAAGTATTAAAAGGACTTTGATCCAGCCACTTTCCTTATTTCCTAATGGCTTGCGACAAGAGTGATGCTGAAGCCTCGTCCAAAAATATAATACAGGAAGGGTGATTTTGAAGGATGCTAGCCGGATGAAGATCAGTGACTTCATTTTCCAAACAATCTTTTACCGCCTGCGCTTTTCTTTTATCCGGTACAGAACAAACAATGTGTTTTGACTTTAGAATTTGCCAAATGGACATGCTAATCGCTTGGGTCGGAACCTCCTCCAAACTATCAAACCATCCTTCATTAAGTTGCTGCTTTCTACAGGGCAGGTCCAAGTCCACTAAAAGGTAAGGCGATTCTGTTTCAAAATCTGCCGGCGGGTCATTGAACGCCAAATGTCCGTTTTCTCCTATCCCAACTAATGCGACATCAATGGGATGACTGGATATCAATTCCCCCAGTTGTTTGCATACCTCCTCCGGGCTCTTCTCCCCGTCAATCAGATAGATGGAACCGAGCTTATCTACCTTATCTACAAATCTTTCCTGAAGATATTTTCGAAAACTGGCCGGATGTGTATTGGAAATACCAATATATTCGTCCAAATGAAAAACTGTTACTTTTTCCCATGAAACATCCTCTTTCACCAATTGATTTATTGTTTCAAATTGACTGGTACCGGTGGCTAGCACTATGTTTGCATATCCATTATTATTGATTGCCTTCCTAATTTGAATTGCAGCTTCTTTTCCGGCGTTTTTCCCTAATTCTTTCGGGTCTCTTGTTTGAATAATTTTCATAATAGTAGAATTATTTAGTCTTTGAAAAAGGGTACATGACGCTAAGGATTAACGTTAAAAGGTAGGGTGTTATGCAGGAGGACAAGGCAATAACCTATCCGTTTATAATAACTTTTTTACGAGCGTTAACTCTCGCAAACCACTCAATTCCGCATGCACTATACCATGTGATGTAGGCCGGTAATTATTCATATTTAAATATTTTTATCTTATCTGATAAATTATCGATCTAATCACCTATATAATATTCAATTTTTTCCAATCTCAATTTGAAATCATGAATCACAATTTTATTGGTTCTCAATCCGCAGTCTTTTAGGTGGATTAGGGTCTTCTAATGAGCATTCTATAATAAAAATCAGCAATCCGAAAATTAATATGTTTCTCATGTTTGTACTGGTGTGGTTTTATTGCCTACAACTCAATGGTAGCATAGTATTTTTTGGGATTAGAAAATGGAATTATCTCCCACCCAAACAATATTTCCTCCTAAAATCAAAAGAATTGTCATTTAGTTCATCTTACGACTATTTATTCCCGCTGGTGCTAACGGATTTTCCCTTTAAGTCCAATTCAGTACCTTCAGTGCGTTTTCCCTGTATAACTTAAGCAATACATCTTCGGGTAGTTCAAGTCCATAGTACCTCCACCATGATCTACCCGGCATGTGTTCATCAGCACTTTCCAGCAGCCTCCACCAGCTTTGGTACATCCCATTATCCATGCCCATATCTGTACCAAACAATACCCGGTCCCTGTATTGGGAAAGGAACCTTGCAGCAGCTCTGGGTTGCCTGCCCACTTCGTAATCCCGTGCAGAAATGTCCAGGTATAAATTGGGGTGGGTGTCCAATGTCTTTGCCAGTCTTTGCAAATCATTTCCAAGGTTAGCCAAGTGACAGGCTATGAAGGTGGTATCCGGATGTTTTGTTAAAAGTCGGGGCAGATAAGCCAACAGTTCATCATAAGGTACTCCATCGCTTCCATACTGGTTAAATTGCTGAAATATCGGGGTCCTTTCCTGATATACATCCGGTGGTTGCCAAGAGGATGGGTGGTCGGCCAAGTGGAGGTTTACCGGGATATTCAAATCCGCACATTTGCGCCAAAAGGGATCAATCCGGGCATCGTCAATATGAAGCCGTTCATTTGGTTTTAAGCGGGGGTCACCCGTGATACCATAACCCTTATCCGTAACTTCTCCCACACCCCTTGCACCCATTTTATAGCAACGTACCAGTTCCTTTACTGCCCTTTCAGGATAATCCGGCTTGTCTATATCCTTTTTCTCTATACCGCAAAAAAGCTGAAACCTATCGGGATAGGATTTCAGGTAGAAGTCCACCATCATATCAAACCGGGAACCGGTTGCCACAGTCAGGATCACCGACTTCTCGACACCTACTTCATCCATGGTTGTCATCCATTCCTCCAAAGCTTCCTTTGGCCTTTTCCCTTTTTCCTGGGCAGGATAATGATGCAGGTGAACATCGATTACGGGAAATCTGGCTTTTGGAATAAATGTTTGTGGGGCAATGACCGAGGACCGGGGAGCGTAATCTTTCACGAGCACATGATCCATAGGTCCCTGGCCGACCGGAACACCTGGGCCACTCCATTCTCCATACTTCACTTTCAGCCATTCGGGATCGGAAGTCCATTCCTTGCCCAATGGAACCTGTGCCGTTTCCGATTCTTTGGTACTGCATCCCGGAAGGGAACCCACTCCGGCTGCACCAAGACCCATCAATCCAGCCTCTTTTAAAAATCCTCTCCGATTTTTTTTCATGTCTTTCTATTAATTGGGTTAATAAATTGCTTTCCAATACATTTTTATCAGTAATTAATAACCAAATATCCTCAACAATAGGTTTTAATTGCGCCTTCTATGTTGAAAAACAAGCAATACGGCTAATTTTCTTACTTTTAGTTTACATTTAAGCAAAAGATATCCACCTTTACCTATTTCCCTTAAATGCCTTTTTTGTAGGGTGACAGAATTCTGTCAAG
>JBGTDA010000088.1:0-7072 GCA_041748555.1 Rhodonellum sp.
GGCTTTGGAAGAATTTGTTATTGATGGTATCAAAACCACAATTCCCTTTCACATTGCCTTACTGGAAAATGAACAATTCAAAGCTGGAAATTTTACCACAAAGTTTTTGGATACTTTTGATTTTTCTGTCATCAAAGCATAATCCCGAGCCGGTTTAATCACCGGCTTGTTTATTTCCAAATATTCCCGGATCGTGCAAAGACAAAAATTGATTTACAATTCCCACAGAATCCTTTAAGGTTTGTAGTTTGTATTAGGGTTAAGCCGACTTTAAAATATTATGTTTATTCAAAAGGAATGGGAATTTGATGAAAGACCAATCGTTCCTGAATTTTTTTACCCGAGATGATTATTCCTCTTCTTGCCAAAGAAAAAGTTATCAATTGTCTATTTAACAATTTAAATTTTTTCTTTCTGGATTTTTTTCAAAAAGTATTGACCCCTCCTTTATTTTTTACGACATTAACTGATTGAAATTATCAATAAGCCCTACTATAAAATGAAGTGTTCCAGGACCCTTGTTACAATGATGGCTGTTCTGATTTTAGGAACATCGTGCAAAGAAACGGTCCGGGATGAAATCTTTTTGACTGGAGGAGATCAGATCAGCTACAATTTCCACATTCGACCCATCCTGTCGGATAAGTGTTTTGCCTGCCATGGACCTGATGCCAATAAAAGAGAAGCCGGGTTAAGACTGGATCTGGCAGAAGTTGCATATGATGTGCTGAAAGAAAGTCCCGGAAAATATGCTTTAAAACCAAATGAGCCAGACCATTCTGAGGTTTATCACCGCATCACCACCACCGATCCGGGAGAAATGATGCCCCCACCCGAATCCAATCTTACACTCTCATCAGAAGAAATTGACCTGATCCACGAATGGATCAAGCAGGGTGCTGAATACGAACCACATTGGGCATTTGTCAGTCCCAAAAAACAACCCCTTCCAAAAATCAAGGACCCGGATTGGCCGATTAACGAAATTGATTATTTTACATTTTTAAAAATGGATAGGATTGGTCTTAAGCCCAATCCGGAGGCTGAAAAACATGAGCTGTTAAAAAGGATCAGTCTTGATATCACAGGGCTTCCTCCCACCTTGGAATTGATCCAAAAATTCGAAAAGGATGCTGATCCTGGGGCCTATGAGAAAACGATAGATCACCTACTGGATCAGCCTGCATATGGAGAAAAGATGGCAGTCATCTGGATGGATATTTCCCGCTACGCGGATTCATATGGCTATCAGGATGATAATATCCGAACCCAATGGCCTTACCGCGATTGGGTGATCCATGCCTTCAACAAAAATCTTTCTTACGACAAGTTCATTACCTGGCAACTTGCAGGAGACTTGCTTCCGAATCCTACAAAAGAGCAGATTTTGGCCACTGCTTTCAACAGAAACCACAAGTATACAGAAGAGGGCGGGGTAATTGAAGAGGAGTATAGGATAGAATATGTGCTGGACAAAACCAATACATTCAGCAAAGGAATAATGGGCATCACCATGGAGTGTGCCCAATGTCATGATCATAAGTATGACCCGATTTCCCAAGAAAATTATTATCAACTTTTTGCTTTTTTCAACAACACTCCCGAGAAAGGATATGAAGGTGATGTCTCGGTATCCAAGCCAGCTAAAACCCCGATCCTTTGGATTGAGAGGGATGACATTGAAGAATTGCTTACTTTTATCAATCATGGGGATACCTCTAAAATCATGGTGTCGGTAATGGAGGAACTCGACACCCTTCGAAAAACCTTTATCCTTGACCGGGGAGTCTATGACGCTCCCACCGTTCCGGTAAATGTAAATACACCTGAAACTATCTTCCCTTTTTCAAATGACCTACCAGAAAACAGACTGGGTTTGGCAAAGTGGGCTACAGACCCTGAAAACCCATTGACAGCCCGGGTTTTTGTCAATCTGGTTTGGCAGGAGATTTTTGGAAGGGGAATCGTTGAATCAACAGGAGATTTTGGTATGCAGGGGGATTTGCCCTCACATCCGGAGCTATTGGATTGGTTGGCTGTGGATTTTGTGGAAAACGGCTGGGATATAAAAAGACTGTTTAAACAAATACTAACATCGGCAACTTATAAACAATCTTCCAAGGTCGATAATAAAAAACTAAGCACTGATCCTGAAAATATTTATTTAGCCAGAGCTTCCAGATTACGGTTGTCAGCGGAGCATGTAAGGGATATGATTTTAGCCAGCAGTGGCCTATTGGTGGATGAAATAGGAGGTCCTAGTGTAAAACCGTACCAACCAAAAGGTCTTTGGGAAGCCTCCACTTCCGGAAGAGGCGTACTTGCCACTTATCAGCAGGATACGGCAAGCCAACTATATAGAAGGGGACTCTATACCTTTATAAAACTCACTTCTCCCCCACCCATGCCAATAATCTTTGACGGCTCCAACCGGGATCTTTGTGAGGTCAACAGAGGCAGAACAAATACCCCCCTTCAGGCTTTAGTGATGCTCAATGACCCTTTGATGCTGGAAGCATCGAGGGTTTTGGCCGAAAAACTCATCAGGAACAATCAAAACCCTAGCGAGGGAATCCAGGCTGCTTTCCAAAGAATTCTATGTAGATATCCAAAATCGGAGGAACTTAAAATTCTGGTAACATATTATGAATCAGAACTTACAAGGCTTGAAGCAAACCCGGAAGTCGTTGATGAATTGGTTCAGGTTGGGGAATCACCTCTGAAAAAAGAAAACATAACACCTGGGTTGGCAGCCATGATGCAGGTCATATCCGCACTTTACAACCTGGAGGAAACAATAACCAAGATTTAAGATGGAAAAGGAAATACTGGAACATGGGCTGAATCATAACCGCAGAAAATTTCTTTCCAAGGTGAGTCTTGGCATTGGAAGTCTGGCATTGGGAAGTCTGCTGATTCCGGATCTATTCAAAAAAAGCGGAGATATTGATGAGGATGCGATGATGGCCGCCCTACCTCATTTTGCACCTAAAGCAAAACGAGTCATTTACCTCTTCCAAAACGGCGCACCTTCACAGCTGGAAACATTTGATTATAAACCACTTTTGAATAAATATATGGGGCAGGAATTGCCCGAATCCATCAGAATGGGCCAAAGATTAACCGGTATGACTTCAGGTCAAAGCTCCTTTCCTTTGGTGGGTTCTTATTATGGTTTTAAGCAATACGGAGAATCCAAAGCTTGGATAAGCGATCTTTTTCCGCACACATCCAAAATCGTGGATGACATCTGCATCATCAAATCCATGCATACCGAAGCGATCAACCATGATCCTGCACTGACCTTTTTCCAGACTGGGGCCCAGGTAGGCAACCGCCCAAGCATGGGTTCCTGGTTGAGTTATGGCCTGGGAAGTGAAAACAACAACCTACCTTCATTTTGTGTTTTGCTCAGCCGCGGTAAAGGAAACGGTCAGGGGGTTTATTCCAAACTTTGGACAAATGGCTTTTTGGACTCAGTGCATCAAGGAGTACAGTTTTCCGCCAGTGAAGATCCTGTTTTGTATCTGGGAGATCCGAAAGGCATGCGCAGCGAAGACCGCCGGAAGATGCTCGATCAGATTGTAGCGCTAAATGAAATTAATTATGAGGAATTTGGAGATCCCGAAATTTCAGCCAAAATCCAACAATATGAAATGGCTTTCCGGATGCAGACAGCGGTTCCCGAAGTAACGGACATTTCCAATGAACCCGATAGCATCATCAAATTGTATGGCCCTGAATGTCTTGTTCCGGGAACATATACCGCCAATTGCCTTCTTGCCCGCAAACTCTCCGAAAACGGCGTCAGGTTTGTTCAGCTGTATCATCAGGGTTGGGATCAGCATGACAATCTTCCTCGTGAAATAGCCAATCAGGCCAAAGATGTCGATCAATCCTCTGCTGCTTTGATCACCGACCTGAAACAAAGAGGGCTTTTGGATGAAACACTGGTGATATGGGGAGGGGAATTCGGACGGACCAATTACTGCCAGGGAAAAATCCAGGCAGACAATTACGGAAGAGATCATCACCCCCGGGCATTTTCTGTCTGGATGGCAGGGGGAGGTGTAAAACCGGGTATTGTATATGGAGAAACCGACGAATTCGGATATAATATTGTTGAAAATCCTGTTCATATCCATGATTTTCAGGCTACCATCTTACACCAAATGGGGATAGACCATGAAAAAATGACTTATAAGCATCTTGGAAGGCGATACCGATTGACGGACGTTTCAGGACATGTGGTTAAAGACATATTGGTTTAATCAGCGCGTTACAATTCCTCCCTATGGTTCAAAGCAACAGGTTCAATACAATTTTAGAAAACTCCCTTATCGTCGGCCACGGTTTTATCCTGATTCTGATTATCGGGCAAAACCATATTGTGCTACCCTCCATTTTAAAAGTCATAGGAAGAATGCATCCTTTGCTTTTACACTTCCCCATCGTTTTATTATTGATCGGGGTCTTATTGGTCTTGTTCCCCAAAGTACTCTCAGGAGCACAACACCAGGATCGGTTGATAAAGGTGACCTTGTTGCTTGGACTGATTTTTTCTGCAATTACGATAATAGCGGGTCTTTTTTTAAGCACCGAAACCGGCTACGTCAGGGAAGATATTCAATATCATCAATGGACGGGAATATCAGTGTTTTGGATAGGTTCGATTTTATATTGGAGCATAGACAGAGACTTTTTACATTTAAAAAAAGCACTATCCATAAGTCTGATTTTCTGCATTTTGATCACAGGCCATTTAGGTGCATCATTGACACACGGTGAGGATTTTTTATGGTCTCCTTTAGCATCAGGTGAAGTAGAATATGTACCTCTGGAAGAAGCTTTGGCCTATGACCATATCATCAAACCTATTTTGGAACAAAAATGTATCAGCTGTCACAAAGCCTCAAAGCAAAAGGGTGAACTCAGACTGGATCAACCTGATTACATCTTAACGGGTGGTGAAAACGGAAAGGTTTTGGATTTGGAAGAACCCGAAAACAGCCCTCTTCTCCAAAGAATTTTGCTCCCTTTGGATCACGATGATCACATGCCGCCCAAAGGTAAAAATCAGTTGACTGAAGAAGAAATCCTGATTTTACAGGCTTGGGTGAAGGATTCAGCTTCCTTTGAAAAAAAGCTGGTTCAGTTTGAAGAGAAAAGTGAGTTCTTTCAGCTTGCTAATTACAAGTTCATTGATGTTGAGGTTAGGTATAATTTCAACCCAGCAGATCCCAAGATCATCGGTTCACTGAACAATTTTTACAGAAAGGTAAGCCCTATACATCCCCAATCACCTGCGCTGTCGGTCAGTTTTTTTGGAAAGGAAAATTTCAACTCAGAATCACTTAAAGAACTATCAAAAATCAGGGATCAAGTTGTAGAAATGAATCTGAGCAATATGCCGCTGTCAGATGAAGACATAAAGACAATCTCCGGTTTAAAAAATCTGGAAAAGCTGAACCTTAATTTTACAGGAATCAACGGGACCAATCTCAATCAACTTAAAAATTTGGAACACCTGAAAAGCCTTTCCCTTACGGGCAACAACTTGGCATCATCGACCAAGAACATCCTGTCGGAAATGGTGCAGCTGGAATCCCTATATCTATGGAATACAGGATTTTCCGAAAATGAATTTTCTTCGCTAAAAGAAAAATTGCGTAGTACATATTTAGAAACAGGTTACAAGGATGACGGGACTTTGTATGTTTTGAATGCTCCCATAATTGAGTTTGACAAAATGATTTTTATTGATCAAACTACCGTAAATCTGAGGCATCCTATCAGTACTGTTAAACTTTTTTACACCTTGGATAACACCCTTCCTGACAGCAGCAACCATTTAGTCTATCAGCAGCCCATTCAAATAAAGAAAAACAGTACACTTAGAGTTCGTGCTTTTGCCGAAGGATGGTTGGGAAGTACAGAAGCCAAAGCCGTTTTTTTTAAAGCCGGTCTTAAACCTGAACAGGTAAGTCTGGCCTTTGAGCCAAATGAAAAACATAAGGGTAAGGGAACTGCTACACTTTTTGATCAGGAAAAGGGTGACCTGGATTTTGGTTCGGGCAAATGGCTGGGATTTAAGGACCAACCATTTGATCTGAATATGAAATTCAAAGAACCTACTGAAATCGGCACTGTAGCCTTCAGTTTGTTTACAGATGAAAATTCCTATATTTTTCCTCCTTCAAAAATTGAAATCTGGGTTAAAGGTCGGGGTGGATCCTGGAAAAGGACAAATCGGGAAAATCCTGAAATTCCTGCCGAGGCAGGCGGAAGATCCATGATGTTAAAGGAATATGAACTTAATGAAAGTAATGTATTGGAACTGCGCGCCAGGCTTCAGCCAATCAACCCACTTCCCAAATGGCACCCGGGTGCAGGCCAGAGAGGGTGGGTTTTTATTGATGAAATTTTTATTAATTGATTAACTTAAAGTCGCAGTACCGTTTTGTTCCAAGTATTCATCAAAAGGCAATTTCCCTTAAAACTTATCTTTACCTTCACAAAATAACCGCGGAAGTATCCCGATGGCTATTCGTCATGATAGTAATACTACCTAATGAAATTCGGTACTATCTTCACAGCAGATAAAACAAAAAATCCGAAGAAAGAACTATTGCATAATTTACGCAATGACTTACCTGTCAGAATTGTTGTTTTTTTTGTAGCCGTACCCTTGTGTCTGGGAATAGCCTTGGCATCCGGCGCACCACTATTTGCAGGCATTATTGTAGGAAGTGTTGGAGGTATCGTGGTTGTAATGAATAAAAGCAGACAATTCTCAAGGGTTTCCAAGGTCTGATTGCTTGGGATTTGCCTTAAAAAAGCATCTTAAATATTTGCAAAAAGTCCCTCTTTAAAAATAAAACCTGTGATTTCTTCCCCTTCATTGGAATAAAAAAGCCGGATCAGGTCCTTCCAGGACTTTGAGTATGAGAGGTGCGGTGTGGCCAATATTTTTCTTGCCTCCGAACCGTTGAAAGGCAAAAGGTATGTATCGATAACAAAAAGGAAAACAAAAATTGACTGGGCTACATTCATCAGACATATAGCAGAGGAT
>JBGTDA010000089.1:0-20751 GCA_041748555.1 Rhodonellum sp.
CTCCGCTTGGGTTCTTCTTTTTACGCACAAACATCCCCCAAAATAGAAAAAATCAGCGGCTGGGACACCCAAATTCAACAAAAATATACCCTCAGAGTGATTAAATGCACTTTTGAGAAACTACCGAGGAAAACAGGAAAAGGGTCGTCATGGAGTGCTATTGCATAATCAGGATGTGGAAAGCGCTCATACAATCCATCGTTCATCATATTCCAGGCCCCCATTCCGTTTTCTTCAGAAGGTTGTCCCACCATCAACAGAGTTCCTTTCCAGTTGTTTTTAAATTCCATCATCATTTTTGCGGTACCCACAAAGACACTCATATGGATGTCGTGTCCACAAGAATGGGTGATGAAAGTTTCTTTTCCATCATTGGAAATCCCTTTTTTGGTACTGGCATAAGGAAGTCCGGTTTTCTCTTCCATAGGAAGGGCATCCATATCTGAACGGATGAGCAAAACAGGACCTGGGCCATTTTTGAATACACCTACCACACCATAACCTCCTATATTTCCAGTGACGTCATAACCCAGTTTTTTCAGTTCTTCTGCCATACGTGCGGAGGTTTCTTTTTCCTGTAGAGACAATTCCGGGTTTTGATGGAGATGCTTGTATAGTTTATCCAGTTCAGGATAAATCTTATCAATGAAGGCATCTATGTCCTGACCAAAAGAAGGAGTTGACATAAATGTGACTATTAAGAATATTGATAAAACGTGATTAAGCTTTTTGAGTATTGATTTCATTGAGAGGTCTTTGGTAAATACAATTCCAATTTATGCTAAAATGTTCAATCTGCGGAGATATGTTTATATTAAGCATTTCAATAATGCCACTTTTTATGCCAATTCTACCTTTGTCCATTTATATAAGACCGCCTTCATATTTATTTAACGGACATCTGGAAACTGTTTTCCGCAAATTCAGAAAGTCAATCTTTTTAGGTATGAGGCCTTTTGGGATGAATGTGGGTACCCAGGTGATTTTGTTTGATTTTTTTGAAAAATAATCATTTAGGAGGTACTAAAAGCTTGCTAAATAGAAATTCGGTTCCTATCTTAACGAAAAACTTTTTAACAAAACTAAATTTCTTTGAACACTATGAAAATCTTTTCCCCTCCCCCCGCACGTTTTCTTTCATTCAAAACCTTAACCGGAAAATTTGGACACGCACGAAATCTTATTGTATTTTTGATTTTCGTGTTTCCTCTGCTTAATTCTCAAAGTGCGAATGCAATAGAAGTCGTAATTTCTGGCGCAACAACCTTTTTATGCCCTAATAAATCCGTTACATACACCGCAAAAACTTATAGCGAAAGTTTCGGCTACGAAATTTATTCTTGTGATATATAATTCTTACGGTCCGGTTCGCGTATCGGTCAACAACGGCTGTGGCACCACTCCTTTGACCGGTATTACTGTTTTACCTTGCAGTTATATGATGTCATCAGGTGATTTTAAAATTTATCCAAATCCATCATCTGGTGATTTGTTCGTAGAATATGATGCAAAAAATAATCAATTAGGGAAGTTAATAGATAGTGAATCACAGACTCAGAATAGTAAACCATCTATTGTTATATTTAATGTTGAAATTTTTGATCGAACTGAGAAATTAGTGGGTACTGGAAAATCTGTAGAAAATAAGGTTCATTTGGACACTAAAGGTTTACAGCCCGGAACTTATTACCTTCATATTTATTCTGGAGATCAGGTATTAAGAGAACAAATAATAATTGAAAATTGACCAAGGAATTTTATACAAGTTTTATACAACGAAATTAAAATATCATGAATCTTCAACATAAATCTTCGTTATGCCTGGTTTTGGTCTTTGCCTTAGCTATTTCCTTTGGGGCAACGGCCCAAACCGAGGCGGAAAAATTTACTGCAAAGCATTCAGTCTATCTAGAAGTAGGTGGAAATGCATTCCGGTATGCTTTCAATTATGGAAGAATAATCCATCAAAAAGGGAAACTAAAGCTAAATGCGAGTGCAGGTTTTTCCATGTTGCATCACAGATTAAATTCTAAAACAACATGGCTCCCATTAGTACCCGTAGAGATATCAGCATTTTATGGTAAGTCAAACCATCATCTGGAATTGGGTATGGGAGTTACTTCTTACTTAACCAGAATTTTAGCTTTTGATTCGGAAACATTTGAAACAATCGATAAAGTGGTTTTCGATGCGGCCATACCTTTAAGAATTGGCTATAGATTTCAAAAGCCAGAAGGAGGATTTTTTTTCCGCGTGGGATATACTCCAGTTATCAATTTTCCAACTGGCGGAAGAGGCGGATGGGGTTTTGATCCTTACTGGGCAGGAATAAGTTTTGGAAAGAGTTTTTAGAGTAAGCTGATTGGATTTTGGTACACCTTATCTGGAATTGGGTTACGGCGTAGAAAATATTTTTAAATTCTTTCGGGTCGACTTTTTTCATCGGATGACTTATTTGCATAATCCGGGAGCAAAGCTGGTAATGGAGTAGAAACGATTACAACTACTTCACGAGTACCGATTCCAAGCCCAATTTCAGGTACGGTCCGGTTTGCGTATCGATTAACAACGGCTGTGGCACTACTCCTTTGACTGGAATAACTGTTTTCCCTTGCAGTTATATGATGTCATCAGCTGATTTTAAAATTTATCCCAATCCCTCATTTGGAGAATTGTATGTTGAATATGATGTTGAAGAAAATCACTTAAGAGAACCTTTTGATGGAAAATCACAGACTCAGGAAATTAAACCGGCCAATACAATATTTAAAGTTGATATTTTTGACCGAACTGAGAAACTGGTAGGAACCGGAGAGTCTATAGACAATAAAGTTCATTTGGACACTAAAGGATTAAAGCCCGGAACTTATTACCTTCATATTTATTCCGGTAAAGAGGTGTTTAGAGAACAGATTTTGATACAAAATTAACAAAGAGACTTTTAACCAAATTATCTACCACATAATTAATTAGCCATGAATTTTCAACATAAATCTTCGTTATTGCTGGTTTTGGTCTTTGCCTTATCTATTTCCTTTGGGGCAACGGCTCAAACAGAACCCGAGACATTCACCGCAAAAAATTCAGTCTATCTTGAGTTAGCTGGAAATGCAGGACGATATGCTTTCAATTATGGGAGAATAATCCATCAAAAAGGGAAACTAAAGCTGAATGCGAGTGCAGGTTTTTCTATGTGGCCTAAGAAGTTTGATTCAAAGACAATTTGGCTCCCGGCGGTTCCTTTAGAGGTATCAGCCCTTTACGGCAAGTCAAACCATCATCTGGAATTGGGTATGGGAGTTACTTCTTACTTAACCAGAAGTTTAGCTTTTGATTCGGAAACATTTGAAAATATCGATAAAGTGGTTTTTGATGCGGCCATACCTCTAAGAATTGGCTATAGATTTCAAAAGCCAGAAGGAGGATTTTTTTTCCGCGTGGGATATACTCCAATTATCAATTTTCCAACTGGCGGAAGAGGCGGATGGGGTTTTGATCCTTACGGGGCAGGAATAAGTTTAGGAAAGAGTTTTTAATCATAAATCAAATTGATTCTAAATTATGAGGATTTTCACTTCCCATAGCAATTTTTCCATCCACACCGGAACAATCCTAATCAGTGCTTTTCTTGTTCTGTCGACCTTACCCTTTCAAGCTTTTGCACAAAAGGAAACTGAAAAATTTACAGCAAAGCATTCAGTCTATCTTGAAGTCGGAGGAAGTTCTGGCAGATATGCAGTCAACTACAGCAAGATATTTCATCAAAAAGGGAAACTAAAGCTGAATGCCAGCGCAGGTTTTTCCATGTGGCGTAATAAAATAAATGATTTCGAGACCATTTGGCTTCCCGTTATTCCTTTAGAGGTCACAGCCCTATATGGTAAGTCAAACCATCATCTGGAAATGGGTTTTGGGTTTACTTCCCTCTTAGATAGAACTTTAGATTTTGATTCAGAAACATTAGAATTAGAAGATAAAGTGGTCTTTGGTGCTGCTATTCCTTTAAGAATTGGTTACAGATACCAAAAACCTGAAGGTGGATTCTTTTTTAGGGTTGGCTATACGCCATTTTTTAGTGTTCCTACAGGTGGAAAGGAGGATTGGGTTTTCACACCAATTTTTGCGGGATTTAGTATTGGAAAGAGTTTTTAATGCTTGACATTACCCGAAATAATTGTTTAGGTATAACTAATCATCTTAATCATGAATCTTCAACATAAATCTTCGTTATTGCTAATTTTGGTCTTTGCCTTAGCTATTTCCTTCGGGGCAAGGGCTCAAACCGAAACCGAAACATTTACCGCAAAAAATGCGATTTATCTTGAAGTTGGAGGGAGTTCTGGAAGATACGCGATAAACTATAGCAAGATTTTCCATCAAAAAGGGAAGCTAAAGCTAAATGCCAGTGCAGGTTTTTCTATGTGGAGGAATGAAAAATTAGATTCGAGGACTAGTTGGCTTCCTGTGATACCTTTGGAGGTGACAGCCTTTTACGGAAAGTCAAATCATCATCTGGAAATGGGTTTTGGGTTTACCTCCTTCTTAGGTACAAGCTTAGATTTAGTTTCAGGAACATTTGAATTTAGAGATAAAGTGGTTTTTGGTGCCTTCATTCCTCTTAGAGTCGGATACAGATACCAAAAACCTGAAGGTGGATTCTTTTTTAGGGTTGGCTATTCGCCAATTATTGACTTTCCGCCAAGAACAGGAGGAAATTGGTCTTTCAATCCTTATTGGGCAGGAGTGAGTTTTGGAAAGAGTTTTTAGTCATAAATCAAATTGATTCTAAAATTAGAGGATTTTCACTTCCCATCCCAATTTTTCCATCCACACCGGAACAGTTCTAATCGGCGCTTTTCTTGTTTTGTCGACCTTACCCTTTCAAGTTTTTGCACAAAAGGAAACTGAAACCTTCACCGCACGAAATTCGGTTTACCTTGAGTTAGCTGGAAATGCAGGACGATATGCTTTCAATTATGGCCGTTTGATTTATCAAAAAGGAGCGTTTATGGTAATTGGAAGTGTGGGTTTCTCCCTTTGGCAAGATCGGTATAGGGTAGAAGGTTCCACTATTTGGTATCCGGTTTTACCACTTGAATTTTCTGCCTTGATTGGAAGGCGAAAACATCATCTGGAATTTGGCTTGGGAATTACTCCTTATTTACTACCGGAAATAAATTTTTCTAGCGTGTCTGGGACTTTCGTTCAAACCAAGGGGCCTAATTTTGTGCGTACAATTGTGCCAATTAGGGTAGGCTATCGCTATCAAAAGCCTGAAGGGGGATTCTTTTTTAGAGTGGGATACACCCCGTTTTTTGGAGTGCCTGATAGAATGAAGGAAAATTGGTATTTCCAACCTATACATGCAGGTTTGGGTTTGGGGGTTAGTTTTTAAATCGCCCCCAATCAAACGCAGTAGAAAGATCAAACAGAGGCATTCAATTATGTAATTAACAAAACTTTCTGAAAGTAGGAAACAGGAATCATCCAAAGAAAAAACCATCAGATGGCCTGGTTCTATTTTCTTGTTTCTTGTTTATTGGTTCTCCCTCAAAACCTCTTCAAAGCCAAACCACTCACCGTTCCCCCGATTGCCAGGGAGCTGGTCGCGGCCGGAGAAGGGGCATTGAGTACGTTGATGACATTTTCTGATTCCCGTATACAAAAATCATCCAGCAAACCTCCCGTCCTGTCACATGCCTGTGCCCTGACACCCGCTCCGCCCTCAACCAGATCGGATTCCCGGATATCGGGTATCAATTCCTGAAGGGCCTTTGTAAATGCCGCTTTGGAAAATGAACGATACATTTCCCCGAAACCCGTTTTCCAATATTTGGAAGCCACCTTTTGAAAACCGGGCCAGGTCAGCGTTGCTGCCAGTTCTTTTATATTGAAGTCGGATCTTTTATACCCCTCTGTTTTAAAAGCAAGAACAGCATTCGGACCTGCTTCCACACCACCTTTCATCATCCTTGTAAAATGGACTCCCAAAAACGGGAAATTCGGATCAGCAACAGGGTAAATAAGGTTTTTTACAAGGTATTCCCTTTCTTTCTTAAGCTTGAAATATTCCCCTCTGAAAGGAATGATTTTCACATCCAGTTCATCTTTCTGACTCATCCGGGCAACTTTATCCGAATAAAGGCCTGCGCAGTTGATGATCAAACGGGATTGAAAATTCCCATTAGAGGTTTCCACAGTAGAAACATCTTTTTTGGTTACAATTCCTAAAACTTTGTGGTTAAGGAAAATCTCTCCACCTAGATTTTTTAACTTCTCTCCATAGGCAAGTGCCACACGCTTATAATCCACTATCCCCGTCTGGGGAACATGGATGGCGGCCACTCCGGCACAATAGGGTTCGTATTCCTTAAGTTCTTCCAAAGTAATGGACCGGGAACCTTCCAATCCGTTTTGCAATCCCCTTTCCAAAAGACCATTCAATAGCGGGACTTGATCCTGCTTTGTGGCCACCACCACCTTTCCGGTCAGTTCAAAAGGTATATTCTCTTCTTCACAAAAACGGATCAGTTCCTGGTAGCCTTGGATACAGTTTGTTGCTTTCAGGGATCCGGGTTTATAATAAAGACCAGAATGGATAACGCCACTGTTGTTCCCCGTCTGGTGTTTGGCGAGTTCGGATTCCTTCTCGAGAACCGCTACCTTTAAAGCAGGATTTTGTCCCATTATTTTCAATCCGGTAGCCAATCCTACTATGCCTCCGCCGATGATGATGATGTCGTATTGCATGTTTTTACTGATTCAAAAACAAATATAAGAGACAGTTTTGGAAACGATCCGGATCTTTTTGATCCAGGGGGATCTAATTCTTGGTTAGCTTTAAGAAGCGCAAAATTATATAACCTTGCAGTGGAAAAGAAAAATGAATGACCTCAGTGGATTGGTAAAACCATCGACCGAAGGTAGGAAGTTTGTAGAAGCAGCATTTTATGGAAAAGAAACCGAGAACTATGTTCTTTTGATCATTAAAACCAAAAAATAATCCTTTCTATCCCACTCAATTTTTATAAACCGCAATTGAATATGCATATTTGCAGGAAATTAAAGTATCTGTTTGTATAGATGCGTTGTTTCATTTATGATTAAAAACCAAATGTCAGATCAAAAAATCAAGATTACCCTGCCGGATGGATCGGTACGGGAGTATGAACAGGGAGTTTCAGGGCTACAAATTGCACTTAGTATCAGCGAGGGTCTGGCCAGAAACGTACTTGGAGCAAAAGTAAACGGCGAAGTTTGGGATGCCACAAGACCCATTCAGAAAAATGCAAAAGTCCAGTTGTTGACCTGGAATGATCTTGAGGGAAAAGCAACATTCTGGCACTCATCAGCCCACCTTATGGCGGAAGCTTTGGAAGCTTTATATAAGGGAGTCAAATTGGGAATAGGTCCATCCATTGAAAACGGATTCTATTACGATGTGGATTTTGGTGACAAGGTATTCGACGGTGCTGAATTGGAAATTATCGAAGCCAAGATGGTGGAATTGGCACGAAACAAAAGTGAATATACAAGAAGTGAAATTTCCAAATCAGAGGCAGTCGCCTATTTTGAAAAAAAAGGGGATGAATATAAACTCGATCTTTTGGAGGGACTTGAAGACGGTACCATTACTTTTTATGAGCAGGGAAATTTCGTGGATCTTTGCAGGGGGCCCCATATTCCAAATACAGGCTTTATTAAGGCTGTTAAGCTGCTGAATATCGCGGGGGCATATTGGAGAGGTAACGAGAAGAACAAAATGCTTACCCGGATATATGGAATATCATTTCCTAAAGCAAAGGAACTTCAGGAATATCTTCATATGCTGGAGGAAGCGAAAAAAAGAGATCACAGAAAATTGGGCCGGGAACTGGAGTTGTTTACCTTTTCTGAAAAAGTGGGAATGGGACTTCCTTTATGGTTGCCAAAAGGGACTTTGCTTAGGGAGCGCCTGATCAATTTCATGAAAAAAGCCCAGGATAAATCAGGATATCAGCAAGTGACAACTCCACATATTGGACATAAGGCACTTTACGAAACTTCCGGCCACTACGAAAAATACGGCAAAGATTCTTTTCAACCTATTACCACTCCCCATGAAGGAGAGGAATTTCTTTTGAAACCGATGAATTGTCCGCATCATTGTGAAATTTATAAACATAAACCAAGGTCTTATAAGGATTTACCCATCCGTTACGCCGAATTTGGGACCGTGTATCGGTATGAGCAAAGCGGCGAATTGCATGGCTTGACCAGGGTGAGGGGATTTACACAGGATGACGCCCATATTTTCTGCAGACCTGAACAGGTTAAAGAGGAATTTATAAAAGTTATCGATCTGGTGCTTTATGTTTTCAAAGCGTTGGGATTTGAGGATTACACTGCCCAGATTTCTTTGAGAGATCCTGAAAACACCACCAAATATATTGGCACTGATGAAGCATGGAACAAAGCAGAAGCGGCAATCATAGAAGCAGCTGCAGAAAAAGGTCTGGAAACTGTTACTGTTTTAGGTGAAGCAGCATTTTATGGTCCAAAACTTGATTTCATGGTGAAGGATGCTTTGGGTAGAAAATGGCAGTTGGGTACCATTCAGGTGGATTACCAATTACCGGATAGGTTTGAGTTGGAATATATTGGTTCAGACAATCAAAAACATCGACCTGTGATGATCCACAGGGCTCCATTCGGATCTTTGGAACGATTTGTAGCTGTTTTAATTGAGCACTGTGCAGGTGATTTCCCACTCTGGCTATCTCCTGAGCAAATAACCATTCTGCCGATATCCGAAAAATTCACTGATTATGCCGGGGAGGTTAAAGCGATTCTGGAAGACAGTGACATTATAGGGTTGATAGATAACAGAGATGAGAAGATCGGAAGAAAAATCAGGGATTCGGAAGTCAAAAAAATCACGTTTATGCTGATTGTGGGAGAAAAGGAACAAGCCGAAGGTAAAATTTCGGTACGGAAGCATAGTGAAGGAGATTTAGGCAGTTTTACTCCACAGGAATTTGTGAACTACTTCAAAGCCATTATTTCGGAGTCTCTTAAACAGTGAGAAATCTTCGATTTCAGACTTCAAGTTGTGTTTTGGAAGAAAATCGAGCGACTGACAAGATCCGGCAGAGAAATCGATTGGATTCAAAAGGAAATTAGATATAATGAGATCAGGAGGGTTGATCAGATCCGTTTTCGTGTTTACAATCATATTAAAATAAATAGTTAAAAGGATGAGGTTTTTTAAATCTCAGAATAATACCGATATTTGCAGTCAAATTTATTAACACAACCATAAACATTTTGAGAGGAAGAACACCGTTTAAACCGAGACAAGAAGAGCCTTACAAAGTAAATAACAGAATCCGAGCGAAGGAAGTTAGAGTAGTTGGGGATTTTGTAGAAGGGGGCAATGCTGTTTTACCAACTGAAGAAGCCATAAAAATTGCTCAGGCAAACGATCTAGATCTTGTGGAAATATCCCCAAGTGCTGATCCGCCTGTATGCAAAGTTATAGATTATGCGAAATTTAAGTATGAACAGAAGAAAAAGCAAAAGGAAATTAAGGCCAATGCTTCCAAAACTGTTCTTAAAGAAATCAGGTTCGGGCCCAATACGGATGACCATGATTTTAATTTCAAACTGAAGCATGCTATAGGATTTCTGAAAGAAGGAGCTAAAATCAAAGCATACGTCCATTTTGTTGGTAGGTCAATTGTTTTCAAGGAAAGAGGAGAGATGTTACTTTTGAAATTTGCCCAGGAACTTGAAGAATTCGGTCAGGTGGAGCAACTACCCAAAATGGAGGGAAAAAGAATGTTTCTCTTTATGGCTCCAAAAACCAGTAAAAAATAATTTCAACAAATAAATGCAGCTATGCCAAAAGTAAAAACAAAATCAAGTGCAAAAAAACGGTTCAAATTATCCGGAACGGGAAAAATCAGAAGAAAGCATGCCTTCAAAAGCCACATTCTGACAAAGAAAGGTACCAAGCGGAAGAGAAATCTTACTAAAATGGGACTTGTACATGAGTCAGATGAAGGAAGAGTAAAAGCAATGTTGAGGATTTGATCATCTGATCGGATTCGGTTCTTCAAAAAATAAATCAAGGTTCATTATTCACCAGACGCTTCGGTAACAAGTTCGTTTCGATGAGCATCGGAAGGCACCAAGAGTCGAAAATCATCAAATTATGCCAAGATCGGTAAATTCAGTAGCGTCAAGAGCAAGACGAAAAAAAGTTCTAAAAGCAACCAAAGGTTACTTCGGTAGAGGTAAGAATGTTTGGACTGTAGCTAAAAACAAGTATGAAAAAGGTTTGCAGTATGCATACCGGGACAGAAAAGTAAAGAAAAGAGAATTCAGATCTTTATGGATTCAGCGAATCAATGCGGGAGCCAGACAGCATGGGATTTCTTATTCACAATTAATGGGAATGTTGAGAAAAGCAGAAATTGATTTGAACCGTAAAGTTCTTGCTGATTTGGCCATGAATCATCCCGAAGCATTTCAAGCTGTAGTTGAAAAAGTAAAGTAAGCAGGCACTTAACTTACTGTAAAAAGCTCCTTAAAAAAAGGAGCTTTTTTTATTTTTTTACCAGGGTAAGGTAGAATTCCATATTTTCGCTATATTACAAAAGTCCTGATTTACTATATAAGACATCATTGGCTTTTGCATTGCATTTATTGGCAGGTGAACAAATAATAATCCCCATATTACACGGTCACCTTAATATTCAATGAAAAAAAATTATAAAAAACCGAGGGCTATTTTACTTTAAGAGCATCATCTTCAGGATGATTAAAATAAAAGAACAAGATTCGAATTGGTAAAAAAAAGCTTCTCACAAGGAGAAGCTCAAGTAGCGAGGACGGGAGTTGAACCCGTCACCTCAGGGTTATGAATCCTGCGCTCTAACCAACTGAGCTACCTCGCCAAATCGGAATGCAAATATGCAGGGTAGATGATTGAAATGCAAGATTAAATATAGAAAAAGGCATTTTTATATAAATTACAATTCTAATTAAAATGGTGAACAATAAGTTTGTTTCTGATTATCAGATAAATACTTCAAAAAAAATACTATTCCCTTATTTGAGTACCGCAAGTGGATTATCGGAATGGTTTGCTGATGATGTGAAAATCAATGAAGACAAGAATTATATCTTCAATTTTGACGGTGAGGATCATTTCGCGAAAATTGTGGCCATAAGAAACAACGCCCATATTAAATTTGACTTTTTTGACCCCCATAATCCCGACCAAACTGATCATTCGTTTATTGAATTCAAGTTGGAGGAAAATGAACTGACGCAAACACTTTTCTTAAAAGTCATAGATTATAGTGATACCTATGATGATGATGAACTGGTTTCCATTTGGGATAGCCTTATCAGTAGTCTGAAGGAAATTATTGGAGGTTAAAGCAAATTGATTTCAGGATATTGCGAATTATTTCTAACCTTTGGCGTTAATATCAAAGGCAAATGAGCATGAATATTTCATGAAGAAACTTGATAAATTAATTTTAGGGTCCTTTATAGGTCCTTTTTTGTTGACCTTTATTGTAGTTGATTTTATTCTCCTTACAGTAAATATGCTGAAGTACTTTGATGAGATTTTCGGAAAAGGTTTGGGCTTTGCGATTTACATGGAGTTGATAAGTTATTTTGTCATCAGTATTTCGCCTATGGCTCTGCCGTTGGCAGTATTGCTGTCATCATTGATGACATTCGGCAACCTAGGTGAGCATTTTGAACTTACGGCTATAAAAAGCAGTGGAATATCACTGTTGAGAGCCATGAGACCCATAGGTATTTTTGTTGTTCTCCTGACTTTCCTGGCTTACCTGTCAAATAATTATCTGGTACCAAAAGTTAATCTAAAAACTTTTGGTCTATTATATGATATGCGTATGAAATCTCCCGCTCTGGATATAAAGGAAGGCGTTTTCTATAAAGGAATCCCGAACTACAGTATCAAGGTCAACAGGAAAATGGATGAAGTCAGGCTAAATGATATCATCATTTATGACCATTCGGAGGGTCAGGGCAATATTAACATAACTCTTGCCGATTCGGGCAGAATGGAACCGTTTTTTAATGCAAGTTATATGAGCCTGACGCTTTATAACGGCTATAGCTATAAAGAAGCCCGATCACAACGCGGAATCAATGAAAAACCGGTTGATTTCAGTAGGACTAAGTTTTCTGAAAATACAATCATTTTTAACCTGGAATCTTTTCAAATGAACAGGACACCTGAAGATTTGTGGTCAACTAATAGATCCATCAAGAATATTGAGGGTCTCAAAGAAGGCCTTGATTCTATGGCTAGGGAAATCAATCAGATTGTCTTTACGAATTATGTCAATACCGAATCCTCTTATCCCTATTTTACAAGAGACAGGAAAATCACACCACCTAAAAAAATAGTAGATTTAAAAAGAATTAATGATTCAATCAATAATCTAAGATATCAGGCTCGAAAACGAGATACAATTAATGTCGGGGAAAATAATATTGATCAGTTGACAGTTGGCGAAACCCAATCTGATCAAGAGGGTATTGATACATCATTTCAAGAAGATCTTTTTGCTGATGAGCAGCTTTCCAAGAAAATCGTCAGAAACCTTCCTACCGGCATTGATTCACAACGTATAAAATCGCAAGAGAATAAAATCAGAAAAAACAATCTTACGGCTATATCCTCTTTAGATCAGGAAATTTCAGAAGATTCAATCAATGACACTACCCACGGATTAGTTCAGGAACCGGTAAAACAGAATACATTAAAGTCGTACAATTTATCTTCCGAGAAAAAAGATTGGTTGGATTCAATGATTACAGCAGGGAACTACAAGTCGAGGGCAGCGACCATTGCCTTGAACAATGCACGGACCTTAAAAAACAATTTCAATACAAAAATGGCCCAAATCGATAATCTGGAGAGGGAATATAGAAGATATGAAATCGCATGGTATCAAAAATATACAACAGCCTTTGCATGCATTGTCATGTTTATGATTGGTGCACCTTTAGGAGCGATAATTAAAAAAGGAGGTTTGGGGATGCCGGTGCTTTTCTCAATAATATTTTTTATCATATATTATATGCTTACTATTACCGGAGAAAAGTGGGTAAAAGAGGGGTTGACAGACCCGCTGTTTGGCACAGCTTTTTCTAATTTGATGCTGATACCCTTTGGATTGTTTTTCTTAAGACAAGCCCGAAAAGATGCCCGCTTGTTTGAGCCGGAGGTCTATACAGAAGGCTTCAAAAAGTTTGTATTCTGGTTCAGAACAAAGTTTTCTAAATACAAAATCCTATTTTTAAATTCAAGATAATAGTTTTACATTTGTGTTTGTTTTAAAAAATCATTAATTGACTAGGCATGTATTTAACATCAGAGAAAAAATCAGAGTTGTTCAAAAATCATGGCAGGTTAAAGGCTGATACGGATACCGGTTCACCGGAATCCCAAATCGCATTATTCACCTTCAGAATTCAGCACTTAACAGACCATTTGAAAACCAACAAAAAAGACCATTCATCAAGACTTGGTCTTTTGAAGTTAGTAGGAAAAAGAAGAAGCCTTTTGAATTATCTTTATAAAAAAGATATTGAAAGATATAGAGCTGTTCTTACTGACCTTGGGTTACGTAAATAATTAACGCTGTAAGGTTCTCTATACATGGAGAACCTTACTTTTTTTTTCACCCCTTTAATTAACCCTTATTTTTAAAACTTAATAATTGTCCTTAAAAAAAAAATATGTTACCGAATATTATTTCCAAAACTATCGTCCTTGAAGACGGCAGAGAAATCATTATTGAAACAGGCGCGTTAGCCAAGCAAGCAGATGGATCTGTTGTTGTGAGAATGGGCAACGCCATGTTATTGGCCACGGCCATGTCAAAAAAAGAAGCTGCAGAAGGTGTGGACTTTCTGCCGATGTCAGTTGATTATCAAGAAAAATTTGCTGCATCGGGCAAGATTCCGGGTGGTTTTTTGAAAAGAGAAGGTAGACTTTCAGATTATGAAATATTGATCAGCCGAATGGTGGACAGAGCTATCAGACCAATTTTTCCTGATGATTATCATGCCGATACCCAAATCGGAATTACCCTGATTTCATCTGATAATGAAGTATTGCCGGATTGCTTGGCAGGTTTGGCAGCCTCTGCGGCACTTGCTGTTTCGGATATCCCTTTCAACGGACCTATTTCAGAAGTGCGAGTTGCAAAGATTGATGGGAAGTTGGTGATAAACCCATCTCCCAATCAATTGGAGAATTCAATTTTGGAATTTATCGTTGCAGGTTCCATCGATTTCATTTTGATGGTGGAAGGTGAAGCCAACGAGATATCAGAAGATGAGATGGTAGAGGCTATCGCTTTTGCACATGAAGAAATCAAAAGGCATTGCGCGGTTCAAATTGAACTTACCAAAGCTGTAGGGAAAGAAGTAAAAAGAGAATATAATCATGAAAAATCTGACGAGGCATTATTTGATAAAATGCATTCAGAACTATATGATAAAATGTATGAGGTAGTGGCCCGCCAAATAGCCAACAAATCCGAAAGAAGTGATTTGGTCAAAGCCATTAAGGAAGAATTCAAAGCAAGTCTTGGTGAGGATCATGGATTTGAAGAAAATTTGATCAGTCCCTACTTTAGTAAAATACATAAAGAAGCCGCCAGAAATCTTACTTTAAATGAGAAGAAAAGACTTGATGGCCGAAAAACAGATGAAGTTAGACCTATCTGGTCGGTTGTTGATTACCTGCCGTCAGCGCACGGATCAGCTGTATTTACCAGAGGTGAAACTCAAGCATTGACCACATGTACATTAGGTACCAAAATGGATGAGCAGATGGTGGATGGAGCAGTAATCTCAGGATTCAATAAATTTTACCTTCATTATAATTTCCCCGGTTTTTCTACAGGAGAAGTGAAAATCAACCGAGGTGTCGGTAGGAGAGAAGTCGGTCATGGTAACTTGGCTATGAGAGCTTTGAAAAAAGTATTGCCAACAGGTGATGAAAATCCATATACCATTAGGATTGTTTCCGATATTCTGGAATCCAACGGATCATCCTCAATGGCTACAGTATGTGCAGGATCTTTGGCTTTGATGGATGCCGGTGTCCAGATAAAAGCTCCCGTTACAGGAATTGCAATGGGTATGATATCCGATCCCAAAACCGGTAAATATTCTATTTTATCTGATATATTAGGTGATGAGGATCATCTTGGAGATATGGATTTCAAAGTTACCGGAACTAAAAACGGTATCACCGCCTGCCAGATGGATCTGAAAGTTGAAGGATTGGACTATTCAGTTCTAAAAGAAGCATTGTATCAGGCAAAAAGGGGAAGACTTTTAATTCTTGATGAAATTTTAAAAACCCTTCCTGCGCCTAAATCTGATCTGAAACCACATACCCCAAGATCGTTCTTGATGACAATTCCAAAAGAATTGATCGGAGCAGTGATCGGACCTGGAGGCAAAGTGATTCAGGAGATCCAGAAAGACACAGGTGCTACTATTATTATTGAAGAAAAAGACAATGTAGGTAAAATCAGTATTTTCTCAAACAATCAATCCAATATGGATTCGGCAGTCGGAAGAATCCGCGGCATTGTTGCTCAACCTGAAATAGGCGAAACTTATAGAGGAATAGTCAAAAACATTATGCCGTTTGGCGCGTTTGTTGAGTTTATGCCAGGAAAGGACGGTTTACTTCATATTTCTGAAATCAAGTGGGACAGACTGGAAAACATGGAAGGTGTTTTAGAGCCCGGTGAAGAAATCCAAGTCAAATTGATTGACGTTGACAAAAAGACCGGGAAATTCAAACTTTCCAGAAAAGTACTGATTCCTAAACCTGAAAAATCGAGCAGAAACGATTGAGTTGATTGAAAGTATTTGGATACTTTGAACTTTAATCAAAAATATTTCTGTTATGTCCTTAGTGTAAAAATCGCAAATAATAAATTTCTTGAATGAGGCAGCTAAAGATTAGCAAACAGATTACCAATAGGGAAAGCCAGTCGCTGGATAAGTATTTACAGGAGATTGGTAAAGTAGATCTTCTCACAGCAGACGAGGAAGTAGTACTCGCCAAGAGGATCAGAGAAGGTGATCAGCTTGCACTTGAAAAACTTACAAAAGCCAATTTAAGATTCGTCGTATCTGTTGCTAAGCAATATCAGAACCAGGGTCTTTCGTTAGGTGATTTAATTAATGAAGGCAATCTTGGATTGATTAAAGCCGCACAAAGATTTGATGAAACCCGAGGTTTTAAATTCATATCTTATGCCGTGTGGTGGATCAGACAATCCATTCTTCAGGCATTGGCCGAGCAATCCAGAATTGTCAGGCTTCCTTTGAATAGAGTAGGGTCGCTGAATAAGATCAGTAAAACCTTCAGTGAACTTGAGCAAAAATTTGAAAGAGAACCTTCTCCGGAAGAACTTGCTGAGGTTTTGGAAGTAACTGCAAGTGAAGTGGTCGATACCATGAAAATATCCGGCAGGCATGTTTCAATGGATGCACCTTTTGTTCAGGGTGAAGAAAACAGTCTATTGGATGTACTTGAAAACGACGGAGAAGAAAAGCCGGATGATGGTCTGATGAATGATTCTCTTCGTAAAGAAGTTCAACGTGCCTTATCAACCTTGACCCAAAGAGAAGCAGATGTTATCACGCTATACTTCGGATTGAATGGAGAACATGCCATGACATTGGAAGAAATCGGAGAAAAATTCAATTTAACCAGGGAACGGGTAAGACAGATAAAAGAGAAGGCAATCAGGAGATTAAGGCATACTTCCAGAAGTAAAACTTTAAAGCCTTATTTGGGCTAATTCAATAAGTGTCATTTATCAATAATAAAAAAAGGGGTTAAGCCCCTTTTTTTATTATTGAATTTTAAAAAAAAATATTTCTGAACTTGGTAAAAAAAGTAAAAGATTGATGTTCACTTACAAACCTTCCTTTATCGAATTTTAACATCCATATACTTTGTTGTAAACTTTAATTTAATAAAATTTGCCAACTTGAAAACTCACGTTCAAATGTCATCTCAAACAGAAAAAGTAAAGGTTTTAATTATTGGATCCGGTCCTGCAGGCTATACTGCGGCTATATATGCTGCTAGAGCAGGATTAAACCCCGTTTTATATACAGGACCCGAGCCCGGAGGTCAATTAACGATCACCAATGATGTGGAAAACTACCCGGGATATCCTGATGGTGTGATGGGTCCACAAATGATGGAGGATTTTCGAAAACAAGCTGAGCGGTTTGATACCCAGGTAAGATATGGTGTGGTTACAAGTGTTGACTTCAGTCAAAGGCCACATAAGGTTATTGTTGACGAACAACATGAAATAGAAGCAGATTCAGTAATAATTTCTACAGGAGCATCTGCAAAATGGTTAGGAATGGAAAGCGAGGCCCGATTAAACGGTAAAGGTGTTTCAGCCTGTGCTGTTTGTGACGGATTCTTTTTCAAAGGCCAAGAAGTAGCTATTGTTGGAGCAGGAGATACAGCATGTGAAGAAGCTTCTTATCTGGCAAATATCTGTGAACGTGTATATATGTTGGTAAGAAGAGATGGAATGCGTGCTTCTCAGATAATGCAAAGAAGGGTGCTTACGAATCCAAAGATAGTTGTGCTTTGGAATACCGAAACTGAGGAGATTTTGGGAGATCAGGAAGTAACAGGAGTTAGGATCTTCAATAATGAAACACTTGAAAGGCAAGAACTGGTGGTTTCAGGATTTTTTGTTGCCATCGGTCATCAACCGAATACTGCAATATTCAAGGATTATTTGGAGATGGATGCAGCGGGATATATTAAAACAATACCGGGAAGCACCAGAACGAATGTTGAGGGTGTTTTTGCCTGTGGTGATGCACAGGACCACGTATATAGGCAGGCAGTCACCGCCGCGGGAACTGGCTGCATGGCAGCACTTGATGCCGAACGCCATCTTTCAGAAAAAGAATTGGCTTAACCAGTGCTGATGGGTTTAAAGGTTACTTGCTTCCTATTGTTGGTTTTTTTGAGCATAGGTTCATTTTCAGCTCATGCTCAGATTTTTCCTAAAATCATCAAGAAACCTACACCTCAGGCCTCTCCTGTTGGTAATCCATTGAAGCGGGATATGATAATTTTTGACACGCAAAAATATCTTCAAAACCTTACACGTGAAACCGATTCTCTGCTTTATAAGGACTATGTCAATATAAAAAGGAGGTTAAGCATTGTCTCAGAAGATACTTTATCGATAATTTGGGCTCCCACCAACCAATTGGTCCAGATTTCTGAAAAAATATTGATTGACAGTATTTGGGTTACAGCCTTCGAATACTATTCCTCCTGGGATAGCCAAAAAATCAATATCTATGATTTCAATCCCAAGGACTTTAAGGATACCGTCAATATCAAATTATTTGATCAATTTTTTGGGACTAATTGGAACCTCCCTTTAAGTGAAACCAGAATAACATCCGAATTCGGTTTCAGAAGATATCGCTGGCATCATGGGACGGACCTGAGGCTGGCGACAGGCGATCCTATTTTCTCCACCTTTGACGGAATAGTTCGGATTAAATCATACGATCGAAACGGTTATGGATATTATGTTGTGGTAAGACATAAAAACGGACTTGAAACCCTATATGGTCACATGTCAAAAATATCAGTGGAAATAGGTCAGGAGGTAAAATCGGGTGAGATTATTGGTCTGGGAGGGAGTACCGGGCGAAGTTCAGGTCCCCATCTGCATTATGAAATCCGGTACCAAGGTTTGTCTATCAATCCTACAGAAATATTTGATTTTAACCTGGGTCGGATAAAAACCGAACTCTATGCCATAACTTCTTCCAGTTTCGATCATGTATTAAAAGCTCAGGAAGCGGTTTATCATAGAGTCAGGAGTGGCGAAAATCTAAGCGTAATTGCCAACAGATATGGAGTAAGGGTAAGCACTTTAACAAGATTGAACAATCTTACTACCAGAAGCATACTTAGAGTAGGTCAAAGATTAAGGACCAAATAAAAATTATCGGAGACCTGTCCAGACTATTCTTTTTGATGTATAATCTGCTATCCTGACATTAAACTTCATTTTCCAGGAAATGGGTTGTAAAACTTAATATTCAAGATTGATGGGAGAGATTTTTGAATGAAATTAAATGTGCTTTGAATTCTCATAAAATATAAAAAATGAAACTGGACATACTTGTAATTGCTTCCCATCCTGATGATGCCGAACTCGGTTGTTCGGGCACTATTGCCTCCCATGTAGCAAAAGGTTATAAAGTGGGAATTCTGGATCTGACACAAGGAGAAATGGGCACCCGAGGCACATCTAAAGCCCGTCTGTTGGAATCGGAAGATTCTTCCAGAATTTTATCTCTGACATTCAGAAAAAATCTTGGTTTCAATGATGTTTTTTTTAAAGATGATAAAAAGCATCAGTTGGAAATAGTTAAAACCATCCGGAAATATCAACCTGAAATAGTATTGGCAAATGCTGTTTCAGATAGGCATCCGGACCACAAAAGGGGAGGGGATCTGGCTTCGAATGCCTGTTTCATGAGTGGGTTGAGGAAAATCAAAACCAATGATGAAGGTGAGGACCAGGAACATTGGCGGCCATCCTTTGTTTACCATTATATCCAAAACAACTATATCAAACCGGATTTTGTTGTTGACATCACACCTTTTTGGGAAATAAAAATGGCCAGTATAAAGGCTTTTAAATCCCAATTTTATGACCCTAACAATGATGAACCCGAGAGTTTCATTTCATCAGCAGAATTCCTTGAATTTGTAGAAGGCAGAGCCAGGGAGCTTGGCCATAGCATCAATGTCAAATACGGTGAAGGATTCACTGTTGAAAAAATGGTTGGTGTAAAGGATTTATTTAACTTAACATAAAGTCGGAGGTATAAATTAGGGTGCTAATCTTTTGATATTCCAAACTTGGTTTTGGTCTAGCGTGTAGAGAATTCTATCATGAAGCCTGCTGGGCCTACCTTGCCAGAACTCCACTTCATCCGGCATTATCCTGTAACCGCCCCAATATTCCGGCCTTTTAATCGTATCAGGAGTGAATTTCTGCAGGAATTCCTGCTCTCTCTTCTCCAGCATTTCTCTGTTTTCTATTACTTGACTTTGAGGAGAAACCCAGGCTCCAATCTGACTTAAAAAGGGTCTTGAAAAATAATAACTGTCAGATTCTTCTAAGGGAACCATTTGGACACTTCCTGAGAATCTAACCTGTCTTTCCAGTTCAGGCCAGAAAAATGTGACAGCTACGTAAGGCAGATTTTTGATTTCTTCACCTTTTTGGCTTTCGTAATTGGTGAAAAAAACCAATCCCTCATCAATGCCTTTTAACAGGACAATTCTGGAGTTTGGCCTTCCATCAGCCCTGACTGTAGACAGATTCATGGCATTTACTTCTATTACCTGACCAATAACAGCTTCATCAAACCAATGCTTAAACTGTAGAATAGGTGAAGGATGTACATCCTTCAGATCAAGGGATTTTAAGGAATAATCAATGCGAATATTTGATATTTTCATGTTTTTAAAATCAACATTTTAAAAATACAATTCTTATTGCAATTAAAAAATTTAGATATATATTGACCGGCAGATAATTTAAACGGATTTTTTATGGAAAATAATCCTAAGATAATACCAAAACCTGGGCATTTTTTAAT
>JBGTDA010000090.1:0-4765 GCA_041748555.1 Rhodonellum sp.
GGATCCCAGGTCTTTTTCTTTCAGGTCCTGAAGAAAAGAATGATTTATACCAAAGGCTCTTCCCCCGATATGAACAATAGAGACGCCCTTCTCTTTAATGGTATCCAAATGATCTTCGAACAGATGGGAAATATGTTGAACGTTGGAGGGACTCCCAATGGTAACCAAAGCCTTAATATCCGGTAATGATTGTGCAGCGAATATAGAAGCTGCACCTCCAAAGGAGTGTCCTATTAATAAAGATGGGGACTGGTATTCCGCAGCTAAAAAATTAGCTGCATCGATTAGGTCGCTGATATTGGATGAAAAATCCGTATTTTCAAACTCTCCATCACTGTTTCCCAGGCCTGTAAAATCAAAACTCATTACTGCCACCCCCCATTTGTGAAAGGGTATTGCAAATGTTTTGAATGGCTTTCAGGTTTTTATTGCATGTAAAGCAATGAGCAAAAAGGGCATAAAACCTGGGAACCTGGTCCAGGGGATGGTAAATAAATGCAGACAGTTTCAAGTCTTTTCTGTTTTTGAAAAATACTTTTTCAGTTTTCATAGAAATATAATAAGTAGGTCAATATTTAAAATAAATAGGGCAATATAAAAAAATCCGGAAACCGGTTAAAAAACCTGGCCATCCGGATCTTAGAAGTGATCGCAACTTTTAGCTTATCAATTTAAACTGGCTTCGGTTGCTTCTTTGCCGAAGAGCCCCTTATTAATGATAAAAATAAAAGGAACAATAAAAACCCAGTGTCGCAAAAGAGAACCTATGGCCATCATGGGCCCTTGATTACTTCCTGCTACCCCTGCACCCAATAAAGGAAACATAAAGAACCAAACCAGGGCAATTGTCTGCGCTGTGATAAAGATAAAGGGCCTTATCCAATGAGGCCCCCAAAGGGAGGGGGCGATAGCTGCATATAGAATGGCCAATAAAATATAATGCCCAAAGACCCCGTATACCAATCCCAACCCGGTTTTTTCACCCAAAAGAGCTGGAATATCCCACCATTCCCCTGATAAAATCCATCCGAATAAATCGAATAATAGCGTACCGATAATCCCGGCAATTATTGCATTTTTCCAATTAATCGTATTCATAACATTTTACTTATTTAATTCAAAGATTCAGCTTCAGGAAAATCAACCGGTATTTTGGTGACATTGTGAAGCATATTGGTGATTGCTTTTTCCCCAATGGCCTCTATGGTATCAATAAGGTTTTCCTTATCATAACCAGCTTCAAAAAAGTTTTCCAGTACCTCATCCCCTATTTTCCCGGCATTTTCTATGATTGATTTGGATAGCTTTGCCAAAGCATCAAACTTGGGATGAAAGCTCGCCTTGCCTTTTCTGATTTCCAAGATCTCATGGTCCGAGAAACCGTTCATTTTTCCAATGGCCGTATGGGCTGCCAGACAATAGCTACAACCATTGACCTGACTAACTACCAAATTGATTACCTCTTTTTCTTTGTTATTTAAGCTTGCTTTGCCATTGGCAAATGCAGTATACCTGGCCAATGCATTTTTTGAATGGGCATAGGTAGCGTAAATGTTAGGTATAAAACCAACACCACTTTCAATTTTTTCCAAGATTTCTCTGTTTTCGGTGGATACTGATGATTTAGTCGGAACTTCAAAATTAATTTTGCTCATAAGTTTTTTGTCTTTTAATTATTTGATGCTACAAAGTTGGCATGGATTGGAAGGATAGAAAATGACAAAAACACCTTACTTATGGTCAATATTTCCCGAAAGTCGATTTTTCAGGAAAATTTATCCCTGGAATCAAAAAAATGCCTTTTCCCTAGCTTTTTTCCAGTAACACTTTACCGATTTGCAAACAGTTAATAAATTTTATTTGTGGGCAATACCTGTGGCATCCAGCAATTCATCGACAACCTGATAATCGTGCACTGAGGCATCTGTGACCTCATATTTTCGGATCAGCTTGGTTTTGGTATCGGCTTTTATGTGGTTTTTGTACCCGTAAAAACTGACATTGTTCTTCTTGGTCCAGCGGGCATCTGTATCCTTCTGAGCCAGTTTGTTGGGGGTCTTTTCCCACTCCGAAGGGAGTCCCCCTTCTTTGATCTGTTTGTTCTCCTCTCTGGTGTTGCGCTGACGGGGAGCCTCCACAAAGCTGGCGTCAACCATTTTCCCCTCATTGGCAAAAACCCCTGACCCGTCCAATTGGGCATTGAAGGCGGCAAACAGCGATTCGATGCAGCCGGATGATATCAGCTGCTCCCTGAAATGCCAGTAAGTCTTGCTGTCAGGAACACAGTCGCTTTTTTTCAGTCCCAAAAAAATCTTGAAGCTCGTCCTGTCCAGAATCTGGTATTCCAACTGTTCGTCGGAAAGGTTGTAAAGGCTCTGGATGATCAGTGCCTTGAAAAGCATCAGTCGGTCATAAGGTGGACGGCCACCTTTCTTCCCTTTGTCGGATTGCCTGTCAATTGAATGATTAACAGGCTCTTTGAAGATCCTCCAATCGATATAACGGTCTAATTTTTCAAGGGGATTGCCTAACTTACTAAGCTTTTGGGTTAAAAAATAATCATCAAATAAACCAAGGGGATTGATGTTTTTCATATGTTTTTCTTATACCTAAAGATACACAATTATCAGGGTATCTCAGTAATTTAGGTTTTTAGAAGTGCCCTTTAGTAAAAGGCTGATCCCTCCTTTATTTTTCTTAACTAAGATCATTTCCTTGGTTGATTTTTTCAATCCCTGGACATATTTCACACCGGCCTCACGTCCCTGGTAATCTTATTCAGCAGATCCAATTTATTTTTACTTTTTGCCTTCTTGAAGATGTTCTGCATGTGTTTGTTGACGGTTCTTTCGGAAATAAACAAAGATTCGGCAATCTCTTTGTAAATCTGGCCATTCCTTACCAATTCACATACTTCGATCTCCCTTTTAGTTAGGCCCAGTTTGGTACAACGGATGATGAATATTTCATCCACCTTTTTGGTTTGTAAAAGATCCAGGGTTTCCAGGTCTTTTCGGCTTTCCTGGATCGTATTTCTGAAAAAGAGGACGGTAATTACCAGAAACCCTCCATTAGTAATTAGAACCTCTGTAAGCTGAATTACCTGCAAATAGGCCAGCAATGGCATCAAGGCCCAGGGACTGACCCCGATATAGGTCAGAATGGCATCAAAGGAAGTTTTCCTGTGCTTGTACCTTTGCCGGATTCCCCAGAGTATATTGTACACCATATAAAAAGCATATAAAAACGGAATGATCATACCCACATAGATGACTGTCATTAAATCCCAACCAAATGGATATAACATGCAGAAGAAAATGATAAAGGGCAGGATCAAAAATATTAAAACCCCGTATTTGGCATGAAATTCCAGGTGGGTGATGGTGTAGGCCCTGTAAAAATAATAGGGAAAATAGGCTCCCATGCAGAAACCGGTCCCATATGCAATGATATATTGCAATTCTATTGACAGGGGTAAATTTTCATCGGGGAATAGCCCTCCGGCAATGTTGTAAATGATCAACAGGAAAAGGAGGATCAGGTAGTATTTTCTTTTTTTCTCATTTGGTTTTTGGAGGTAGAATACCATCTGGACGAAAAACATAAGTCCTTCCAGGATGACAAATATAAGGGTAACGATATGTATTTCGGTATTGAAGACAGTCATGTTTTTCAGGAAGTTTTCAGAAAATAAAAGGGGAATCCAAACCGATCGGAAACGGTATAGATGTCCAAACCATGTTTTTGGTACCACGGAAGGTTGCTCTCGGTAGAAGTTTCCAGATAAACCGGTCGGTTGAGGGTTTTGGAATAATCCAGCACATACTTCAGGATTTCAGATCCAAACCCATTTCCCTGCCTTTCCGGACTGACCCCTACAAACCAGAGGTAGGTAAAAGGCTCCTTATAGGTAATCTTCTTCCAAAATTTCCGCTTTCAAATTGTCCACAGCATTATATCCAGATATGGGTATATTCAGATTAAAATTTATGTGCATAGATAATTATTGGTATATATGAATATTTGAAATATCACCCGGTTTGAAGTAGCCCTTTCCGCATGGGCCCTTCCACTTCCGGCACTGGAATGGTCCGTAGTAAAAGGATAGGTCCTATCCAAAAACCCATTTTTTCCTGAGGCCAAAAGTAGACCATTATCTTTTTACCCCCAGGTTTTCCCTGCTCATCCAATACTCATTCAAATCCTTATAGGGCAGTAAAAACTCCGACTTATCCAGGGCTTGGGGGAGGGAATGCATTAATTCCTCCGTTGCCGCTTTACCAGCCTTGTCACAGTCCAGGAATAGATTCACCTGCCTGTATTTTTGAATTTCAGGCATGGCCCTTTTTAAATTGGCCAGGGAGTTAAGGACCATATAATCCAATCGGTAACGGTCCGTCTTTCTCATTTCCACATAGCTCATCAGGTCGAATATCCCTTCGAATAGGCCAAGGTCCTTAGAATTGTTCAGATAGTGGGATACCCCCTGGGCAGTGCATCCCTTCCAGTATTTGTTCCGGATGGACCAGCCGTTTTCATGGGGATTGCCCAGTCCGAAATACCTTTTATCCCCGATCATGTAATACACCTCCCTGCAAAATTCCTGCGCCGTCTCCAAGGAAATACCTCTGGATTGCAGGTACTCCGTAATGGCGCCATTGTTTCCAAGTGGTTTGGTTTGGATGACCTTAATCCCGGAATCCTTATTTGGGTCTGAATCGGGTCGTGAAATATCCGGCTGGTGAAGGAAAAAAGAGGATCCACT
>JBGTDA010000091.1:0-3717 GCA_041748555.1 Rhodonellum sp.
TAAAATTCCCGTTCCCATCATCCCCATCCATTTTGACCGCCCCCTGTACATCATAAGGCTCCATCCCATCAGGATCGATATATCTGAGCGGGTTATTATAAGCAAAGTTATAAGGGGAATGTCTTCGCATCTTCTCCGCCATCGGATCCACAACAAACCACCTCCCTATCGCCGGATCATACATCCTGGCCCCGTAATCATAAAGGTTCACACCCAAGTGGCCGTGTGCCTCCTTGCCGTTATAAAGATAAGGATTGATCTTGATTCCGCCATATTGATATCCCAGTCCATCGAGTTCCACTCCCCACGGGTCGTAATGCGTCTCCTGGACGATGAGGGGCCCCGTACTCATGATCCTGAACTGATCGAACCAGACGTTCTCGGAGGCTTCGTTTACCAAAAACGTTTCGATATATCCGTCTTTTGGAACAGCGATCTTTTTGATCAGTTCCTCGTGTTTGTTTCGGGCTTTTTTTGAAAGCACCACTTTTCCCTGATCGTAAAGATTGCTGTCGGCATTCCCGAAATCGCTTCGCTCATCGGGACAGGCTATACAGCGCATAGCCCATATATGCCTCGGGAGCGGGCTTTTGTTCCAATTCGTTTATCACCAGGGCGATCACATTGGCAATGGCAAGTTCATTGGGTCCTGAAGCCAGGTTCTGTCCAAACTCGGTGAGCTGCTGAACCAGCTTTTTGTCCATGCCTGTCCTTAGAAATGTCGCAGGATGAAGCCGCATCTTCCTTGGGATCTACACCCGATAGCTCGGGGTGCCAAAGACTTCCATCTCCACGCTGTCTATTATATTGAAGAACGGTATAAAACAGGATGGGCCGAAAACCTCAAAGCACTGATGATGGAGGCGATAGTGCTCAAAAAAACAATAGAGGAAAATCCTTCAACATGCCAGAAAAATCAATCATTGTTCTGGAAGAAAATCTGGATAATATCCTGTCCATAATCCAGATCCCCGAACATAAGGAAGCGGTATCGATGCAGAAAAGATTCCTGAAATACAGGAACTCCATCTTTAAATTTCTATATCATCATTTGGTACCTCCAGACAAAATTGCCTCTGAAAGAGCCATAAGAAATGTCAAAGTCAAACAGAAAATTTCCGGGCAGTTCAAATCAGGAAGAGGGGCCGATGGCTTCTGTGTAATTCGATCCGTTGTTGATACTCTTATTAAGCAATCCAAAAATGTGATGGAAACCTTTTAGACCTTGAAACAAAGCGTGTTGACAACTGGCTTCTCCCTTAGCGGCAATTACTACAAAATATCAAAAATGTACAAAGAACGAATCTGTTTCTTCCCCTTCATCAACCATTTTCATTTCAACAGAGAGTAAACCATTAATATTATTTTTTGCTTCATCATTGTCCCAGCCTAATTCAAGAAGCCTTTTTTCAAGTTCGCTTTCTGTAATAATTATTCTATCTCCCCTCATTAAATTGTTTTTAATCAAAAATTCGCACAATAACTTCAGTTTCTTTAGCATAGACTCCTCCATCTCAATTACCCAAGAAAAGCTTAGTGTTTCATTGTCGTCTTTCCACCGAATATTTCCGAAAACCTTTTTGCCCTCAATCTTGTACTTGTCTATAGAAGCATTAAAGATTTCAAAGAATGATAAGAGAAAAACATATACAATATTACTTTCCATACTCTTCTTTTATTTTACACCTTGACCTAACCAAATATGTCTTGCCTCAACACTTGACCCTAATCCCTCAACTTGTACGTGTGGCTTTAAAATCTTACCCTTAACAGGATTAAGGTCATACCTTAGCTTACCACCAAATTGTTCGGTTAATTTTTCAAGCTGCCTTAACTCCTGAACTGTTAGTCCTGAACCCGGTTTAGACAATTGATTTACAAGCGACTTAAACTCTTTTAGTGACCCAGCTTGTACCTTTCCTACCGTTTTAGCGGCAAATGCCCCAGGTCTTCCAGGAACATTGATGCCCCCTCCAATCATATTCGGATCACTTGATCCGGTAACCGGCTTATTTAATTCCCAAATAAGGTTGGCAGCCCCCTTCATCATGGAACTAAACGCATCCGATAAAAATGCATGCTCAGCTGGCCCAGAACTGTTACATTTGTCTATTACCTGAAATGGAAGATTTTAAAAAATATATGTTTCCAATTTAAATATAATAAATCCCATATATTAACCTCTTTCTATATAAAGTACCCTAAAGTATTCATCACCATCTTTTTCTTCCTTAAAATACACTTTACGATTAATTTCATCACTTATTTTCTTTATATAAGATGAAGAATTAATTGTTTTCTCAAAACTATTATATCTAAGAGGAAATAAATAAAATGATGGAGGAGTTAAATCTAATCTATTTTCCACATACATTAAATTCAAATCATTCAAATCAGTGGGAGTTTCTGAAAATGATAAAGGTATTACCAATATTGCATTGTAATCATTAACATCAATTAGTTCTAAAATATAATTGAACAGAAGAAGACTTGCATTTAACCATTTCTCCTTTTTCTTAAATTCTTTATCAACTTCATCTATATGTAAATCCACATAGTTCTCCCAAAGTTTACCTTGTATTACTTTATCTATCCAATCTTGTAGAGTTTTTTTATATAGCTCTTTTTTATTTAGGTTGTGTCCAGCCATTTTCTTTTAAAAATTTAATCTCTTTATTTGTTAATATTTTAGTTCCGTGTTTCCATGTTCCATCAATATTAAGAGCACTACCATTTTCAAAATGGACATGATCCAATTCACCAAAAATCTTCCCTTTATCAAAGCGTTTTAATGAATTAGGCGCTTTACCTGTTTTTATAAGTTTGTTTAGTTGATTTAAACTTTTACTTATAATTTTAGGCGTTTGGTTTCCAACACTCCCAGGAACATTCATTCCTCCTCCAATCATATTCGGATCACTTGATCCGGTAACCGGCTTATTTAATTCCCAAATAAGGTTGGCAGCCCCCTTCATCATGGAACCAAACGCATCCGATAGTAATGCATGCCTTTCTCCTGCATTTCCAAAATTTGGACTTGCTCTATTTGAGAAATCAGCTTCCATCTTGTCATGTGCTGCAGAAAACTGCTCACCTAATGCTGATGCAGAAACAGAGTTTCCTGTTGATTGGTCAATCCAGTTATTATCGCCGTCGTACTTCCAACTGCCATATTTATTTTCAACTACCGCTCCCTTCTTATATACATCATCACAATTATCACATGTCGGATACATCCCATCAGGATCTTTGTAATTTATAGGACTGTTTAAAGCGTAATTGTATGGGGAATATTCAAACATTGATTCCGCCATCGGATCCACAACAAACCACCTCCCTATCGCCGGATCATACATCCTGGCCCCGTAATCAAACAGGTTCACCCCAAGGTGGCCGTTTGCCTCCTTACCGTTATAAAGATAGGGATTCACCTTGATTCCTCCATACTGATACTCCAATCCTGATAATTCAACTCCCCAAGGATCATAGTGCGTTTCCTGGACTATCAATGGCCCCGTACTCATGATACGGAATTGGTCAAACCATACGTTTTCACTGGTCTCGTTCACCAGAAAGGTTTCTATATACCCATCCTTCTTAACCGCTATTTTCTCGACAAGTTCCTCGTGCTTGTTTCGCGCCTTTTTGGATAGTACGACTTTTCCCTGATCATAGAGATTACTGTCAACATCGTAAAGTGCATACCCCATATAGGCC
>JBGTDA010000092.1:0-62411 GCA_041748555.1 Rhodonellum sp.
AACAATATTTAGCATACAGGTCAAGGTAATAGGCTCAGACAAAACAATCAATAAAAACATCATTACCAATGACGAGCAAAGGTACCTGGTCAGACTTTTCAATATTTTTTAATTTGGGTGTCCCAGAGAGGAAAACAGGAGATGCACGGAGTATTTTTTTTTAAATAAAAATTATAAGGAAAAATAGCTTTTGTTTTTCTCTGCGTATCTCCGTGTAACTCTGTGCCATCCCTTTTAATGACGCCAGCTTCGGTATGCGGTCTTCCGTCTTTTTCAAACCCGTCATCCAACAACTTCCCACTTCGTTCTTCCAACCTACTTCCCACTACTTCCTTTTTGCCGTATCCCCTTCATCTGAAGATTGTCTTTTGGCTTTTTTGCTGATACCCATACCATCCTGATCAGGTTCCGGTTCGGATTTTATCCCCTCAGTTTTATCATTTGGGTTCGGCTCAATATACTCTTCTATTGCCTGATCTTGTTCGCGCTCCTCCCGAGTGGTTTTTTTGTCCGACTCGGAGAAATTCATAGCGGTAATTTTTCTAATTGTGACTTCAGAATTGAAGTTTCCTATAATAAACATATGCGTAGGTATTTATTTTGATAAAGAGATTAAGTATTGATTATTTCACCACCATTGGGGTGTAAGAATTGGCCTGTCATATAAGAGGAAGCTTGTGAGGCTAGAAATACATAAGAAGGGGCCACTTCGGAAGGCTCTCCCGGTCTACCCATTGGGACCTTTTTCCCAAAGTCATCCACGTGATCTTCAGAAAAAGAAGCAGGGATCAAAGGCGTCCATATTGGGCCCGGGGCAACACCGTTCACGCGTATTCCTTTAGAAGAAAGATTAGTGGACAATGATCTGGTAAAAGAAACAATGGCACCCTTAGTGGAGGCATAATCAATCAGATGATTGCTGCCTCTGTAAGCTGTTACGGACGAGGAGTTGATAATTGATGCCCCTTTTTTCAAATGAGGCAAAGCAGCTTTGGTAATGAAGAAATAGGAGAAAATATTGGTACCAAAAGTTTTCCTGAGCTGCTCCTCTGTGATATTATTGAAGTCCTCCTGAGGATATTGCTGGGCGGCATTGTTTACAACGATATCCAGTCTGCCAAAGGAAGAAATTGTTTCATCCACCACTTTTTGACAATGCTGCATTTCCGAAAGGTCACCTTTGATGATCTTGGCAGATCTTCCGCGTTCCTCTACCAGCTTTTGGGTGTCTTTGGCATCTTTGTCCTCGTCAAGATAGGCAATCACCACATCAGCCCCTTCTGCGGCAAAAGCAACAGCAATCGCCCGTCCGATACCGCTGTCGCCTCCGGTGATGAGAGCAACTTTATCCTGTAGCAGTTTATTTCCCTTATAATTTTTTCTGATATACTCCGGTGAGGGTGTCATTTCATGCTCTTGCCCCGGTTGTTTTTCCTGCTCTTGAGCAGGTTTATCGTGTTGCACTGCCATGTGTGTTGTTTATTGGAGTATAATTGAAAATCTCTGATTCCTACTTTCCAATGCACATTCAGGCACAATAAAAAGAAAAAACAGAAATCAAAATTATAGAATCCTTTATAAACAGCTTTACATAATTTGAGGATATAATTGTAACATTCAAATACTAAAAATTTTAAAAATCCATATGACCGATCACGGATGTGAAAAAAACAGACCGAAGCCGGAAGTCCGATGTAAAGTAGCCCGAAGACCATAGTGGAAAGACCTATTTCCAAGGCGTCATTGTGAGTTTTAAAATTTAGGAAAACTTGCCATGGAACTCGATTCAGAAATGGCTAAATCGTAAAAATATTTGGGATTAATCGAATAAACAACATATTGATAATTACGTCATTGGTAGGTGTGCCTGTTTAATCATTCATCAAAAAAATTCCAATGTACGACGTGACTATCTCCTTGATGCGGGAAGGCGGGATACCGGTGTGCGAATTAGCTTCATTGGTAGATGTGTTTGTAAATCCTTAATGATATAAATATAACCTTTTGAACGACGAGGCAATCTCTTAATGACCAATGTAATAAGAAGTAAGTCGAATGGGTAGGACTGCCTTTTATATCCTTGTTTTTCGACAAAAAAATAGAAAACCAGATGATCTAAATGACGTTTTTGGGGAAAATAAAGGTGATTTTCGTGCCGATGCCCGGCTTTCCGTTTGCATAGATGATGCCTTTGTGGTTTACCATGATCTTTTTGCAGATGCCAAGCCCAATACCTGTTCCCGGATATTCTGATTTGCCGTGGAGGCGCTTGAAAAGGACAAATATATTTTCGGCATAGGCTTGGTCAAATCCGATTCCATTGTCTTCCACCGATATTTTAACAAGACCATCGATTTCCAGATCGGGAAATTCCAAGAGCTCTTTAGGCAAAACGGATTCTTGCCTGATCTTTATAACAGGTTGGTTTTCAGGTTTTGAATACTTGAGGGAGTTGGTCAGGAGGTTAACAAAAAGTTGCTGAATCTGATAGGGGATTACATTAACAATCGGAAGCTGCCCACGTTGTACTTCTGCGGATTTCTCCTTTATTTCACCTGCCACTTCATCCAAAGCACTTTGTAAAATGGTTTCCAAAGAGATTGTTTCCATAACCATGTCTGCATTTGAAATACGGGAATAGGTCAACAGATCCAGGATGAGCTTCTGCATGTTGTTGGCTGCCCGCTGGATTCTGCTGAAATAATCCATTCCTTTTTCAGAAAGCCGCAATTCTTCCATTTTCCTCAAGCGGGAGATGATGGTTTGAATTTTTCGAAGCGGTTCCTGCAAATCATGACTGGCGATGTGATTGAAAGATGCGAGCTCAATGTTACTTCGGTGCAATTCCTGGTTTTGTTCTGCCAGTTGGATATTTATCAACCTTTCTGCGGTCACATCCTTGAAAACCGCCACAAGGATCTTGATCCCAGGTTCTTTAAGATATTTTTTGTTGGTACTGATGTGTTTTATATCCCCATCCTTTGATATAATTCTGAAAATAGTTGTGGAATGGTCCTTTTCATTAAAATCCATATTGATGACCTGTTCTACCTTTTCCCGGTCGTCAGGATGCACAAACTCCATAAAACGTTTTTTGGATGGAACAAAGCTGCCCGGTTCATATCCCAGCAACCTGAACAGATTGTCTGAAAATGCCAGCTTTTTCTTGTAAAAATCAAATGAGTAGGATCCTATTCCGGCAACGCTTTCTGCGTAGTGCAAAAAGTTATTTTGAACACTCAGGTTGTTATTAAGTAGATCTAGGTTTTTCTTCGCTTCAATATCATTCGTCAGATCTTTATTTACAAAAACGACGAATTTATCGTCTTTTTTGTCTCTCAGCTTTGCCAGAAGCTTAAAGCACCTTTGATCTCCCTCTTTGGTATGGATCACGTAATTCACCTCGGCGGTTTCTCCTTGGCTCCGAAGGTTTCTGAGCTTATGAAGAAAAGTTTTGCGGTCCTGTGGATCCACCATCTTTATGTAATTCTTCGGACTGGGTTGAAATTCGTGAGGCTGGTATCCCAAAATCCGATACTGGTTATCAGAAAATTTCAGCTTTTTGGTTTTCAGATTGTAATAGCCATGGCCCAACCCGGAGATCTGTTCAGCTTGTTCAAAAATTTCCTTATTAATGCCAATCTGGTTATAGGCGTCATCACAGGTGTTGAATTCTACCAATATGGTCCGATAAAATATGACCGAGACGATCAGTGATATCATCAACAACGGCAGTAACCACAATACATATGAAGTTATGGCATCATCAGCAAGCATCAAATTCTCATCCAAATGCAGGTTTTCATTCTGATTCCAATCCGCAATAAATACCAACAAAGCCATTCGGTCTTCACTGCTTTCCCTCAACCTCTGAAATCTGTTATCAATATCCAAAGCCCCATTCGGATTATTTGAAGACTCTATTTCACTCAAATAAATTTGAGTGAGTGTGGATAAAGTTACCAGCCTGTTCTCTTTTTCCTCATTTTGGTTTACCAAAGATGCAATCTCTTCCAAAGTGCTGTCTATCCGGATTTTGACTTCGAAATAATCAGTAGAAAGCAGACTGTCTTCAGCTGCAATATGGCGGTTATAAATTTTACCTACTTCTACAACCTCTCCGAGAAATGTTAAAAGTTCCTGAGTTATTTTTTCAGAAATTATCATCTCTTGCTGACCTTTCTTATAGGAATTGAATTGAGATAATCCTAAAACAATCAATGCAAGCAACAAAAACATCGAGAAGACAAAAGATCTGGTATACAGATTTCTTGAGCGGGTTAGATTCATGTTATAAGACCTGGATTGAGAAAGTCAATGGATACAGGAACCAATCCCGAACGGGAATCCACTGAAATTTAAATACTGAGGAGAAAGGTTTCTTTATTTAAACTGGAATTGAGATATTGCCAGTTTGTGCAGATCACCTTGTTAAGCACTGTTTTCAAGGCATCAAAATCATTGGGTTTGTTGATGTAAATATTTGCCCCTCTGATAAAAGTTTCCTCTATATCACTGGAGGAAAGCGAGGTAGAATATATAGCAATGGAAAGATCTTTCAGTTTGTCGTTGTTTCTTATTTCTGTCAGGCATTCCATACCGCTTTTGACCGGCATGTTCAGATCAAGAAATATAACATGCGGTAATATGACTTTGGCATCTAAAAGATAATTCATCAATTTTTCCCCATCATTTACTAAAGTCACGGAAGTTTTAATCGGTAATTCTTCAATGGCATCTTTAAAAAACAACTTGTCATCCTCATCATCATCGGCAAGAAGGATTCTGATTGTTTTTTGATCTTTGATATTCAGCTTCATATGTTATTTCCGGTTGAAGAATCAACTGTATTTGATATATATTTTAATGGTTCGCCAGTCTTCCTTCGAGTGGTTAGATAGGATGAATGGGGTTTAATTACCAATTTACATTTCTTTTGAATAAACTAATGGTTATAATTCTCATTTAATGATAAGACTACAAATAAAGAGAAAAATCTAAACAAAATAACACATAATTTAGATTTGATTACAAAATCAAATGAATTTTTTTCCTCACCATTTTAAGCATGTTGAGTCGGAATATTGCCATTCTTATTTAGCATTATTTTTATATACAGAATAGTCAATTTTAAAGGTATATATTTTCATAAAATGGCCCATGGCATAAATCTTGTTTAAAATTTGACAGTTAAATTATTTAATGAACCCAAAACCATAAAAAAATGGAAAATAGAAGAAATGATTTTATATTATCCACCTCTTCCATCACAGGTAGTACCGTGAGGACTTTAGGTGATGAAAAAATCGGTACTATCAAGGACATTATGTTGGATACCGAAGCAGGGGAAGTTGTCTATGCTGTTTTGTCTGTAGATACAGGATTTTTGAACCTTGACAGTAAATATTTTGCAATTCCATGGCAGGCCTTTTCTTTCAATGAAAATTATGAAGATGTGTTTGTACTGGACATTGATAAACACAGATTGGAAAATTCTCCTGGATTTGACAAGGATAATTGGCCATCCGGTCCACAGACCGAATTTATCGATGAGATGAACACCTATTATGGAGTTGAATCATCCAAAGGTTCAAGCACAGGCTCAGATTTTGGCTCCGGTAACAGAAGTAAGCAGGACTCAGGATTTGGTGCAGACAGTACCAGTGGCATGAGGTCCGGTACGCGTGATAGTGATCTTGGATCAAGAGACAGTCTGAATCGTGACTCAGGATTAGGATCAAGGGATTCTACATTTGATACCAGGAATTCCTCAAATCAATCGAAGAGAGAATCAGGCTTGGGAACAAGTGATTCCAGAATAGATTCGGGAGATTCCTCATTGGAATCCCGATCAAAACCTGATGCTAGAGATAAAGACAGTTTACTGTAAACTGCATTATTTGGAAGCAATTAAGATTGATATAAATTCCCCGGGAGATTTCCCGGGGGATTTTTTTCTTTCACAAATCACGATTAATACCTCATGGAACATATATTTTTTGATAATTGGCAAACCATCTTCAGAACCCTCATCATTGGAGTTTTGGCCTATGTGATCATGGTTTTGATGCTTAGGATATCAGGAAAACGGACGCTATCAAAAATGAATGCCTTTGACTTTATTGTCACCATTGCTTTGGGATCCACTCTGGCAGCGGTGATTCTCAATAAAGACATCGCACTTGCCGAAGGTGCTTTGGCTTTTTTCTTACTGATCTTCATGCAGTATGTCATAACATCCCTGTCTGTCAAGAGTAAAACCATAAAGAATCTGGTCACCAGTAAGCCAGTCATACTGCTATTTAAAGGAGAAATGTTAACGGATGTTATGATTCAGGAAAGGATTACTAAAGAGGAACTTCATATGGCTATCCGCAAAAAGGGCATTACTGACATTAATAAAGTCGGTGTTGTCATTCTGGAAACAACCGGAGACATTACGGTGATTCAGGAGATTTCAAATGATGGTCAACAAACGCTGGAAGAGGTAAAAAATCCTGCCTCTAAAAAGGTTAAAGGCTAATATTTATTGTTCAATAAATATGATATTCCTTTTTAACCTTAAATTTTGTAATTTAAAATCAAAATACTATAAGTAAACAGGGGATCTCTTTTTTTACATTTGAAACTACATAAACTAGAAAAACCATGAAAGAGTTACAGGTTAAGAAATCAAATTCAGATAGTATAATCGACCAGATAAATACAGAATTGGAAAATGTAGATCCGCTGATATCGATTTTTTCAGGATCATATCTTCTACTTCTCGCTATTCAAAAGCAGAATTTTTTCCCTTTGGGATTTGCAGGAGGTTACCTTTTGTTCAAAGGCGGAGAAAAAATGGGAAAGAATCCAGGAAAGAGTATTTTTTCCAATTTATTCTCCAAAGCCAAAAATGTCAATGTCAGGACATCTGTTATAGTCAACAAACCCAGGTCAGAGGTATATTCCGCTTGGAGAAAGCTGGAAAACCTTCCGTTGTTTATGGATCACCTGGCTAAAGTTAAAGTAATAGATGATAAAACTTCCGAATGGGAAACAGAACTTCCGGGACATATAGGCAGCGTATCCTGGGTGAGTGAGATTGTCAAGGATATTCCAAACGACAGAATCGGCTGGCAATCCAAAGAGGGATCATTTATCAATACCTCGGGGAATGTGCATTTTACGGATATCGGAGGAGGTGAAAGTACCGAAATCAGCGCAGTGATATCTTACCATCCGCCATTGGGTCCGCTTAGTGAAAAGGCGGCAAAGCTATTGACACCGTTCTTTGAAGAAATGGTGACCAATGATGTAAGAAATTTTAAAGAATATATAGAAAACGACAACACTATAGCAATTTCCTAACTGCTACAGGATTGCAATCAGGTCCTGATATCTAGGACCTGATTTTTAATAATCCCGATGCCATTTTTTACAATATGGAATTCAGCTATTTTTTGCTCACAATCTTGGCAGGAATATTTGGGACTGTTTTTATGACTGCCGTGATGTATGCATACTCAAGGATTACAGGGAAGGAAACAAGGGTAATCCATATTTTGGGGTCAATGCTTACGGGGAGAAGTGATCTTTCCGTTCCAATCAGCATTAAAGCTTTAATTGCAGGAAGTGTGAGCCACTTTACAATAGGCATTATGTTTTCTCTTGGATATTTTTTGTTGTGGAACTGGGAAGTGTTTCAGATCGAGTTTTTGGATTCTGTAATTATTGGAGCCCTGAGCGGTCTCTTATCGATCATCACGTGGTATTCTTATTTTTCACTCCATCTTCGTCCGCCGAAGATTCCGTTTACCAACTACTTCTTTGTCCTATTTATTGCGCACATTGTTTTTGGAATTGTAACTGTTAATGTTTTTGGATTACTGACAGATGAGCCGGAGTTCTGGTACAGAATGAATAATAATTTACCTGAAGAAGTATCCCTGTTTCACCTTCAATGTGGAGAATAGGCCATATGCCGGGGATGAAATAATAGATTCTCTGCAACTTGAATAACAGTAAGATACACTTTTCGATGTTATATGATTGTTTTTCCTTAATCATCTTTTCTTGAAAAAAATGCATTCCTTACAAAGTTATTTATCAGATACATCCAAGGCAAAAATCATGGCGGGAAAGGTAAGGCAAAATAGCAAGTTTGGATCAGAAACTTTGTGGGTGGCGGACTCCATTTCGGGCAAGTTGAGGTCCATGAGTTACGGAAATTCAAAAAGCTGAATATCGAAAGATATGCCTGGAAGTTTAAATCAAAGAATTTTATAGCGGAATAGTATTTGAATATCTTGAAAAAATTAAAGTTATGTGAATAGGTTTTGCCTTCGGTGAATTTTAACTGGTTAGTTTGATTTCACGGGCTAGTCCTATAAGCATAGATAAGTATTATCTAAACCCACTATAGAAATGTTAAAAGAAAGAAAAACAGGAGTATTGTATTTCCTCCCTCTGTTGTTTGCCGTGGCTTTATTCTCATCTTGTGATGACAATGGTGGGGTTTTACCGGGGGAAAGTGTTTCCGAAGAGGATAGAAGTTTTGCATTGAACGCATCCTATTCCAACCTTGCTGAAATACAGATGGGGCAACTAGCAGCTTCCAAAGCGACAATTGAAGACATCCGGGAGTTCGGAGCTGATATGGTCACTGCGCATACGACCTTACAAACCGAATTGATTGCAGTTGCACTCAACAGAAGTATACCTATACCTGATGCGGTTTCAAATGAAGACGGGCAATTATATAATTTGCTGGAAAACTTGGAAGGTAATAGTTTTGACAGTGCTTATGTGGCAAATCAAATAATTGCACATCAGGAAGCTCAGAATATTTTCCAAAGTCAGGTCGATGAGGGGACCAATGATCAGCTGAAAGAATACGCTTTCAGCACCCTTCCCCATATTGTCGCGCATTTGGAAAGAGCCCAAGCACTTCAGTTGAATTATTTTCCGGATTAATATAATCAAGTAACCCCTTTATATTCAAGGGTAAACTCGAATCCGTATTTCCAGGTCAAATCAGATCTGTAAATAGGGATTTTTTAAATTAAAAATCAGCCTTAATTGTATTTGGATTTGAGAGATGAGTCATTTTCAATTTGAAATATAACCGTGGTATAACAATTTTTTGGATTGTATTTTTTTAAGGTCTTAAAAAGGTTACAGTTTGTTACCGTTTATAAACCTGTTGTTTATCAAAACAGAAATATGTTGTGGTATTATGATTTTTTTGAACAGAAACAGTATTTTCAATTCAATAACTCCCTTAAAACCAATTTAAAATGGGTTTTTGGTTCTATTTAAAATAGTTTAATTATACACTTTATTATTGATCTTGTACAAATAACATATGAATTTTGTAAGGTTAATAAAAATTGATGTAACAAAGTGTGAAGTATTAATCCCTAAATTTGAAGTATTAAAAAAAGGAATTCCCTTCAGAAGTTCATTTTAATCAGATTAAGTTGAAGCCTGAAAATTAGCTTTGGGATTTAATTTCTTCTTTCGCAGTAAAGCCAAGGATATTACAAAGGAAGATTAAATTCCAACCGATTTATGAGTTATTGGATTTGAATTTTCTAAATAAAGAATAGAAATGTGTTTAGAGAATTAATGATTTGCCACTTGAATTACCGGCAAATTCATGCAAATCAAGAACCGAGTAAACGGTTCAGAATACGGTAGACATTCAATTGAAAGGAAGAAAAAATCAATCTTCCGCAGCAAGAAAATTTTATTAGGAATGACATTAGAAAAGCTAAATTGTATATAAAATAAAACATTAATTTTTATATTTTAAATAATGTTTAATCGATAATGCAGGAAGCTTGTTTTAAGTAAATCTTAATTGATTTATAAAATTTATTCAGTCAACAGGAAAGAAAAGGTGTATTTATGAAAAAGGTATTAGTCGTTGATAACCAAATGTCCACATGCGAATTGTTATCAAAATTTCTTAGCTCAAATAATTATGATGTGGATACAACTGCGTTTGGGCAGAATGCATTGAATCTGATTCAGAATACTTTCTATGACATCTTAATCTGCGATTATCGGTTACCTGATATCGATGGTGAGGAATTTTTTGAAAAAATCCTGAAAACCAGCCCCGACTCCGCAGTCATTTTCATGAGTAGGGAGGTAAATCTACGGAATGCAGTAGACCTTATCAGGCGTGGGGCATATAATTATTTAGCCAAGCCACTTAATCCCGATGAACTCTTGGAGATTCTGAAGGAAGGTCGCCCTGATATTGAAACTGCTGTTTCTACCCGCAGAAAGTCCGTATCGAGCAATGAAACATTGGAAAGACCAAGGCAGCCGGAATTTGTCTTCGGAAAAAGTGATAAGGCTGTGGATATGATTAATCAGGTAAAGAGGGTAGGAGCGACCAACTATACGGTGATCATTGAGGGAGAAACAGGTACAGGAAAAGAATCGTTGGCCCGGTTGATCCATAATGAAAGTCCGCGGCGTCACATGCCTTTTGTTGCGATAGATTGTGGTAGTCTTTCCAAGGAAATTGCCGGTAGCGAATTGTTTGGTCATGAAAAAGGATCTTTTACCGGTGCTGTCACACAGAAGACAGGATTCTTTGAGTTGGCAAAAGGTGGAACTGTGTTTTTAGATGAAATAGCGAACTTGTCTTTGGAAACTCAGATGGCACTGTTGCGAGCCTTACAGGAAAAAGTAATTAGAAAGATTGGAGGAATAAAAGAAATACCGATTGATGTGAGGATCATTGCAGCCACCAACGAAGATTTGTTGATGAAATCAGAAACAAGCGGATTCAGGGAAGATCTGTTTTTCAGACTGAGTGAATTCGTGTTGATGGTGCCTGCGTTGAGGGAAAGAAAAGCAGATTTACCGATGTTTATTGATTTTTTCCTTGAAAATACCTGTATAGAACTGGATAGAAGCAGGCCTATAATTTCACAGGAGGTTCTGGATTATTTTCATCAATATCCTTGGCCCGGAAATATCAGAGAATTGAAAAATGTAATCAGAAGAGCTTGTCTCTTCATTTCGGAAGATAATTTTATATACAAGGATGCACTGCCTGCAAGAATTCTGCAGTATGAGTATGACAATTATTATGAAGATTCCGAAAACGATTCAATGGAAGAAGTATTGAATGGTTATGGAGGGGGGGAGCTGGTATTGAATGGCAATGGCAGCAAGGATCTGAAGACTACAGCATTACATGCAGAATCAAAAAGGATCCTGGAAGTCCTGCAGAAAGTACATTTCAATAAAACCAAAGCTGCCGAAATCCTCAATATCCATCGTAAAACTTTGTATACCAAATTAAAATTGATGAATATTCCTTATTGATTTTTGTTATAAGAGTTGTTTTCCTAATCCTAAATAAAGGCTTTTCAAACAGAAGAGCCTTTATTTATGCTTTATTGGAAAGCTTATTGATTCTGGGCTGCAGAAACCAAATCCCGATCGGAAATACTACCGCCATGACATACTCGCTGAAAAAGTCATTGGCTCTTACAGTTGATTTTCTTTCCGCAGAAACCAGGATCTTGACCATTTTATTTATAGCTGCGAACAGACATGCAATGGCAATGAAAACAGGAATAACAAATGCCCAAAAGGATGAATCAAAAAGTGAAGATCCCGAGGGGGCCCCTTGTTCCACTGCCTGATTGACTTTTTCATTTACAGAAATAAAAATAAAAGCCGTGGTAATGATAGCCGACACGAGAATCAGCCAAGGAAAGTAGCTCATATTATAATGAAGATTTCCTTCTTTTGGCAGCCTTTCGCTAAGAACAGATCCCACTGATAAAATCCATAGATAATAAACATAAATTGGCAACAGCTTAAGCAGGTTTATTATAATTTTTATACTTCCACCTTCACTCACCGTTCCAAGGACAATTATATTGTCGAGGAGTGCCAAAACGAATGGGATTCCAACGATCAATAAAAAAAGTTGCCAATGTTTGAGGTCCAGTAATATTCTCATTTGAAAGGAAATTTCAAAGTCCTGATGTTAGTACCAATGCCTTGATCTCTTACTGAATTGGTTTAATTTTTGGTTTTATAATGTTTTTATAAATAGGGTATCTGCTAATATACCCTTAAGGTGAAATCCAATCAGTGTTTTTGTCAATTCTAGGATTACTAAGTGAATTTGTCCTCGTCCCTATGATCACCGAAATCGTTCCGATCACTATTGGGATCGTCATATAAGCTTTTCTGTTCCGGCAATTTTTTTTAAAAAAGAAAGCTATTTGCAGAATTGCGGATATACAAATAATCTAAACATCGTTTGTGAGTGCCGAAATCAGTTTTTGATTAAAATCCACTTCAATTAGCAGGTTTTTTTTAAGGCATTCCTCTATCTGCGCATACCCTAGTTTGGCAGCTAAGGTAAGCAACCAACTGTAGGAAGCCTGATTGAAGTGAGTTATACTAAGGACCATGCTATAGATACAGTAGTCATTGTAATTGTTTTTTACACCGGTAAAATTTGTGAAATTATTCAGCATGTTTTCGACCATTTCATTTTTTTTCCCGGTGATTGGCATATCGATCAAAAGAAAAGCTTGTTGGAGTCTCTCCACCTGTTCACCTTTTTTTCTTTGATAAAGCCCAATCTTTTCCTGCAGCGGAGCAGTTTCGGATGCCGTTTGCATTAATGCCAGGATGTCCAACATTTTCATTTCCCAGTAATATAATTCCATAAACTTTGTGATATAAAGTTCATGGAGTTGTGAGGTAAATTGGTCTTTGAGTCCCTCGGGAGACGGATGGTTTTCGAAAATCATAAGGATAGGTTTCAGCTACGGGTGATGGTTTTATGCACAAAATAAAAACAAGTATTTGGTTCTTAATTTAATAAATAATTTGGATTTTGGGAATTGTCACAAATTCATTCGAAGAAGGTTGGGGGTAACTGGTTTATTTTTCCCTATTATAACATGGGCGGATCCTCATCATCAGGAATATCAGCATCGTCTCGCCTCGGATCTATTCCCGGAACCTGGGTTTCGGTTGGTATATCATCTGTATCAATTCCCGGATCCACCGGTTCTTCAATTTCCCTAAGAGGTATATCATCCAATATCTCATCCTGTTCGGGATAATCTACTTCCTCATCCGGAAAATCTTTTGTGGGATCCATGTCATTTTTATCCGACTCTTCAAATTCCGGAGGTGGTTGTTTGCTACCATCCTTATTTTCATCTGAAAAATTCTGATCTGAAAAAGCAATGTCTTCAAAATCATATTCTTCCAGTTCAAAATATTTTTGATTCTGCTCTTTTAGTGTAAGGATTTGTCCTCTTGAAGAGGAGCTTTCGCCTTTTGCGTACCTATTTGACCGTGCAAGTTGAAGGTTGAGAAATTCTTCTTTTAACTTTCGGTCAACTGCCTTGTTGTTTTGGAAGTTAGGTTTAATATTTTCTCTTTTCATAAAGCAAATAGGTATTCCGTTCTTGTCCCTCATTACACAATCAAATACAATTTTTCCGGAGGGAGGTTTATTGGCTTGAAATTTTGGATTAAACATTTTTTTTTCTTTATAGTGCTAATATTTGTTGCTCCAATTCTAAACCACTTTACTTCTTGTATGGAAATATTGTATGATTAAATTGTATAATATTGTTTTCACGAAAACGAAATTATGTAAATTACTTATAATCAATTGATTATAAATATTTTTTATTTTTGGAAGATCCTCTAGTTAGGGTATTTTCAGGCAACAGTCTGTACCCTGACTGTAACATTTTTATCCAACAGGTTAAGGTTTTGCGTGATAAAATATTTTTAAAAGCTGGAGGCACATTTCACTTGAACCAACTAACAGCATATCGAAAAAAACCTTCAGAGTGACTTTTAGGCCGCTGAAGGTATACATTATCAAGATTGGGTGGATAGGTCTAATGTTTATAACTACATGAACAATTAACAAATACCTACTTATTTTTAAGCCTATCCATTGTTTTTGGTTTTGGAATTCGGTCGATTCATAAATCTATTCTCCATATCAGTATCCACATCCCGGTTCCCTTCATGGTCCTACCCTCATTTTTTAGCAGCGCATTCTTCAGTAGCACGTTTTTTTTAGTTCAAAATCTCATTCTTGATATTTTTCATGATGTGTTGGTGTTTATAGACTTCCTAAATTCATTCAAACATAAAATCCGAATATCCCCGAATCAGGTTTTAGATCAGATTTAGATCTGTTTTCCTGATCCGTGAATTCCAGGATTAGTTTAATTCCAATATTGTGGGATTCAGCAGAAAGGACGTGTTTGATTATCTATTATCATCCGCCATACGGTTACCCAGTTCATCCATAACAATTCTGTTGTTTGCATTACCCTCAAAAGTCAGTTCATAGAAAGTCCTTCCATCTCTGGTAAATCTTCTGTTTTCTTTGATAGTACTGTTACTGAAGTTATTGTCATTTTGCAGTTTATCCCGGACCACCTGAGGTACGTTTTCCCAGCCCTGACTCACCTGACCCTGCTCACCAACAGCTACCTGTGATCCTGCCTGTCGGGTTCCCGGAGTTCCCAAAGTATCGCCTGCATCCATAGATCCTGATGTTCCAGTCGCATTTTGGTCATATCCGGTACTGTTCTGTGATTGATTGTCAAGAGAGTCGGAATATTCCACATCAACTCCTCTTTCAGTATCTGTGTTTCCATTCTCACAAGAGAACAGTGACACTGATCCTGCTATGGTTAAAATTAAAATTTTCTTTTTCATAGTCAAATAGATTTCTTGTTTCCTTCAAAAATTTCAAATTGCATGCCTATCCCGGAAGCAGGGAATTTGAATGCCGGAATCGGCAGTGAAAGACGGGTGCCTGATACTATAGACGAAAGAATGAATCTAGTCTTAATTTGAGGAATGGGTATTTGTAGAAGCATGATTTATGGCCATTAACTGCCTGTTTTCTGAATTGGAACATCGTTGTTGTTAAACCCGATTTACCCGACCTGGGTGGAGCAATCACCGGAAATCCCTTGAGAACTATTAACCTCATAATGTAACCTTGCTTCCCCGGATTGCATCAACTGAAACAGCGGTTAAATCCGGATGAGTAGGGGTGCTTGTATTTCAACACCTTTTTAAAGATGATATTCATCGAATTTTCACGATATTTTAAATAAAGTGGGGAAAAAAGACAAATCAACGTTTCGGAGAACTATTGAAGTACGGATTTAGCATATACTATTTAGGATAGAAAAGATTATCCTCCACTGACTTTTGTTAATTATCTGTTTAATCTATCATGACATGCTTATGAAATCCATCACCAATAACTACTTGACTGTGTTGTTTTTTATTTTTTCAAACGTCGGTTTTACTGCCTGCGACGGTGGAAACACCGGAAATAAAGATACCCAAATAGACAGCACAAAATTATACGATGAATATGCTTATCATCCCGAAGCCTCAATTAACGAAGATTCTTTAAGTGGAAACTACCTTGGAGAAGTCACTACCCGAAATGCTGTGAAGGTGGATATTGACCTAGAAAGATTCGATTGGGAAACTTTCAGGAAAATTTATCATATACAGGATGATTCTCAGCAACCGGAATCCTCAGTAACAGAAAATGTAGCTGTAGGATCATGGGCACAATGGGGTGATGAGTATTCTTATCAGCGGGTTTACAGGAATTTTAATAATGAGTTGTGGCTTCAAACTTATATCCGCCGTGATGACGAATCAGGGCGTGCCAACATCAATACCAACTTGGACGTGCTGACCATCGAAGGTTCCGATTCATTGAAACTTTCTCAGCTCTGGGTAAATATGGAGGAGCACGCAAGAACACTGCAGGACAGCCTCAATATTCAAAATTGAACCGTTTTATTAAATGCTTTTAAAATTCAGGGCATATTTATATCCAGTTTCTTTTATCGATTTACTCATATCTGTGGAGAATCCATTAGAAAATGGATTTGAGTGAACTGATCCGTATTGACTCAAACAAATCATTTTGGTAACAATCTGAAGCTTATAAGTCAAGCCGTGAAACGTGGATGATCATTAACTATATTATTGTGACTTAAAAAATCAGATTAAGTTAAGTTTGCTTTTCGGTCTTTAATTTAACAATAAAATAATTATAAAAAATCTTTAAATATTAATGGCATAATAGTTGGATTTTTTAGCCATGGTTGAATCATTTTATCCACTAAAATAAATCCTTATACTATGTTTTATCATGTTAAATAATTACAGTTTAATGCCAGGGTTACGAAACCCGATCCCCGGTTTGCCCGATTGTTATTGGAACAGTTCGGCGGAGGAAACGGCGAATTAAAGGCTGCAATGCAATATTTTGTTCACGCATTTCCCTGCAAGAATCCTTATCCCGATAAGTACGATATGCTTATGGATATTGCCACAGAGGAATTCAGTCATCTGGAAATCGTGGGTGCTACTATTCAGATGCTGCTCAGCGGAGTAAACGGTGAGCTCAAAGATACTTCCGAAAAGGAGGAAATCATGTCCCTTTTGGAGGGCAAAAGTGCTAAGGAGGATTATATACATGAAGCCATGGTCAATCCCCAATTCGGAATTCTTTCAGGAGGAGGACCTACTTTGACAGACAGCAATGGTGTTCCTTGGTCCGGTTCTTTCGTAAATGCAAACGGTGATCTCAAGGTAGATCTGAGATCCAATATCGCTGCAGAATCCAGAGCTAAGATTGTTTACGAATACCTCATGAAATTTACAGACGATCCTGATGTAAAGGAAACTCTGAAATTTTTGATGACAAGGGAAATTGCACACATGCAGATGTTTGAAGCTGCTTTGATGAGTATAGAAACCAATTTTCCTCCCGGGGTAAGGCAGACAGATCCACGTTAGCAATACTTATTTTGATCAGTCCTCAGGAAATAAAGTATATGGGCCTTGGAATACAGGTATGTCCACTCAGCTCGGTGAAGAGTGGCAGCATATTCAGGATCCGCTGGGTTTTGTGATAGCTACTGATGGAATGAAAGACCTTGAACCTAAAGGAACCCACATTACGCAAAAGACTAAGAAGGAAATGGAAACCATGATCAGCAAGGAAAGATCCGAAGAAGTAAATTCCGCTACTCCAATGAAAAACATCAGTTGGAGTGATTATTCCGGTAACGGAGGTAACGGCTCGACCAAAAGCAAAAGCAATTCTGATAATGAGTAAGGAAGAGTTGAAAGAAAATCAAATAGAAATCACTTTTTTTACTGATCCATTATGTTGCTGGAGCTGGGGAATGTATACCCCGCTCCGGCAATTATTGCAACAATATGGAAGCAGCATATCCCTCGAACTCTGTATGGGAGGGATGATCCATGATCGGGACACTTTTAATGACGAGTTGCTATCCGTTCACAATCCGGCGCAAATGGGTCCACTTTGGATGCAAGCTTCAGAAAATCTTGAGGTGCCGCTCAATTTCATGATTTGGACGGAAGATCCTCCTTCTTCATCTTATCCTGCATGCCTGGCAGTAGCGGCTGCGAGATTGCAGTCCAAAGAAGCTTCAGAAAAAATGTACTTGACCCTAAGTATGAAATCGGAAATACCATCTATCGGAAGTTACTTAACCAAAACTACCTAGTGATCAATGCCGATATCAAGCACTATGGAAACAATGAAGATGGAAAGTTTTTTAAATGCCATGTTTCCGGCCCAAATAACATCTTCATATCATCCTCCGGCAGCACTCTTTCCTATGAGTGTGGAGGAGTTTATGCTGCATCAAAGGCAGCATTGTATATTGTCCCAAAGACAATTCAAATGGAAGTTGGTGAATTTTTAAAAGCCGTCCTGATCAGCCCGGGAGTTGTCCAATCTGATTTTTTTGAGAACATGATCAGCGGCCACCTTACTCCCGAGGATATAGGTTTCGGAAGCCTCAGTCCCGAACAGGTGGCAGTAATGGTCTTGATGGTTTTGAATCTGCCCTCTACACTCCAACTTCCTGAGATAACCCTAGCTCCGAATGTGCAAACCTTGTAGTAGAAGATGCACATTTTGAGGTGTTTCTATTACAAGATGCTCAGGCGCAATGAAGAAATTTCACCTGGCAGCCCTAAAACCTTCTATGGCAGCAGGTGGAATGTTTCTTGTATTTTTATCATCAACTACTATTTATTAATGCTGACCCAAGTTTTTTCATTTGATCAGTTACAGGAAAGTTTGGAGCTTCTTAGTAAATGCCCTGATGGATATTTTAAGGGTTATGTGAAGTTTGAATATCAGAAAAAAAATGACTGAAACACAAAGGGAATTGCTGCCGAACCTCGGATTTTTAGGTTTGGGATGGATAGGCAAAAACAGATTTGAATCCTTGCGGGATCCCAGGGGTATGGACAAAATTTCCATTTATGATCCTGAAAAAAAAGCGGTGGATGAAATTCTGAAGCTTGAACCAACAGCCAAGGTACAACACAAATATGAAGAGCTTTTGGAAGAAAATCTCGACGGAATAGTGATTGCCACTCCCAGTGCATTTCATGCCCAGCAAGCCATGCAAGCCATGGAAAGAGGTATGGCAGTTTTCTGTCAGAAACCTTTGGGTAGAAATTTGGCAGAGACAAAAGCAGTGGTTTATCTGGCTCAAAAACTAAATAAACTCCTTGCCGTGGATTACAGCTATCGATATACTTATGGGATTCAGGCTTTAAGATCTTTTATCAAAGATAAAAGGCTGGGAAAGATTTATGCTGTAGAAGCGGTATTTCACACTGCTTACGGTCCCGACAAACCTTGGTTTTATGATTTTGAAAAATCAGGGGGAGGTTGTCTGATGGACTTGGGTTCACATCTGATCGACTTGATTCTATATCTTTTTGATGCTCCGTACATGGAAGTAAGGTATGCCAATCTCCTGTCAAAAGGAAAACCAAACGTTCCTGTTGGAGATGTAGAGGATTTTGCAGAAGCCTATCTGTCGACAGCCACCGGAATCAGTATCAGGTTAGGGTGTGGCTGGAAACTTTCGGTAGGAAAGGATGCTGAAATTTATTTTAAGGTTTATGGTACCGAAGGCGGTGCAAGTTTCCACAATGTGAACGGTTCTTTTTACGATTTTGAAACCGACCTTTATACACAGAATTCATCCGAGACGGTTGTTTCCCCGCCTGATGATTGGGGAGGCAGGGCGATACAGCATTGGGCCGAGCAGCTGGCACACAAAAATGAATTCAAGGAAGAAAATTATCAGTTGATCAAAGCTGCATCAATTTTGGATGATATCTATAAATTCTCAGGACGATGAAGATATTAATGACGACGGAAACAGTAGGAGGGGTGTGGCACTATTCAGTGGATTTAGCTACTTGCCTGACCGAAGAAAAGATGGAAGTGGTCTTGGTTGCCATGGGACCGGCTCCCGGAAAGTGCCAAGAAGCCGAAATAAAGGCTTTAAAAAAACTTGGAGTGGCTTTTTACCATCAGACCTATCAGCTCGAATGGATGGATAATCCTTGGGAGGATGTACAAAAAGCGGGGGTATGGGTTCAATCTATCTTTGATAAAGAAAAACCTGACCTGATGCATTTCAGTAATTATGCGATGGTGGCTATGGGTTGGAAGGTTCCGGTTGTTTTAGTGGCACATTCCTGTGTGGTCTCATGGTGGCAAGCTGTGAAAAAAGAACCACTACCTGAAAGATATTACCGATATTCTGAGACTGTCCAAGAAGCATTTAATCTGGCAGATGTGGTGGTATCACCATCTCTTGCTCAGCTCAAGATTTATAGGGAAATCTATGGCGATAAAGGAAATCAAAAGGTGATTTACAATGGAATCACTCCAGCACCGGATTATAACAGCAACAAACTGCCGATCCTTTTTAGTATGGGTAGACTTTGGGATGATGCCAAAAATGTGGAGCTAATCGTAAAAGCTGCACCTAGAATATCCGGTGAAATATTCATAGCAGGCGCTGATCCCAAAAAAATGACTTGCCCAAAAAATGTAACTTTTCTTGGAGAACTCTCAAGAAGTCAAATATTCAACTGGCTTAAGATAAGCTGTGGGTATGTACTGCCTGTAAAATATGAGCCATTCGGCCTGACTTTTCTTGAAGCTGCGACTCACCGGACAGCTTTGATAGGCGGAGACATCCCAACCCTAAGAGAAATTTGGGGCGAAAGCATGCATTATGTGGATACAGATGACTATTTAGGTTTGGCTGTAGCCTGTAATATGCTGCTGAACCAAAAAGAAAGCAGTATCCTGGGAGGGGAAAAAGCCTACATCAAATCTCAACTCTATACACTGAAAAAAATGGGTAATGAATATTTGAAAATATATGAAGGGGTCCTTACGAATTCGACAGTCTCCGGGTAATAATTCGGATTAATTCCTCATCGTGGTAATAATGAAAGCTTTTTTTTAAAAGAGCAGTTCGTTGATCAATTTTATTCATTAAATACAACATTATGAAAAACTCTGATATTGAATTCCAGCCTTTATGGGATCCTGCTCCTGATATAAAGGGCTACCCGACATTAGATCGAGACATAGAGGCTGATGTAGCCATTATAGGAGGAGGAATTACAGGCGTCACGGCAGCCTTACTGCTGAGTAAGGCAGGGAAAAAAGTAGTTTTACTGGAACAATACCGGATCGGAGGCGGAACAACAGGTTCCTCGACAGGCAACCTCTATGCACCCATAGGTCAATATCTGTCTTCGGTAATCACCGTTGACAATAAAAAAATAATGAAATCGGTTGTTGAATCGAGATTGGCAGCTATCAACCTGATCAAATCCCAGATTGAAGAATATAAAATTGATTGTGATTTGCAGCAGGTGCCTTGGCACCTCTTCTGTACCCATGATGATCCATCCAGTCTGAAAGAAATAAACAACGAATATGAGGCGGCAAAAATGGCCGGCCTAAAGATAGGCAACGTCGTACCGCTGCAATTTCCTTTCGAAGCCAAAGAAATACTGACTGTTTTTGATCAAGCCCAGATCAATCCGCTTAAGTACGTCCAGAGACTTGCAGCTTCTTTGAATGTCAGTTTTTGTCAGGTTTTTGAGGACAGCCAAGTGGTAGATGTGCAGGAAGGAAGCCCTTGTATGTTGAATACTGCATTGGGTTCTGTTAAAGCGGACAAAGTCATCATGGCAACCCATTCTCCAAAAGGGATTTTTGGTGTCCAGGCTTCTATGGAACCCAAAAGAGAATATGCGCTTGCGGTTAAACTAAAAGGAGAATTGCCTGCTCCGGCCATTTACTGGGATATTAATAAAGCCGGCGAACCAAAATTCTCCATCAGAACGTGTAAAAACAGCCAAGGTAACTATCTGTTGGTTTTGCATGAACAGCATAAAGTCGGACATATGGATGATTCTTATACTTTTCCAGATCCTGTAGAGGCTTATCTCAGAAATCATTTTGATGTGGAGGAAGTGGTCTATGCTTGGTCGGCGCAGCAATATAGCTCAATCGACAAATTGCCGTTCATTGGGATGAGTCCGATCAAACGGAATGTTTTTATCGCGACAGGTTTTGCGGCGGACGGTCTTGTCTATGGTACACTTTCAGCAATGATAATAAAAGATGCAGTATTGGGAATCAAAAATCCCTGGGAACACATCTACGATCCGTTGCGAATGCCCTCTTTTTCTTCTATTCCGAAGTTCCTAAAACACAATTACGAGGTTTTTAGTGATATGTTCGTGGATTTTGTCAGCTCCCATACCACCGAAATCAGGCAAGTGGAAAGTGGCAAAGGAAAAGTCATCAAAATCAACGGTAGCCACCTTGCCGTTTATAAAGACGGAAAAGGTGGAATATATGCTTTATCTGCCATTTGTCCCCATATGGGATGTTCTGTGCATTGGAACGGTTTCGAGAAAAGCTGGGACTGTCCCTGCCATGGCAGTCGCTTTTCCAAAGAAGGAGAAGTACTGGAGGGACCTGCTTATAAGGGGTTGAAAATCCATTATATCAAAAAAGGATTGCCATAATAAATGAATTAATAGAATTCATTTATCATATAAAGAAATCGTTCGGTTTCCATAGAAAAATACAGATCATTGCCGGCCCTAAATGGTTTTGCAAATCTTGTAATTCCCGTTTTAGTATTTGTGGTGTTTCCGAAACAAGCAAAGAGTGATATTACCATAATGTAACAGTGTCCACACATAGAGGCAGTTTTGGAAAATGGAATCAAAATTAAAGCAGGCCGTAAAGTGCTCAAAGATAAAGTTTGACTAAAAAAAACCAAGCTGGGTGGAAATGGCAATATGCTTGCAAGAAACAGTATACAACATCAGAATTTATTTGATGAATGAAAAATCCTGATAACAAATAAACCGGGATGGAAATTAATTTTAAACAATAAAAAATCAACGTTATGGCAACTCAAAGCAAATCAATGAAAGATTCTATGTTTTATGACCTTTTTAAACAGGGGATAAAGGATATCTATTGGGCAGAGACTCATCTTGCCAAGGCATTGCCTAAGTTGAGCAAAGCAGCAACTTCCGATAAACTTACCTCTGCAATAGAGGATCATAAAAAAGAAACAGACAATCAAATAACAAGGCTGGAAAAGGTTTTTGAACTCCTTGAGGAAAAAGCCTCAGGTAAAAAATGTGAAGCCATGAGTGGACTTTTGGAAGAAGCAGAGGAGATTGTTGGAGATACCAAAAAAAATACGATGGTTAGAGATGCCGGTATTATTATAGCCTGCCAAAAGGTAGAACATTATGAAATTGCATCTTATGGTTCACTTGTCAGTCTGGCAAAGAAAATGGGACAGGATGATGTTGCAAAACTTCTTGAAGAAACGCTGAAAGAAGAAAAGAATGCAGATGCCCTGCTTACACAAATTGCCGAGAAAGAAGTGAATGAGAAGGCCATGAAAGAATAGATTTTGGTTAAAAGTGAGTACGGGAAGGGAGAAGATTTATTTATCTTCTCCCTGTTTTTTTGATATTAAGGGTATAAAATACAGCAGTTGGAAAAGGCGCTAAAAATCAGCTTTATCAACGCACTGACAGGATTTCAACTGACGGCTACACTCCCTCAGCTCATCAATCTGGTGATCTGCAATACGTTTTCCGTTTTCACAATGCCAAGATCTACGGACAGATAGGGTATGCAAACTGCTGAACAATCATTTTGCACCGAAGGCTAACCATAAATTTAATGTGAATCTTCAAATTCTTTTTATGATTTAGTTACAGATGCATTGTGAAAAGGATCAATTATATGGTTTTTCATGATGACGAGAGATTCTCCTGATTACAATAACCTTCCTATTAGGGATTGAAAATGGATTTTAAAAGAAAAATGGGGAAATATCATCTGGTTTTTACTAATGAAAAATCATAGAAAAAGCAACATAAACACGATTTGAATCCTTCCTGAATATGAAGGAATGGATTCAACCGGTTTATGTTGGCAAATAGGAAAGTGTATTTGAAATTATTCTGAGCCTTCGGTTTTAACAATCTTATTGTACAATCCCATAATCAGAATCGGCGATGCCCACTGACCTACAAAAAGCGCAAGGCTATTCTCTTTCATAATTTTGAGGGTCAGAGATACTCCCATTATACCGACCGCGGTCCATAAATAAACATCAGATGGAATCTGTGCCGTTTTATCTTCAATTTCTTTTGCTACTTTTCCTTCTCTATAATCTTTGTCTGTGTTCATAATAATGATCGTTTTAAATGGTTATTGATTAATTTCTGAAATCCTGTGTAATACTCAGAAGTTCGAATATCGTGTCCACAGGTTTCAATCATATTTCCAAGTTCCATACCTAAAAAATGAAAGGTGGGAAAAAGAGGAGATTTTGATTCCAAAAGACCTACATCACTTTAAAAACGACTATATATTAGTGCAATTATTCCGTAGCGTTTATAAAATTGGGGTTATAATCTTTTTATGTCAGACAGCGGGATTGAAATTGTTACAGATTGTAGCACATTTCCAACAGGATTAGGAATAGAAAGTAATTATAGAATCTATAAAAAAAGGAGTTAAAAATTAACCAAGACCTTCATTAGGTGAGTTTTTGGAAAGTATAAGTAATGAATTTTGTTTCTTGGCGGTTAGCTTCTGAAGTTTTCAATTCACTTTGACAATCCATTATTGCGGAGATATAGGACTGCTCCGGTATTCTGTTTTTGTATACATCCAGATCCCAAACTCCGCATTGAGAATAGTTTTCAAGAAAATCCCAATCAGGTCGATCAACAATAGGGTAGAGGCATATTGCCTGTAGGTCAACGCCCATTTCCATTGCCTGTCGACAATCAGCAGTGATTTCTTTCAGCCAAGGAATTCTCTTTTCACCAAAATTTCCTGTTTCTGATAATAAAAGAGGTTTATCATAACGTCTATACACCATGTCCAGCATTTCGGATAATGGTGTTCTTGTTGCACTTGGCCATGGAAGAGGACCATAATTATGCTGCCACTGACAATCCCAATAATAATTGACACCAACAAAATCGACAAGATTTTCAGCTCCGCCTAATTCAGGACAAATCCTGCCCAAAATTATATCCAGTGCCTGAAATTGGGTCTCATTTAATTCCTCAATTTCATGGTCATCCGAAATGTAGTCCGTGTGGATTTTAATTACAGGCTCTATCATGAAAATACGGCAATCCATCCCTGTTTTCTTGATCGCCCGAATACCGGCAATGGCTGCTTTACACAGCTGATATTTGATTTCCCATCCGTTTTTGGTTACAAAAGGTACCGTTCCCGCAACATCACCTGAAAGCCAGGACAAAAAACTGATTTCATTTATAGGCACTACCAGTAAAGTTTGATCACTTTGGGTTTGATAGAATTCCACAAATGCTTCACAGAGTGAGACAAACCTGTCCACGAAAAGCGGATGGGTAGGATATATCCCATCCGGATAACCAAAATGGACCAGATCCCAGATTTGCTGAATACCCTGTTCTGCCGCGGCGTCCATCCGGTTTTTGACTTCCGAAAAGTCATAAACATATTCAACCCTTTCTACAGCACTCCAGCAAATCCCTTCTCTCGCAGTTTTGATTCCTATGGCAGCTAAATCCTCATAATCCTGCCTTACCCTGCTGTTGTGTGCGGTTTCCTGAAGGAGATTGACGCGGTGACCGAATTTGTTGATTTGATCCGCACATTCATATCCTCCTATAATAAATGATTGAAACAAACTCATGATACAGTTATTTTTAAAGTCGACTTTTCAACGGTCGGAGTTTCCACTTCCAAAGTATTGAATAAATCAAGGGCGTTTTTGAAGGCCTGATCCATGTTGAAGTATTTGTAATTGGCCAACCTGCCCACAAAATGTATGTCGATCAATTTATCGGCTTTTGCCTTATATTTCAGATAGATTTCCTGATTCTTGGGATTCGGGACCGGATAATAAGGGTCTCCGTGATCTACTGTAAACTCTTTTGCGATAGTCGTCTTGGAAGTTTTCTGGTTGCCAAAATGTTTGTATTCCACAATTCTGGTGTAATCCACTTCCGTTCCCGGATAGTTGACTACTGAGTTTTCCTGAAAGTATTCCTGATCCAAACTTTCGAATTTAAATTCAATGGATCTGTATTCCAGTTTTTCCGTCAGAATTTTTTTAAACTGAAAGTATCGATCAATCGGTCCGGTGTAGAACATTTTCTCATAGCTTCCCAACATGTCTTGGATATCGAAAAAATCGGTATTCAAAACCACTTCTATATTCGGATGATCAAGGATTTTTTCAAACAGCTGAGTATATCCGTCTAGTGGAAGGGCTTGGTATTTATCCGAAAAATATCGGTCATCCCTGTTTGTCCTCACAGGGATTCTCTCCAGCACAGCGGCATCAAGTTCTTCGGGATATTTATCCCACTGCTTTTTAGTATAATGCTTGAACATCTTTTCATAGAGTTCCAAACCGACTTTATTGATTACTGCCTCTTCACCGTTGGAAGGCTGTTCGATGGGAATCCGGTTGTTATCCAACCATTCTGTCATCTCCTTTTCCGATTGGATGTTCAAATCGAAGAGTGTATTCACAGTTGTGATGTTTACAGGAATCGGAACTGTCTTGTCATCAACTCTCGCCAGCACCTTGTGTTCCCAAGGATACCAGTCAGAAAACCGGTTGACATATTCCCATACATCTTCAAATTGGGTGTGGAACAGATGTGCTCCATATTTGGAAACCAAGATTCCGTTTTCATCAATATAATCATAACAGTTTCCTGCTATATGGTCTCGTTTTTCGATGATCAGGACTTGTTTACCGATATTTGCGTAACGTTCCGCTAATACGGCTCCCGAAATACCGGCACCTATAATTACTATATCTTTTTTTCGCATTGTCAGACCAGTTGTTTTAAAATAGCTTTCATTTGTTTGACGGTTGAATCCCAAGAGGTTTTTTCAAGGATATGACCATATTCAATCAGAAAGCTTTTATCCTGATCTTCAAGTGTGTCTAATATTTCTTCGTAAAAATCGCATGGGGAGGCAACCAGTTTTACACAGTGCAGGTAATCTCTTACCACATCTGTGATTTTGGTTGAAATAATGGGTAACCCGGCTGCCATGTATTCCAAAGTTTTTGTTGGGCTGATATATTTTGTAGCCTCATTCAAAGCAAAAGGCATCATGGCGATATCAAAAGCTTTGAGATAATCGGGAAGGGATTCGTAGGGCTTCATACCCAGGTAATAAATATTTTTCTGCATTGGAAGATCCTGAATGTCAATTTTAACAACCGGACCAATCATCACAAACGAAACCTGTGGCATTTTGGACGCTGTTTCATTTAGAAGAACAATATCCAGTCTTTCATCTATGACTCCACAATATCCCACAATTGGGGAGGGAATATCGGCTATTTCAGCAGGGAGAGAGGTGTTGTTTTTTGCTTTAGAAAAATGTTCGTAATCTACCGAACTAGGGAAGCAATGAACATTCGGATGCATTTGTTCCTTTGATTCGAAAAGGGATTTTCCTCCGGTAAATACTACATCAGCGTGTGCCATCAGATATTTTTCCTGTTCGATCAGGTGATCCGGAGCTCCTTTAAAAAGTGAAAGCTCATCCATACAGTCATAGACTATATGACTAAAATTAAAATGCTCCAACACGGGGCTAAAGGACGGGGAATAAAACCATCCAATAGGCACGTGGGCTGAGCCAATGATCTCCGGGATTAATTCAGAAATTTCCTCAATACTTTTTGTATTTGGTTGCAATACATGGAGATTTTGATTTATTTTCTTCAATGAATGACCTCTTTCAGCTTTTTGAACAGGTTCTTCAATAAAAAGTATTTTGATTTCCCCGGACAACCTGCTGATGATATGTTGTGGTCTCTGATACACAAATTCCCAACGCAGATGACAGAAGACGATCATATCATAGATCAGCCTGTCAGGTGCTGGCTTTTCCGAATTACCGGTTTTATTTTTACTTTCAGTATTTTTTGGTACGATAGTCATATTTATATTTGGGTTTGATAATCGGTTATTTAAATTTTTTCGAAAAGGTCCTATTTAATATTTTTGTGTTGGAATTGGATTAATAATCCCGGAGGATTTGGATACTCGCTTGTTTCCGATGATAATGTGTATTGCTTTTTTCGAAAAAGAAAAGCCTCGGTAGCATGTCTTCCGGATTTGAAAAAGGCTGTCCAATTCTACTTTAAGTTACCTAGTGTGGTTTTGTAGTATTTATCATATGCAGGCTTTATTGGGAATTTAGTATTTACCGGGTATCAAAATTAAGTCAAACCCAATAGATGCCATTACACGATAATTGTAAATAATTATATTATTTACATGAATAAAATGATTCAAATGATAAAAAAGAAAAATATTATTTTATACTTTATAAATGATAATCTTTTAATGTCACCCAACGGTCTCCGACAAGATAGCCACGTTGTGCATTCAGTTTACCAAAATAAAAATTAACCAGAACTCCTCTCTACGACGCCTGAACATCTGTCATCGTTCATCCAAAATCAAAGAGAGATAGCTACGTTGTGCATTCGATTTTTCATAAATAAAAGATAAAAGGGGCACTCCTCAAGACCAACTTCGGCCTCCCTTCTCCCCGATGTCACCAACATTCGTCACCCGTTATTGAACATCAGAGACTCGCTACGACGCTTCAAGTTCGTATTGCCAATGTTTTTCGGCTTCCGATATAAAAATGTGTTTGGAATTTTGGGTGATAACAGGCTTTACCTCTTTCAGGTGCATGGCATATCCTGAAGTGTTTACAAAACAGATCACATCATTTACTTCCGGGATTTTAGGAAAACCGATTTTCCTTTTTAAAATATGCTCTTGTCCTTCATCGCAATCTGCGATTAAAAACCCTGTAATGAAATCGTGATCAAATTCATTTTCCTGAGAAATATATATCGGATCCAGTAAGTAATCCCCTTTCAGTTTGTTCAGCTGATGCTGATTCAGCTCCACACATATTTCAAATTCATTATTTTTATTTCGCTGCACGCTATTGATACCGGCTAGACTTACACCTGTTTGGTCCAATAAAGCTCTTCCTGGCTGCACAATGATCTGAATTCCTCTGGAACGGATAGCCTGAAAAAGCAATTCATGAATAGAAAACGGCTGCAACAGCAGCTTTTCCAAAAATGCCTCCTTTGGATATTTGTTGTAGTATGGGTACATTTTCCCTTTTTCAGAAAGTACATTATTGTTCAGCATCTGATCAAAATTCAATTCCTGCTCAGACTGCAGATCCCCGATATAACGATTGGATTTTTTGAGTTCGCGGAGAAAATTTCCCCAATCCTTTTGATCCGCCAGATAATTCACGGGAAAGGCATCTCCAATATCAATATATTTTGATTTTATCCCGATTCTGTTTAGCAATTCCATTATCACTATTGTCTGTCGCAAGGCCTCGGTTTTTTTATGCAGGCAAAATTTCTCTATCTGAAAGTGAAAACCAAAGAAATCAAGCTGTGTCCATATCTTTCCGAATCTTTCGGAAATTATGGAAAAGGCCTCATTGGGAGTTATGCCTTTCAGGGGTTCCTTTGATGTTTGGGTGGATTCAAAGCCATCAAGCCGAACGCCGATTTTTGCTGATTTATTAAGCTGAACTCCTATTTTTTGAATTTTCTCAAAATCTTCAACATTTTGCACCACCATACAGAGGTTATGGATGAGAGCAAGCCTGATCAGCTCATCGGAAAGGATTTCGGGAGCAACCAAAATGTGGTCCTGATTGTCATATTCCTTGAGGCATTGACGCAGGTCTTCACCTGATGAAACCACCGCACCGATGCCGTTTCCTGATGCCAATTTTCCAATCCGTTTACATTTGCTGGCCTTTCGGGGAAATAACATTTTGTATCTGACACTGTATTTTTTAAAAACACTGGATAAAGCAGTATGGTTTTCCAAAAAAAGATAAGGATAGTGGACTTCCAAAGATGGGCCGTAGGCTTCCACCAATTTAAAAATATCCTTTTTGTTGCTAAGAAATTCGGTAATCCAAGGATCCACCAATGGCCTTAGTACCGGATAATTGGCCTGTATAAACATTCTTATTTTTTTAATGCAAGTATCTGGTCTAGCTGATGCCAGGTATAATAGGCTATATTCTACAGGTTGTAATCAACAATAGGCAAAGGTTTACAAATTAAAATGAGAGGTAGGTTTTTTTATGAGATCTGATAAATCAGAAAAGATTTAGCTTAACAAAAATAACTTTGGAATTCAGATTAAGTTTACATCTTTCATATTAAGAGTTGCATGATTTTGGTATTTTTAAACACAGAATCTAAAAATTAAGTATTCGAGTTTTTTTAAAGTGGCTGAAAATCCGGACGGATGTAGATAGATTCTTTTTGGGATTTTGGAAAAATCAAAGTGAATTTTGAGCCTTTACCGGGGATTCCAACGGCCGAAATATAACCGTGGTGATTTTCCATAATTTTTTTACAGATAGACAAACCGATTCCGGTTCCTGAATATTGCGTATTTTCATGTAACCTTTGGAATAAAATGAAAATTTTATCGGCATATTTTTGGTCAAATCCGATTCCATTGTCCTCAAATGTGATTTTTACCACATCCTTTTTATCGAAGAAAAAATATTTTTCAATATCTTCAGGTACTAAAGGTTCCCTTTTTATCCGGATTATGACTTCTGATTCTTCTTTTGAATATTTGAGGGAATTGCTGATCAGATTCAAAAACAATTGCTGGAACTGGAATGGCACCACTTCCGCTTCCGATAAATCTTCAATATGGAAAACAGCCTTTTTCTCTTCCACTTCCTGTGAAAGCTCCTGAATGGCAACTTCCAGGATGGATTTCAAGTTGGAATGTTGAAAAATTCTGACATCCTTGGCAATGCGTGAAAAAGCTAATAAATCCAGGATTAGACTTTGCATCCTCTTGGCGGCTGCCTGTATCCTTGCCAAATAAGTAGGGTAAGTGGATGTCAGTTTCAAATCTTCCATCTCCATCAATCTGGAAATAAATGTCTGTATTTTTCTCAGGGGTTCCTGGAGATCATGACTGGCTATATGATTGAAGGAATCAAGTTCGTCATTGGTTTTCACAAGCTCCCGGTTCTTTTCTTCCAATCGTTTGCTGATCATTACTTCTTCCGTGACATCTTTGAAGGTTACAACCAGAATTTTTAAATCACGCTCTTCCAGATTTTTTTTATTTGAAGTGATGAATTTAACTCCTCCGGATCTATCAATTATTCTGAAATTATTGATGCCTTGGGTGATATGAGTTGCCATCAATCCAAGACTATTTCGGATTTTAGGCAAATCCTGAGGATGTACAAATTCCAACAGTTTTTCTTGAGAAGCCCTAAAATCATCGGGAGCATGACCCAAAAGCCGATAAAGATTGTCCGAAAATTCCAGCATTCCTGTCTGTTCGTAATATGCTGAGCTGCCTGTGTCCGCAATGGATTCTGCATTTTTGAAAATATTGTTTTGGACCTGCAGTGCTGAATTCAGCCGGTTCAGGTTTTCCTGATAGGCAAATTCTTTTGTCTGGTCTTTATTGGCTCCGATAATGATGTTTTTCCCTTCGTCATCCATTATCAAGGTTGCCACCAAATGTATGTTTTTTTCCTTTCCTTCCGGAGTCATGATTTTAAGGTTTATCGGCGGGATCAGACCATCTTTTTTCAGCTGTTTAAGGGAATGAATTACAGCAGGTCTATCACTCACGCAGATGGTACTGAAGTATTTCCTAAGGGTCGGTTGAAAGCTCCCGGGCTCATATCCCAACAAACGGTAATAATTATCCGAAAAAATAATATTGCTGGATTCCGGATAAAAATACCAGTGACCTGAGTCGGAAATCCGCTCCACCTGTTCGTAGATCTCATGGTTGAGTTGTAATTTATATAGGGATTTCTTTACCTTATTGAGATAAGAATTGAGTACGAAATAGGCAAGAATAAAAACAAACAAGGCAAAGAGAACCGTAAGCAACCATAAAATGGGATTGATCCAGTTGTTTTGGTTTCTCCTGTTTTCTCTTTCTTTCAGATTTTCAGCTTCATGGTGGCTGATCAGAGAGATGTTGGTTTTAATCAGGTTTAATAGCCTGTTGCCATATACCATGATAAAACTTAGACTAATTTCTTCCTCTATTATTTTCTCTTGGGATTCTGCAAAATAAATCAGTGTCCGCTCCAAGTAGGCAATTCTGGAATCCACCAGATGCTGAAGGGTATCCAGTCTTGCCTGCTGCCCCTGATCCTGAATCACTCCTTTAATATTATCCAGTATGGGCTGTATTTCTGACTTTTCTTTTTTGTAGTTTGAAAAAAATGCACTGTCCTTGGAGATTAAAAAGGACCGTTGAGAGGTCTCTGTTTCCATCAAATTCACCAAAAGCTTCTGAAGTTCTGTTTGTATATCATGGGATTTTATGATGAGTTTTTGACTCTCTGAAAAAGATCGGAATTGGAAGAAGTTGATGCCTGTAAGCACCAAAAGCAAGATAATGGATCCTATCAGGTAAGACTTTAACAGATTATTCGACAGTCCATGTTTGATCATTTCACATGATTTATACGCTCATTAAAAAACTCTCATTATTAAAACCGGAATTTAAATACTGCCAGTTGGTAGTTATCACTTTATTCAACACAGCTTTCAGATCCTTAAAATCATTTGGTTTGTTGATATAGATATTAGCTCCTTTGATAAGCGCCTCCTCAATGTCCCTCTGTGCGGAGGATGTGGAATAAATAGCCACAGTCAGCGATTGGAGTTTTTCATTTTCCCGGATTTCCGAGAGACACTGGAATCCGTTCATTCCCGGCATATTCAGATCCAAAAAAATCACCTCGGGCAGGTCCGTCTCCGGCTTCATCAAATAATCCATCAATTCCTTTCCGTTGTTAACCATTACCAGCGCAGTCTCGATTTTCAGTGATTTGATTGCATCCCTGAAAAACAGACGGTCATCCTGATCGTCATCTGCAAGTACAATTTTAATTTCTTTGTATGGCATGTGTGTAGAGGTATAATAAAATGCTTAGGCAATTATGGGTTTTACTTTTACAATTAAGTTACTTAGATATCCTTTCTTTGAATCAAAATACGTTTGAACGAAGAAGGTGTCAAGCCTGTTTTTTTTTTGAACTGATTGGAAAGATGTGCAACACTTTTATAATTTAGTTTATCCGCAATTTCCTTCAGGGTATTGTTTTCCTTCATCAATAATACCTTCGCATATTCTATCTTTTGAAGAATTATGAAATTTTCTATTGTTGTCATGGCCACTTCCGAAAATACATTGGAGAGATACCCGTAGCTGAATTTGAATTTTTCAGATAGAAATACAGACGTTTTTAATGAAATGCTTTCATCTTCCAAATGAATCAATTCTATAATTGAATTTTTTATCTGTTGAACAAGCAATTCCTTTTTTGTATCTATTATTTGTATTCCGTATTCTTTCAAGGTTACGCTAAGATTTTCATATTGAATACCGCTGAGACTTTTTTTAAGCTTGACTTCAAAAAGTCCTTGGTTTGTATATGGGATATTTAATTTTTCCAATTCCTTTTGTATAATGGTTTTACATGCCTTATGCAAATCGTATTTATAGCTCAACTTCATTTTTTAGTGTCAAAGGTTGGAAACCGGTAAATCCGGCTACCTGAAAATTTCAATCAATTTTTCTTGAAATTTTAAATTCTAAAGAAAAATACTGAATTTGACCCGAAGTTTATCTGGCAAATATGGATGAATCGGGATTTTGTTGTGGTTCAATGGATTAAATTATAAAATAATTTTCAGGTTTTATAATTATATATCACCTCCTTATTAAAACTTGTAGTTGAGTTAATTTTAATGATAAATGTTCATATTACCAAATATAAATTCAGATAGCCAGACTATTTAAATTTAAAGTATCTTATTCAGGGTTTGGGAAATTGTTTTTCTTTTCAATTTCGGATTTATTAAGCAGGAATGGTTGAACATGGTTTTGAATTGGGCGCTTTAATTATGAAGTTTAATTAAGAAACTGAATCTTTCAAATAATGAAGAATTAAATTTTTTCTCATTCTCTGCCATCTGAATATTGTGTAAAACCTTTAGGCACGATCAACTTTCACAACGCAAGTTTTTCTGCCATAAACAAGATTTTTTTAATATGTATTGAGCCTCTCAACTTGGTTAAATCCTACTTTGAAGATATTTAATACTTTTTACAAGTAAATAATCCGTAAAAAAGTAATTTATACCAACTTCATTTTATTTTATACAAATGAACATAAAAATAGTATGTTCTGCAAATTAATACTATTTTACAACCTTGAATCTTATAACATCCTTATAAAAATGTGTAATTTTTTTTAATGATAGATGCCCAATTTTGTCAGATTAGAATTTAAGAGAAAATATAACCAACCTCAGATGAGCTTACAAATAATAAAACATCCACACCACCTCAATGGAATCGCCCGAACCGATTTCCGTGACTCACTGGATCTAAGAAGAACAAAAACTTCACAATTTATAAAAGAAATAACAGAGGTTGTAGGCTATAAGAGCACTTTTCAAAATGTTATAGATGTCAACCGGGGAATGGAAGAAAGACTTCAGCAGCATCAACGCAATTTTGAAGGAATTTTTCAAAAATCCATATTTGGAAACACCATTGTTACCGTCGACCTCAAAATCAATGAAGTAAACAAGGCTTTCATGGAAATGCTCGGTTATAGTGAAAATGAGCTTTGCTATAACAGCATCACCAATTTTGCTCATCCTGATTACCTTGAGGATTGGCAGAGGTTGCAACAGACGTTGGAAGAGGGAAATTCAGGTTCTTTCAATATGGAATCCATGCTTGTAAGGAAAGACAATTCTGTCATTATGGTTCAGCTTGCCGCAATCATTTTCTCTGAAGGAAAGACAAATTTCTGTTATATCATATTCAATGACATTACAGAAAATAAATTTATAGCTAAGGAAGTTGAAAAGGTAAATCAAAATCAGGAATTGTTTTCTTCTTTATTAGCCCATGATCTGAGAAGTCCGCTTCATACAATGGAAGCATTGAGCAATTTGATAAAAACCAATATTGAGGATGGGGAGCATGAAGAAGCGTTGTTTCATCTCTCGCTTTTGGAAAAAACAAACCGCATGAGCTTGGCAATCATTGATGATTTGTTGGTGATTGGAGAGTTGGATAATAACAGTATAGAAAAAGAAAAGGTTGATGTAGTGTCTTCCATAAAATCTGTTCTGGAACAGGTGAATATTGGAGCAAAATTGAAAAATGTAGAGATAAAGTCTGAGTTTTTGCATAGCCCGGTTTATGTAAAGGCGAGTAAAACTAAACTGGAAAGAGTTTTTCAGAATTTGTTGACAAATGCCATTAAGTTTTCAAATGCGGGAACAGATATGAAGGTTTGTGTCACGCAAGAAGTTTTCAGCGTATTGATCAAGATTGTTGACAATGGTATCGGCATTCCTTTGTCCATGCAATCAGAAGTTTTCAATAAGTTTACCGCAGCAAAAAGAAGAGGAACCCAAGGTGAAAATACTACCGGTTTGGGATTGTTCATCTCTAAGCGGATAGTGGATATCCACGGAGGTCAGATCTGGTTTGACAGTAAACAGGATGAAGGAACGGCCTTTTATATCCGTTTACCGCTGTTGGACGAGTAGATTTTAACAGCATATAAAATAAGTCAATAATTACATAACCTTTTTAAGTGATTAAGCCGGTTCTTTGCAAAAAGAGCCGGCTATTTTATTTTATTGAGTTATCCGCATTGATTGGTTTGAAATGCTGATTTGTCTATCGAAGTAAATAAAATGTTTGGCTATTTAGAACCACTTCTTCGATCTTCCAACCTTTACTGTTTAAATATTACATTGGCAGAAAGCTGATATAAATAGTATCAAAACATGAAACATACCTATTCGATAATCGGAATGACCTGCAATGGCTGCAGGACAAGTGTTGAAAATAAACTGAATCACGTTCCGGGAGTGAAACAGGCGGCTGTAGATCTGCAAAAGGCAGAAGCTGTGATTGAGATGGTAAACCATATTCCTTTGGGTGAATTTCAGAAAGCGCTGAAAGACAGTCATTACAGTATTTTTTTGCCTGAAACCAGCGGTCACTCAAGTCATCAAGAATCGATAAAGCCTCAAAAGAAAAATACAGCACCGGGCTCAGGAGTTTTCTATTGCCCAATGCACTGTGAAGGAGAAAAAACCTACAATGGGGCGGGGGATTGTCCGGTTTGTGGAATGGACCTGGTGGAGCAACCTGCCGCAAAATCCGATACAACTCAATACACCTGTCCGATGCATCCGGAAGTAATGGAAAATGATCCGGGATCCTGTCCGATATGTGGAATGGATCTGGTTCCCGTGGAAGCTAATGTGGAGCAGGAAGATAAAGGATACCGGAAACTTTTACGGAAATTCAAAATCGCCACCGCTTTTACCTTGCCGATTTTTCTGATCGCCATGTCAGAAATGATTCCCGGAAACCCTCTTTATGATTGGATGGACATTATGTATTGGAATTGGGTGCAGCTGGCATTATCCATTCCGGTGGTTTTTTACGCCACCCGGATGTTTTTTGAAAGGGCCTGGAGGTCCATTGTTACCTGGAATCTCAATATGTTTACACTAATCGGAATCGGTGCTGGGGTAGCCTGGCTTTTCAGTGTGGTGACTTTACTTTTCCCGGATGTTTTTCCTGATCAGTTCAAGACTATGGATGGTACTGTTTATGTGTATTTTGAAGCTGCCACAGTTATTCTGACATTGGTTTTGCTTGGTCAGCTTCTTGAAGCCCGTGCACATGGCAAGACCAATTCGGCCATAAAAGAGTTGTTGAAACTTGCCCCGAATAAGGCCACAAAAATTGTAGGGGGAAAGGAGCAGGTTGTGGCAATAGCGGAAATTCACCAAGGTGACATGCTCAGGGTCAAACCCGGCGAAAAAATCCCTGTTGACGGAAGTATAAAGGAAGGTCAGCCTTCGATAGATGAATCCATGATTTCCGGGGAACCGATTCCCGTAGATAAAACCAGCGGAGATCAGGTTCGGGCCGGCACGATCAACGGAAACAGGACTTTTATCATGACAGCAGAAAAAGTGGGTGCTGAAACTTTGCTTTCCCAAATCATCGAAATGGTCAATTCTGCCAGCCGGTCCAAAGCTCCCATTCAGAAACTGGCCGATAAAATTTCCGGATATTTCGTGCCGATTGTAGTCCTGATTTCCATTATCACCTTTATTGTCTGGGCATTTTTCGGCCCGGAGCCTTCCTATGTTTATGCTTTTGTCAATGCAATAGCAGTCCTTATCATAGCCTGTCCATGTGCCTTGGGTTTGGCGACTCCGATGTCAGTCATGGTCGGAGTAGGTAAAGGGGCCCAATCAGGCATCCTGATCAAAAATGCCACAGCGTTGGAAGAAATGGATAAAATCGATGTAGTGATCATTGATAAAACCGGAACAGTTACAGAAGGAAAGCCTTCCGTTGAAAAGGTAATCAGTAGTTCTTCGGATTTTTCGGAATTCGATGTTATTCAGTTGATTACATCCCTGAACAATAACAGTGAGCATCCTCTGGCTCAGGCAACCTTGCGCTTTGGGGAAGAAAAGCAGGTGCAAATCCAACCTGTAAGTGACTTTGAGGCGATTACCGGTAAAGGTGTAACGGGCGTTATGCATGGAAAAAGAATTGCTGTGGGCAATGCCAAACTGATGGAGCATGTTAAAGCTGAAATTTCCGCGAAGCTACAGGAACAGGTGAACATAGAGCAGAAGCTTGGCAAAACTGTTTCCTATATGGCAGTAGAAGATAAGGCAATAGGATTTGTAGTAATTTCTGATAAGATCAAGAATTCCAGCCTGAAAGCCATCCAAAAACTTCAGGAAGAAGGATTGAGGGTAATCATGCTTACCGGTGATAATGAGGATACGGCAAAAGCGGTCAGTGAAAAACTAAACCTCAACGGCTTTAGGGCCCAGATGCTTCCCGAAGATAAATTGAAAGAAGTAAAAAGTTTACAATCCGAGGGTAAGAAAGTGGCTATGGCAGGAGATGGCATCAATGATGCACCTGCTTTGGCGCAGGCAGATATCGGAATCGCAATGGGCACAGGAACTGATGTTGCCATAGAAAGTGCCGGTATCACGCTTGTCCAGGGAGATCTGATAGGAATTGCAAAAGCCCGATTGCTCAGCCATAAGGTAATGCGAAACATCAAAGAAAACCTGTTCTTCGCCTTGGCATACAACATTTTGGGAATCCCGATTGCAGCAGGAGTGCTATATCCTTTTTTCGGGATGTTGCTTTCGCCGATGATCGCAGCTTTGGCCATGAGTTTCAGTTCTGTATCGGTAATTGCAAACTCGCTGAGGTTGAAAAATTCAAAGTTGGTTTAGTAGAGAATATTATTGGACAATTTTAGCGGTTTTTTGTTCCCGATATATTGATCATCCTTTCAGGCTTGGGATAAAGGAATGGCTTTTGCTTCAATCTAGAGTGAAAAGCCGCTTTAACCATTTTGCAGATGCCTGTCTGGATTGCCTTGTCCACCAATGCCGCATCGGATATTAGTGTTCTTGTAATTGGCTGTCGGGAGCTTTCAAAAAAATGTGGACACGAATGTGGAAAGCGCAAACACGATCATTGTCAGAAATGTGCAGATGCCTGTGCTTCACATTGATAGTTTGTTCAATGACTTATAAAACCCGGCATTGTCGGGTTTTATGCTTTGATTGGAATATCCTTTATTGATTTTACAAAGTCAGGTTCCTTTCATCAACCTAATACAGATCCACTAGGGTAACATGATTCGGATTTTTCATTTTTCGCAAAATTTCATGCATTAGGTTTTAGACTTGGTTAAACTGCTTATATAGGAAAAATTTAAATTAATTATCAGGAAATTTAAATCAAATAAAAATAAATGGGACTATTATTATTTTATGCATTTATATCCATTTTCTTCTCTTTTATATGTTCTATTCTAGAAGCCGCATTTTTAAGTTTTACACCTTCCTTTATCAGAATGAAAAAGAGGGAAGGAAAATCCTATGCCCAAACAATTGCAGAATTCAAGAAAGATGTTGACCAGCCTTTGATTGCAATTTTGACAATAAACACAATAGCACATACAGTCGGTGCAATTCTGGTAGGTGTGCAGGCCGAAAAAGTATTCGGAGGAGGAACTGCAGTGATTGTTGTTTCTACAATAATGACACTTGCAATCCTCGTTATATCAGAAATCATCCCAAAAACCATTGGTGCAACCTATTGGCACAATCTCGGAAATTTTACTGCGAAATCTTTGAAAATAATTATTTTTCCATTGAAGTACACAGGGATACTTTGGTTTATGATGCTTACGACAAAGCTTATCGGTAAGTCGGCACATGTAAATACAATGAGTCGGGAAGAGTTTCTGGCCATCACAGCTGCTGCCGAGGAAGAGGGAGTTTTTGAAGAAAGTGAATCCAGTCTGATCAAAAATCTGATGGCATTTAAAACAATCAAGGCAAAGGACGTGATGACACCGTTCTCTGTAATGGTCATTGAGGAAGAATCTACAACACTTAAGGCGTTTTATGATAATCACAAGCATCTTCAGTTTTCAAGGATACCGGTTTATGATAAAAAGCCTAACTATATTACAGGTTTCGTATTGAAGGACGATGTATTAGAAGAAATGATCAATGAAAAAGGATCTGAACCCATCAAGAACTTGAAAAGAGAAATCAATTTTACTGATATCCACACTCCGATACCGGGACTTTTCGAAATTCTTGTAAAAAACAGAACTCATATTACTGTGGTCGTTGATGAATTTGGAAACACGGTAGGCTTGGTCACCATGGAAGATATCATTGAAACCCTTCTGGGATTTGAAATTATGGATGAAAAGGACAGTATTCCTGACATGCAGGTCCTAGCCCGTCAGAATTGGGAAAAAAGGGCCAGGCGAATGGGTATTTTCAATTCATCCAAAGAGGACAATCGAACCTAATCTTTTAATTTTTCATCGTCAGAAGTCTGCTTTTCATTCTCCGAGTGTTCCATTCGGATATAATTCCTATTACAGAGACATTTGCTAAAAATTTATTTCTTTTGTAACTAAAGTTACTTATTGAGCCGCTTTAACTTTTTACTTTTGTCCTGTAGTAATTTTAAGTATGGAGTTATTCGATGTTTTGGGTTATTTGGGTGCATTAGTGATCGGAGTTGTTTTGGGCTTGATCGGAGGAGGCGGATCAATACTTACAGTTCCGGTGCTTGTTTATTTGTTGGGAGTAAACCCGCTGACAGCTACTGCTTATTCTCTTTTCATAGTAGGTATGTCTGCCCTGATAGGTGCTTTGCAGAACATGCGCAAAAATCTGGTGGATTTCCGGACGGCCGCTGTATTTTCTGTGCCGGCATTTATAGCTGTTTACCTGACCCGGAGATTCATTATACCGGCCATTCCCGAACATCTGTTTACGATCTCCGGTATGGAAATAACCCGTGACATCGGCATCATGTTGTTCTTTGCTTTCATTATGATATTGGCTTCCGTATCCATGATAAATGATAATGGAAAAGTAAAAGCCGATTCAGAAAAAGTTATTTATAACTATCCGCTAATTGTTCTTGAAGGAATCGTTGTGGGAGTACTAACAGGTTTGGTTGGTGCCGGAGGCGGGTTTTTGATCATACCGGCATTGGTCCTGTTGGCCAAGCTATCCATGAAGAAAGCTGTCGCCACTTCCCTGCTGATCATTGCTGTCAAATCCCTCATTGGATTTACCGGAGATATACAGAACTTTGATATCGCCTGGACTTTTCTACTGACATTTACAGCACTTTCCATACTTGGAATTTTTATCGGGATCTATTTGAACAAATTTATAAATGGTGGAAAATTAAAGAAAGTGTTTGGCTGGTTTGTATTGTTGATGGGTGTATTTATTATATGGAAAGAACTGAATTGAGTGGGCTAAAATAGGTTTCCCCTCCGCCTTAAGTAAAATGAATGATCTCCGATATACAGCAATCAGTTATAAATATTTAAAATTTACTTCAAGATATAAAAAAGAAGAAGATGATTATCAAACAATTTAAAGACGTACCTCTGGCACATTTTTCATATGCTGTCATAAGTGATGGAAAAATGGCGCTGATTGATCCAGGTAGAAATCCCAAACCCTATTATTTATTGGCAGAATCAGAAAAAGCGACTATAGTTGCTGTTTTTGAAACCCATCCCCATGCGGATTTTGTGAGCAGCCATTTGCAGATCCACAGGGAGACAGGAGCAGTGATTTATGCCAGTGCACTTTTTGGAGCGGATTATGAACATCAGGCATTTGACGAAGGCGATACTGTTACATTGGGTAGTCTTGTATTCAAAGCCTTGAATACGCCAGGGCATTCTCCGGATAGCATTACGATCATTGCCCAAAAGGGTGAAAAAACGGTGTTGTTTACAGGCGATACTTTATTTATAGGAGATGTTGGAAGGCCTGATCTTCGGGAAAGTGTCGGCAACAAAGCCGTAAAAAGAATAGAACTGGCAAGAGCCATGTACAAAACCCTTCAAACCAAATTTTCAGATTTGCCTGATAATGCACTCATTTATCCCGCACATGGAGCAGGTTCTCTTTGTGGAAAAAACATGAGCAGTGACTCCTCCAGTACGCTCGGTGCGGAACGTATAGGCAATTGGGCATTTAAAGTACAGACTGAAGAGGAGTTTGTAGAGGAGATTCTGAAAGATCAGCCATTTATTCCATCCTATTTTGGATTTAATGTGGACCTGAATAAAATGGGGCCTGAAAAACCCAAAAAGGATGATTATACTTTCAGATTGTCTGTAAAGCAATTGGATAAGGAAACTGTGGTAATAGATACGCGGGATGCCAAGGCATATAAAAAAGGCCATTTGCCAAACAGTATCAATATCATGGCCCGCGGAAATGATGATAAATTCGAGACTTGGCTTGGGTCTATTGTCAAGCCAAATGAACCTTTTTATCTCGTAGTGCCGAGTGTAGGAAAAGTGAATGATGTTTTCGAGCGCACCTCAAAAATCGGATATGAAAATCAGCTTAAAGGTATTGTATCCCTGAATTCCGATGTCTCCGAATCTTCAGCAGAATTCAACCTGCAGGATTTTAAAAGCAATCAGGATAAATATACTATCGTAGATGTCAGAAATGAATCGGAAGTAGCACATGGAAAGATTTTTAAAGATGCCATTGCCATTCCTTTGTATGAATTGCGGGATCGGGTAGGGGAGATTCCTTCCGATAAACCTATTGCAGTGCATTGTGCCGGTGGATATAGGTCTGCCGCCGGAAGTAGCATTTTGGAGCAAAAAAACCAAACAGTGTTTGATATTAGTGATGCAGTCGAAGAATTCAAGTAACAAAAGGAGTCGGAAGTAAAAATACCGGAAGAAAGAGACCGAAGCCTGCGTCATAGCGGGGAGTGCCACTTTTATCTATTATTTATGAAAGAATTAATGCACGACGTGGCTATCTCTGTGTTGTCCGATGACCGATGTTCAGGCGTCCAAGCCAGCAGGGCGTATTATCTTTTATTTATAAAAAGCTGAATGTTCGACGCTTCTATCTTTTCTTTGCGGGAAAATAAAACAATAACATCACCGAGATGCTGTGTTTCCAGTGTCTTCTCTTTTGTCCGCTGAAAAGCAAGAAGTTGAGGCTGTGTGTTCGAAATAATCAGTTTCAGAGATTCAGGAAAAAATGGGATGAATTATTGTCAATTTTGTTACTCAAGATACATTTGTTGAAATACAGTAGAAGAAAATAATAGTTAAACTCAACCCATAGCTTCTTTCAGGAAGTTAAAAATTAAATATATCATGGATTATATATTTGAACCTTGGCCTTGGTATGTATCAGGGCCTCTTATTGCCTTTATTATGTTTCTGCTGCTATATGTGGGGAGACAATTTGGAATGTCCTCCAATTTGGAAACCATGTGCAGTGCATTTGGTGCGGGTGGAAAAGTCAAGTATTTCGATTTCGACTGGAAGGCAAACCGTTGGAATCTGATCGTGTTGGTGGGTGCCATCATCGGTGGGTTCGTAGGTGCTCATCTGCTCAGCAATGATACGTCGGTTGCCATCAATCCCGATACGGTAGCTCTACTGAGAGACCTAGGATTTGAAAGTGCCGGGGAAACCTATCTTCCTACCGAACTATTTGCCTTAGAATCCCTGATAAGTCCGAAAACTCTCGGCATATTGTTGGTAGGAGGAATCATGATAGGATTCGGGGCAAGATATGCCGGAGGTTGTACTTCAGGGCACGCGATTTCAGGTTTGAGTAATCTTGAAATTCCTTCACTGATTGCAGTGATCGGTTTTTTTACAGGCGGACTGATCATGGTCCACCTTTTATTTCCTCTTATATTTTAAAATTGTAGAAAATGAGATCAATAAGCTATTTGGTTATCGGAATATTTTTTGGAATCGTAATGTACAAATCCGAAGCAGCTTCCTGGTTCAGGATTTATGAAATGTTTCGCTTCCAATCCTTCCACATGTATGGAATTATGGGCTCGGCCTTGGCTTTGGGGGTGATTGGGGTCCAATGGATTAAGAGGAAAAAGGTAAAATCCTTATATGGTGAACCCATCACTTTCAAACCCAAAAACAAAGGTGTCAGCAGAAACCTTCTGGGAGGCATTATATTCGGCTTGGGTTGGGCACTGGCCGGATCCTGTCCAGGTCCGATTTATACACTTATTGGCGTGGGATATGTATCCATTTTAGTGGTTTTGGCAGGAGCATTATTGGGCACGCTTTCCTATGGCGCTATCCGTCATAAGCTTCCGCATTGATTTTCATTCACAGATTCAGTAAGCTTGGATGTTCAGGACGAGATGTATGAAACAATATTTTTTTTAAAGATGTCATTTTAAATACTTAATAAAACGAGAAACTTTCCTGAGCATTATTCAAAACTTACCGGCTGTTTTTAATTTTAGATTATATGTATTGAGTACATCCAACTTCGGTCTTCGGTCTCTTAGCCATTTTCTTAGAAAAAAGAAGACTATTGGCTGGATAGCGGATATACAAAAAATTATATCTATCAGGTTAATATTCACACTTAGCTTAACCCAAAAATAAAATAAAAGAAATATTAAATGATCATATTTGGCAATAAAATCAATGGGATGGGTAATTAAAAAAAGATGATTGTGAATATTGACATTATTGATTATACTTCAAGAATCAAACCACCATTACTTATGTACCCTTCAAAAATCTCCGATTATAATTCCGGCTCAAGAATAATCTTACCACTATATTTGACTTCTATTTACAGAGGTAGAAATGTAGGCGAAAAAAGAAGTCAGATTAGCCCTGACTTTTCAAAGAGTAAAGATCAGATTTTTGTAGTTTTAGCTGATGATGATGTTGATGACAGGGACTTTTTTTCCGAGGCATTGGAAGAAACCGGATTGTCCATAAGATTGGAAATGGCTGAAGATGGGGAATCTCTGTTGAAATTGTTAAAAAGCAACGGAAAACAACCTGACCTGATTTTCCTTGATTTGAATATGCCGAATAAGAACGGACGGGAATGCCTCGATGAAATCAGAAAATCACCCGACCTCAAGCACATCCCTATTATTATTTACTCAACATCATCAGCTAAGCGGGATATTGATGATACATTTGAAAAGGGAGCAAATCTATATGTGAGTAAACCCTCCTCTTTCAATGAGTTAAAGGAAATTGCCAGTCTTGTTTTATCCTTGGACTGGGGGAAATTAAAACCCAATTCATCCAAAGAAACCTTTGTGTTTTCTAAAAAATCTCAATAATTTTAAATGATACCAAAAATATAAAAGTGGAATGCTAATTACCTCGAAGAACGAAATAAAAAATATTGGAGTGGTTTTTACACATCTTCCTAAGTTTGCAGCTTTCATCCTGCAAAATCATCTAAGGGAATTTGGTGAAACACAGATTCAATATTCCAAAGAGGAAAAGGTCCCATTACTTCAGTTTTTTGCACATTATACAGAGCAGGAATTTTTGGAATTCGGAATAGCTTCCTCCAAAAATTTGTTGACATGCATCGCCGAGAATCAAATCGATGAATATATCCGAACCGCCTCCCATAACTACAAAAAAAACCTGATACCTGAATTGGAGAAAAATGCTGTTTTGGCTGAGGATATCACCCTTATCTCTTTGGTTCGAAGAAGAACCTTTAGAAAGTTTCTTTATTTATACACAGCGGATATATTTCTGTTTGGAAATATCATGGAAGAGCTTGACCGTTTCATTTCTGAATTGGAAATGTCAAGTTTCAATGCCTTTATAGAAATTCAGGAAGAAAGGCTAAAGTCAGTCAATGCGGATCTTAAGCAACGGAACGAAGATTTGCTGGAGGCAGAAGAACTGGCAGATATGGGAAGTTTTCTGTGGGATATCAATAATCAGACTTCCAAATCGACTATAGGGGTGAAAAAAATCCTTCCTACGGATAAGCCCGGAGATTTGTCCAATTTTCTCAGGTATGTGCATGAGGAAGATAGACAAAAAGTAGTTGATAATATCCGTGAAGCCTACCAAAACGAGGGAATATGCGAGTCTGAATTCAGATATAACTTTGATGGAAAAATAAAATGGGTGTGGTCCCGTGGAAAGGTTCTTTTTGATGCTGAGGGCAAACCTGACAAGTTGAAGGGTACGGTCATGGATGTGACCAAGCGGCAATTACTGCTGAAAAATTTGCAGGAAAGCCAGGAGATGAACAAGCATGTTCAGGCGATCACCCATATTGGGGACTGGTCTTGGGATGTAAAAAAGGACAAAGTGAGCTGGTCCGACGAAATGTTTAGGATTTATGGATTAGAACCCCAAAGCGAGGAAATTTCACTGGAACGTTTTCTTTCTTTCGTCCATCAGGATGATAGGGAGCAAAGGTTGGAAGAAATACATCAATCACTGGAAACCAGTATAGCAAAGGATTATAGAATCAGAATCATCAATCCCGATGGAACCTTAAAAATTCTGGAAGGTAACGGAGAAATCATCACCGATTCTGAAAATAAGCCCATCAAAATGATAGGTTCCTGTCAGGATATCACCAAAGAGTACACCCTCATCAAGGAAGTGGAAGAAAAGGAGAATTATCTTTCTCAATTGATCAATCACGCCCCGGAGGGTGTCATTGTTTTTGACTATAAAGGAATCATTCGCTTGTGGAATCCCAAAAGTGAGGAGATTTTCGGGTATAAATCAGATAAAGTATTAGGTAAACAGTTATCCAAAACCATTTTTCCTAAAAGATATTTTAAACAATACCAAAAAATTCTCCTTCAATTGGTTAATCAGGAAACCTTTACTTACTTGAATAGAGACCTGGAGTTAACCGCCAAAAACAGTATTAATAAAGAGTTCTTCGTTTCCTGTAGAATCTCTCATTCCGGAAAAGATAAAACTTCACCCTTCATTGTATTTCTTAAAGATATTACCACTCAGCGACAAATCAAGCTGGAGTTGAAATTCAAAACTGAATTATTGGAACGATTGAACCTATCGCTTTCGCAAAAAAACACAGAGCTGGAAAATATCAACAAAGAGCTGAATTCATTTAATTACGTAGCGAGTCATGATTTACAGGAACCTCTGCGCAAAATCCAAATATTCGCAAACAGAATCATGGAGAAAAACGCTCTTTTGCTGCCTCCGAGTACAAGAGAATACCTTGATAAAATCAAAGTTTCCACCGACAGGATGAAGTTGCTCATTGAAGATCTACTGACTTTTTCTCAGGCATCCGCCACGGACGACAGTTTTAGAAATGTAGACTTAAACCATATATTGGAAGAAGTCCTACTGGAGCATTCTACTTCCATTGAAGAAACCAATGCCGGGATTTTCTCCAAAAATCTTCCCGTAGTAAGAGGAATTCCCTTTCAGCTTCAACAGTTGTTTTCCAATCTTTTGGGCAATGCAATAAAATATTGTGATGAAGCAAAATCGCCTTGTGTTACCATTATTTCCAAAAAGATAAAAGGAAGCAATATTCCGTTTGCTGAAGCATATCCAACAAAATATTATTATCAGGTGGAGATCACGGACAACGGAATAGGTTTTGAACCTGAATACTCTGAAAAAATATTCGGTTTGTTTCAACGATTACATGGTAAGGAATCCTATTCAGGTACGGGTATAGGACTAGCTATATGCAAAAAAATATTGCACAACCATAACGGTTTTATAAAAGCAGTTGGAAAACCGGACAAAGGTTCCTCTTTTTTCTTGTTTTTTCCTGTATAAAAATTTTACCTGTTTATTGGTTTCAATCCCCCTTGGGACCTTAGTTCCGGGAAAAGGTGCTACTTGCACTTACTGATTTCCCAACAGTTTCAATGTTCTATAATGGGACTTCAATGCTTCCACAAAAGATTCATTGTTGTGGTAGGGTACATTGTGCCGCTGCGCAGTTTCCTGAACTATTTTGGAAATTACCGGATAATGTACATGACAGATTTGGGGAAACAAATGGTGTTCGATCTGAAAATTGAGCCCGCCGCAAAGAAATTTGGCAATGTTGCTTTTGGTGGAGAAGTTGGCAGTAGTCTGCATCTGATGAATGGCCCAGCTTTCCTCAATGGAACCCGCATCATTTACAAGCGGAAAACTGGGTCCTTCCACCACATGGGCGAGCTGGAAAATAAGCCCCAATACAAATCCTTTTGAAAGATGCATGATCAGAAAACCTATAATGTATTGCCACCAGGTAATATCCATGACCATCAAAGGGACCACTATAAAAAGGGCATAATATAAAATCTTGAAGAAAAACAAGTTGAAATACTCTATCCGGGGATGCTTGGTATTGTCTGTCTGTCCGATCTTCTTTTTGAAGAACTTGATGTAATCTTTTCGAAAAACCCAGGACAAAGAAGCCAATCCATATAATAGGAAAGCGTAAACATGCTGAAATTTCATAAATGGCTTTTTCTCCTCCATCGGACTCAGCCGGATCAATCCGGGGGCAACATCCAGATCCTCATCATGTCCGGGAATATTGGTAAAGGTATGGTGGACGACATTGTGTGTGATACTCCAGACATATGCATTGGCTCCTACCATATTAAATGAAAAGCCCAAAATTTTATTGATTGTTTTGTTGGTGGAATAAGAGCCGTGGATGGCGTCGTGACCAACATTGAATCCTACAAATGCCTGGACCATTCCGAATAGAACAGTCATCACTAGTTTGACAGGGAGGCTGAAATTCCCAAAAACAATTAATATATAGAGGCCAACAAACGAAGAAAGGAAGAATATGGTCTTGGAAATCATTTCCAAATTGGCATTTTTGCTCAATTTGTTGATGCGAAAATATTCATTTACCTGACTTTTGACTTCGCTGTAAAACTCGTTGTTACTGGTGCCGTTAAATTTAACTTTCACAATATTTTTAATTAGGGTGAGCTGATGCTGTTTAATAACAAAGGAAACAGTATATCGTTCGCCCTGTTCTCATAGAGTTTAATTTATATATGGATATCCGCAATGATACCGGTAAATGCCAAAAACCAAAGGATCCTCTTCCAAATGCTAGATTGATGGCTCCTTCCGACTTCGGTCTTCTAGCCCTTTGCCCCGATAAGCAATTGCAACTGGCAGAATAGCGGATATACATAAATTTATGTTATATAACGCAAAAATACACGAAACATTTTTTTTGTTCAATAATAAAAAGCCTTACTTAAAAAGAGATGAGCTGATTTTTGATATACCCGATAGAGATTTGCATAAATAAATGCTGAGAGAATAAAAGCTAAAAAACCCTCTCCGGAAAATTGGGGAGGGCTTTGTCATTTGAATTTAAACCCACAGAAACTGCAGGCTTTAATTAACCATTGCGTTTTTTGGAATCTTTTTTCTCTTTTTTATCTGCTCGTTTTTCTTTGAGATTTTTCTCAGGCTTTTTCTTTTCAGCCTTCTGAACTGTCTTTTCTTTTCCCATGATCATTAAAATTTGACAAAAGGTAAATGTTAAAAATGATAAATCCTACAGCAATTCGAAACAGATAAAAAGGAAACCGCAACTGTTTTCCTCGATATTTACAATCAGCTGATTATAAGGTTTTATTATAAAGTCCCTGATTGATATTCATATCAAAAGTCAGGAAAAGTCTAAAATTTCTGTCTTACAGATTTTTTTCTTTTGAGATTATACCTATGAGGAAAGATTTCACCTTCGGTTTTTGGTTGATATAAGAATTTTTATTTTGAAGAAATCTGATTTTGAGGAATTTTGAGACAATGATTTGACCTTTTATCTAAAACTATTAGCAAAATTCAAGTATAATAACTTGATTTTGATATGAATAGAAGAAATGCTTTAAAATCAATGGCGATCACTGTCTGGGGTTTGATGTTTCTGCCTGCCTGTGGCCCCGATGGGAGTGAAGTGGCTGCTGATCATGTCAAAACACTTTCACTTGACAGACTGCAAGAGAATAATCTCCAACATCTGGTGGATACGCTGATTCCCAAAACAGACACGCTTGGTGCCGTGGACCTTAAGATCAATACCTTTATCGACAGGATCCTTGCCAATTGCTATGAGCCGGAAGTACGGCAGGAGTTTATTGCTTCGCTTGATTTGGTAGAAAAGAAATCACAGGAAACCTTCGGAAAATCATTAAAGGATATCTCAAGACCGGAAAGAGAGCAAATCCTGATCAGTTTTGACCGTGAAGAGGTGGAAGCCGAAAAAGAATTTTTTGATCAGCTAAAAGAACTAACTGTTTTAGGCTACACAACTTCAGAGTACTTTTTGACGAATTTTACAAAATATGAAATGATCGCCGGCGGCTATGATGGCTGTGTTCCGGTACCCAATGAACCCATTAAAATCCAGAAATGTCAAATCTCAATATAACCGCCAAAAACCAAATGACCTATGATGCCATAGTTATCGGATCAGGAATTTCCGGAGGTTGGGCAGCAAAGGAACTTTGTGAAAAAGGATTAAAAACCCTTGTGCTCGAAAGAGGCAGGGACGTGAAACACATAGCCGATTATCCCACCGCCACCAAGAACCCCTGGGATTTTCAGTTTGGCGGGAAAATTCCTTTAGAACAACAGAAAGAATTTGGGAGACGTGGGGCTAGGATTCAGGAAGCTACTGCCCATTTTTGGATGAAAGAAGGTGAGCAGGATACAGTTCAGGAAAAGCCTTTCCAGTGGACCAGGGGCTATCAGGTGGGAGGAAAATCCCTATTATGGGCCAGACAAACCCAAAGGTGGTCCAATTATGATTTTGAAGGTCCTGCCAGGGATGGCTATGCTGTGGATTGGCCTGTCCGATATGAAGACCTCGCCCCGTGGTACAGCCATGTGGAAAAATTTGCAGGTATCTCCGGAAACAGGGATGGTATTCCACAACTCCCTGACGGCGAATTTTTAAAACCCTTTGGCCTCAGCTGTGTGGAACAACATTTCCGGAAAGTGCTGGCTGATAATTATACAGACCGTCAACTTATACACGGTAGGAGTGCCCATATTACAGAGCCGGAAGAAATCCATCGGGAGCAAGGGCGTGTTAAGTGCATGCATAGAAGTCTTTGCAACCGTGGCTGTCCACTCGGCGGATATTTCAGCAGCAATGCTTCTACACTTCCTTGGGCCGAAAAAACAGGTAATATGACACTTAGGCCACATTCAGTAGTGCATTCTATAATTTATGATGAAGAAAAAGGAAAAGCCACCGGTGTCAGGATCATCGATAGCAATGACCTGGAGATGTATGAATACTATGCCCAAATTATTTTTGTCAATGCCTCCGCCTTAAACTCGAATTTGATCCTACTGAATTCCACCTCTTCCAGATTTCCAAATGGATTGGGAAATGAAAATGGTCTTTTAGGCAAGTACATTTCCTGGCACAATTACAGAGGCAAAATTTCAGGTCGAAGTGAGGAGTTTCAGGATATGATGAGCAAGGGCAAGAACCCAAGCCACAGTTATATCCCAAGATTCAGAAATGTGTATAAGCAGGAAACCGATTTTCTGAGAGGCTATGCGACTGGATTTGGGTCCTCGGCCCGTTCTGTGCAGTTCAGCCGTGCAGGGATCGGCCAAGAGCTGAAAGCCAACCTGTTCAACAGAGAAATGGGGCCTTGGGGATTGTCCGCATGGATGCAGGGAGAAGTGATTCCCATAGAAAGCAATCATGTGCGGCTGGATACCGAAATGAAAGATAAATATGGTATACCCCAATTGGTTTTATCATGCGACTGGACTGAAAATGATGACAAAATGGTGGTTGATTATCTAGAACAGTTGACGGAGATGTTCACCTTGGCCGGATTCACCAATATTGATGGTGTCGATACCAAATCTCCCCCTGGATCAGACATTCACGAAATGGGAGGGATCCGCATGGGCCACAATCCAAAAACTTCACTGCTGAACAAATATAATCAGCTGCATTCCTGCAAAAATGTATTTGTCACTGACGGCGCCTGCATGACATCCACTGCAACCCAGAATCCTTCTTTAACCTACATGGCATTTACCGCAAGAGCCGCAAATTATGCGGTGGAGGAAAGGAAGAAGGGCATGATTAAGGGAAAGTAGCATTTAGTGTCAGGTAGCCCTATAAGGTCTTGGACCCTTGGAGGGATTGTATTTTTCTAGGGAAAAAATGATTTGGAAATCTAACTTCCCACAGTTAATTTCCATATTGTTATGTAATAATTAAACCTATGCGCCTCTTATTAACTGTCAAACTTTTTTTTATTGCCGTTTATTCAACATTTGCACAAACCTCTGCACTACAATCCCTACTTGAAAAGGAAACAGAAGGGTTTAAAGGTGATGTGGGTATTTACGTTTTGAACCTGGAAACGGGGGAGGAAGCAGGCGTCAATTCCGACTCCATTTTCCCGACCGCCAGCATTGTCAAAGTACCGATTCTGGTCGGGATTTTCGATAAAATTGAAAAAGGAGAGCTGGATTATCATCAACCGCTTGTGTACAGGGATTCAATCAAATACGGCGGCTCCGGGCTGATGCAGTATTTTAAAGATTCCACCGAAACCGAACTCAGTGTATTGTTGTCACTGATGCTCAGCTACAGCGATAATACAGCTTCACTTTGGAATCAGGCACTTGCCGGTGGGGGAGGCTCCATCAATGAGGTGATGGAAAGGCTGGGATATCAACATATCAGGATCAATTCCCGAACTCCCGGGCGGGAAAAAATCCGTGAAAAATACGGCTGGGGCCAAACCACACCAAGAGAGATGGCAACGCTGCTGGCACAAATCCGCAAAGGAGAAATCATCAGTCAGGCAGCATCCGATCGAATGTATAGGCTTTTGAGCAATACCTTTTATGATGAATATGGCATTTCCGCCATTCCGCCTCATGTACAATCTGCATCAAAACAAGGAATGGTAGATGCTTCACGTTCCGAGTTGATCCTGGTCAACGCGCCTAACGGGGACTATGTTTTTTATATTGCCACCAACAACAACGAAGATCAGCGTTGGGAATATGACAACGAAGCGTGGGAGTTGCAGCGGAAAATTTCAAGGTTATTGTGGCAGTATTTCGAAGAAAATAGTGGGGATTAAGGAGGAATAATGTGTTTATGCTTTTTCAACTTCGGATTCAAGTTTCAATACCTGATCGCCGTCTTCCTGCTCTATAAGTAAAGCCTTGTTTTCTTTATCACCTTTTCGGGTGATCTTAGAACCCTTGATGGTTTTGGTGATTTCCTTTTCATGGGTTTCTATTACTTTTCCCTCCGCCTCGCCATTTCCCCATTTCCATTTTACTTTGCTACCTTTTCTGATCATGATCTCATTTTTTTTGATTTCTTTATAAAACGATTGGTTTTTCCCAGGGTTTGAAAGAAAGGTTAAAAGATACTCACGGGTATTTGGGAGAAATTATACTTTATAAAGTTGATCATGAGAGCAAGGCGAATACCAAGGCATGATGCTTTTTCGGGCATGCCAAAATGCCCAAGTTTGATAAATCCAAAAGTGTTAAATCCAAAAATAATTCTCTTCATCCTGATTCGATAGGTCTGCCATTTCTGGACCACTCACTCCACGACCCCACATAAAGTTTGGGAATCTCCAGACCTGCATAATCCATGGCAAGAAGGGTGTGGCAGGCGGTGACTCCGGAACCACAATGGACAATGATGTTCTCCGGAGTTTTATCGGCAAAAGCATATTTTTCCTTTAGCTGATCATGGGCAAGGAAGAAACCGTCGCTGTCCAAATTGGAAGAAAAAGGAATGTTTACAGCTCCGGGTATATGGCCTGCGATCAAATCTATCGGTTCTTTTTTCCCCAGATACCGATCCCTTTCGCGCACATCAATCACCAGGTGATTTTCATCCAGTGCTACTTGATCCAATTCTTCAAGGTTCGCCAAAGGCAAAGCCCAACTTCCGATTGGATATTTTTCTGCTTTATTTGGAACCTCGGTCTTTGAACTGGTAGGAAATCCGGCTTTGACAGCAAATTCATATCCGCCATCGAGCACCTGGATCCTTTTGTGGCCCATCGCTTTGACCATCCACCAAAACCTGGCTGCGGCATTTGCGCCGAATTGGTCATCATACACCACGACGTGACTGTCAGGATTGATGCCAAGTGAGGAAAGTGTTTCCGCAAACTGATTAGGACCGGGGAGTGGGTGCCTTCCTCCATCGGAGAAATCGGCTTTTATATTGGAAAGTTGGGTGTTCAGATCCACGTGCAGTGCCCCTACCAAATGTTCATCCGCATATTTGTCTTTTCCAAACCTGGCATCAACCAGGACAAATTCCTGTCTTTGACGTAATTCCATCAATTCTTCAGGCTTTATAATTGGGAGTATTGATTTCATATTAGGTCTGATTGTAGGTTGTGATGGAATGGAAATCTTGGGACAATACACCGAATTCACAGGTACCGGAAACAATTCCATCGAATTTATCCTGAATATAAGTAAATCTGCTTGAAGGTTGGTGTGCCAATAATCATTTTACAAAAATGGAAAAGGAAATTCCAATCGCTTTTCGATGTTTTGGTTTTTCCTATCTTTAAGTAAAATTCATTAACAATTTTTAATTTCAATCATTCATCATGTTTAATCAGTTTTACCTATGAACCTCGCTGCAATCGACATCGGAACCAACTCCATTCACATGATTATAGTCAAGGTAACTTCCAGGCAAACATTTGAGGTGTTGGTTCAGGAGAAGGAAATGGTGAAACTGGGTGTGGGGGTTTTTAAAAACAAAAAAATAAATGAAAAGGCTTTTGAAGCCGGAATATCAACCATCACCCGGTATGTGAAGCTGGCAGATCAATATGGAGTTGAGGAAATCATCACAGCGGCTACCTCTGCTACAAGAGAAGCCAAAAACGGCCGGGAGTTTTTGGACAGGTTGATTGAGGATGTGGGATTGGTGCCGCAGTTGATCTCGGGCAAGGAAGAATCACGGCTTATTTTTTTGGCAGTCAAAAAGGCATTGGACCTGAAGGGAGAAAATGTGATGGTGCTGGATATCGGTGGCGGGAGCACCGAAGCAGTTGTTGGAAACCAAAATTCGGTGCTGCTCAAAAGCAGCTTGAAATTGGGCGTGCTGAGGTTGCTGGACCGGGTGGGAAATCAGGATGCAATGGACACTGAAAACAGGGAATTGCTCCGGCAACATATCTGTGAAACCGCAGGAAAAATCTTTGAGGTAGCCACTGCATTCAATTTTACCCAGGTGATCGGAACATCCGGTACCATCAGGACACTGGGAGAAGCTTGCCTGACTTCAAAAGACAGGAACATAATCAATTCCGTCAATGCAGAGGTGGTGAAAACACGGGATCTGGAAAAACTGGTTGCCAAACTGCTGGATCTTAATTCCGACAAGAGATCCGGAATTGCCGGTATCAATGAAAACAGGTCAGATGCGATCCATTTGGGAGGGTTGCTGTTGGTAGAGCTGCTCCACATGGCAAAAGCGGACGAAATCATTCTGTGTGATGCCTCTCTTCGGGAGGGTTTGATCATTGATTATCTGGAAAAAAACGGACAAAAACTGGAGGAAACCAGTATAGGCACGAACGTTCGGGAAAGAAGCAGTTTGCTTTTGGCGTCAAGGTATGATACCGATCTCGAAGCTAAGAAACATGTCATCAGTTTGGCAACACAACTTTTTGATCAGCTGGATGCCATTCATGGGCTGAATGGTCAGCACCGGGAACTGTTGGGTCACGCCTGCCTCGTATATGATGTCGGCCTGTTTGTTAATTTTCAGAATTACCAAAAACATTCCCGCTATATCATCCTTAATTCAGGACTTCGGGGTTTTAATAACGAGGAGATTCTGATCCTTTCCCATCTGGCACGATACCATAGAAAAACCGGTCCAAAGAAGCGGCATCGGAAATTCAAAGCCATGGATAAAAAACAACGTCGCCTCGTCAGGAAACTCTCGGGAATATTGCGGATAGCTGTAGGATTGGACAAAACCAAAAACCAATGGGTGGAGCGTCTGGAATGTGATGTAGAAGAAGGAAAAATATCAATCAAAATCTACGGGGAAGAAAATCTTGATATGGAAATCTGGGAAGCCCAGCGCTATGCCGATACGCTTTCAGGAGTTTTAAAAAAGGAAATCGAGGTGGTGAAAGGATGATGATTTCGTTTTTTATTGGATGCTGATTTTCGGAACGTGTTTTCTCCCTCTTCCTACCTGCATAAGCACCGTGTGAAAAGTCGGCTTCCGGTATTGTATTTCCGGGTAAGATGAATATGAAGCATATCCGTATCCGATTTTAATACGCCGACAGTTTAGGCCGGAGATGGCAGCTGTTCGGCTTAATACCTAATCCGTCTAAAGAGTAAGAAAATACCGGTGTTTAGCCTTTCATTGATATTCAATCTACCCAATTTCCAACTATGCTTTGTAAATATCAGCAACCAAAGCCCTGTTCATTATCCTTTTAATACTTTCTTTCAATATCCTTTATCATTGCTTATAAATAGAAAGAAAGGCTTAATAATATTGAATTAAAAAAATAATTAAGATTAAGTCTAAATAAATTTGAATGTAAAATGCCCACTCCTATATTTGTATTGTTTAAATTCAATCTAAATAATATGAATAAGCATTACTTAGTTTTGATAGTCTTTTTTTTGATGAATACTATCGCCTTTTCCCAAGGTTATAATGGTAAAGTAGTTGACCCTCAAAATCAACCGATTGTCGGGGCGACTGTGCTGGTAAAAGGAACGAATTTAGGTACTGCAACTGATCCGGATGGACTTTTCTCGCTTTCAGTACCCACTGATTCTGTTTTTACTTTACGGGTTTCGGCCATAGGATTTGTTTCCGAGACAATCAGAATAGACCCTGATATAAATTCTGATTCTAATTTGAAGCTTATTCTCAAACAGGATGAATACCGGTTGCAGGCAGTGGAAATCACCGGTAGGAGAGAAGATTCATATAAAAATGATGTTTCATTCAGCGGTTCCAAAGTGGCAACGCCCATTAAAGATATTCCTCAATCGATCACATTTGTCACTAAAGAGCTGATACTTGACCAGCAGGCATTTACCACTGGCGAAGTAGTGAAAAACATGAGCGGGATCAATCAGTTTTCCGGCTATGATGATTTTACAGTGAGAGGCTTTAGAAGCAGAAACCAATTGATCAATGGTCTACGGGCAGGAGGTATATTCTGGGCCTTGCCAATTACAGCCAATCTTGAGAGGATTGAAGTGATCAAAGGACCCGCCTCCGCTCTGTTTGCCAATTCCGATCCTGGAGGAACCATAAACAGGGTTACCAAAAAACCCTTGGATGAGGCAAGAAAATCCATACAGTTTTCAACAGGGAGTTTCAATACTTTCAGAACTGCCATGGATTTTACCGGGCCTATGAATGAGGATAAAACTCTTCTTTATAGGGTCAACCTGGCCTATCAGGATACCGAATCATTCAGAACACTCCAGGGCAGGAAAGACATGCTTGTGGCACCTTCTTTCACTTTTCTTCCAGGCGATAAGACAGCTATTAATTTTGACTTGGTTTATTCCGCCACTAGGGGTAAGCTGGATCGGGGACAGCCCATATTTGGAGCATCCGCCGGTACGGATCTTTATTCAACCCCTACCTCACTGGCAATCGCTTATGTGGATGATTATCTCAATATAGATAACCTGTTTATTACTACATCCTTACAACATCAGTTCTCAAAAAAAACATCCTTCAATTTATCCTATATGAAATACCTGGCGCAGGAGGACCTGCAGGAACACAGGACTTCCAACCAGTTTGCAAGGGACGGGGAAGGGAATGAAATTCCTACGCTCATGGGTATGTCAACCATCAGAAGGTTTCAGCGGAATTATACCGACAATCTTTCAGCCTATCTGGTACATGATTTCAATAGCGGCGCCTTCAAACATAAATTATTGGGAGGTTATGATTATATCCAAAGCGTGTCTCCTTTGGGGAATGCTTCCCAAAATGCCGGAGGATATCTGAGGGCTGACGGTCGGGGATTTATCAATTCATTTAATCCAAACGACACGGATGCGTATCTTTTTGATGGATCAGGTAACCCTGTTCCTAATGTTCCCCATTTCAACCTGGCAAATCCCAGATACACCATTTCCGATTATGAGAGTTATTTGTTTGTAAACAACCCGCTGACCCCGGCCAAATACATGGTCAATGGGTTCTACCTTCAGGATCAGGTGGAATACAACAGATTGGTCCTGCTACTAAGTCTTAGACAGGAGTTTTATACGGACCTATTGGGCTTTGCCGGAGAGGATGAAGAAAAAGTAGTTCAATCTGCTTTGATACCGAGATTGGGGGCTCTGTATGCGCTTACAAACAATATCAATGCCTATGGTACCTATACTCAGGGATATCAGCCTCAAGGGGCGGGCTTCGTTGGAAGCCCTGAAATATACGGTGGTCCCTTTGATCCACTGACCAGCCGTATGGGTGAGGTAGGATTGAAAGGGGAATTTTTTAACAGGAAACTCTTTGCTACAGCCTCTCTGTACGACATCACCCAAAATAACATTTTGTTGAATGCAAACAATCCCGAAAATCCGGATGAGCTGATCCAAAGGGGGCAAGAAAGGGCGAGAGGGATAGAGTTTGACCTAGCCGGAAATATAACCACCAATTTTAGTATCACAGCCAACTATGCCTACAACAAGGCTACGATAACAGAATCTGACAATGAGGAAGAAATAGGAAGGATTAAAGAAAATGCCCCGATCCACCAAGGAGGTTTTTGGGCCAAATACCTCATCACCCAAGGCAATTTCAATGGTTTGGGTATAGCCTTGGGGGGCAATTTCGTATCCTCCAGAAATACCTTTAGTCAGATTCTGACCTTACCTTCTTATTTTGTGTCAGATGCGGCGCTGTTTTATACCATGGACAAATTCCGGATCTCGGTTAATTTCAGGAATCTGACAAATGAGGTTTTCTGGGTGGGCGGCTATGATTTTAACAGGTTGTATCCGGGTGACCCCAGAAATTTTCTGGCGACAGTCTCTTATAACTTTTAAGGTGTGTCTAGATGAAAGGGAATAAAACATTATGGCGGATACACAACTGGACAGGACTCTATGTGGGTATTGTGATAGGGGTGTTAAGTCTAACAGGAGCGATAGCTGTTTTTATTCCCGAAATCGAATCCCTCTTCCATAAAAGAGGGCTTGAACTTAATGAAGAAAAGACTGAAAAAATACCGGTTTTTCAAGTATTGAATTCAATCCAAAATAATTTTCCTGACGAAGAAATTCTGGCGATTTATCCTCCTCAAAAAGAAGGAGATGTCTATGAGTTTGATCTATACTCCTATACCGGTGAATCTGATAACAAAAGATTGAAGGTTTATACTGATGCGGCTTCCGGAAAAATCCTTAAGACCGTGGATCATTTTAACAGTATACCAAATTATCTCAGACAGGTTCATGTGAGGTTGATGGATGGCTTCTATGGCAGGCAGCTGGTGGGGCTTGCCGGAATCGGTTTAATAATAATCTCCATCACTGGCTTGCTGATATACGGAGATTTTATGAAAAAACAGATTTTCGGCAGTTTCCGGAAAGGGAAAAACATCCGGATTGTAATGGCAGACTGGCATAAGATGGTTGGAATAGCTGCTCTGGTATTCAATCTTGTCATTGCACTGACAGGGGCCTGGCTTGGTCTTCAGCCCAAACTGATGTCTTGGACAGGGATGAAGGTTCCCAATTATTTTACCATCGAAGAAAATAAACTAACCCAAGAAGAAGATAAGACTTATGAATTCGATTTTGAAACTATTCTGGCAAAATCCAAAACAGAGATTAGGGGATTTATTCCGATAATGGTTATTCCTTCGGTCAATGGAAAAAGAACAGTAGAAGTAAGAGGAGATATTAAAGGGTCTTTTTACGAGCCACATATCAACAAGCTGGTATTTGATAAACTGGATAATTCAGTGCTCTTCAAATATGATGTCCGGGACAGGCCTTTTTGGCATCGGCTTTATTTTGTACAGGAGGGACTTCATTTTGGTAGGTATGCGGGTTTATTTACCAAAGTAGCCTATTTTCTATTGGGTCTGACCTCAGGAATTTTGTCCATTACTGGCTTTGTGATTTATCTTAAAAGAAAAGAGAATAAAAAATCCTCCGGTCCATCGGTTGGCAAGGTCATATTTATGTACTCGGCAGCAATAGTAGGCTTGTTGATATTCATGGGACTGGCCACAGCTTACATAGGGTATTATTATGTCACTGTAGTTATCACACCCGCAGTATATATATTTCTGGCACTGTTTATTGTATATAAAGTATATCAATGGGTCAGAAGAAATAAAAACAACGGGCAACTGAAAAGTCCGATAGATCACAAATCCATTCACAAGGTCAAAAATGAAAAAGTCCTGTAGAACCTTCCAACTGATGCCTTATTCAACACATAAATGGATGGAGTCGCTATTGATCCCTATCAAATTAACGCTGTTGGTTTTGTCCTTATTTTTGGCATTGTATGGTCTGGAAGTAGGTGAAGGTCCTATGGTTGATAGATATTTCATAGCAGGGGGGATTTTATGCCTTTTGTTTTGCCTGGCAATCAAAATTAGGAATGTAGGTATAAGTTCAGGCTTAATACTGCTAGTGCTGATGGGGATAATTTTTTTCTTTACATAAAATATTAAGTCCTAAGTTTTGACAATTGAATTGGGTTTGATTGTAACTGATAAGGTTTATTCAGAAGTCCAGGGATTAATTGACAAAATTTAAGAACAATGAAAAACTGTAAAACAAAACTTTTGGCGGAAATGGCAGAAACCAATGTGGTCAAATGCTTTCATTCCGGCAGAGTCAGGTGGTAATTTAAAAACCTGATGGTCAAGTTCCGGGAAGAAGATTTTATGCGTTTCAGTCAATCATTTGCAGCATTTGATTTTGAGCAGGAAGGCTGGATAACATCCGAAGGTGATAGGTTTATTGTCATCAACACCTGCCATAGGGAGATACAGTTTGTTTTAAGGGATATTTGAACATCTGCTGATCACGGAGCTTTTCGATCAGGCGAGGGCAGAACTGGAGATTATGCAGATTCTCGGTCACTGATTTAATAAGTGTCAAATGCAAAACAATATTGATTTTAGACCGCTATGCAAACGTAGTCAGCGGGTTGTATATCGGTTTGTTTCAGATAATCCTACCCGTTAAGGAAAATGTGCAGGTCTTGGTTAGATGCCGGATATTTGATTTTTCCGATAATTCTGTTTGGCCACAACACTAATTTAATGGGTTTTTTGATGGGAAGTCTTGTAGTCTTCTTCCTTCCCGGACAACGATTTCAATAATTTCTTCAATGTCTTTTTCAGAGGTCCTGAAGTTGACAATACAGGCTCTCAAACAGTACATTTCCGAGATGATAGCATTGGATAAAAACACCTCACCGCCTTTTTGCAGTTCATTCAAAAGCTTTTCATTGAGTTTATTTAAAAAGTTTTTATCTTCATTGTTTTTCGGGGAAATTCCGACAGGAATAAACCGGAACGTGGTAATGCTTAAGTTTTGGGTTATTGCCTCCAGTTCCGGATGATTTTTGGCCATTTCAAAAAGTTTTTCGGAAAGCGCAATATCCTGGCTGATCAACTCAATGTAGCCGTTTTTTCCAACCTGTTGTAAAGCCATCCATACTTTTAAAGCTCTGAACCCTCTTGAATTTTGGAAGCCGTATTCGTAAAAATTGAGTGCGGGTTCTTCTCCCTCTTTGCTGAAATTGTAATATACCGGATGGGAACTATAGGTGTCCATGAGGTGCTGCGGATTTTTAATCAACACACATCCAACCTCAAGCGGAGCATACAACCATTTATGTGGGTCAAGTGCAAGGGAATCGGCTTCTTGGATCCCCCGAAACGTATTGTGGAGTTTGGGAATGGAGGCGGCAGGAATTCCGTATGCTCCATCTATATGAAACCATAGATCATGCTTCTTGCAGATTGTGGCAATTTTTGATAAATCATCAATCACGCCGGTGCTTACATCCCCTGCATTTCCAATAACCAAAAAGGGTTTTAACCCGGCTTTTTTATCATTTTCAATAGTCTCGGATAAAGTAGCCAAGTTCATTTTGTGATCCGCATCCGCGGGAATCCAGCGGATGGCATTGGTCCCATGACCAAATAAAACAGCCGCCTTTTCAATCCAGGTGTGAGTGAGTTTTGAACAATAGAAAACCATTTCATCCGGAATACTTTTTATGCCCGTTTCCTTCAGAGATTTGGGGGCTTTGGCAGTTCTTGCTGTTAGAAATGCTGTAAAATTGGCCATATTCCCACCGCTGACCAAAATTCCGCCATAGGAAGTGGGGACACCGATAAGATCCGCAAGCCAATTTATGGTCTGCTTTTCAATGGCGGTGGCCATGGGACTTAAAATATTGGCACCGAGGTTTGGATTTACTGTGGCTGCCAATAGATCCGCCAAAGCACCGATTGGTGCAGGAGAGGAGGTGATGTAGCCCAAAAATTTAGGATGGCCATTCAGCAAAGAATGGTTAAGTAACAACTCAGTGGTTTTGGAAAATAACTCTGAAGCAGGAGTTCCCATTTCGGGTAAGGGATCATCTCCCAAAATATTCAATATTTCATTGGGTGTTTCTCCGGTGGTTACAGGTTTGGTTTTCACTGAATCCAGAAAATCAGCAAGAGTATCAATTAATTTATATCCGATATTTTTAAACTCGGCCTTATTGATTTCTAAAGGTGTTTTCCGGCGCTTTGCCATATTAGGTAGTCAGTCCGTACTTATTTTTTTGTAGAATTCGAATATGAAATTCTTCAAAAATCATATATCCGCAGAGGATTCAGCAGTAAATTAGTCATGCCATGCCTATCGTGATTAGGTAAATATAAGCCGAAAGCATATGATTAATGAATTGGAATAAAAGAAAATGCGAATATCCCATAACTGCAGTAACATTAATATTTTAAGATTCGGAATCCGTTTCCTATCGGGTTGGAAGTTCACCATAAACAATCCGATAGAACCGTTCAATGTTACTGTTTCCAAGTATTCTAGCCAATGTTGATAAAATACTTTCCAATTCAAAAACCTAAAAAGAATATCGAATTATTAATTTAACTTTCAATAGTTGAAATATCAGTGCTCCAACTTCGGGTCTGCCTACTTTTTTATCCTTTTGCCTCCTTCCTTTCGATAAAATCAACTCTTTCATCCAGTACTTTTTGGATCTTTTCTGCCATTTCCACCAATACTTCCGGATCATGGAATATGTTGTCATGATGTCCTGCGACATTTATAACTTTTACCCGGTTCACAAAAGACAACCAACCGTAATACA
>JBGTDA010000093.1:0-98509 GCA_041748555.1 Rhodonellum sp.
GTGACAAAATATACATAGTCAAAACTGTTGGGATCACTGAAGTCCGCTACCCATCCAAAACTTTCCGAAAATGGAACAGTATTGGGAAATGACTGCGCAAAACCGGCATAACGTGGAAATTCAAGCAATCTCATCTGCCTGAATTGAAAAGGGCTGTAAGTTTCGGAAAAATATTCAAGTCCGTCTTTGTAGGCAGAAGTAAACCTATCCAGATTGTATTCATGCCCCTGATGATAAAAAATTTCTATGTCGACCGATTTCCCGTTTTTCAATTGAACTTGGTCTTTTAGCACCTCATATTTAGCAGAAACAACATTAAAAAAAGATTGGATCGGCGTATCCTGAATATAGTGAAAATATCTTCTATCACCTTCAACCCATTCCTTTTGTAGATAACCCGGAGCAACTGCTATTTGATCCGGAGCCGTACTAACCACTGCTTCAAATCGGATAAAATCAGCATCACTACTAAAAAGCAAGGTTCTTATACCGTATGGATCATCATGAGGAGGGAGTTCATCAAGTTTTTCGGTTAAATCATATTTTCTTCTTTTTTCGTCACTTGACAATTCCATTTGGGAGGAATATCCAATCGAAGGAAGTCCCCCACCGATAAATGTGCCATTATAGACTATTTCTCTTCCGAAACCATTGTTAGGAAATTTCTTGTTGGTCATTGAACTGAGCACCTCTACAATCAAAGTATCTCCAGGTTGCATCGTTTTAGGCAAAGCCATTATCTTATACCATCCCTTTTCTTTTTGTTTTTTGAAAAACTGGAATTTTGGAGATGAAAATTTTAAGGGATTGCGGTATTTTAAAGTATCTTTTTCATGTACAACCTGAAAATCACTGAGACTTGTACTTTGTAAATGAAGGGAATCTATGACTACGTCCGTCTTGTTTACAAGATGCACTGTAGCTGCAAAATAAGCGTTGCGCTCATGAGGATAAAGATCTGCTTTTAACTTGACGTCAGTTACCTTTGGCTGGGGAATAAATTCATATTGCTTCAATTGCTTTTCATATTCAGCACTCCTAATATCCTGTTCGGTGGAAGTCAAATACAGATTCTCATACACTACGCTGTTATAAATATAAATCCCTACTCCTATCCCGATTATCAAAAAGCAATAAGCCAGAATTGAAGATGTATTTCCAAGTTTCTTTCTTGCACTCGACAGCCTGCTTTTAAAGGAGTTTTCGGCTCCTCGGCTGAAGAAAATACTGAAGAACAAGATCAAGAACAACCCGATGGCCGTCCAATAGATATTGAACCAAAGCAAAGGTTCTCCAAAATGCCCAAGGCTATTCATTTCTGACCAGCGATAACCTGGCTTGTAAGAGTAGAAAAACAGGTTGAAATCGAAGTTCCCAAATTCCCGCATTACAATCATTACCAGCCAGACACCTATACTGGCTGCGTGACCGGCGAATTTATTGTTTACCAGCAGATGGACTGTAAATACCAAAATAACCATCTGAAGATAGTCCGGAAGAGCGATCAGGAAACTATCCACAAAATATGTGTAAAAATTGTAATTGGTATATCCTTTTAGAGTCTGAATGATAACACCGACCAAAATCGGCAAAGTCGCCAAAACCACACAGATGGAAGCCATTCCAAAGAACTTGGAAGCAATCAGTACATTGTTTTTGACAGGAAAAGTATCATTTATAGAGGAAAAGCCCGAATATTTATCCCTATGCAGGGTCTCTCCTGTAAAAAAAACCAGTATAATAAATACAAAAACATTATAATCATACCCTTTATACTCCATGAGGATAGAAGTTACCGGATGTGATGATACACTATAAAGTGTACTTCCAATCCAAAAATCTAGGATCAGAAATACAGTTCCGCCCAAAAGGATAGATCTGAAATAAACATCCTTGAGAACGTTTCTGATTTCTATTTTTGTGAGCGTCTTAAAACTTAGCCATTGATAGCTTCCTGAGAAATCCGACTGGATTACCCGACCCTTGTCCTCCTCAAAAATAACTGTAGGACTTACCAACTTGGATTTAGGCTGTTTGGTCTGAAAGAAGTAATTGAACCCGAACCTAAAATAAGCAGCAGCAAAAAACAGGATTCCCAAGGAAATCCAAAGAATCCTGTTAATCAACAGATTTCCGTTCAGTTCCATCAAGAAATTATTTTGCTCAAAAGGAGTCAGATACCTTACCTGATACGAAAAGGAGTTGAGCCCGAAGGGGTCCAGAATTTGGACTAGGTCCTTGTTTTCAATGTCCTGAGCAAGAAAATTTGCCAACAGATAGGCTATAAAGACCATTATTCCACCGGAATAAATTGACTTTATATTACGGGTAAATACAATCAGGGCAAAAAACAGTGATCCAGCAAACCATAAATTAGGCAAAACCAAAGTGAGCCACGGGTGTAAATAATTTATCAATGTGTTGGGTCCATACCGGGCTGCTTCTGTCCAGCCTGTCAAAGGTCCAATGATACTTCCAAGATAAATACCCAGTAAGCTGCCAAGAGAAACGAAAAGCAGGGTAAAGAATGATCCCCAAAAACGGCCCATGAAGTATGCTGTTTTTGTTAAGGGATAGCTAAACAGAAATGTTCCTGTTTTATGCTCCAGATCACGGTAAATCGGTACTCCCATAATGGCTGAAGCAATCAGAATTCCAAAAAGTGAAATCAACAACTCAAGGTTTGCAATAACTATAGGGGAATTATGATAAACTTTTTCAGAAGCCGGAGTACTTCCGGATGCGATCAGAATCAACGACACCAATGCAAGGACGGCAAAATAAATATAGGTTGCAGGTCTTGAAAACCTATACCTAAGTTCGAAAAGAAATATATTGAGAAACATGAGTCAAGGATTAAATAGTGATTGGATCAACTTTCCTGGAAATCCTGTTAAAATACACATCCTCCAGATCAGGGTTGGTGGCAGTAAATCCTTCATTCAATGCTATTTCACTTGCTACTCTCAAACTTAACTTTCCTTCCTTGAGCTTTGTGGAAATCACGTAGTAGTGATTTCTATATTCTTCCAACTCCTGCTTGTGAATGGTTTTTTGAAAAATCTTTCCATTTAACTCTTCAATTCCCTCCATCGGTCTGCCTTCCATCAGTAGCTCACCGGCACATATAATAGCCATCCGGGAACATAAAGTGCTGACATCCTCAACTATATGCGTGGAAAGTATAACGATGGTATTCTCACCCAATTCGCTCAAAAGATTATAAAACCGGGTTCTTTCAGAAGGATCAAGTCCTGCAGTGGGTTCATCCACAATAATCAATGAAGGATTTCCTGCCAATGCTTGTGCAATACCGAATCGCTGTCGCATTCCTCCTGAAAAAGTGCCTAAAGCTTTTTTACGGTCTTTAAAAAGGTTTACCTTATTCAGCAAGCTTTCAACAAGATACTTTCGATCCTTTTTGTCACTAATACCTTTCATCTGAGCAATATGGTCCAACATTACTTCAGCATTGATCCTCGGATATAGACCGAAATCCTGTGGGAGATATCCCAATTTTTCACGAATCGCCTGTTTGTTTTCCATAACATTTATGTCATCTAAAAAGACACTTCCTGAATCGGCATCCTGTAAGGTTGCTATTGTTCTCATGAGAGTTGATTTTCCGGCACCATTTGGACCCAAAAGACCGAACATACCTTGATGAATGGTTAGCGAAATATCATTCAGCGCCTTTACACCGCTGGGATAAGTTTTAGAGAGATTACTGATTGTCAATTTCATAAAATGATGAGTTTAAAATATGATCAAAAAAGAAAAATAAAAATATATAAATCTATGAATAGCAGGTAAATATACTAATCCACCATCAATAAAAAAATGGATAGGTTTAAGCTTAGATTAACATCCTATTATAAAAATGTCATTATTCCGAGATTAACAATATCATTTATTTATATCCGCTATTCTGCCGGTAGCATTCGTTTTTATAAGAAATTCTTGCAAGATGATACTATAAGCTTCGATCAATAAAGCCATACCTTTTCATGGATTCTACAGATACAAAAAAGGTATTTTTTATTCTCCAATTGTGGGTATATTTTTAAAAACTGTTTGCGCATCTTCTCCTGCAACATAGGAGGCTCCTTCCTCAACTCCCATACCGACAACAATCTCATTTTTGGGATTGTAAGAACTAAAAGGCTTGTGCGCAAGCCTACGCTCCTCCTCGCAGGTAAAAAGTAATCCATCCGCTGCATTGACAACACGACTTTCTATCAGTTTCCAATAAAGTGATTTTCTTATTGCTTTTAATTTCCTTCCATTGGCCCGGTGAAGATAAGGAGCCAACATTCCATGAGGCATAACAAAAACCTGAAGTGTCCCATCAGGATCATTTGGAAAAAATTTTCTTAATTTTTTAACAGCTTTATGGACAGCATAAGAATGGTAAAGCCATAGTCCATGAATTATCAGCACATCAAACCGAATGAGATTTGCTTCAAGCCATGGAAGCAATATGGAAGAATACCGCCAAAAACCAGTGCCCGAACCTAACGGATGGTGGACAATTAAATCGTGTGACAAAAATGCTGAGTTTGGATCATCGAGACTTACTACTTCATTTTGAACACCGGATTCATCCAAACCATGTATCATTGTGCGAACCGCCTGACTTACGCCTCCCATCTTTGGATCCATTTTTTCTACCACGTGAAGTACTTTCATGTTGTATATTTACTTTGCTGTTTCAGGTAAAAACTGGAAAACAAAATCAACCCACAGGAGAATAGAATATAGAAACTGATCTTCAAATCGGATTTTGTACCCATATTTACTAAAAAACGTGTTCAAAGTATGCAGATGAGAGAAATATGTTTTAAACATTATTCCTTTTGTTGAATAAATGTTAAAAACTATTCAAAAAATTCTAAAGTTTTTTAAATATCCAATCAACTGAGGATACAAAGCCCCTTTTTTCTCCTGATGATTAACAGGTTTATTTAATCCTGGGATTCAACAACAACCAAGATCCCAAAAATCTTATTTACAAAAGAAATGAAAGCATTGATCAGTTTAAAATTAAACCAATCAAAGCTTTATGATTTCAGATTAGTTTAAAAAGCTCCATTCATCAGCTGATTTTCAAAATAAGCGATGGTTTTCACCAATCCCTCATCCAGTTTTACTTTTGGCTCCCAATCAAGCTCTTTCTTTGCTAGATCAATAACAGGTTTTCTTTGCATCGGATCATCCTGCGGCAGGGGCAAAAAAACCAATTTACTGTTGCTCCCGGTAAGTTTAATTACCTTTTCGGCAAGCTCCAACATGGTGAATTCACCGGGATTTCCAATATTGACAGGTCCTGTAAATCCATCACGGGAGTTCATAAGGCGGTACATTCCTTCAATATTGTCGTCAACATAACAAAAACTTCTGGATTGTTTTCCGTTTCCGAAGATCGTAATGTCCTGACCTTTCAGTGCCTGCACAATAAAATTACTTACTACTCTGCCATCATTGGGATGCATATTCGGACCATAGGTGTTGAAAATCCTCATAACCTTAATTTGAACCTGATGTTGTCGGTAATAATCAAAAAACAATGTTTCCGCACATCTTTTTCCTTCATCGTAGCAAGCCCTGATACCGATGGTATTCACGCTTCCTTTATAACTTTCAGGTTGAGGATGTACTTCCGGATCGCCATAAACCTCTGAGGTGCTGGCTTGTAAAATCTTTATCTTCAGTCTCTTGGCCAACCCAAGCATATTGATGGCTCCAATTACACTTGTCTTGGTTGTCTGCACCGGGTCAAACTGATAATGGACCGGACTGGCAGGACAGGCCAGATTGTAAATTTCATCCACCTCTACATACAATGGGAAGGTAATATCCTGTCTAAGAAATTCAAAATTCTTATTGTCGAGCAGATGGTGGATATTTGATTTTCTACCTGTAAAAAGGTTGTCGACACACAAGACTTCATTTCCCTCGTTGAGCAGCCGCTCGCAGAGGTGTGAGCCCAAAAAACCGGAGCCTCCGGTTACCAATATTCTTTTCATTTAATGTTCATTTAAATTTGATTGGCTAAAATTAACATTTATCCTGAAATTCTCCGGGATATGTGGCTATTTGAATTGAACAAAATTCTTTAACTGTTTTTGGGTCTGTATTTTACTGATATTTTAAAGAACCTCAAAAAAATCCTTAATCCTCCACTTCCTTGTAAGCAATCATTTTATTTATCCCATAAGGTGCTAAAAATTATTTCTCTTTCACCAAACCAAACCAAAAATATAAGGAACTATCCAGGCAAAATAAAAAAGACCTGACAGACCTAAATTATCTCTTAAAACCCTGACTGTCATTTCGTGGATAGATGCGGCTTCGTCGATAGACAAAAAAGCGAAAACGAAAGACAGGCCGTACCAACATAAAGCAGGTTCTTTTAATCTCCTTGTTAAGCTTGCAATTAAGAAGAGGATAACAGAGGAAATGAAAAGAATTAAAGCAGAAAAAAAAGAAGGAATATTGGCTTCCTGATCAAAATCCAATAAAATCACCAATTTTTCAATTTTGGTATTGGAAGGATAATGGAATGAAAAATAGAGCCCCATTATATTTGCAATCAATAAGGTCAATACAATCAAAAATAGGATTCCTAAAACTTTCTTTGGTATAATATTGTAATCCATAAAAATCGGTAATTTGACGTCAGTGTTAAAACAACGTTACTAATTTGTTAAATTTTCTTTAATTATAAAAATGATCTAAAAAATAATCGGTACAAAAACACAGTTTACCGTCTGATTTACCCGGAAATTTTCTCTGAAGGACAGTTCTTAAGTTCCTCAATAGCATTATTCAAATCCTTTAAAGCATCCTCAATATAGGATATTCCTTCTTCAGCAAAACCCCTTGCTTTGCCTAAGTGCAAGGCAAAATCCTCCTTGTTTTCTGATTTTTGAGCTTTCAAGGAAAAATTAAAGGCGTCATCAAATCTGCTTCTTGCAGAAATAAAATTGCTTTCTGCCTGACTGGATTGCATTTCTGCAAGGTGGCAATTGATTTCATCTGCCTCCTCCTCCGCCTTGATAGCATGAAGAATGGCAAAACCTATCTGTGCCTTGGCTTGATCCAGTTCAGTATTTGCTTTACCTGCATATTCCTGGATTTCTTCCACGGTAGATAGCGCATAGCATTTCCTGATCATATCCAATGTCAATCCCGCAAATTCTTTTGATTTGATTCCGGATTCAAAGGAGTTGGTCAGCCTATCATACACCTGATTGTTTTGACTAAAAGAATGATGGGAATTTAATATTAATAGGGCGATAAAAACCGATACGAATGTTCTCATAGTCTGGGTTTGTTAATTAAATATGACATTTTCTGCTCTGATGGTTTGGTTTTAAACCTTTTGCGGCTCGATTCAGCAAATTTGGGATGTTCAGGCAAGGAATTAACTGAACTTTAATTTATCCTTTATTTATTTAAAATAATAATAATTCATCAAATTTCTCCTGTTCCAAAAAATGTACCATGATTTAAAAGGTTGGTTTTTTTGACAAACCTGATGCATTATAAAAAAGAGGATGCGGTCACTGCATCCTCCCCATTTTTTCAATTTTTCAAACCGATTTGTTCTCTATTGATTATGACGTCTGACTTGGCCGGACTTCGATTTTACTCGGCAGCGTACGGGGATGCATCTGCATCAGATTGACCACCATCTGACCAATATCCTGAACCTGTATCTTCCAAGAATCTTTCTCACTCGGCTCATGGTTATTGAAGTGTGTTGCCACCGAACCTGGCATAATCGTAGTCACTTTCACACCATATTCCCTAAGGTCCAGCATTATAGCCTGTGAAAACCCGGTCAAACCAAATTTACTTGCATTATAAGCGGATCCTCCTGCAAAAAAGTTTGTGCCTGCCAGACTTGATATGGTGATAAAATATCCTTTGGACTCTTTTAATGCCTCAAGTCCAGCTTTGATACTGTAAAAAACTCCTGTTAAATTGGTGTCTATGGTATCCTTCCATTGGGCTTCAGTCAAATCTTCAACTGAACTAAAATGTCCGACACCTGCATTGGCAACTAGAAGATCAAGCTTTCCCCATTTCTGTACCAATTGATCAACGGCTTTTTTTTGTGAGGAAAGTTCCTTCACATCAGCCTCAATTCCTATCACCTCTCCTCTACCCAGTTTCTCCAGCTCCTTCACCGCTTGATCGGCGTTTTCCTTTGAGCGGCTTGTGATCACCACTTTCATATCCTGCATCATCAGGGCAGCGGCAATGCCGTATCCAATTCCTTTGGAACCTCCCGTTATCAATGCTGTTTTGTTTTCTATGTTTTGCATAAGTTGAATTATTTAAAAATGATTAATATATCTATTAGGTTACTCATTTGAACCTTCTAAAGTTCAAACAAGCGGAAATTTTTCTTGTATTTCTTGTTGGATTTTTTTTGAAATACATCACCCACAGAATCAAGATCCTTTGGGAGGCAACCTATTTTAACATGGAAATTGTCTTTCCTTCTTTTCTTTATCTGATAAAATATTACATTTTACCTGATAATATTTAAATTTATCAAAGGATCTTCATCATAAAACAGCATGAAAATCCTGAGTGAAACGGATGATGGATCCGCTAAAATAAACGGATCCGTAAAAATTTATTAAATTTTTGAAAAGTAAAAAATTTAAAGAAAAAACATGATGACGCTCGAAATCAAGGTTGCATATCAGATCCAAAAACCTGTTACAGAAGTTTTTGAAGCCATTGTGGATCCTAAAAAAATGACAAATTATTTTATATCCGAAAGTTCAGGCAGAATGGAAGCGGGAAAAACAGTTTTCTGGAAATTTCCTGAATTCGAAGCAGAAGAACCTATTCAGGTAGAAAAGGTGGTGCAGGATAATTTGGTTTCGTTTTACTGGAAAATAGATGGTATGGATCATCTGACGGAAATCACGCTCGAACCGAAGGAAAACGACTCCACCTTGGTTACCATTACCGAGAAAGAACGCGAAAACGATGTTGCCGGGATCAATTGGCTTAAGGGAAACACAGAAGGTTGGGCCAATTTTTTATGTTGTCTGAAAGCTTATCTGGAATACGGCATCAATCTCAGAAAAGGCGGCTATGATTATCTGAAAAAAGACAAGCTGTAACATCCGGCAACGAGGAGATCGTCATTCCACTTCACATTGTTCGCATCCGACCGAAAACGTTCGTATTTTTTCTTATAGGAAATCATAAACCTCTTAATCATATGACTTTTCACTAAAATTATCCGGCATAATTATAGAAAATCAATAATGTGGGACCAAATCCCTAACTGATTCAGCAGTATTGGTTTGTCCTGGACATTCATCATTAATCCTTTCGGAACTATGTGGAAAAATTTATTTTAAAATCGGTTTTCGTAATCTTATCAAAAACAAAACCTACACAGCAATTAACATGTTGGGCCTGACTGTCGGGATTTCTGCTACAGTAAGCTTCCCAGTTGTTCAATAAACAGTTTATGAAAGTGACTCTAATCGGGATTGTCGCCGCTTCGCCTGTGAGCTTCTATTTTATGCAGGAGTGGCTAACAGACTTTGCAGTAAAAACTTCAATGGGACCCGGTTTATTTCCGGTCTCCATCATCATCGGGGCACCGTTTTCAGTTTGCATTGTCAGCGTCCAAACGGTGAAAGCTTCTTGGCTCAACCCCGTAAAATCATTGAAATCAGAATTATCGGTCAAAAATTTGATCAACATTCGGCAAATATATAAAATGGCAAATCCAAATATTAACCATTAAACTCCAACAAAAATGAGTCATATCGCTATACCAATTCCAAATTTTGACGGCAAACAGGATATTCAGGTGGAAGTAACGATCAATAATCAGAAGCAGTCCTTACATTATAAAGTTGAATTATTCTATTGGGTAGACTGTCTAAATCCTGCAGGGCATCGTGCGGATTGTCTCAGCGAGATGCTTGCTAAGCATGATCCAAATTGGACAGTCTATTACATCGGCGCGCCAACTGACAAGTTTGTACCCATTACTTTTGTCGAAAAAGCGAGCAGGAATTTATTACGGGCGGGGAATTAAATCGTTTGGTGCAAAAAAACGTCCGTCTTCGGGCAAAACTGTTCGGTTAAAACATTGAATTTTTTCTAAAACCCTTCCTAATGATGTTTTAAACCTGTTTTTTTATCGGCACCAAAGTGGAACTGATTATTATGAGTCAGTAAAATGCTGGATTCGGAATCAAAGTACCTTAAGGCTTGGTGTGTAACCATTTTCTTTTTCAATAATGTGGAAAAACTACTTTAAAGTCTCCCTTCGAAATTTGATCAAGCGGAAGCTTTATACCGGGATCAACATATTGGGACTTACCATTGCTATCGTCAGCTTTCTTGCCATATCACTATACATTTATCATGAGTGGAATTATGATCGCATGTATTCTGATTACGACAGGATATACAAGATCAATCAAGATTTTAGAATGGGAGAGGATTCCAAACTGGTGGGCACAACTCCCTCACTTCTGATACCCACTATTTTGGATGAAATCCCTGAAGTGGAAACAGGAACAATTGTTTTTGACGTCAGCATTTTTTCATCTGTATTGATCAATAGAGGAGAGGGAAATCAGGAGGAATCAAAATTTGCCTATGCCGACCAAAATTTCTTTGAGGTTTTTGATTTTCACCTGATCCACGGAGATGCCAAAAAAGCACTTGTGGAACCCAATCAGTTGGTATTGACAGAATCAACCGCAAAAAGGTATTTTGGCAGTGCCGGGGAAGCTCTGGGAAAGTTGCTGAAGGTGAATGACGTCCTGGAATATACCGTTTCCGCAGTAATGGAGGATTTTCCATCCAACAGCCATTTGGATTTTGATTTTATTTCCTCATTCACAACTCATCGGCACGGAAAATCCCCGGAATGGTCGCCTAGCAATTATTTTTCCTACATCAAAATCAGGGATGATGTTGGCTTGGAAACTATCCAGCCTAAGTTGGATCAATTGATAGAAAAACATCTTGGGGAAGCTCAAAAAACATACGGTTTTCAAAGCATCCTGTTGCTGCAGCCGGTCCGGAACATACACTTTGAAATCACCGAGTTACAGGGAAACAAGCCCGGGACCGATATTAAATACCTCTATATTTTTGGCATTGTCGCTGTATTGCTGATTTTGATAGGCATCATCAATTATGTTAATATGGCCACAGCTGAAGCCACGGAAAGAAACAAGGAAGTGGGACTCCGTAAAGTTATGGGTGCAGAACGCATGCAACTTTTCGGACAGTTTATCAGTGAATCCTTTATTCTTACACTTTCGGGGATGACTCTTAGCCTACTGATTCTGTTTCTCCTTTCCTCCAACTTCGAATCTGTTTCAGGTGTTGCAATGCAGCTTGACCTGCTTTTCTCTCCGGTTGGATTGTTGGGATTACTGCTACTCGCATTTTTTATTGCTTTATTATCAGGAAGCTATCCAGCCTTTATCCTTTCGGGAATGGAACCGCTAAAAGCTTTGGGTAAAAATATTCAAAGAAGCGGCGTAGCCTGGCTAAGAAAGTCACTTGTTGTTTTCCAGTTTTTTGTCTCTATCGGACTTTTGATTTCAACTCTGGTGGTCAAGCATCAGCTGGATTACATGCAGTCAGTAAATCTCGGTTATGAAAGGGAGCGGCTTGTTGCCCTCACGATAAATCACAAAATGCAGCCGATGATAGAAGGTATGAAAAATGAAATGCGGAGGCAGGGTATAGCCGGCGAGGCTGCATTGGCAGCCGATTTGCCTATTCTGATCAAAGCAGGCTATTCTATCACACACGGCGGAGACAATACCCGTGAATTCAGTCTTACCGGATATGCTGTGGATCCTGATATTGTGAATACATTGGAACTGCAGATTCTCTCAGGAATGAATTTTACCGATCAGGATCCCAGCAGGACATTGGCCGTTGAAAAAGAAAAAGAGTTTCCCATTATGATCAATGAATCTGCTCTTAGGGAACTCGGTTGGGCGGCTGAAGAAGCCATAGAAAAGCGGATTCAATTCGGTGGATCTATCGCCCGGATCAAAGCCGTGGTAGAGGATTTTTATTTCAACTCCCTCCACCATCAAATTGGACCTTTGGCTATTTTCATAGATCAGGGACAAACCAATTTACTTTTGGTAAAACTATCCCAAGGAAATCCAATCTAGCACCTGGCCAATCTGGAAGAAATCTGGAAAACCTTGGTTCCCGAGCGGCCTTTCAACTACAAGTTTGTAGATCAGGAATATGAACAGATGTACCGCAGTGAAGAAAAAGTGGGCCGCATATTTACCCTGTTCTCAGGAATAGCCATATTCATCGCGTGTATGGGCCTATTTGGATTGGTGTCCTATGTTGCACTACGTCGAACCCGGGAACTCAGTATCAGAAAAGTTCTGGGTGCCGATTCTATGGATGTATTGAAAGTCCTTTCCCTGGATTTCTTCAGGTTATTGGGAATTTCTGCAATTATGGCAATCATCTTTGGCATCTGGTTTTCCAAAGAATGGATGGAAGGTTTTGCGTATAAAACGCAGATTCCCATCTGGGTTTATATTTTGTCAATTTTGATTGTGACCTTTATTTCACTGCTGACTATAGGCTACAGAACCGCAAAAGTATATATGCAGAATCCGGTGGATTCCCTTAAAGACAATTGATAGCAAGTCTAAAAAAAATCGAAAAGGCTGTGAATACCAATTTTTCATCAGGCAAAATATAATGGTACGATTGGAACCTCCCATCCAGTTGGTTGAAATTTCCTTATCAGGAATGAATTGGGATGGTGGTTTTTTACACTTCCGGCTTTGGCTGTTGCAGTTATATATATTAGTGCCCCGATTTTTCAGACTGTGAAAATCACATTTGTAAATCCTGCGAAGACATAACAGAATGAGTAGGAATTATTGTAATAAAAAATTGAAAACTCCAGGGAAACATACCGGAAACACACTTTGGTTTTTCTTTTACCTGATTTCCCAATATAACCACTGCAATAACTAAATTTGCTCTTTAGTGGAACATTATCCCTTTATCCTTAATGCTCAGTCCAACTAGTTCCCGAAGAATTTCAGGTTTTATTATGACCATATCGGCTGCCGTTTTTTGGGGTGTTTCCGGAACTTGCGCACAATTCCTTTTCGAGCAAAAAGCTATTGACCCTGCCTGGCTTGTATCATGGAGGCTGATTTTGGCAGGAGTTATCCTGATGGTATTCGCAATTTCCAGGAAAAACAACGATGTCCTGCAAATCTGGAAAAAGCCTATGGATGCTGTACAGCTGTTGTTATTCAGCATATTGGGAATGGTGGCTGTTCAGTATACTTATTTTTATAGTATCAACCTTTCCAATGCAGCTACCGCCACTGTCTTGCAATACATCGGGCCTGTTTTCGTAGTAAGTTTTTATGCCATCAAAAACAGAAGATGGCCTTTGTTTGCGGAATATGCCGCGCTATTTTTGGCACTGTTGGGTACTTTTCTGTTGGTAACGCACGGAAGTTTTCAGGAGTTGGTCATCTCCGAACAGGCGGTTTTGTGGGGTATATTATCGGCCATCACCTTGGCATTCTATACCATATTTCCGGTGCAGTTGCTCAAAAGATATTCCGCTGCTACGGTGACAGGCTGGGCGATGCTTATCGGAGGGATAGCGTTCTCCCTTTTTACCCAACCTTGGGAATTGAGTGGCAATTGGGATTTCGGGACTTGGGCGGCTTTTGCTTACATCATCCTTTTCGGTACTGTAATCGCATTTTCGATTTTCCTTTCCTCCCTCAACATCATTGGGGCACAAACAGCAAGTCTGCTTTGCTCGGTGGAACCTCTTTCCGCAACGCTGGCGGCTGTATTGTGGCTGAATGTAACTTTTCTGGGAATGGATTGGCTGGGAACATTGTTGATTCTGATTACCGTGGCATTGCTGACCCTGTCCAAAAAGGAAAATAAAGAAAAGCAAAAGGCTGTTGTACAGAAAAAAAACAGAAAAAATTAAGTCTTCCGGAGAACGTAAGGATTTTTCATTACCGGCCTTTGGGGAAATAAGGGATTTTTTGCTTATCCCATCATCCCGACAGAAAAGTAAGGCCAAAGGGTGCTCCTATCCATCACAAGATGATGGGCTCACGAAAAACCTTTTCACGGACGAACAGAAACTGTTTAAATAAGGCTTCATAAAATCGCCATTAACCGCAGGTACTCCCAACTTGGATGATAATTTTGGTGATTCCCTGCCTGCGATAGTCAGGGATAACCCCGCAATCTAATGCCAACCAAAGGATCTATTGGATTTTAACATTTACAGGTATCATTGCGGTTATACTTAATTGAAAATATCAGTATTTGATCTTTATGCTGATTTGGGAAAACCACTTAATCACCTAACAACTGTTCTCGGGATGGCAGCAGGCAATCTGCTGAGCATTTCGTTGTTGAGCAGCTGCGTGGAATCGGTAAAACTCGAAACGTTGATCACATTGTTTTGCTGCCTGCCAATCAAAACCACCTCATCACCTAACATTACTCCCTCGATATGCGTGATGTCCACCATAAATAAATTCATATTAATCAATCCAACTATAGGTGCTCTTTTCCCTTTGATCAAAACCTGTCCCCTATTGGAAAGGGCGCGGGGATATCCATTTGAATAACCCAAAGGGAGCACAGCAATTTTCATAGGATGTGTCGCCTGAAATGCCGTTCCATATCCGATGAACTCCCCCTGATCCACGTTTCTGATATCCATGATATCAGTTTTCCAAGTGAAAATTCTTTTTAGGCCCGCATCTGATTTCCTACCTGTTTCCTGAAGATGGGCGTAATAAATGTCATTGCTTGGCCAAAAACCGTATTGGGCCACACCCACCCTTACAAGATCATATACTGTATCTGTCATGGCCAAAGCTGCCGCCGAACAGGCTATATGCCTAATATTGGGTTCTATCTTCTTGACCTTGCTTTCTTTTAAAAACTCTTTAAATCGCTTTTTCTGGGCGTCTATTTTGAATTGGTTTGAAAGACTTTCTGCCCCTCCAAAATGCGTACACAGTCCTTCGAAAACTACATGGTCTTTATGCTTTTTTAAAAAATTCAGCGTATCAGGAAATTCATCCTTTTGTAGGCCTGTCCTATTGGCTCCTGTTTCCACTTCAATATGAACCTTTGCCGGTTTGCCCACAGCTTTGGCAGCTGCAAGTGCTATTGGCAAGCGGTCATAGTTGTATACAAAAAATTCTATACCGTTTTCCACAGCCCATGGAATATCTTCTTCATAAATAATTCCCATGATCATAATGCGGCTTTCAGATGAGCAGACACTCAGTACTTCTTCCGCTTCAAAAGAAGATGCTACAGAAAAATGATTTACACCGCATTTTTCTGCCATAGGCACAAAAGTCCTGATCCCATGTCCATAAGCATTGGCTTTGACCACCGCCGAAATAATGGCATCAGGACCTATTTTTTTGCGGATAAAATTGATGTTGTTTCTGTAAGCTGATTGGCTCAGCTCAATTCTTGATGAATGTTTTACCATTGTTTCTTTATCTCCAACCAGGTGTATGCACGTCCCCAGCTTTCATTTGCTAACTTTTTAACCCGCTGGACCTCTTCCATCGGGACTTGTTCTGCTTTTTCCTGTGCCTCCAGACTGTTGAAATGAAAAGCATATATCCTTGCCGCAAATTCATGAAAAGGCAGGGAGGATTCACCGGGCTGCTCACCGTTGCCATATACCGAAGGCTTGATGTTTTGTCCCCAATCCTGACGTCCCTCGTTGTTAGGATTGAGAAAGTAAATCCTGTATTCACCTTTTGGATCTTTGTCTACCCGCAATAATGAAACTGCATGAAAACCCAACATCTCTCCTTTTGCAGAAGTAATAAAAATACCGACGGGATTGGGATAAATCAACCGGTGACCGCCATTGTATGTCGGATGAGACATGGCATAAAATACACGGATAAATCCATCAAAATCCACAATCGCATTAGATAGATAATCGTAGGCGGAGGCAAATCCAATCTGCACCCATTGTCCATAAAGTGCAGGATTTACCCATTTATGCGGATCCTCTCCACGGGCAGCCCCCCGCAACATCATCTCATTGTATATCTTGTCCAACAAAGGAACCAACGTGACGGAAACCGCATCCAGGTTATGATCCAGCACCTGTACCAAGCCTTTCCCTGTTTCGGATGCTTTGATTTCATGGCCTTCAAAACGGAAACTGATATCATTCACAGTAGCTGCCGTCTGAACCATATTCACCAGTTTGGCAGGAGCATGCTGACTCCACATACTGATACCTCTTGCGCTCTGACAGGTGGGATTGTTACCTTGCCCTACTCCTAAGGGTTGGCCAAGAATCCTGAACAGGGCACCCATTAAGTATTGTCGGGCAGTCACTGATTCGTGTGGTGTTTTGGTGGATTTCAGAATTCTTTCCTCCACCTTGGGATGAATCTTTACCGTACTGAGATTGAATAAACTCGATTTCACAGCTTCCCTGGAAAAAATCCCTTTTTCCAGCATTTTAGCCAGTCCATAAATACACTGGGCATTGCAGGGATGAATGGTCTGAAGGATGAGTTTTGAAATGAATTCCTTGTTAACATTCCATTTTGCCTCACCCGTTTGATCCAGTCCAAGACAGGCAGGCACTATATCCAATTGTTTATTCTTGATCAAAACCAGCAACAAAATTGCTTGGTATTGGCTGACAAGTCCAAATTCCAGCATGGAGCTGCCCATTTCACGCGCCTCTTTTGACAATTCCTGCGGAGACAGTCCGGATATAAGTTTTTCATACCCAACATTATCTTTTCCGACGGTATTCCGGGTAGGCTGATAAATGCATTGTTGAAAACGCAACAACCGCTGGTCTCCTGGTTTTTCAGGATCAAGATCGATTTTTTCCTTTACCAAAGCGATGATCTTCCGTTGCTTTTCTGTAACTACAGGTCTCTGGGCACAGATCAGCGTCAGCTCTTCAGCAAGCTTTTCTTTTACGTCGTCGAGATGGATTCTTTCTGACAAAAACCCAAAAAGACAATGCACCTTATTCAGCTCATGAGGACTCATTATCAATCTGGTTTCCTCCAATGGATCCTTAAAAACAAATTCCAGATTGGACACGATAACCTCCTGAATAAAATTTTCAGCATCGGTTTTGGAAATCATCTTGGATTCCCATTTGCCCTGCGCAACTGCCAGCAACCTCAGCTCACTCAGCAGTTCTATGGTGGAATTGGGGTGTCCACTTTTTAGAGTTCCGCCAACCAATCCTGCAACAAGTTTGGAAGGATCCTGCCACGGTGACCCATCAAAAACCCCTGCATTTACAACCCCTTCAATCTGTTGGTAAACAAGGTCCACTCCGTGACCGGAATTTGACATTGAATCTACCTGATTTAATAATTTACCGGTTTTTTCAAATTTTTGGAATTTGGGAGCTTCGTTAATTTCCCGTAACAACTGTTTTAATATTTGTTGGTTATTTTCTTCAACAGCTTGGTCAAGTATATTTGGAATGATCATTAGCACTATAAATTTTAATATAAATCAAACAAAAATAAAACCTTTCCCAATCAGGAAAGGATTTAATTAGAATAGCCATATTCACTATTAGGTATCCGCAATGATACCGGTAAATGTAAAAATCCAACAGATCCTATCTTTAACATTAGATTTCTACGTACATCCCGGCCTACCGGCAGGCAGGCAGCTTCGGTCTTCTAGCAATTATTTTTGTAAAACAAAGGCTAATGGCAGGATAGCGGATAAACATATTCTCTTTTATCTTAATGGTAAAAATCCACATCTTCATAGTGGAGCAGTAGTTCGGTCATCCTGTCGGGATCACTACCCTTGAAATTCACTGTCCCAAAATGATTCCCGAATCCTTCCCTGCTGTTTATTTTCTGATTGGTCAGCGGAGGTATTAGGTTATGATCGACAAAATAAGGTTCCTCTCTCAGCTCTTCCGGAATTTCCAATGTATTGATCACGTTTTTATGAGGATAAATCATCACGTTGCCGTAAAATTCTTTTGGCCTGGCATCAAATCGTGGAAGGATGTCCTTGAGTTCCTTTTCTGATAAATTGGGATCATGACAAAGCACAAAAGCCCCCAAAGCATCGAAATCATAAGCTTTAGAAGCCAGCTCGAGAATATGTCCACCGGGAATCCTACAAGCAACTTCGCCAAAACTTAATTCATCATTTGCGGTCAAAAACCACTCAGGATGGATCATTCCGTACTCTATTCCGAAAATGTCAACGAGTTTCTGCATCTCCTTCATGATTTTATCCCTTTTGGTATGAAGATGATTTCCTTCGGGTATAAAATTCGAATATCCCAATTTCACATATTCGGTTATATTCAGAAAACGGATTTTACCTCCATGGATAAAGGCCTCACACGAAAACTCAGTTCCCGGTAAATGGCTTTCTGCCAAGCAGGGAAAGTCCGAATCTTCACATTTCTCCTCGATATCCTTCATGGATCTGAGTAGACGATGGCCAACTGTACCCGCAGAAGCAAAAGGCTTGATATGGACCCAGCTATCCTGTTCACCCTCAATCTGTAGATTGGCTTGGTTCAATCTCTTCATGAAGTTTTTGACGCCCTCTTTGCTGTGTACCTCTTCAAAAAGTCCGACGCGTAGACCGCCGATCAGGGCTTTTCGCTTCATCATCGCCTTGTTCCTAAAAAGAAACGCGCGGTTCAAAACCTTAGGATCATTTCTATAGATGGAATTCAATGCACCTGCCCATTCGACTGTTTCTTCAAAAAGCGGAACTGCCACATCAGCATCAAAAGCTTTTAATTTTTCATGTAAGTCCAGTGAATTGGAACTGTCACTCCATTCATCGAATTGGTAAGGTAGAAAAGGGATATTATTTTCCTTTGCGTAGCTCTCAAAAACAGGAAATGAAACTACCACGTAGGGCTTGTTGAGTTTTTGCATACTTTCTATAACGGGTAAACTCCAACCCATAAGTGCAAAGCAATTTGCCATAGTTAAAATATTTTAGTTGTCTTAATATAAAAAAATATGGGATAAAGTCAATTGTTAAACCATTTTAATTTGAAATGTACTTTATAGGATATATTTTTCACCAAAATATTCTATTATTCAGAGCAAAAAAGAGAGTAGACCTAACTGTTAAAATCAAAACCTTAAGTTTTTTACCTATGTTTTAACAGGAAAGACAAGGATGATTTTTTTTTATCTTAAAGTGAAAATTTCCATAGATTTTTTGATGAGAAAGGTCATCCTATAATTTAACAGAGTAATGAAAAAACTTACAATCTACACCCGATTAAACATTTTAATTAACAATCGTTATCTTCAAGGAATATTTCAAATCAACGATTTGATTAAATATTAAAAACTGTTCAGCAGTTCTTTTTTAGTTCAAAATCAGCCATCATTTATTGCTAACCCATTAATCATAATGAGAGAAATCAGAGACCTGAAACTTGCCGTACTTATAGATGCAGACAATATTCCTCATGCCAATATTAAAGGTATGCTGGACGAAATTTCAAAATTCGGAATACCTGCAATCAAAAGGATTTACGGTGACTGGACAAAACCAACAGTTGGTGGATGGAAACCTGCACTGCTTCAACATGCCATTACTCCTATACAACAATACAGCTATACCACGGGTAAAAATGCTACCGATTCGGCCATGATCATTGATGCTATGGACATTTTGCACAGTGAGAAAGTGGATGGATTTTGTCTGGTATCAAGTGATAGCGACTTCACCCGGCTTGCCATCAGGCTCAGGGAATCAGGCATGCTTGTCATTGGTATAGGAGAAAAGAAAACTCCAAATCCTTTTATTGTAGCCTGTGACAAATTCATTTACATTGAAATCATCGGAACTAAAAAACCGGCTAAGACTTCAACTAAATCAGTTGCCCCTTCACCGACAACCGCTCCGAATGAAGTTGATTTAATGGATCCGGACATTATTCAGTTGCTGAAATCAACTGTAGAAGATCTGGCAGACGATGATGGATGGGCGTTTTTGGCAGAAGTTGGTGCCTTGATCATGAAAAAGAAACCTGATTTTGATCCCAGGAATTTTGGGTTTTCAAAATTAACTCCTTTGATCAAATCACTTGATGACCATTTTGAAGTTGACGAAAAGCGAGTGGAAAATACCCATATCAAACATATCTATGTGAAAATCAAAGATTAATAAAAACCTACAGTGAACCATTTTGTCATCAAATAACTTAATTTTGTAGAAGGAATAATAAAGGTATCTATAGAGGCAATAAAGTAAAGTCTGTGCTTTTTTTTCTACCTTTGTAAATACTTGTCGTACAAGTAAAAAATCAAGGGTTGATGAAACCTTGCCTGAATAAGAAAAGATCATCGCTTCTGACAAAGAAAAATTATAAATAAATAGAAACGTAAAATCAAATTATGGGTAAATCGCAAGAAACATTCAATAAAAAGGAAAAAGAGAAGAAAAGATTAAAAAAGAAGCAAGACAAAGAGCATAAAAAAGAAGAGCGAAAAGCTAATTCCGATAAAGGAAAAGGTATGGATGAAATGCTCGCTTATGTTGATGCTGAGGGTAATATTTCTTCTACTCCTCCGGATCCAATGAAAAAAAGTGTTATCAAATCGGAGGATATACAGATTGGTGTTTCTCGACAAGAACCTATTGATCCTGCTGATTTGATCAGAAAAGGTACCGTTACCTTTTTCAATGATTCCAAAGGTTATGGTTTTATTAAAGACCACGAATCACAGGACAGCGTTTTCGTACATATAAATGGTCTTATTGATCGTGTTGCCGAAAACGATAAAGTAACATTTGAAACTGAAATGGGACAAAAAGGATTAAACGCCGTCAAAGTCAAACTTATAGAATAGGCATTCTTTCCAAAATCCATAAGGATTACATATTACATATTTTAAAGCCACCCTAAAAAATGTTTTAGGATGGTTTTTTTATTTTGTCAAAATGAATGTGTTTTTAACGGTCTTTTAGCCAACCTGTTATCGAAATTCTTTCCCTATAGGTTGTCAATACTTCATGGGGAATCTCACCACTCATAAAAACCACCAATCTGCCTCCCTGAGGTAAAATGTCGAATATTTTTTCTTCACCTTCTTCCGATGGAAGAAACAGCCTCAGAGCTCCGCCATCATCCGCGGTCCAGGTTTCGTTCAAATATAAAATCACTGAGACAATCCTATAGCTCACCTCTTTGAACTGATCCAGGTGGCGTTGATAAAATGATCCTATCGGATACATCGCAAAATGAGACTCGAAAGATTTCAAACCCAAAAAACAGCTTCTGTTCAGCCGAACCCTCAGATCCTCCACCAATATCCAGTATTTTTCCTGAAGTGGCGTGAGCCGGTCAGGTTCCATCCAAAACACCTTATCGCTTCGGATTTCCGGACGAACCTGGAAGGAATCCCCCCTACCGACACCGGCAAGCCTGAATTGACCGTGTTGCAGAATGTCCTGCTGCTCTTCCAGCAACTGACTTCTTAAATCCTCATGAATGAAATCATCTACAACCGACCAACCCTGAAGATAAATATCCTGAACGATTTTCTCTATTTGATTTTTCATGATTATGAAATGATTACGTGAAAGTAAAGGAAATTATAACCGGAAAAACATAATTTTGTCACTTTCATATTTTAATTTAAAAAGAGCCTTACCAAAATTTTTAAGCAACATGCACCTTAAAACAGAAGACCTAACAAGACTTGACATAGAATTTGATTCGGGAACCGTACCTGCACCCTTCAGCCACAGATACAAGCTTAAAATCAGTTTTGAAAAATCATTTTTGAACACCCAATTTGATCTTGCCTATACAGAAAGAGAAGATCTTTCCGAAGATGAAATCACTGATGAAGGATTTACGGTGAATGATGATTATTCCTATGTTGGAGAAATTCCAAAGGTTTGGGAAAAGCCGATCAAAGAGCTCTATTCCAAATCAAAATGGTCGAGCAAAAAGTTGGATGAAGAAGGTGGGGTCAAGCTTTTGGCCAAAGATATTCATGGTAAAATTTCCAGACATGTCCCGATCAATCAGGAGGACTGGCAATATATGGCTCAGCAATATATTCAGGCCATATATGAAATCAGTAAAAAAGAAGCTCCATTGACGATAAGATTCTACTCTCAATCATCGGAAGAAACACATGATTATTCAGTTACAGTCAAATTCTCCATCCGTAAAATCGAGGCTGAAATAGATGGAAAAAAAATAGACCCGGATTGGGACAAAACCCAAACTTTATTGTCTCATGTTTATCTGGTTGAATATGACTATAGTATAGCCAAAGAGAATAAACCCACCAAGAGGGGTTTTTTCATTGATAGCGGAGATGGATTATGGCATGAATTTGGCCAAGGGGTAGTTAACATAGATCCTTCTTATGATGCTTTGCAAAAGATCAGGGAGGAATTTGTAAAACTAAATCAACACTGAAAAATGAAAAACAATTATTTGAAAACAAGTATGATCTGCCAGGTATTGGGAGTTTCCCTGCTATTTGGTTGTGCAAGTTGGAGCAATACCGGAACAGGAACTGCAATAGGCGGAGGAACCGGAGCAGCTGTAGGCGCTGTAATAGGAAATAGAACAGGGCAAGCAGGTAAAGGTGCAGCAATAGGTGCTGTGGTCGGTGGAGCAGCAGGTGCCGCAATAGGTATCTACATGGATAATCAGGCCAGTAAAATGGAGGAAATCAAAGATGCTGAAATCGAAAGAGTCGATGAAGCGATAAAAGTCACGTTTGATTCAGGTATCCTTTTTGGATTTGATTCATATGCACTCACTCCACAGGCTCAGGAAAATATCATGAAGTTTTCTGAAATCCTTAATGAATATCCTGATACTGACATTACAATTGTGGGACATACAGATAATGTAGGTTCTGAGGAATACAATAAAAACTTATCCCAACAAAGAGCTCAGGCTGTATTAAGCTACCTGAAAATGCAAAATGTTGACGCCGACAGGTTGACAGCAATGGGGGAATCCTATACCAATCCTGTTGCAAGTAATGAAACCGAAGAGGGTAAAGCAGAAAACAGAAGAGTTGAGTTGCTGATTACTGCTAATGAGGATTTGGTTGAAAAAGCTGAAAAGGGTGAAATAAAATAATATTCTTTATAGGATCATTATAAAGCTAATCCCCTCCAGGGATTAGCTTTTTTTTATGTTAAGTCTTTGGCTGTCAGTTGTTTTTTTTAAAAATCAGAATATTTTATTTGTTTTTTCTTAAATTCATACTATAGTCATAAAAGCTTATTGATATGGCAGGAAAGAAGATTTTTATCAGCTATAGGCGACAGGATGCAGGTGGCGAGGCAGGCAGACTTTCAGATGTTCTTCAGAATTTATTTCCACAGGACAGAATTTTTATGGATGTTGACACAATTCAGCCCGGGGCGGATTTTGTGGAAGTGATCAATAATGCTGTCAGCTCCTGTGACGTGATGCTTGTTATGATCGGACCACATTGGGTAAACATCAAGGATGCATCAGGTAAAAGGAGACTTGAAAATCCCGATGATTTTGTAAGGCTCGAAATCAGTGCCGCATTAAGAAGGAGTATCCTGGTGATTCCCGTCCTGGTCAATGGCGCAGATATGCCAAACGCCGACCAATTACCGGATGAACTTGATGCACTCTGTCGAAGACATGCACATGAACTGAGCAGTTCAAGATGGAAATATGATTCTGAACAGTTGATCCAACACCTCGAAAAGTCACTTGGTATAAAAAGAAAAGTGAAAGATGAGAAAATCCCAGGATCCATCTATCCGCCTCCACAGCAAAAAAGCTGGTGGGCAAAAAATTATATTTGGGTAATCGGAGTAGTTACCCTAATTATAATTCTGTTAAGCCTTCCCGATACAGAAGATCCATATATAGATGACCCCGATTATCCACAACAGTATGTTTTCGATCCGGAAGAAGATGAATTAGACACTCCCTCCAGCCGGGAGGAATTCATCGATAACCCTGCAGAAACTCAGCTCCCAAATCTAAGAGGTAGGTGGTCAGGAGTGAATACCTTAGGGATAATTTATTACTTTGATATCACCCAAAACGGGAATCAGCTGAATTACACCGAGTACAGTTTTTCCGGAGAAGTAACCGCAAATGGAACCGGAATCCTGGAAGACCGTGATATAGAATTGAGCTACAACTCAGCTTTTGATTTTTATGGAAATTTAGAACTCACCTTGTCCAATGATGGCCTGAATATGAATGGAACAATTTATCTTCCCGATGCCGGCACCTCTTCTCCCGTGACCCTTACCAAATCCCATTGAAAGTGCTAGGATAGTCTTAGTGAAAATTAAAAAGATGAAATCCACACATCCCTTTTTCTCCAAAAGAACATAATTGCTTCCCTGATACCGGTAATTTAAAACTCCGTGCTTCAGGCTTCCCACCTTCTAAAAAAAACTATCCAACTTTACCTCAAACCGGTTATCTGATTCTAATTATATCCTGTTTCAATTCCATGATCATTTCAGAAATATCTTCTAAAGTAACCGGCTTTGTTCGGTCTTTAACATTGGGAAAATCCGTGCTGATAAACGCTTTAGCCTCCCAGATTTCCATGACATCCTCCCCTTTTACTTCATAGGGTTTATAATGATCATTATCCGAGGCTAAAAACAACTTGCCATTTTCACTAAGATAATTGAAAACCCTTTTATAAACCACGCCTTCCGTGGATGTAACTAAAACATAGGTTTTGCCACTTTTTATTTCCTGAAGCTGCTCCACATATGCACCAATGATGAGTGTTCCGGATACCAAAGGCAACATGCTGTCCCCTGAAATCTCAAAGGCCCTGTAGGTTCTGTTTTTGGCAAGATTGGGCAGGTGAAACTGTGGCAGGGTTTCCATAAACTCGGGATCAAAATAACCGTTGAGATAACCAGCAGAAGCTTTTTGTCCTACCATGGTGATATTTTCACGATCCTGATCATCAACGGCAATTGTCAGGATTTTAACATCTCGAGGCTGTGTTGCCTTTCTTCCCTTGATCTGAATCTCATGATGCAGCAGCTCATCGATTGATACCTGAAAGATACCGGCAATTGTATTCAAGGCGGACAATTTTGGTTCTGACCGGCCATCTTCATAGGCAGAGATCATCGTCCGCTGAACGCCGAGTCTCTCGCATAGCTCTGCCTGCGTGATTCCCATTTGAGTTCTCAAAAATTTCAGATTCTTACTTAACAACATCTTGCTTTGTTTAGGCGGAATATAAATAAAAATTATGATCGTCTTTCACAGGATTTTTCACTGAAAAAGGATTCAATCCGGAAGTAGCCATCCTTCTCTTTTCCATTCGTTGTCTGATTTCCTCGATGATTTCCCCAATCGGTTTTGGCTCATTCACCAACAGATATCCATATTGAGGCTTGGACTCATCTTCCACGATGAATTTTACTTGGCAATTGCCTGAAGGCAATTCTTTACTGGTAACGGAGATTTTCGTGTGGTTTTCCATAGCTGTATTGTTTAACGCCAGCTAATTTAAAAATGTTTGTTTAATAAACCTAAAATTGTTTTTAAAATAAACATTAACACGACATGTATTGTCTTTATATTTTTAAAGAGTTGAAAATCAAAAGATTTTAGTAATTAAAAACACCCTCCCCCTAGATAATTCTTCCAGAACCATCCTAATAAAAAGGTCTCCAATTTCTCAGAGACCTCTTATTGACAAAAGCTTAACATAGAAAATTCTTTAAAAACAGATTGCAGAAAATCAAGTAATTGCTCTACCTGAACTTATTCTTCAAAAGCTCAAGTTTTGCCGCCATATCGTCCACTTCTTCTATCTTGGATTTGTTTTTTTCCTTCATAATCGGGTTCTGTCTTGCCGGGCGTTCCTTGATTTGGTTTTCAGTAGCAGGCTTATTCCTGACTTGGTTCTCCCTGGCTGGCTTCTCTCTCTTATGATTCTCCCTGATTGGCTTTTCCTTCACCTTAAGTTTACTTTTCTCACCAAAAGGATCTGACTTCATGCTTAACCCAATCCGTTTTCGGGGTACATCAACTTCCATTACCGTTACCTCCACTTTCTGGTTCACTGAGATAACCTGCGCAGGGTCGGAAACGAAGCGATCAGCCAGATGACTCAGATGCACCAATCCATCCTGATGAACGCCAAGATCGACAAAAGCACCGAATTTGGTAATGTTGGTAACAATTCCCGCCAGCTTCATTCCTATCTTCAGATCCTTTATTTCATTCACCCCTTCCTGGAAACTGAATACCTCAAAGGTCTCCCTTGGATCCCTTCCCGGCTTGGAAAGCTCTTCCACTATATCCTGAAGAGTGGGCAGTCCCACCTTTTCAGAAACATAATTTTTCAGGATAATCTTTTTCTTCAGCTCCTCACTGCCCATCATATCTCCCACCTTTGCTCCCAGATCTTTAGCCATGGATTCTACCAATTCGTATCGCTCAGGGTGAACAGCACTTGAATCCAAAGGGTGTTTTGCATTTCGGATCCTCAGGAAACCTGCAGCCTGTTCATAGGCTTTATCTCCCAGTCTAGGCACTTTTTTGATTTCTTCTCTGCTCTTAAACGGTCCGTTTTCGTTTCTGTATTTCACAATATTCTGAGCAAGTACCGGCCCAAGGCCTGACACGTAGGTCAGCAACTGTTTGGAAGCAGTATTTACTTCCACTCCTACTCCATTTACACAGCTCATCACTGTGTCATCCAAGGCGTTTTTAAGTGCTGATTGATCCACATCATGCTGATATTGGCCAACACCAATGGATTTGGCATCGATTTTCACAAGCTCCGCCAAAGGATCCATCAGTCTTCTGCCGATGGAAACAGCTCCTCGGACCGTGAGATCCTGATCAGGAAATTCTTCTCTGGCTACATCCGATGCGGAATAGATCGATGCTCCACTTTCATTGACCATGGTCACAATCACATTTTTTGGCAGATCCAGTGACTTGACAAATGACTCCGTTTCCCGACTGGCAGTTCCGTTTCCGATGGCTATCGCTTCCACCTGATGCTTCTCCACCAAGTATCTCAGCAATGCTCCGGATTCGGTAGTTTTCTTCTGCGGTTCATTTGGATATAGGGTTTCAAAACTCAGAAACTGTCCCTGTGGTCCCAAACAAACTGTTTTGCAGCCGGTCCGGAACCCTGGATCAATGGCCATAACAGCTTTTTCACCGAGTGGCGCCGCTAACAATAACTGACGGAGATTATCGGTAAAAACCTTAATGGCCTCCTCATCAGCTTTTTTCTTAGAGAAAAGCCTCACCTCTGTTTCCATGGAGGGCTTCAACAATCTTTTGTAGCTTTCTTTGATAGCCAATCTCACCTGTTCGACTGCCGAATTGGAAGCGATTTTGAGCATTGTTTTTTCTATAAGAGTCAAAGCGGAGACCTCATCCGGTGCACTGTCCAGCATCAGGAAAAGTTCTTTTTCACCTCTTCTCATGGCCAATACCCTATGAGAAGGTGCCGTTTTGATAGGTTCAGTCCAGTCAAAATAATCTTTATACTTACTTGCTTCTTCTTCTTTTCCCGGAATTACTTTGCAGATAAACTTTCCTTCTTCAATGAAAAGCGTTCGAAGTTTCTTCCTGAGTTCGGCGTTTTCATTGAGCCATTCCGCCATGATGTCGCGGGCTCCCTGCAACGCATCATCCACAGTTTTCACTTCTTTTTCTACATCGATGTATTTTGTGGCTTCTTTGGAAATATCGAAACTTTCCTGTTCAAACAATCTGGTCGCCAACGGCTCCAATCCCCTTTCTCGAGCAATGATTGCCTTGGTTCTTCTTTTTGGTTTGTACGGCAGATAAATATCCTCGAGCACAGACATGGTTTCGGCTGTATTCACCTTTTTTTCCAGTTCAGGTGTCATTTTACCCTGTTCTTCGATTGATTTCAGAATGGCTTCCCGCCTCTTGTCCAAGTCCCGCAACTGCTGCATCCTATCCCGGATCGCTGCCACCTGTACTTCATCCAGGCTTCCGGTTACTTCCTTTCGGTATCGTGAAATAAATGGAACCGTAGCTCCCTCATCCAACAGCGAAACTGTGTCAGAAACCTGTTTTTGCCTGACATTTAGCTCTTCGGCAATCTTATTAAAATGATTGATGCTCATAAAATCAATATGCTATTCTCATATATTTTTTGGACCTGCAAGTTATGGTTTTCAAAAATCGAATCACAAAAGTTTGTTGATTTCTTGTGTTTAAAAGATGGGGTAGGTATTCCTTTTATTGCTTCCACTCCGATAGGGTACTTGCGCTATGTGCTTAGAGCTTTGGAAATAAAGTTTTAAGCAACTACTCAGCTTACTTTAGTCTGCTGAGCCTAACCTTAATTTTCACTTTCTTCACACAGTTAGGTAGTGAGGTCACAAATGGATTTCCATGAAATAAGATTTTACCCCCATAAGCTTAGCATATTTCGGCATTATCCGCGACAAAATAAACTTTGTGACTATTTTTTGACAAAATATCTTGTCTAAATATCAATGTTTTTTCAGTAAATTTATCTGGTTGTTTCAATGGTTGTTTTTAACATAAAGACCTTTTCTTAAAGCAGCCCGACGAATTACTCAAATTAACTTATAGCATAGCCATGAAAGCTAAACCACCCTTTACTACCTGGGAATTAAAGCTTTTCCTAATCCCCGTTTTTCTCCTGTTTTATTCCTGCGGTCAGGAAGAGACAAAAATGCCTGACAACCGGATTGTGTCTGAGGATTATGTGGATGGAATATTTTATGTGGCACATGAGGATGATGGTTATAAAATCCGCATAGAGACTACAAATCCAGCTGTATTTAAAGCTAATGAAACCCGGACAACATTTGACATCGATCCGACAGGAAATTCGGATTTAGATCTTCCTTCAGGGTTATATTGGATTGATTATTACTTTGAGAATACTCCGGGTACCGTATCAACGCTTCCGGTGTTGATTACCCCACATAAAACCAAAGCAATCAATACGGTAAAGCATATCAAACAAATGGAAACAGAACATGAAGGTTTTGTTCTGATATTCCGGCATACAGAGGCTACATTAGGAGAAGATATTATAGATTCCCCCCTGCCGGAATGGTGGAAATCCTGCGATCCGAATGTAGCCAGGCAATTAGACGAAAACGGTAAAAAAAGTGCCCTTTCAATTGGGAATACTATCAAACGGCTTAAAATACCGGTCACCTCAGCAATCAGCAGTGAGTTTTGCCGTGCCGTTCAGACCATAGAATTCATGGATTTGGGTGTTTCGGTCCGGACAGATCCAAGGCTAAATCATGAAAACAGGAATGAAAGTGATCCGATTTATGAAAATGTTTTTGATGTCATCAAAGAAAACCCACAGGAGAACGGCGTTCAGATATTGGTAGGACACTTCAATATGTTGAAGTCAAATCCTTATCGGGAATTTTTTAGACCATTTGGAATGTCAGATGGTTGCCTGATGCGGAGACATTCCAATGGAGAATTGGAATTTATAGGCAGTATTCCGTGTTATATGTGGGCAGTATTTGAATAAACAGGGATACTGATTACTGGCTAACTGTCACGTCCTGAATTTATTGACACTTGTACTAAAAACCTTCGAGGTTTTTAGAAACCTCAAAGGTTACCGTCTTCAGGTTTTGCTTAGTGTGCCACGACTTCCAACTTCGGACTTCCGGCTTACTATCAGGGCTTCAAATGCTTTTCCAAAAACTCCACTGTGGCTTTATTGACCTTGACCATATTGGAGAACTTCATCCAGTGGTGAGTGTCACCGGGGATCAGGATGGATTCATAGGGCATGTTTTTTTCCTCAAATCTTCTGATAATATCCGTGCTGTGGCTGACTTCCACATTGCGGTCATCGTCTGCATGGATAAAAAGCACAGGAGATTTCCAAGTGTCCAGATAAGCATAGGGCGATGATTCCCAAGCAATTTTCACGGCCTTTTCGTGATCTGATGCTTTTTCATAGCCTTCGGGAATTCCCGCCCTTCCATCCAGATCATGGACGCCATGAATATCCACACCTGCAGCAAATAAATCCGAATCTTTGCCCAATGCCAGTGCAGTTAAAAATCCACCGTAAGAACCTCCATAAATCCCGATTCTTTCCGCATCCACCTGTGGCAACTTTGATAAATACTCACCTGCAGCTTTTACATCCAGATATTCTTCTGCTCCCTGCCAATAAGTATTCGCGGGTTTGTGAAAATCATATCCATATCCTATTCCCAATCTGAAATTAACCGAGAGCACCACAAAACCCATCTCTGCCAACTTCTGATTGATGGCATAGGCATTGGAATAATAATCCATATAGCTCCAACCCAACAGCATCTGCCGCTGGGGGCCTCCATGAACAAATAGAATTGCAGGTTTTTGGGTCGGTCCGCCTTCTTTTTCAAAAAGCTGGCCGTGTACTGTCAGTCCATCCGGCGATTTAAATATCACCTGAGTGGGTACCACCAAATTCTCTACAGGAAAATCTTCCGGTATGACAGATTCTGCCAACAACTTTTGCACTTTCCCTTCCAGTTTCATCACCGCCGGCAACAAAGGCCTCTTGGCTGTTGCACTGAAATATGCAACATAATCTCCTTCTGAAAGCACTGTCGGAATGGCTTCTATTCCTTCACCGTCAGTGAGCAACTCCATTTCTCCGCCATTGACAGAAACCATCCCGATGTGTCTGCGATCAATATCTTCCGGTGATTTTCCTGTATTTGCAGAAAAAACGAGTGATTGCTTATCGGGCGTTAACCGGATATGTTCCACCATATACTCGCCCGGGGTTAATAATTTGGATGGCCCTTCCTCAGCGTCCATCGCATAAAGATGCGGCCATCCGTCTTCATAAGACAGATAAACAATTTTATCGTCAGCAGCCCAATCCAGGTTAAATCCTCCATGGGTGGTGGGCACCGAACCTCTCAGTGTTTCGGGAGCTTTCCACCTTTGGCTTGCTTCGCCCGTTTTGGCATCTCCAACCCATATTTCCCAAGGGCTGTGTCTTTGTTCCAAAATAGGCAATGCCGCACCGGATCCGCCGGGTGTTCTGACAAACGCCACTTGCTCGCCATCCGGGGACCATCTTGGACTTTGGTCTCGATGAAAAGATGGGGCAATCCAAAGGATAGGATTTTCTTCACCTGAATAAATCCCGATCAGTGCGTGAGTACCTCTGTTTGCTACAAAAAGCAATCGCTCACCATTGGGTGACCATTCCAGCGATTGTGCATTTCCTTTGACTTGAAACAGTTGACTTGAAGCGCCTGTCTCGAAATCTGCTGTCCAAACCTGATTGTTTTTTATATAAGTAATGGATTCGCCATCAGGTGATACCACAGGCTGATCCCCTTCTGCGATCTCCAAAGCATTGCCGCTTGAGGCAGGAACTTTCCAGATGCCGACTTGCGGTATTTCGGTTGCATGATCCGGGTTTACCGGTTCATCGGCTCCCCCACCGCCATGGTCTCCTCCCCTGACAAAGACCAGCCAGTTTCCGTCAGGAGAAAAATGAAGGCTGCTGATCTCCTGCCCTTCATCCTGTGAAAAAGAAGTGATTTTCAATGGGGAGAACTCAGGCCCTTCGGCAACATAGATGTTTCTCAACCCTTCTTCATTCATTGCCCAGGCAATTTTTTGCCCTACAGGTGAAGCTGTCAGCTCAGAGGGAAAAGGGAATTTGGATACCTGTTCTATTGTAAAGGATTGAGCCGAAAGCTGGATAACGGATAGTAACAAGCACAGGCTCAGGAAAAGTAACTTTTTCATAGGATAGAATTTGAATTCACATAATCATATATCATTTTGGAAATTTCAGCAATCTTGGCTTTTCCCGCATCGACTTCTTCAAGGTTTTTGGTAAGGATGACTAATACATAGGATGGACCTCCCGGAAGCCTCACTATCGCTGCATCATGCTGAACGCCAGTAATGGAGCCTGTTTTGTGTGCAACTGTGACATCTTTTGGTAATTGTGCAGGAATCAGCTCATTGAATTTCTGATCTTCCAAAATACCGAACATCTCTTTGGAAGCAGCTTCATCTACAGCATCCCCTTCTGCAATAGCCTTCATAATCACCATCAGGTCATAAGGCGTGGTAGAATTGTTCATTCCTGCATCAAAAGCTTTTTGATCCTCCACTCCCCTCAACACCTGATTGTCCATTGCTCCTAAATCTCGCATTGTGGCATTGACATTTTCCGCACCGATTTTTTCAATCAGGATATTTGTAGCCAGATTGCTGCTCATCGTGATCATTTCATACATCAATTCGGAATAAGTTGCCTTTTGACCAATTCTTCCATATAGATTTTCCTGACTGTCCACCCCCAGATCCATGCTGTATTTACTGCTGTCTACAATACTTTTGAACTCATTGATGATATCAATTGAATCCTCCAAAGAGAATTTTCCCTGATCTGCCTGCTTGTAGAGCTCAATCATCACCGGCACTTTCATAGTGCTGGCCGCATGAAAGGATTCCTTTGCGTTGATCAACAACTCTTGACCGGTATCGTCAAGAATGGTGAAAGCAACACCAAAATCTCCTGAGACAGTTTCAATCTCTTTTAATATGGCCGCTTCCAGTTCTTCTATACTTTGGGAATGCTTGGGAGTACAGTTCTCAAGAAAAAGCCCCAAAAAAGCCAAAAGTAATGGCTGCATTTTCATTTTCATAACATTTCATTTCAGAGTTAAAATGGGATTTTAAAAATAATATCAACAAACTCAATTAAAATTCTTGGAATATTTTGGGTTTAAATGGATAAAAAGAACGGAACCAATCTACATACAATTATTTAGGATTAATAATTTTGATAAATACCATATAGCACCTTCTCCATTTCTTTTTTGAGCTCGTTGCCACTGAGGATGTAATTATTCAAGAGAAAGCTGTACAAAAGCGTCTTTCCGCTTTTGGTAATCAGGTAACCACTCAGCGCATTACTCATACTTAAAGTTCCTGTTTTGGCATATATATAAGGTGGCATTCCCGGGTCGGCTTTGTAAAAGTTACGGATCGTGCCCGATACTCCACCTGACGGAAAATAAGCTTTGATTTTTTCCATAGGTACCTCATCCCTGATCCTGTCCAGCAAAGCAACAATGGATCTGGGCGTAAACATATTCTTTGCAGAAAGTCCCGATCCATCCACCCACTGCGGTTCATCAGGCAAAAACTGTAACAGGTTGCCTTTTGCATATTTGATGGAGGATTCCACATCGAGCGAATCAAACAGTTTATCCGAAACCAGCAACAACAGTTGTTCTGCCAAAAAATTATCAGAGATTTTCATCATCTGGGCATAAATGGAATCTGCTTCCACAGTGGGTAATTTTTGATGTGGCAATTTATGGTATCCTTTTTCCTCCAAAAGTTCGATCTCTCTTCCCACACTTTTGGAAAGCATATCAGCTGTCAGTTCCGCAGAGGTGACGAATGGTTTATCTGTTTCAAAATTCAAATCCTTGAGTTCCATATTGAGGCCATAATGAAACGTGTTTTCATTTCTATCCCTGATAATGCTGTACCTGCCGGGTTGAATATCTTCAAAAGATTGGTTGATGAAGTAGTCAGGAGTGAAAAGCAATTCGCTCACAGTGTCCTTGGTAACTCTGATCACGTTACCGTAGATCGGAAATGCTGACCTCTCTGTAGCATAGTAGTAATTGTACCAATCCCAGGACCAGCCCGATCCAAAGGCAGGAACCTGTGAAAAGGTATTGACCATATAGAGTTTTTGGGGAGCGCCTCTTAAAAATTGAACTAGGGTGCTGTCCTGGAAATCCGGATGCAATACCGATGGATCGCCGGTTCCCCAAAATATCAGAGAGTCCTCTTTTTGGATATAATTCAGTCCATTCACCTTACCTTCGCCGAGGGTTTTGTAGCTGGTATAAAAGGTGAATAATTTGGTATTGGAGGCAGTAATAAAATACTTGGCTTCATTTAACGCATAAATCGTCTTGTCCTTTTCGGGATCCACCAACATAAAACCGATGTGCCCCTGTGCAAAAACCTCAGAATCCCGTACTGATTTCTTAATCCGCTGAACGGTACAGGAACAAAGGCTGAGGATAAATATTCCCAGTAAAAATTTCTTCATTTCCCAATTTAAATATGAAATGCTAAAAAACCTTGGAATGGGAGCAAAAGTCGGATGACCGATGACCGATGACAACGACTTCATTATTCATTATTCTTCGTTCATCATTCATTATTCCTTTTTTTGAATATCGAATGAAGATTGGTGAATGTTGGATAATGAAGTAAGGCTACCTTTGGTGGCAGATTAATTTAATCAAAAAACTGTCAACTAAAGTCAGGACGTGACAACCACTTGCTCGGCTCTTTCAGCATTTCATTGTGCTGATCAAAATAACAATGGTAATCTGGATATTCAGGAAATCAATGATGCTGAGAATCGGATTTTCAGATTTCATTGTCAAAGTAGCCAATGTAACGGCAGGGAGGACTTTAACTATCTAACTTATTCAGGAGCAACATCGAGAGCAGCTTGGGATCAAACAGATTTTTTATTCTTTTTTGAATGGAATATAGTTTTGCCCGTACTGGTTTTTTATTTTTAATCGGAAAAGATACCTTTGTTTAAACTTAATCACTTTTAATGGAGAATATGAAATATTTTGAAGAAACAAAACAAATACTAGATAAATCCAGGTTTTTTTTTATTGTTGCCACCAATATGGATGGTAAATACACATATATAAACAGCCACTATGCAAAAGAATTCTATTCGATAAATAATTCATTTGTCGGAAAGCCCTACCAGATTAGCATGCACCCGGACGATATAAAAACCTGTGAGGAGGTTTCTGCCAAATGCTTTGGAGCTCCTGATGAATTATTTCCGGCCACCATACGGAAGCATGATGGAAACGGCGGCTATATAATCACACAATGGGAGTATAAAGCTATTTTTGATGAAGAAAATAAACCGGCAGGAATTTTTTGTTTGGGTTACAACATCACCAAATATGAAGAAGAAAAAAAGCAGTTGAATTATGCAGAGGCCGAGATTTTAAAAAAATCTGCTATCCTAAAAAATATTGCCTTTCAACAATCACATCTTATAAGGGCTCCCTTAACCAACATAATGGGGCTGGTGGATATTTTAGACAAAATGGAAGTGGATAATAATATCAATAACATTTGTAAAATGATTCTTGAAAGCTCAAATAAACTTGACAAAGTGATACGGGATATCGTAGATCTTACTTACAAATAGTAGCCGTTCAAAAAAACAGATGAGATCAAAACAGAGGCTTAGTTGATAAATAAGCAATTAAAATTACATAAATAATTCATTTTCCGAATAAAATTTTCTTCATAAACGAAAATTAAAAAAGTCTCCTACCAAAAGATAGGAGACTCTGGCCAAAGGTTTCTCTATTGTTGATCCCACCAGATTCTATCCAGTAAAGCCACAGCGGGTACATTCTGGCCGTTTCTGCTGACCTCACTGTCAGGATAGGCCAATCTTCTGATAAACTGTCCGTTGAGATCAGGATTCAGATTCTGCGGCAAAGTCATTCCTTCATAGCTATAGTCGAATCTCCGGGCATCATTCCAGGTTTCAGGGTGCAGAAAGAGTGCTATCCATTTTTCCTTGAAGATATCATCGATGGTTAAAGCCGCTTCCCCCATACTTACTGAGGGATGAGCGAGATAAGCTTCCATCTGTGTAGCAGGAACACCAAGCATTCGCATATGCGCACGGATTCCTTCCAAATAGGCTTGATAGGATCTTGCTTTGTCTTCATCAAATGCCGCTTCTGCTTCGATGAACTTTTGCTCCGAATACGTGGCGATCAAAACAGGACTGGTTGTACTAGTATAAAACTGACCCGGTATCAAGGTGGATCTTGCTCCTGCTTCGGGAGCATTGCCTCTACCGGCACCGTTTTCCACACCAATAAATTCTCCGTCATCGGTCGTGCCGACCATCAGCGGTAATCTTGGATCAGCCACTCCATGAAGTGTCCCGTCCATCGTCTCGATAAACTGACTGGAAATCCAGCCACCCAGCAACAGGTTCTCATTGTTGATCGCTACTTGAGCCCAAGGATTGAAGCGCTGCTCAAAAAATATCACTGCGGCATTGTCATCATTACTTTCAAATCCTGCACTTACAGCATTGAGTACTTCATCGGCATTATAAGTGGAAGTTCCTTTTGTATGGATCAGGTATCTGGCTTTTAGCATATTGGCCAAGTTTATCCACTGATCAATATCCCCGTTGTAGATAAAATCATCTCCACCGATAGAAATAACTGTTTCCCCTGACAAATTGGTGATGCCTTGATCCAAAAGACTAAAAACTTCAGCATACAATTGTTCGTCACTGTCATAAGCAGGGGTAACTGAGGCGAAAGTAAAACCTTCCGAATAGGGAACGCTGCCCCAGATATCTACAGTCATACCCAAATTCAGAGCCATCAAAACCTGTCCCGCACCCAAATAATGATTCGCTCCGGATTCCTCCGCTTTTGTAATCAGGTCTGTCAAATCTGTCATGACATCATACAGTGAAAACCAGGTTCCACTATAATTAAGCGGATCCATCGTATCCGATGAGCTGGCCGCATTGGGAGAGGCCAGGTGCTGCACGTAGTTAGTGGTAATGCTGCCAATTCTATACACGTTTAAAGACGTTTCGTAAGTAGCATTGGCCATCAAACCTGTAATCGGTGCATCCTGTGGATTGTTCGGATTTTCATTTACATCCAAAAAGGTTTCACAGGAAGTTCCGCTTAAAAGGAGCACCAAGCTGAAAGCTGAAAATATTTTATTTTTGATTTTCATGATTTTTTCTTTTTGATTAAAGTCCCAAATTCAGCGTGAAGAACAGACTTTGAACACCCGGAAAACCAAGTCCGGTAAAGCCTACAGCATTTCCACCCGCACCTGCGCTGAAAGATTCAGGGTCGAATCCATCCCAAGGTGTAAAGAGGATTATATTATTTGCTGCCACAGAAAATCTGGCTGAGCTGAACGGTGTCCTGTCAAGCAAATCCGGGCTGAGGTTATATGCCAGTGTAACATTTCTCAGCTTGATAAAACTGGCATCCTGAACAAAGTTTTCGCTGGCGGTTCTATAGGTGTTTCTGTAGAATCCTGCTCCATAATCCCTTCCGTCAGGCCCTGTGCCCTGACCCAGCCATACAGGCTGAGTATTTGCGGATCCATCTTCCAAAACTCCCTCAAAAATCCTTGTTTCATTTCTGTCGGCGGTATATCCTGCGATTCCAAAGGCTGCGAGGAAATTGTCGAACTGATTATATTGCTCCACTCCTGTCCTGAAATCAACCAATAGTGAAAGGTCAAAACTCTTGTATGAGAATTCGTTTCTTATTCCTCCAATCCATTTGGGAACAGCATTTCCCAATATCAATTGGGAACCGTTTCTAACCGGAAAGCCATTTGCGCCAATGATTATGGGCCTATCTGCTTCCAGGTGCATCTGTCCTTCAGGAAATCCTCCAGGATAGTAGCGCTGATAGCTACTTCCATAGATATTTCCGTAGGCTTCACCTTCCACAAGCTTCATGGTCACAGTACTTCCTGCATATCCAAACTGATTTCCTACCACAATCTCATCGATTCCTTCACGGATAGCCTTAATTTCATTGTTGTTGAGAGAAAGGTTGGCAGTAAGATCCCATTGGAAATCCCCTCTTTTGAGTGGGGTGGTGTTCAGCACAATCTCAACTCCGTCGTTCTGGATTTCCCCCGCATTGGTGAAGTAGGATGAAAATCCGGTGGCATCCGACACGGGAACAGGTATGATCTGATCTTTTGCATTGGACTTATAATAGGTCAGATCCAAACCGACTTTATTATCAAAGAAAGCGAACTGTCCACCAAACTCGATGGAAGTAGTCAGTTCCGGTCTCAGCATCGGATCACCGAATTGGCTGAATCTGGTGAATCCAACCTGACCATTAAGAGGAAATACACCCGGAGATGCATAAGTGGCTCCCAAAATATGGGGATTGGTATCCTTACCTACCTGAGCCCAAGATGCCCTTAATTTGGCAAATGTCACCCAAGTTGGCATGGTGATGCTTTCACTGATCACATAGCTCAAGTTGAAGGAAGGATAAAAGAAGGAATTGTTGTCCTGTGGTAAGGTGGATGAGACATCATTTCTTCCGGTGATATTCAAAAACAACAGGTTTTTGTAATCGACCATAAGGTCTCCATAAAAACCTACTAACCTCCTGGTACTTTTTCCTTGATTTGTAAAAACCTGAGTGGTATTGTTCAGGTTATAGAATTCAGGAATTACAAAATTCTCGCCTCTGGATGTCAGCCTGTCAAATCTTCTTTCGAAAACATCATTTCCAACTCTCAAGGTAGTACTCCAATCCTCACTGAATTGTTTATTAAAGGTGATATAAAAATTGGAAGTCAGGTCACGGCTGTTGATTCTAGTTTCTTCCAAGAAACCTGTTGCGCTCAATGCCTGCTCACCGTCAATACCTTTTGGGCCCGGGGTGATTTCTGTTCTGCTATCGCTGTAAAAATCATTTCCCAATCTATAGCTGAAAGTCAACCAATCCGTCGGACTATAGTTAAAGGAAATGTTTCCGATCACACGATTGACATCATCTTCGAATGTAGCAAACCGGGCATCATAGATGGGATTGGTATTGGTTCCAACCGATCTCATGGTCCCATCGGGATTGATATAATCTGTTATATCTTCTGTTTCTGACCAATAAACCATTCTTTCCATAATCCTGTCATGGGGAACTCGTCGGCCTCCGGAATTGGAGAAATTGACTGAACCTGAGAAATTGAATTTTTCGCTTACTTTGACCTGCCCCGATAATTTGGCAGTTGTCCTGTCCCAATCACTAAACGGTATCACACCTTCCTGATTCAATCTTCCGAAGGATCCATAAAAGGTAGCTTTTTCGTTTCCACCGGAAATACTGACTGTATTGTCAATCTGTCTTCCGGTATTCATGGCTCTCCTCCAGTTATCCTGATATTGATGACCCGGAACGGTCTGCGCCACTTCCGCAATGGGTGCGCCCCATGCCGGCCAGAAACTATCCGGATCATATTCACCTGAAAATCCCTGACCGAACTGTGTCTGGAATTCCGGATATTGGTTGATCTGATCAAATCCCACCGAGCTGTTGAAATTGACACTTACCTGCCCTACCTTACCTTTTTTGGTAGTGATGATCACCGCACCGTTTGCAGCTCTTACGCCATAAAGTGCCGTGGCAGCCGCTCCCTTTAATACTGACATGGATTCGATATCATTTGGATTCACATCGGCAATCCGGTTGGATAGACCTCTTGGCGTTCCGCTGGACTCGACTGTTGAATTATCCACCGGCACACCATCAATAACGAAAAGCGGCTGATTGTCAGCACTTGGATCAAGGGAATTGATGCCTCTGATAATTATTCTCGCACTTTGACCCGGAGCGCCACCTGCACTTGTCACCTGCACACCTGCTACCTGTCCCTGAAGGGAATTGACCAGGTTTGGCTGACGGGTGCGGGTGATGGCTTCACTATCAATACTCTGGGCGGAATACCCAAGTGCTTTTTTATTCTGCTCGATACCAAAAGCTGTAACAACAACTTCCGATAGCTGGGAAACATCCTGCAGCATCACCACATCAATGGTATTCCTGTTTCCTACTTCAATGTTTTGGGTTTCAAAACCGATAAATGAAAAACTAAGGGTTTCATTTCCGGTGGGCAGATTGATGGAGTAGTTACCATCAATATCGGTAACGGTTCCTGTAGTGGTATTGCGGATCAATACACTTACGCCCGGAAGGGGCTCACCGTCTTCTTGACTGGTTACGGTTCCTTTCACTGTTGTCTGTTGGGCCATCACAGGAAGGACCAATACAAACAGCAAAATAAAAACCACCAAATGGGTAAAATTTTTCTTCATGGATAAAGTTTTATAGCGTGAGCATTAATTTGTTTATTTTAAAACCGACATCATTCAATATCAGACCTATTTGCATTTGATCAATTGGCTGCTTTACGTGAATGACAAAATTTCAGCAGGAAAATCATAAGCAAAACAGCAAAAAACAGCAGATTCAGCTTGTGTGAAATTAATCCCAGACAGTAAAACCAATTTTGAATTATGAAAATGCATATTATTACATAATACTTAAAAATCAAATTAATTTTATCCATAAAAATCTCCTGAAAACAATTTTTTCGGGTTTAATTAAAATTTTAAAATTATCATTCATTATGCTTTTTAATGCAGTATTATGTTTCTCATAAAAGCATTATTCCCAATTAATTATAAAAAATAAGTTTTCGATTTTTTGTTTCAACCAAGAAAACGGGGTATAAAAAAAGCCACCTTTTATCAAAGTGGCTGTATAATATACAAAACTAATATTTTTTGATGGCTTAATCCTCTAATTTGATCGATTCAACCTGAGAATTGTCCTTTGCTATCTCTTTACTGTCAATCTTGATCTCAATTTTCTGTTCCCTATCGAAAGCAGTGATTTCCTCTCCCCGCTCTCTTTCAGAGATATGCGGAGCAATCACCAACGCAACAATTGACATCAGTTTGATCAGAATATTCATCGAAGGACCTGAGGTATCTTTAAACGGATCACCAACAGTATCACCTGTGACGGAAGCCTTATGAGGCTCAGAACCTTTATAATACATCTCACCGTCAATCATCACCCCTTTTTCAAAAGACTTCTTGGCATTATCCCAGGCACCACCGGCATTGGACTGGAACATACCCATCAATACACCCGAAACGGTAACCCCTGCCAACAATCCTCCCAATACTTCGGGACCGAAAGCAAATCCGACAATCACGGGCACAATCAGGGCTATTGCTCCGGGAGCCATCATTTCTCTCAGGGAAGCTTTGGTTGATATTTCAACACATTTTTCATATTCAGGTTTGCCGGTATATTCCATAATTCCGGGAATTTCACGGAACTGTCTCCTCACTTCATTCACCATATCCATGGCGGCTCTACCTACCGCGGCAATACACAGCGAAGAAAAAATAAATGGAATCATTCCTCCCACAAACAACCCGGCAAGCACATTGGCTTTGTAAATATCAATCGAATCAATTCCGGCAATACCAACAAATGCAGCGAACAAGGCAAGCGAAGTCAAGGCAGCAGATGCGATCGCAAATCCTTTTCCTGTAGCAGCAGTGGTATTTCCTACAGCATCCAAAACATCGGTTCTACCACGAACTTCCTTAGGAAGCTGACTCATTTCGGCGATCCCGCCGGCATTATCAGCAATAGGTCCGAAAGCGTCAATGGCAAGCTGCATGGCTGTTGTTGCCATCATTCCCGCTGCGGCAATCGCCACTCCGTATAAACCTGCGAATTCATATGCTCCATAGATACCACCTGCCAATACCAGAATCGGCAAAACCGTACTTTCCATTCCGACAGACAAACCACCGATGATGTTGGTTGCATGACCGGTTCCGGATTGTTGGATGATGGAGTTGACAGGTCTTTTGCCCATGGCAGTGTAGTATTCGGTGATGATACTCATCAGCGTTCCTACTACCAAACCCAATATAATTGCATACCAAACATTGATATTTGAAAACTCATAACCTCTGATGATCATGGTTTCGGGAAGCATGAAGCTCACTACGAAATAGGAAGCAACAGCGGTAAAAACGATGGATGACCAGTTTCCCATATTCAAAGCGAGCTGAACATCTCCCAGCTCATCTTTGATTCTGACGAAAAACATCCCGAAGATGGAAAACAGAATTCCCAAACCTGCCAGCACCATCGGCAGCAGAATCGGGGCAATTCCTCCGAACTGATCTACGGAAATAATTTCTCTTCCAAGTACCATGGTAGCAAGAATGGTCGCCACATAAGAACCGAATAAATCGGCGCCCATACCGGCAACATCACCCACATTGTCACCGACGTTATCGGCAATGGTTGCCGGATTTCTCACGTCATCTTCTGGAATACCCGCTTCAACTTTACCAACAAGATCGGCTCCCACATCGGCAGCTTTGGTATAAATGCCTCCACCGACACGGGCGAAAAGCGCGATGGATTCGGCACCCAATGAAAATCCTGCCAATACTTCCAGCGCTTTTTCCATTTCATGTCCGTTGACAGGTGCGCCGACACTGACTACATAATATTGATAAAAAAAGATAAACAAAGATCCCAAACCCAAAACAGCCAGACCGGCTACTCCAAGCCCCATTACAGAACCTCCTGTAAAAGAAACCTGAAGTGCTTTTTTCAAGCTCGTTCTCGCAGCCTGAGTGGTACGGACATTGGCTTTGGTGGCAATGTTCATCCCGATATAACCGGCCAAGGCGGAGAAAACAGCACCAATGATAAAAGAGATGGCGATGACAGGGCTGGAAGTTTCCACGGTTGTTCCTGACCAGGCTAAAATGATTACCGCGATAATTGTAAAGTAGGACAACACCTTCCACTCAGCTTTTAAAAATGCCATTGCACCGTCTGCAATGTAGCCGGCAAGCTCCATCATGGTTTCGTCGCCCGTTTCCTGCTTGTTGACCCAAGCAGATTTGATAGCCATCACAATGAGGCCAACTATCCCCAAAGCGGGGATTAAATAGGTAAATACCTGTTCCATATTGATAAAATTGATTTATTGATTAAAGACATTCCGACAAATATATTATTATTCATGAAGCCGGCAATTAAAACAAGGTAATTAAGCCGGAATTGAACAGATGAATATTGGGCATTTGGATGGTCGATCAGAATTTATCCTTTTCTGGTCAATTCGTCCATCACCCAATTGGTGCGGGCTGCGGAATTGCCGGTGCTCCAAGCCTGGTCTTTTCCGAGAATATCGCATGTAATGTTGTTGATCAGGTGCTGTTGAATGTGTGATGGTAACTCAAAAGCAAAAACCTCCCTACCTTTTTCCTGAGTCACCAGTTCAAATTCTCCCTTACCAAAGGTTTGGTACCGTATATAACCTTTGCTGCCGTAAATAACCGTATCGTCAATTTCAGCTTCCTTTGAAGTAGTGAAGCACCAGTTGCCGGTTCCTATAATACCATTTTCAAATCGAAAACTACCAGCCACAATATCCTCCGCAGCATAAGCTCCTGCCTGATTGGCAGCAAATCCTCTAGCCTGCTCAATCGGACCCAAAAGAAAATCCAGATAATCCAGCTGATGGGAAGCCAGATCATAAAAATATCCTCCACCTGCGATTTCGGGATCGACACGCCAGTTGTGATTCAGATGCACAATCACCTCCGGTTTCAACTCCTGCTTCATGTTGATATGCAAAGTCCTCACTTCGCCTATTGTACCCGCATCGATCAGTTCTTTCATCTTCACAAAATGCGGCAAAGAACGCCTGTAATAGGCCACATAAAGCGGTACACCGGCCGCTTCACAAACAGCTATCATCTCAAGACATTCGGCATACGTGCGGGCCATCGGCTTTTCCACATAAACCGGCTTGCCTGATTCCGCAGCCAATTTTGTAAGTTCAAGATGGGCATTAGGCGGAGTGGCAATATAAATCGCATTGACTTCCGGATCATTGATCAGGGATTGGGCATCCGTGTACCATTTGGACACTCCATGGCGTTTGGCATAATCCTTAACCTTTTCCTCGTTTCGCCGCATCACCGCAACCACCTTGGAATCCGGAACCAGATTCATGGCAGGTGCACTTTTCACTTCACATACATTACCCACACCGAGGATTCCCCAACGGACTTCATTGTCTTGGATTTTTTTCATGGGTCTAAAATAGGGAAAATCAGAATAGGGAAGCAAAAACCAGACAAAGGGATTTTTAATACTGACCTTCTGATTATCGTCACCCTGACGAAGGAAGGGTCTCGTGAGGTCCTGTGAGACGATAGCGAGAAAAATATTTGTGGGGGGACACAAACATTGGCGAGGGATATTTAACAATGGACTGATACATAGGATAAACCTATCAAAGACTCCAACCCGGTGATCTACTCTTTCCTCAGGTAATACCCTTATATTTGCCCTACGGACGGAAAAAACAGAAAAGACATCAACCCCGGACAGGAGGTGGAAATCGTAAAAAAGGAGCATCAGCGAACTGAGGAGCTCACAAAGGGTCAGGTTAAACGGATCCTCACCAAGTCAGGCTTTCATCCTCATGGCATTAAAGTCCAACTGGAAAGCGGTGAGGTAGGCCGAGTAAAAAACATTCTGCCGGAATCATCTTAAAACCATCCAAGGCTTAAAAATCTTCAGGTTCTCAGCGCTGGTGATCTCTCCTGACACCGGGATGACGTCAGTGTTACCGTCACCCTGACGAAGGAAGGGTCTCTTTTGATGAAAAGATGCCATAACTTTCGGAAATAAAGGACTATATCACGGTTTATTTTTAATTCCAACCGCCAATTTGAACTGCCGGGGATCTTTCCTTTCGTCGAGATGACGTTTGTGGTACCGTCACCCTGACGAAGGAAGGGTCTCTTGAGGTACAGAAACGCGATAGCTACTGGAAAAGTGAATATAAAACTGATTCGGAAATATTCAACGTCTAGCCGAATTGGCGGGGATCTCTCCTGACATCGAGAGGACGGCGGGGACCCAAACATGGGTGACAATAAAATCTGAACTAGTAGAAGTTAAATCTCTCACTATAGATCAAAAAATAGTGATCATTAATTAGTGGGTATTGCTATGAGTCCTAAAAACTAGGTTACTGAGAGATAGAAAAGGAAACCGTTTTACCTAGCGAATTTTCATCATCTTCTTAAAAAAGGAAGGTTGTAAGTTAAAAGTAATAACCAAATCTTGATTTTTTAGAACCATAATCCTGAAACCTATGGATTATTCATGGATTTTGAAATGCCTCTTGTCAACTGTCCGAAATTGTTTTTCAGGTTCAGGATTCCGGCTTTTTTTCCAACATGCTCTACTCATTTTGGCTTTCCTTTTTTCAGATTTTGCTTTAGGCATGCATGTGATGCATGAAATCCCAAAGCTGTTGGCCCCCATTGAATTTGACGGTAAAATTGAGACCGGCGAATGGGATGCTGTCGATACCCTTTCTTTTATCAGTCATTGGCCTGAATTTTCTGAAAAGCCCAACTCCAGGACTTTGTTCCGGGTAACTTATGATGAAAAGTTCCTCTATTTTTCAGCTTTATGCTTTGATCAGCCCAACCTTATCCAGGGTCCGAATTTCGAGCGTGACAATTGGGAGATGACCATGGATCATGTAGCAATCATTATGGATACCTACAATGACAATGAAAACGGGGTGATATTTGTCGTAACCCCTACCAGTTCAAGGATTGACGTTAGTCTGAAAAATGATACCCAAGGTCCGGAACCTGTGGATCTTTCCTGGAATTCATTTTGGGAAGCATTGGTATCGAGGCACCAGGAGGGCTGGTCTATCGAGGCCAGAATTCCCTTTAGCAGTTTACGTTTTCAGTCCTCCGAAGGAAACGTAACGATGGGGTTGATTGCCTACCGATACATAGCCCGGGGAACGGCAGATGGATATATTTCCAAGTATTCCACCGGAGTGGGGGTTTTGGAGTTTCATAAAGCCATCAATGGCCAGAGACGTATCTTTTTCCAATGTAAACAACAAGCGGCCTTGGTTCACATCTCCATATTTCCTTGCAGGGGCAGGATTTCACCACGACAGAACTGAGGGATCATTATCTCCCGAAAAAACAAATGACAACCAGTTAACTGCCGTATTGGACATACAACATGCACTGACCAACAATATGAACATGGATATTACGGTAAACACGGATTTTGCCCAAGTGGAGGCAGATGATCAGGTCGTGAACCTTAGCCGTTTCTCTCTTTTCTTTCCCGAAAAGCGCCGCTTCTTTTTAGAGCGGTCGAGCATTATGGATTTTGGTTTTGAAAGCAACAACCGACTCTTTTATAGCCGCCGTATCGGCATCAACGAAGGTAGAATAAATCCTTTGTGGGGAGGAGTCCGTCTGGTGGGCAGGGTAAATAAATACGATGTGGGATTTCTGACAATGCAGTCTCGGGGAATAGAAGGGGCACCTTCTGAAAATTTCGGTGTAATCCGGTTGCGGAGAAAAGTGTCCGACAACAATTCCTACATAGGAGGAATTTTGACCACAAGAACCGATTTGAAAGGAGCCGTCAACCTGGCTTATGGGTTGGATGGAATTATCAATTTGTTCGGTAATGACTACCTCAAAGTAAACTTTGCAGGAACCTACGACATGCATGATAATGCTTTGTGTATGAGTAGTAGCGGATTATTAGCCCTTTCCTGTCAAGCTATTATGAAAGTATCTCAAAAGTACAAGTTTTCAATTTACCACTTCGCCCGCTATTACTTATACATTTTGTTGGGGCATCGTGTTTTATTTTTTTATTCCACAATGTCAAACAGTCAAGACATTAATTATTTCTGTTCATGTCCTTTTAGAAGATCTTTTCAGTCGTGCGTTGGGCATTTTTGAAAATTTCCTTTTTGGGTCTGAGTTGGTATGCATTTTACCTGCGTAGAGGAGTGCGATGGGAAAAGCAAGTGTTTGACTGAATGGATTGGAGTGCAACGGAAAGGAATGAAGGAATGCTCTTGCTGTGAGGTGCAGGAAGTGGGTGAATGAAAAGAGTGAGGAACGAACGAATGCAATGAACCTACTGGAAGCACATGGGTGGGGGTTGGCTTTTACAGAGAATAAGAAATGATTTTATTTACAATTAATATTGCAATGACTATCCAAATGATAATTATCAAAGTAAATCCAAACCAATTCTTTCTCGGTGACCAATGATAGGTAGAAGCATTTATACGGGCATCTTCATAAACGGATTTAGGAGTTAGTGAAATTGCTAAATAAATACCAATCGGGAGCAATATCAAATCATCCAAAAAATCAATCACGGGGATGAAATCAGGGATTAGGTCTATTGGACTTAATGCATAAGCAAGCGTTAAATAAATTAACCATTTAGCATACCATGGAGTCCTATCATCTTTGCTGACGAGATAAATAATAACCAATTGAAGCTTCAATTTTTTAGCCCAGTCCCTGATTTTTCTTAGCATTTGTATATTCTGATATTGAGATATTTAGTCATCATCACCCTCGCCTTTATTCATTTCTGACTTCAAGTAATTTGCTCCTTTAACTACTATTTGGGAGTTGAAATCTATTGAAGATTCATTCTTGATTTGAACTTGTCCTTGATTGCTCCTTCCTATGTTGATTTTCACCTTTGTAAAGACAACTTCATCATTAGTGGTGGAATCTTGTATGGGGAGTGATTGAATGAAAATAAACGAATCGTCTTGATCGAAAATAATAGCTTCTTCGGGAAGAGTTGAAACAGCAATTGGCTGTGAGTATATATCTGCCTCTATATAAAGCCCAGGGATTAAAACAGGATTTGCATCAAAATGAGCAATTACTTTTATAGTACGTGAGGTTAAATCCAATGAACTACCAACTGAGGAAATTTTAGCTGAATATGTTGGGCTGTTATCAGTTGATGAGACTTTAAAAGAAATCATTTGATTTGCTTTAATCTTCCCAAGATTCTTTTCAAAAACATTCAATTCTAAATAAGCACCTTTGTTATTGATTACTTCCATAATTGACTGCTGTGGCAAAATAGACTGGCCTTTGAATCCTGTCACTTTAGTTACTACTCCTGAAATAGGAGAACGCAGATATACGGTTGATTGAATTTTTCCTTGCACCACATTCTCTGGGTTTATGCCCATTAGTTTAAGTTTTTCACTCAATGAATTTTTTAAGGCTACCATACTTTGTAAATCAGATTCTGCTTGTTGTAATTTTTTCATAGCAGTCACATTAGAATCACTCAGCAATTGTTGTCTGTCAAGTTCTTTCAGTAGAAAATTATATTGACTTTGGGCTTGAAGATACTCCTGTTGAAGCTGAATAAAATTAGGATGTTTGAGAGAGACCAGAACGTCACCTTGATTTACTTTCTCGCCTTCCATGTGATAGATTTTGTCAATAAAACATTCATACAAAGCATTAATTGAAGCTCGATCATTTGGAGGAAGCTGAATCAATCCATTTGCATTTACAATTTCGGCTAGCGTGTCTTGTGTAAGGTGTCCGATTTCTATTTCAGCATTTTTTATTTGGTCAAGCGTGAGTTCCACTTGGTTTGCGTTCAGCTTTTGTACGGTTGAATCATTCGTACCAGAATCCTCTTTTTTATTTCCACTATTACATGATGCCAGTATGATTGTGACTGCTACTATTGATATATATGTGATATTTTTCATGATGTTTCTTTTAAAGATTGATTAATTGTTACCCAACAAGTACTCCACAGAAATGATAGCCTGATTAAGCTGATTTAAGTTGTCCAAATACCTGAATTGTATATCCATAGATTGTGTCAATCCATTAATATATTCCAGATAGGTAAGTTCTCCTTCTTTGAATCCAAGATTAGATTGAGTTAAGATCAGTTCAGCTTGAGGCAATCCTGTGTTGGTATAATATTCATTGGATCTCAGTAATTTTTGATATGCCTGATAGCTGGTGATGAAGTCAGCATTCAACTGATTTTGTAATTGCTGATAATCTAGCTCAGCAGCCTGAGCATGCAATTTTGTAGAGTGGATTTGTGAGGTATGCGGTTTAAACCAAATTGGAATTGCAATCCCTACCTGAACACTTTGAAATTGAGCACTCTTACCAGCAAATTCGTTAACTCCATTAATATCATAATAACCTTGAAGCGATTGATTTATATACCCAATATTAAAGTCTGGTAATGTTTGAGCTTTGGCTACTTTCACTTTTTGCTCCTCTATGTCTATGGCCTGTTTACTAAGTTGGAGTGATGGGTTATTAGATAAACCGCTACTGTCCAATACAAACTGTTGGGAGTAGGCAAATGGGATGTTGGAATTTGCATCTACATTTTGTGAGGTATTTAAAAGTATTTGCAATCTGTTTTGCCATGCCTTAATCTCTGATTCATTCTGCAATAGCTGATTTTCGGTTTCCTGAGATTTTGAAACAGCTGTAGTGTTTTCTAATAAATTTGCTTCTCCTGTTTGAAATCGAAGCTTGGTAGCCTTCACCAACTCCTTGTAAATGGAATCTTGTTGAATCAGTATTTTATGTGTTTCCTGCAAATACCTGAGGTAGTAGAAAACGGATTTTACTTCATTAATGAGTGCATTTCTTGTAATCTGTTTTTTGATTTCCTGACTTTCAACATTCTCTTGCAACAGCTTAGAACGCTGAACATAATAAGTTGGGAAAGCGAAGCTTTGGCCAATAGTGAATCCTTTGTCTTTATAGAAACTATTGGTTTCCCCATACAGAAAATCGACATTGGTTTTTGGCAAATCGAATGATTTGCCTTTTAATTTTTGTTCTGCCTGAACCCGATATTGCTCAGCTTGAAGCCCTGGATTGTTTGCCAATGCAGTATCAATGGCAACTTCAAGTGAAATAGGAATTGGTTGTTTATTAGACTGAGCATTAGTAGTAAATGGACTTAGACACATTAAAAAGAGTACGCCTGCTATAGGAATTGCTTTCTTCAATTTAGGTGGTCGTTCCATTAACGTATAAAGAATAGGAAGAACAATTAAGGTCAAAAGTGTGGCAGTTAGAATACCCCCAATCACTACTGTAGCCAATGGTCTTTGTACCTCTGCACCAGCGGATGATGAAACAGCCATAGGCAGAAACCCAAGAATGTCAGTGGATGCTGTTAGAAAGATAGGTCTTAAACGAGAGGTAGTTGCTTGTATCAGTCGATTCCGAATATCGGTTACTCCTTGTTCTTTTAATTCATTCAAACTACTGATTAATACTAAACCATTGAGAACAGCTACCCCAAACAAAGCGATGAAACCAACACCCGCAGAGATACTAAATGGCATATCCCTTATCCATAAAGCAAATACTCCACCGACCGCAGCAAACGGAATGGCAGTATAGATGAGGATTGTTTGTTTTACAGATTTGAGACTGATATACAGAATGAAGAAAATGAGCACCAATGCAATAGGTATTACAACAGACAATCTTTTTGTTGCTCTCAGTAAGTTTTCAAACTGTCCGCCATAGGTTATATAGTATCCTGACGGAAGATTGAGTTTACTATTTAGCTCCTTTTTTATATCAACAACAAGAGACTGAATGTCTCTATTCCTCACATTGACACCAATAACTATCCTACGGTGCGTATCATCTCTTGATATAAGCCCTGGAGCATCCTTCAATTGAATAGATGCTACTTCCTCTAATGGGATTTTAGACCCATTGGGCAAAGGAATATATAATTGCTTGATGGAATTAATATCTTGTCTGAAAGGCTTTTGTAAACGAACGACCATGTCAAAACGTTTTTCGCCTTCAAAGAATTGACCTGTAATAGCACCAGAGAATGCTGTATTGATAGCAAGATTGAGATCGGCAATTGTTAAATCATACTGAGCCAATCTATCACGTTTATATTCAATGTTTATTTGTGGTAAACCTGCTATCTGTTCTGTTCGAACATCTGCTGCACCTGATATAGGTTGAACAAGTTCTGCCGCCTTGTTGCCTAAGTCTTGTAGTATTGTTAAATCTTCTCCATAAATTTTAATGGCTAAATCTGACTTAACACCTGTTAACAGTTCATTAAATCGCATTTCAATTGGTTGAGAAAATTCAACGGAAATTCCCGGTAGGGTGGCAATGGCTTCTTCCATTTTGGCGGCTAATTCTTCCGTTGTAGATGCAGAAACCCATTCACTTTTTTCTTTAAGTTTCACCATTATATCAGCTCCCTCAATAGGCATAGGGTCGGTTGGTACTTCCGCTGATCCGATTTTAGTAACGACCGATTCTACTTCAGGAAAATTATCCAATAATATCTTCTCCAGTTTGGTCATGTTCTTTACCATTTCCTGCAAAGAAGTTCCTGGACTCATTCTGGTTTCAAGTGCGAAATCACCTTCTTCCAGTTTGGGAATAAACTCTCCGCCCATATTTAGAAAAATGAAGACAGTAGCTATCAGTAAGATGACGGCAGAAGAAAGTATCCAAATTCTTAGTTCAAGGGCTTTAATAAGAATGGGGGTATATAGCTTTTCAAGCCACTTCATAAATTTCTCACCCCAACTGATTTTCTTTTTAGGTTTACTGTAAAGCAACCATGCAGATACCATTGGTACATAAGTAAGGCAGAGTACCATGGCTCCAATTATGGCAAACCCGAAAGTCAGAGCCATTGGAACAAACATTTTTCCTTCAACACCCTGTAGAGATAATATGGGCAGAAACACAATAAGAATGATGATTTGACCAAAAATGGCAGAGTTCATCATCCTTTGAGATGAATCAATAGCTATGTCATTGATTTTACTGCGTTTATCAGAATTTGTGAGATTTGAAAGGTTATCGTTCTTTAACACCAATTGTACAGCCATAAACTCTACTATGATTACTGCACCATCCACTATAATTCCAAAGTCAAGTGCACCAAGGCTCATGAGGTTGGCAGATACGCCAAAAACGTTCATCATTCCCAATGCAAAAAGCATGGATAAAGGTATTACCGAGGCAACTATCAATCCTGACCTAAAATTTCCAAGCAAGAATACCAAGGCAAAGATCACAATGAGACCTCCCAGCATAAGGTTTTCCTTTACAGTACTGGTTGTTTTGTTGATTAGTTTAGTGCGGTCAACAAAGGGCTTGATGACAACACCTTCAGGAAGAGTCTTTTGAATTTCAGCAATTCTTGCCTTGACATCATCTATAACATTAAAGGTATTTGCATCCTTCAACATCAATACTATGCCAATCACTGTCTCACCTTTGCCGTCTTTAGTTGCTGCTCCGAAACGGGGGGCATATCCAATACCCGCTTTACCTATATCGGCTATGGTCACGGGAATATTGTTTCGCTTAGTGACAACAATACTATTGATTTCGTCAATTGAACTTACAAGACCTTTTCCCCTGATAAAATAAAGGTTTGCACCCTTTTCTATGTAGCTGCCTCCTGTATTTTGATTATTCTTCTGAAGGGCAGTAAATACTTCACTCAGCGTTAAATCGAATGCATTGAGCTTATTGGGGTTAATGGCCACTTCATACTGTTTTAGATAACCGCCCCAACTGTTGATTTCAACAATTCCTTTCGTACCTGATAGCTGTCTTTTGATTGTCCAATCTTGTATTGTTCTTAATTCTGTGGCATCATATTGTGATTCATACCCAGGTAATGCTTCAACGGTGTATTGGTATATTTCGCCCAATCCCGAAGTAATAGGCCCCATTTGAGGAATACCATATTCCGCACCAATGTTTTGTTCAGCTTCTTTGAGTTTTTCGCTCACCAATTGTCGGGGTAAAAATGTCCCCATACTTTCATCAAACACCACTGTAACTATGGACAGACCAAAGCGTGAAATAGAACGAATTTCCTGAACACCGGGAAGGTTATTCATGGCCAGTTCTACAGGGTAGGTAATGTATTGCTCGACTTCCTGAGCGGCAAGGCTTTCGGAGGTAGTAATAATTTGAACCTGATTATTTGTAATGTCAGGAACGGCATCAATTGGAATATTGGTTAATGAATACGAACCCCACCCTATAATAATGGCCGTAAACAGTCCGATGATTAGCTTATTCCTTACGGAAAAAGCAATGATATTATTTATCATGAATGAATACTTTTAGAAATTGAACAAAACACTGGAATGCACGGATACAAAGAGCCTAAAGGCTACAACCGACATTCATTGAAAAAAAAGAAGTGAGTGTTTGGGCTTAAATAAGCCACGTGCAATTTCTAATAAAGAGCCGTAAAGACGGAGATGGAATTATTTCATTGATTTCAAATGCACATGAAACAACTTGGAGTTGAGGAGCACTGAAAGTATGAAAGGAGTGTAAAGGATTAAAAGTAAGATCAGGATTTATTGAGAAATCCTGCGATGTGCCAATATTACTTGAATGAGATGCCGTAACGTAAGAATCAAACACATCACCCCATGTCTGCTGCACACCACCTATTTCAATCTCGAAAAAGGCAATGCAATACGCAAGAGCAACAAGTGGAAGTAATATTTTGAAACCTAGTTTTGGCACTTACTTTTTTTAAAGTATTAAAGCCTGAAACGCTAAGATATGGAATTTATTGTGTGGTTTACTCGTCATTTTCATTATCAATTTGTTCGTTGAGTTGTTTTACATGTGCCCCAATATCTCCACATCAGGTTTTTTGAAGAACAGGAAAAGAATTTATGCCATGTGGGAAAACCGTTCACAGGTAGGTTTCAATTATTCCCTAAGTTATTCGCAAGTAGATCAGAATTATTCACCCGGTTTGGGATTTGAACTGAGAAGTGATTTTAAATCAACCGGGGACGGATTTCCTATGGATGGTTCACCCCCAAAAGTAAATCCCTTCGGTACATGAGGGTGGATCTGAATGCCACCGCCTTTTTCTCCAATTCATCCAACCAAATGGAAAGTTTATTGACAGCAACATCTTTCTATGTGGAATGGATCAAGAATAACAATCTTCTTCTTACTTTAAACAGGTTTTACGATAAGGTGCCGACTGCTTTCGGCCTTTCCAAATCCGTTGAGATATTGCCTGGTGAATATGTAAACAAAGACATAACAGTGACCTATCAAAGCCCTCCTGTAGATTTTCTTAATGCCATACTTACCGCTACCACCGGCACCTTTTACGGAGGCAACCGGTTTTCCGCAGGCATTACACCTTCCTATGTCATCTCGAAATATTTTACGTTGAGCGGATTTTATCAATACAATCATATTTCTTTTACGAATACTTCTGACTATGTTGCCCATGTGGCCAGGCTCAAAGTGGCCACAGCTTTGAATGTTAAGTTAAGCATAAATGCGTTTTTACAGGCTAATTCTTTGACTCAGGTGAGTGCTTTGAATTTCAGGCTTCGCTACAATCCCAAGGACGGAAATGACTTGTATCTGGTCTATAACGAAACCATAAACAACCATGGCAAAAGAGACCCATACCTGCCTTTCTAGGACTACCGTGCCCTGATTTTAAAGTATATTTATACTTTCATTTGGTGCAATGATCTTGGGAGAGCGGTTTGGAAAAACTGTTGGGGATCTCTCCCTACGTCGAGATGACGTCTGTGGCACCGTCACCTTGACGAAGGAAGGGTCTCTTGGGGAAGAAACAGGCGATAGCTACCGGAAACAACGGTGATATGAAAACTGAATCGGAATTAATTTTATCCCTCTAATCGAACTGCGGGGGATCTCTCCTTACGTCGAGATGACGTTTGTGGTACCGTCACCCTGACAAAGGAAGGGTCTCTCGAGGTACAGTAATGCGATAATTACCGGAAATTAAGGGATATCATCAGGGATTTTTTTTAGTTCATCCGTCTGTACCTCAAGGGATCTCTCTTTGCGTCGAAATGACATTCATGTGAGCGTTACCCTGAAGAAGGAAGGGTCTGGTGGGGTACAGGAATGCGATACTTAACGGAAATACAGGGAATATCCATGCATTTTTATAAATCATACCCTCTAGTCGAACCCCAAGGAACCTCTCCTGATGTCGAGATGACGAAGGGAGCAGTCATCCTAAAGCAGTGGACACATGGGCTACAAGCACAAACATTTGAGAGGTTAGAAGAGATATAGGTGATTTGGTGTTTTTATTTACCTCCATAATTCATAAAAACCCACTCTCATAAAGTAAACTGAACTTTTATTCCTATTTTCAATCTATGAAAGCTAGATTCTCCATTTTTTTTTTATTGATTTGGTTCAGTGCATGTGAGGAGGATATTGAATCATTTTCACTTCTGACAGAGGAGTCGCTATATGTAAGTAGTGAAAAAGCTCAATTGGTAGGCAGACTTATAAGTGACAATAAACTTGAAGTGGAAGATCATGGCTTTTGGATTGGATCTGATGAATCTTTTTCTGATCCTATAGTTGTTTCATTGGGAAAAAGAACCGGACCTGGAAGGTTCTTGGGAGAAGTGCAAGATCTTTCTCCCGGGAGAAATTATTTTACAAAATCATATGCAGAGTTCAAGGGAGAAATAATATTTGGAAATATTATTCAGTTAAACTCCAAAAACCCCGGGATTTTCTCCTTTTTTCCTGAATATGAACTACCCGGCAAAATAATCGAAATTATAGGTTTAAATCTTAGCCCTGAAACCAAGGTATTTTTCGACAATGCCGAAGCCAAAATTGAAGATATCATTTATGAATCTTTATTGAAAGTAAGAATTCCACCAATCGAAAACAATACATCTCCTAAAATCAAATTGATAAGCAATGGAAATGAAATGGTTTTTGGGAAAAATTTCGAATATATCATCGGGAATTTCAGTTTTGTTGGCTTTCCCGAAAAATTTCTTTTGAACAAATCCCTGAGCTTCACTCAAGACGGTAAATTTTATGTGGGATCAGGTTTAATATCAGCTTTGGATATCCATCCGTTTTTTTGGGAATTCGATCCTGAATTGAATAGATGGAGTACTCATGAATTGGATTCAGATCCTCATATCAACGGTTTTGGCATCAACGGATATTATGGAGGAGGTATGGATTATAATTTGGTTGGAGATACCGGTGTACCCAATCCGGCATTTTGGAAATGGAATGAAAATATACCTATAAAGAAAGCTGACCTTCCCTACCCTGCTGTAAACAGTATTGCCTTCCAAATCCAAAGCAAAATATATTTATTGGGAGGAAGCGTGGAAGGTTTTGAAAATTTATTGTATGAATATGATATCAACCGAGATTCATGGAATGCCCCGAAAACCTTTCCTTTTAAAGTAAAAAATAATCTTACCCATTTTGTTTATGAGGATAAACTGTACTTCATTTCCGATAGAAAGGAACTTTATGTGTTCGATCCCGATACAGGCGAAAGGGAAATTATCGGAATGTTCCCGGGAGATAACTCAAAAGGTTATGGAGTAGCATCAATTGTAGGAGACAGGGTTATTGTAGGTTTTTATGAACAGTCAATCGAGGTTTGGGAATTGAATCTGAAAAACATTAGCTGGAAAAGAAAATCCGATTTCCCTGGTATATTTTTAGGAAATAATCTGGGAATTTTCAGTAAAAACAATTCGATTTATTTACTTAGATCCACTAACCAACCCTCGTCTGAATATGGAAATATGGAGTTTTGGAAATTTGACCCTGACAAATTTTGAGTAAATGAAAAAGCGGCTGTTTTTTTTACTGTTTTTAATTCCGGGTTGTATCGAACCGTATCTTGTAGTGGCTCCTGAAAGCGAAAGTATGCTTAATGTGGAAGGTTTCATTACGGATTTCCCGGGGCCACATGTGATTAAAATCAGCAGAACAGCCACCTATGGAAGTGTATTTGTGGATTTTATCAGACCTGTTTCCCAGGCAATAGTCGCAGTCAGGGAAAATGAAACCGGATTGGTGACCTTTTTAAAGGAAACAGATCAGGGAATGTATGAAACCCCCACAATTTTTGAGGCTAAAATCGGAAATACGTATTCGTTAAAAATAACAACAAGGGAAGGAATAGAATATACATCATTTCCCAGTAAAACCCATCAGGCACCCCAATTGGATTCAATGGTTTACAGTACCCTCGTCATACCAACGGAAAACAGACTGCTTCCACGTTCGGGTTTGAGATTGTTGGCTTATTTTAAAGATCCTTCTGATGAAAAGAATTTTTATTTCTGGAATGTAAAAAATCCTATTGCCAAAGTTGAAACTTTTCCGGAGTTTTTCAAGCCAAGGTTCAGTCTTCCCTCGGATCCATATCAGCCAAAAGAATGCTGCAAATATTGCGATGTTCCTGATGTCAATCTTTTTAACTCCTTATACATAGCAGATGATTCCGATTTTAACGGACTGGTTACCAATCAAATCGCTGGATTTTTGGAAGATAACGGCTTTAGGTTTTCCTATAAGTATCAGTTTGAATTTGAACAGATGGCAATTTCTGAGGAAACTTTCAGGTTTTTAAAGTTGGTCAATCAACAGCTGACGATCTCAGGTAGTGTATTTGATCCCCCACCCGCCAATATAAGGGGAAATCTGGTTTGCCTTACCCATCCGGAAGAAACCGTTTTGGGCCATTTTTTTTCCGCTGGTGTTTCAAAAACAAGTATACTTTTAAATCGTGAGGACTTGGATCTGATCCAAATCCAGCGGGCATTCAATGACGACTGTAGGCTTTTGAATCAACCTGTACCTCCTTCTAATGTGGATCCTTGATAAGGAGAATTATAATCAAACTGAAGGATATTTCTCCTTCCGTCTACATGACAAGAAGAAAGTTGTGCGTCACCCTGACGAGGGAAGGGTCACCCAAAGTCCAGAAAGTGTAAGAAAAAATATTGGTAAGGACACAAACATCGGAGGTAGAAAAATCATGTTGAAAAATCAACACGAAACAAGACCAAGAGGTTTTTCCGATTTCCCTATCCAATACCCTTATATTTGTAAAATGGACGGAAAAAACAGAAAAGACATCCACACTGGTCAGGAGGTGGAAATCGTCAAAAAGGAGCATCAGCGAACCGGCGAACTTACGCAGGGTCAGGTAAAACGGATCCTCACCAAATCAGGCTTTCATCCCCATGGTATCAAAGTCCAACTGGAAACCGGTGAGGTAGGCAGGGTGAAGAACATTCTTCCGGAAATATCTTAAATGCGTCATCCACTTGTGATTTCCGGAGATCGTATTAAAGTTTTTTGTTGGTAGACAAACATGAACCGATTCAGGGCTGATTCAGAAAATCAATATTTTACCGCACTACCGGAAATTTCCCAGGCGTGCACATGATGCCTGTTATCCCCTTACTCCCCCTTTTCCACCAAATACTTCCAATACCGCCTGGGAACATGCTGCAGATGGAGCTTTGGATTTTTGCGGGAAGATATATTGGTGGCTTTAAAGTAGTTTTTCCAGAGCTTCTGAAATTCATTTTCATTTGGGTCCCACTCTAGATCCAAAACTGCCGGGTGTGGGCTAGTTTCCGATTCCTGAACTTCTACAGTGATGACCCTTTGTAGATCATAATAAATTCCATACTGCCTTCTTCTATCAAAAATCAACCATTTCTGATCTGCGTAGCGTTTTTTAAAATGGCCCGATATAAGAGGGAGCACATCAAAGTCGGGCTCAATTCCTGAATAAAAAACCCCGTCTCCACCCAAAGCAAACCGGACAAAGGCCGTCATGCGGTGCCGTTCTCTTCCGATTTTTTTCAATACATCCTGAAGGGCAATTACGTCCGGATGACCAAAATCTCTTAAAATGTTTTTTTGAGACTCCAGCGCATAAGCCACCACGCCCAAAACAATATCTTCAATTCCTTCTATTTCAGATAAGATAGCCTTCCAAAGAGCATTTAATCCCTCCGCTCCAATTATATCTTGGAGCTTCTTTCTCACACGATTGGCTTTTTCTTCATCAAAAGAAATATGCAGATTTTGTGAAAACAACTGTTCCGCAACCTGGTGTTTACGTCTGATCCTGGGTTCTTTAAGCTGTAAGGCATATACTTCAAAAATCGCAGTAAGCAACCCCTCAAATGACCCATCATAAATCAGATAGGTCATTAAAAAAGAGAAAGCTGAGGTGAAAAGTTGTTTCTGAATTTGCTTCGTCCGGATTGCAGGATCAGCCCTCTCAGCTGTGGGCTGTCAAGGAAGTTCGTTTGCCCTGTGTTGCCACAGGTGATAAAATACTTTGCCCTGTTCATGGCAATGCCAAGCTTCTTAAGCTTCTCCATGTTCAATGGACCGAATCTTCTTGCGGCAACCATCTTTTTGGCTGACTTCACCCCCACTCCCGGAATGCGCAGGATCATGTGGTAATCTGCTTTGTTTACATCCACAGGAAAATCCCCTCTGTTGCGGAGTGCCCAGGCAAGCTTGGGGTCGATTTCCAGATCAAGGTTAGGATAGGCGTCATTGACGATTTCCTGAGGACCAAACTCATAAAACCGCATCAGCCAATCCGTCTGGTAAAGTCTGTTTTCCCGCACCATGGGAACAGGAGTTCCCAGAACAGGCAGATTGGAATGTTCCAGAACAGGGACGTATCCGGAAAAATAAACCCGCTTGAGATTGAATTTTTGGTATAGAAAAGTAGATGTTTTGACAATTTCCAAATCGGTTTCATTGGTGGCTCCTATGATCATCTGACTTGACTGCCCGGCAGGGGCGAATTTCGGAGTTGATTTGATCAGCTTGATCTCATCCTTGAATTTCAAGATGTCATTGTGAATCGAACCCATGGGTTTCAACATCTCTTTATGGTCCTTGTCAGGCGCCAATAATTTCAATCCGGATTTGGTAGGCAACTCAATGTTGACACTTAGACGGTCAGCGTATAACCCTGCTTCACGCATCAAACCATCACTTGCCCCCGGGATTGTTTTCAGGTGGATATAGCCGTTGAAATGATGTTCTTCCCTAAGTTTTTTGGCTATGCGCACCAGACGCTCCATAGTATAATCAGCATCCTTAAAAATGCCGGAGGACAAAAACAGGCCCTCAATATAATTTCTGCGATAGAAATTAAGGGTAAGCTCCACCACTTCGTCCACTGTAAAAGCGGCCCGTTTGATATCGTTGCTTTTTCTGGAAACGCAGTAAAGGCAATCAAAAATGCAGTGGTTTGTCAAAAGGATCTTGAGCAGGGATACACATCTACCATCCTCGGTATAGGTATGACAGATACCCATCCCGGTACTGTTGCCCAAGCCTTTGGTTTCATTGGTACGGTTGCTGCCACTAGAGGAGCAGGAAACATCGTATTTGGCAGCATCTGCCAATAGGGTAAGTTTTTCTTGAAGTCGGTCCCAATTCATTTGCAATTGGATTAACAAAATTCATGGAACATGGTTTCACAGATTAAAAAAATTTTGGTTCCAAGAAGGGGATTTAAATGCATTTGTTTTCCTTGTTTTTTATAACCGTTGTAAATAAACTTCAATTAATACCGTCACCCTGACGAAGGAAGGGTCTCCCAGACTACAGAACTGTGATAGGTACCGTAAACAATGGGATTTGAGACCACCCGGAATTAATTTTAACCCTCTAATCGAACCGCGGGGGATCTCTCCTTGCGTCGAGATGACGTACAGGTGACTTCACCCTGACGAGGAAAAAAATGTTTTATGAGAACACAATCATCGGCAATGGATTCACTAAATTGTTTCAAAATACTTTTTTCAAATCAGTTCACTTTACTGCTTTTGAGAATTGAAATCTATATATAATTCTGTCAATTTAAAACCAAAACATTATGGAACAACTAAGATTAGGTGCATTCTCGATCAGCCTGAGTGTCAAGGACATTTTGGCTTCAAAAAAATTTTATGAAAATCTCGGTTTTATGGAATTTGGTGGCGATATCAATCAGCATTGGCTGATCATGAAAAACGGAAATGCCCTGATCGGATTATTTCAGGGAATGTTTGATAACAACCTCTTGACCTTCAATCCCGGATGGGATGAAAATGCAAACAACATCGAAGACTTTGATGATGTCCGAGCAATCCAAAGAAGGCTTAAGGAAAAAGGTATCCGACCGGAAAGCGAAACAGATGAATCCACCACAGGACCCGGCAGCATGGTCATCACCGACCCCGACGGCAACAGCATCCTGATAGATCAGCACCGGTGATTTCAGAAATCACGCCACCTCCACGTCTGTACTCCGGGATGAGGTAGCTAACTGAAGCAAGATGCCGTTTGTGGTCGTCACCCTGAGGAAGGAAGGGTCTCCTGAGGATTCTCAAAAGTTATGAGGCATTGTTTGGATGCTACGGTTGGAATCACACTAAAAGAAATTTTATTGAAGGTTAAATCAAGTGAGTCAGAAACCGGAGAAAAAATATTGCAAAAAAATCAATGAATTCCATTAATAATTATCAATCTCTGATTATTGGATTAGCCGTTATTTTTGGACTACTACTTGGTAAAATAACCTTTATCTCAAAATTCGCCGAGTATTTTATCGTCCCGCTTTTGATGATCATGCTGTTTGGAATTTTCCTGAATATCCCCATCAGCGATATGAACCCTTAATTGTTCCTTGTATTTAAAATTTCCTCTCAAAATAAAGCACTGGCCTCTGCAATCGCCAGGGATGAGATTTTGAAAAAAATCATCATCAAGGCAGAAGATTTCCATTTCATAGTCAAGGAGAGAGACAGAACATTACTCCGCTCCCGCCTTTGGCAGCTTGGGTTATTTGATGAGCAAGTGATCTGTTTTTAGATGAAAACCGGAAACATAAAGAGTAAATTGAAAGAACGAAAATCCAAAGTTTAAAGAGTGACTTGAGGGAATTCTTATTTGCGAGACTTTAATCTCTTTCTTAATTACCTATAATTTCAACTCTAGGTTAAGCGGCAGCATGGGTAACCGAGCCTTAGCCAAACATTTTGATTAAAGCCGGGACCTATAGCATTTTTATAAAGGTTATTTTATCAATAATTTCTAATTTGCATCCTTTCTTACAAAAGAAACTTCCTTAACAATGCATTTTGACTTCAAAAGAGATATCCTTCCCCATTTGATCGGGGTTACAGTTTTTTATATCGTTGTCCTGTTTTATTTTGCTCCGGCTGTCCTTCAGGATGAGGTTATTTTCCAGCAGGACATACTTCAGTGGGAAGGAACAGCAAAGGAAGTTCTCGATTATCGGGAGGCCACGGGTGAAGAAGCTTTGTGGACAAACAGGCTTTTTGGAGGCATGCCTGCGTATTTGGTGAGTTTGGAGCTCAGCGGAGACATTACAAATTTCCTTACCAAAGTCCTGACACTCGGACTTCCGCACCCCGTCAATTCACTGTTTTTTGGAATGGTGGCCATGTACATCCTGCTACTCAGCTTTAAGATCCGACCGGAATTCTCCGCAATCGGTGCCATTGCTTTTGCTTTCAACTCTTTTAATGTGATTAGTTTGGACGCAGGACATAATGCAAAAATCTGGGCAATTTGCCTGATTCCTCTGATATTGGCCGGTATCCATCTGGCCCTGACCAACAAAAAGTGGCTTGGACTGGCCCTGTTCACCTTAGGTCTGATGCTGCAACTAAAATTCAACCATATACAGATTACCTACTATACTATAATCATTGTTTTGATTTATGGAATAGGTCAGCTATACCTTGCCTTTCAACATAAAACCCTTCCGGATTTTGGCAAGACCTTAGCAATTTTGTTGATCGGTGCAGTCATGGCAGTTGGCGCAAATCTGAGCAGGATTGTCTCCGTCTATGAATATGGGGCATTTTCAACGCGTGGAGAAGCCAATTTGAGTGCTTCCGGAAGTGATCAACAGGGATTGGACAAAGAATACGCATTCCGTTGGTCCCAGGGAAAATTGGAAACCATGACGCTTTTGGTTCCTTATTTTTACGGAGGTGGAAGTGCAGAATCTTTGGATGACGATTCCAAAACTGCAGCTGCTTTACGGTCCAATGGGGTAGATAATGCCCAGATTCAAGGTTTTATTGCCGGTGCACCCACATATTGGGGAGATCAACCGGGAACCGGCGGACCTATTTATGGCGGAGCAATTATGGTTTTCTTATTTGTGTTGGGGCTGATCTTTGCTCCTAAAACCTATCGATATGTATTTTTAAGCATTACCATTCTTTCCCTTTTACTCGCCTGGGGAAGGAATCTGGAATGGTTCAACTACGCTATTTTTGATTATTTACCGGGTTATAATAAATTCCGCGCTGTGTCAATGGCATTGGGAATAACCCTATTTGCCATACCTGTTCTGGGATGTCTGGGCCTGGAAAACCTTTTTCAACAAAACAAAAATAAAAAAGCTGTAAAAAATCTCCTGATCGCCTTGGCTGTAACAGGTGGGCTATGTTTGTTGCTGGTATTGTTTGCAGGGATTTTCGGTTTTAGGGGTGCAGTGGATGGCAGCCTTCCGGATTGGCTGGTTTCTCCGATTCAGGAGGACCGAAAAGCGATGTTGAGATCAAGTGCATTCCGAAGTTTGGTTTTTATACTGCTTGCTGCAGGGTTGATCTTTGCAGCTTTAAAAGAAAAAATCAATTATCTCTGGGTTGGAATAGGCATTGTTCTTCTTATGGTCATTGATCTCTGGAGTCTCAACAAAAATTACCTGAATGAGGATTCATTTCAAGAAAGCCCTAGAGCGCAGTTCTTTGCCCCTACTCCTGCTGATCAAAGAATCATGAAGGATGAGGGTTATTTCCGAGTATTGAATCTTGAAAATCCATTCAACGAAGCCCGCACCAGTTATTTTTTCAACAGCATCGGAGGATATCACGGTGCCAAGATGAGGCGCTATCAGGAATTGATTGAAAATGTTTTGGCTCCCGAGATCCAGGAATTCATACAAAAAGCTCAGGAAGGGAATTTTGATTATGAAGGGCTGAATGTGCTCAATATGTTGAACACCAAATACATCATGGCCGGAACTGCCGCGAACGCTGTATTTGTAAACCCCGAAGCCAATGGTCCGGCATGGTTTCCCGAATCTGTCAGAAATGTAAGCACCAATGATGAAGAACTGGCTTTGATAGCAACCTTAGATACTGAAAATACAGCAACTGTAAATTCAGCTGAATTCGGCGAGGTTGAGGCAGGAGCAGGAAAAACAGAATTGGAAAGCTATGGGCCAAATAAGCTGAATTATGAAGTCAATGCACAGAAAGGCGGATTGGTGGTTTTTGGAGAAATCTATTATCCGGGAGGCTGGAAAGCTTTTGTGAACGGAACAGAAACGGAGATCATCAGGACCAATTATCTTTTGCGTGGAGTTGTTGTTCCTGTAGGCCAGTCAAAAGTTGAAATGAGATTTGAACCTGAAAGTTATTTGATGACCAAAGATCTTGTGGTGGCATTTCAGTATTTGATTATACTCATGTTGATTATCGGAATTACCTTATCTCTTAAATCTTATTTGAAGCCATGAGCAATAAAGAAAGTGTTAGCAAATATTATGATGGCTACGTAGGTATACAGGAAAAGATAGGTATCAATTCCAGACATTTCCATATTATCGACAAGCTTTCAAAATCAGGTTTAAAGCCCCATCATCATGTGCTTGAAGTTGGTTGTGGCATAGGAACTGTAAGCCAATTAATTGCCCGAAAAGTGTCGAGGGGATCAGTCTTAGCAGTTGACATCAGTGAAAAAAGCATAATAAAAGCTCGTAGTCTTTGGAAAAATATTAATAATATTCACTTTGAGGTATCGGATATGACCGATTTTGAAATAAAGGGAAAAACATTTGACTTTTTTGTTTTCCCGGATGTGCTGGAGCATATACCTGTGGAACAACATGTCCATTTATTTGATAAAATCCGGCAACATTCCCATGATTATTCCATCGTGTTCATTCATATCCCGGCACCCAGATTTTTAAATTACAATATTGAATACCAACCACATAAGTTACAAATAATAGATCAACCATTAGATACCGCTACCTTATTATTAGCATTGAAAAATAATGGTTACTATTTGGATAAAATGGAAACATATGCCGTTTTTTATGAGGAGAAGGATTATCAATATTTTATCTTCAAAAGGGATTTGCCTCTAAAAACCAGTACTATAAGGAAAAAATGGCCTGTTTTTCTGGAAAGAATGAGGCTCAAAATAAAAACGGGTTAATCAATTAAACTTGGTATTTGAATATCCATACAAATGTTTATGATTCTATATATTTATCCGGTCAGTACAGCATTTACAGACCGAGACGTAGAAATGCTTTCAACTGTGTTTAAGGTTCGGTGCCTGAAATTTACCACAAACCCATTGTTATTACCTTTTTATTTTGTTTTCCAATTCCTCCAATTAATTGTCTATCTTCCAATAACAAGCCATTATCTATGTTTTTTTGGTGGCTATCATTCTGTTTTGCCAACTTTTTTTGGAAGGGTTTTTGGGAAAAAAACCTATATACAATGCGGTGGTACAGATGCTATAAATATGCCTGAAATCAATTATGGTAATTTCAGGAAAAAATGGTTGAAATTCGCTACTGTTTATAGTTTTAAAAACTGTCACAAAATTCTGCCAGTTGCAGATTCACTAGTAAAGTCAGAATATAATTATGACCTCTTAATTTCTTCTAATCAAGGATTACGGAATTTAATTCCCAATCTCAACACACCTATTGAAGTAATATATAATGGTTTCGATTCGAATTTTTGGAGAGATTTTGGAAATGAAAGGAAGAAAAACACTTTTGTCACTGTCGCAAAAGGAATATGCAATCCAACAAGGGCAAGGATTAAAGGTATTGATCTTATTGAAGAACTTGCCGTATTATTCCCCGACTATTTCTTTACCATTGTTGGGGATGAAAGTTTTAAAGGAAAACCCAACAACATAAAAGTTATCGGACCATCGAATAAAAAAGAATTAAGAGAAATTTTAAATGATAACCGTTATTATTTACAATTATCCACCTCAGAAGGTTTTCCCAATTCATTAGCTGAAGCCATGCTATGTGGCTGTGTACCTATTGGATCTGCCGTGGGTGATATTCCAAACATCATTGGAGATGCAGGATTCATTCTGGAAAGAAAAGACACTTTGAAACTTGCATTAATTATAAAATCTTTGGACAGTATAAATTTTGATTTCCTAAGGAAAAAGGCAAGGGAAAGGGTTTCCTCCAATTTTACTTATCAAAGAAGAAAAGAAAAGCTACTTGCACTTTTCAATTAGTTGAAGAATAAAAAAATCTTTCTAATTATAAAAGTGATTCAATAATTGAAGTAACTTTCATCGCCCATTTATTTATTTATGAATAAAACCTTCTTCTTTTTGATGTTTATTGCTGTTATAGCTTTGAGCAACTCCTTATTAAGTCAAGAAAATAGATTTACTGATAGTGCTTTTACCAACCTCAATAATTTAAATGAAGATAACGAATTAGGTTCCTCCGTATACAGAGTGGATGCCAATAATTTTTTTAAAGATAAATATTTTAATCAACCGCCTCCAAATTGTTCATTTGTTCCTGATCCGGCAAAAGAGTTTGAAATTAAATTTGAATATAAAACCTCACGTGATGTCCCAACTTATATAACTCCCATTGTTGGTGATATAAATAATGATGATATTATTGAAATTATTTCAATGGGCATGAAAGGTTTTTTCCCACACGGAAGTTCAACATCGGGAGAAAGATCCGGGAATATTTTAATTTTTGATGGCCGATCAGGCCAACTGATAAGAGAAATTGAGACTCCACTCATGGCTTTTCAAGGCCCTACGCCCATTGTCATTGGAGATATAACCATGGATGGCAATGCCGAAATAATCATTTCAACGATGGACCATGCGGAAAATCTCCCGGAAGAAAGGGGAATTTTGATTTGCTATAATCATGAAGGCAAAGAGTTGTGGAGATCAAATACACAGGTTGGGGTTTATTCCCCTTTACGATATGGTGGCGTACCAGCGTTAGCAGATTTTAATCAGGATGGAAAACCCGAAGTATATATTTACAATGAAATATTCAATGCACAGACTGGTCAAAAACTAATAGATGGAGGACCCAACGGAATTGGGTTAATGGGAACTCATATATTAGGTGCTGTATCCACCACCGTTGCTGCTGATTTTACAGACCATCCTGGATTAGAGCTTGCTGCGGGAAACACCTTATATGAAGTGACGATTAATAATCTTAACGGCACTGCAGGAAATAGCATGTTCTCAAAAAAAGCGAACTTTACATTAAATGGAAGTCCGTCCCAAGATGGGTATACTGCCGTTGTTGATTTAGATTTAGATGGAAAACTGGATATTGTAGTCACGTCTGGTCGAAAAAACACTGCATCTTTAATTGAAAGGACTGTCTATGCATGGAATCCAAGAAATGGTAACTTGATTGCATACGCAACTCTCCCTCAAGAAGGTGGGACGGCTTTACATACCAGTCTTGCATTTATTGGAGATGTAAATGGAGATGGCAAACCTAATATAGGAGTCTGTACTCCATTTAAAGTCGATATGTTTGCTTACGATGGGACAACACAATTAAAAAAATTATGGGACCTGAATACAACTGATCTTTCAGGTCAAACCAAACTTACAATGTTTGACTTTAATCAAGACGGTGTCCAGGAGATAGTTTATAGAGATGAAACAAAATTGATGATTATTAACGGGTCAGGAGATACCCCAATAATTTTAAAAGATATCCCTTCCTTTTCTCATACAGGTGCAGAGGGTCCTGTAATCGCTGATGTTAACAATGATGGAAGCGCCCAGATTTTAGTTACCTCAAATACCTCGGGACAACCAGATGTCCCAATCGGTAGAATAGAATTTTTTTCGTCTGGTCTTCAGCCTTGGGCACCCGCTCGGAGGGTGTGGAATCAATATGCTTATTTTAATGTCAATGTAAATGATGACTTATCCATACCTATATTCCAACCAACTCACAGCGAAGCTTTTTTCAATGACCCTTCCAGATGTCCTGTATCTTTTCAAAAACGACCATTAAATAACTTTTTGGTCCAATCTACCTATTACGATGCTAATGGATGCCAGGCTTTTCCATTACCTGATGCAACTATTGAATTAGATGATGATTTTTCTCTCTGCACTCCTTCAAATCCGCTAATAATAACATTCAAAATAAAAAATGGAAGTTCTGACTCGGAAATACCCTCAGGTTTACCTATTTCAATCTATGATGGAGATCCTTTTGATAAAGGAATTCTAATCGGATCTACCCACCTGACAAAAAATGTTGCCGCAAATGGAGTCAGTGAAGTGGTAAGCATTTCTTTAGATCCATCAGAGGTAAATCAAAAATTATATATAGTAGCAAATACTCCTCAAAACATTAAAGAGACAAGTTCCTCAAAAGATTTTCTCGAGTGTGATTACTTAAATAATATTGAAGTTCTGACTTTGAGTTTTACAGAACCGAATGCGCCAGAAGGACCAATAGAGCAAAATTTTTGTGATGGCTCCAGAATAGAAAATCTCCAAACGAACGGTGAAAACATCAAATGGTATGATGCTGACATTGAGGGAAAACTGTTGTCGCCAAACTCAATATTAGTTGATGGTCAAACCTATTTTGCTTCCCAAACAATTGAAAATTGTGAATCGTCAGGAAGGCTTGAGGTAAAAGTCAACCTTGAGAAAACGCCAACCCCTGATGGCCCAACAGAGCAGCCATTTTGTACCGTAAACAAAGTAAAAGATTTAATTATTAATGGAAGTAACATCAAATGGTATCTTTCAGAGACAGGAAAGGATTTGGTCGGATCAGAAGAAATTGTAAGTGACGGACAGACCTATTTTGCTTCCCAAACAATAGAAGGTTGTGAATCTTTCAATAGGCATCCAGTGATGGTAATAGGTGTTGATCCCCCCTTTGGTAATTCCGTTCAAGAATTTTGTGAGCTGGGTAAAATATCAGATTTATTTGTAGATGGAATTGACATAAAATGGTTTGATAGCCCAGAATCAGAAATCCCTTTGTCTTCTGAGGAAAATCTATCAGATAGCGAAATTTACTATGCAAGTCAGACTGTCGGTGGTTGTGAATCTACCGATAGGTTGGCTGTACTGGTCTCACAAGTCCAAATAGAAGACCCTATTGCAGAGCCAATCCAAAAATTTTGTAATTCAACGGAATCTACGCTATCATCAATAATAGTTGCAGGAACCGATTTAGTTTGGTACGACAGAGAAGCAGGTGGTGAAATATTACCTGCTAATCAAATTTTATTAAATGGGGAAACTTATTTTGTTGTCAGCAAAAGTCAAACAGCAGACTGTGAAGGTAAGAGATTTAGTGTTCAGGTCTTTTTAGAGGTTTGCGATTTAGAAGTATTTAATGCCTTAAGTTTAAAGTCCAATAACAAAAATGATTATTTAAAAATCAGGAATATTGAATTCTTCCCTGATAATAAATTGGAGATTTATAACCGATATGGAAAAAAGGTATATGGAATAGAAAATTATGGAACTGCTGAAAATCTTTTTTACGGTGAATCGAACGTAGAAGGAGTAGTAAAAAGAGAATCTAAACTTCCAACAGGCTCCTATCTCTACAAACTTACTTATTTTCACTCTATCGACAGCCAGTATAAAACATTGACAGGAACTTTATTTATTATAAATGATATCAAATAATTTTTATGAAAAATCTTTTCTTTGTTTTCTTCTTGCTGATCATTTTCAATTGCCTTGGACAGTCCGATCCCAAACTATCAGTATTTAATTTCAATCCTTTAGTTTATAACCCCTCATTTGCAGGATCCAGTGGGACACTCAGTATAATTGGAATTCACAGTTCCCAATTTCTAAATTTTGATGGTGCACCACACACCCAGTATTTTTCCGCTCACGGATTATTTCATAACCATAATCTTGGATTGGGTTTGGACATCATAAACGACCAATTTGATATCACAAAAGAATTCTCAATTAATAGTAACATCTCCTATTTTTTGAAATTAAATGATAGCTGGAAATTTTCCTTCGGATTAAAGGCAGGATTAAAAAGAATTTCTACTGACTATTCAAGTCTAAATATTTTAGATCCGGATGAGGATATTTTCCAAAATAGCATAAACTTAATTCAACCGAATTTAGGGATTGGTTTCTATTTGTCCTCAGATTTGTTTTATATCGGTGCTTCAACTCCAACGCTTATTTTGCAGGATTACTCTTCTCCTTTTGAATCAAGATTTAACCCAAAAAATTCAAATTATTATTTAACCACAGGGTATAATTTTTTTATTAATGATAAGATGAATTTCAGACCATCAGCTTTAGTGAGGGTTGTGAATGGTGCTCCATATAGCAGTTTATTTTCTTTGATTTGGGATTATAATTCCAATATTTTCACCGGTATAAATTATGAAACAAAATCCAGTATTGGTGCTTTAATTGGCTTTGAGATAATCCAAGACTTTAATATGGGTTATGCAATTGATCATTCTACAAGTGGACTAGCAAGGTATACAAAAGGCTCACATACCGTCTTTCTAAGCTATAAATTGAACGATTCTAAAAGAAAATCCATTCTTCCCTGTTTTTATTATTAATAATGAAAATAATCGCCAAGCAAAGCATCCTCACCACAATTTCTTCCTATCTGGGTGTTTTGATTGGCTATTTCAATGTCCTGTGGTTGATGCCATATGCTCTGGATCCGGAGCAGATCGGTATTTTCAGAACGATACAGGATATGGCCTTGCTTTTTGTTCCCTTTGCCCAACTCGGATTAGGCAACGGCATCACCAGATTTTACCCAAAAGTCAAAGCTGAAAAATTTGCTTTTTTTACCCTCAGTCTGGTTTTGACGCTCCTAGGATTTATAGTGGTGGCGGGTCTGTTTCTGATCTTCAGAGATAATATTGTAAATGCATTTGCTAGAAATTCTCCCGAAGTCATCAACTTTCTGGGTGTTGTGCTTTTCATAACTTTTTTCTCTGTTATGAACACCATTCTTGATGCATTTTGCAGGTCATTTATCAAGGTGGCTGTACCGGCTTTTTTCAGAGATGTGGTGCTCAGGCTGTTGATTGCGGTCTTGATCTCAACCTACCTGCTAGACTATCTTACTTTTGACCAACTGATGTGGGGATTGGTGATAGTTTATCTGACTGCATTGATTGGGATGATTGGATATATGTTGAAGATCAGGATCTTCAAACTGGATTTTAACTTCAGCTCCTTTCCTTTTGATTTCAAAAAAGAATTCATCGGTTACAGCATGATTACCCTGCTGGGCACTGCGGGAGCTATTTTGATCGTGAAAATCGACAGCCTGATGGTCAGTTCGATGATCGGATTAAATGCCAACGCTATTTATACCATTGCTTTTTCCATTGCAGTCGTAATTGAGATGCCTAGAAGGGCTATATCACAGGTTGTGATGCCGGTAATCTCCGAGCATTTTTCCAGAAATGAACATGCTGAAATCAACCTGCTCTATAAAAAAATAGCCGTCCACCAATTGCTTTTATGCCTTTTGATCTTTTTGGGAATCTGGTCCAACATAGACAACCTATATCATTTTGTTCCAAACAATGAAGTTTATGAGGCCGGCAAATGGGTGGTCCTTTTGATAGGCTTGGGAAAACTCTCCGATGTGCTTTTTTCTGTCAATGGTGAAATCATCGTTTTCTCCAAATTCTATATCTTCAATATTACCGCAACGGTGTTGATGAGTATTGCCGTGATTGCATTCAATTTGTTGCTGATTCCACAATATGGAATCGAGGGTGCTGCTTTGGCTTCATTGATTGCCATGTTTTTTTACAACCTGCTAAAATACTTCTATGTGAAAATAAGATTGGGTTTTGATCCATTTACACTGGATATTCTAAAAACCGTGATTTTGGGAGGAATTACATTTATGATACAATATTACATTTTCCGCGGAGCGAGTTCAGGAATAGTCAATATTATCTTAAGATCAGCAACAATTATAATCAGCTACATGGGGGGGATTTTCTTATTGAACATTGTGGAGGAAACCCGGAAGGGAATCATGAAAAAAATTAAAAGGTCCGAGTCTTAGAGTGTTGCAAACCTCCGTACTGACAAGATTTGAGCTGCCTTGAAATCGCAAACTTCCACTGTTATCCTGCCTCCGTAGAGACGAGGTCCCAAATCACTTTTGGCGTTTGGGATGAGGCCTGTTTTTGAAAAGGGCTTCACTCGGTATTATTGTAATTTGTGAAGTTTGAACATGTCGGCGACCCGAACCTTTGGGCAAATATACGGAAACCGATTTAAAAATGTTGAGGATTTCAGGTTACAATTTTCAATAAAGAACATCATCTATTGCTTTACTTCTGTTTTTCAGGGTCTTGAACAATAAATAAAAAGCTGACTTGAAATACTTTAGTTTTTGGGTATTTTAATGGTCACCATTCAAAAACCGTAACTGTTTCCTATAAAATAAATACCAGAACCAAGAATTTATGTGTGGAAGAAAACAAAATAATATTCTAAAAAAATTTACTTTTCAAACTTATAAAGGATTAATTTTGCATCACCCAATTGAGATTTAAAAATGTACCAAATAAAGAAAATAATTGTTTGTCTTGACCAGACGAGTTTAGATGAAACACTGATAAAATTTGCTTCATTTATTGTCAATGTCAACCAGACAAAAAAGATTTATTTCACCAATGTGATCCGAAATCTGAATATTCCAAAAGAGGTTCTTGAGGAATTTCCAAACCTGATCGAAAACATGGTTGAGGAAAGGAAAAACCATATGAAGGAATTGGTGGATAGACATTTCAAATATGGTAAAGACACCGAAATCTCCTATGTGGTCAAAGAGGGGCAGCTTTCCAAGAAGATCCTGAAACTTGCGATAGAAAAATCTGCCGACATGATTATCATCGGCAAAAAAGTCCAGCTGCCGGGAACAGGAGTGATTTCCCAAAGGCTTGCAAGAAGAGCCAGCTGCTCACTGCTGATCATTCCTGAAAATTGCCAGCCTAAGATTGATCGCATTTTGGTGCCAAGTGATTTTTCGGATTATTCCAGGGACGCTATGGAAGAGGCGGTGATGATTGTTGAAAAATATGGTGGGAAAGCAGAAATTATCTGTCAGAATGTTTTCACTGTTCCTTCAGGCTATCATTTTACAGGAAAGAGTTATGAGGAATTTTCTGCCATCATGCTGATGCATGCAGAAATCAACTACAAAAAATTTATCCGTAAGATCGATACAAAAAAAATAAAAATCACCCCCATTTACACCAAGGATGAAGATGATGATCCGGTAGAGGAGATTTTAGCCAAAGCCAAAGAGGTGGCAGTAGACAATATCATCATCGGCGCAAAGGGACGAACTGCCGCCACAGCACTGTTTATCGGAAGTATGGCCGAAAGACTTATTCAGCTCAATGATGAATTCCCACTTCTAGTCACCCGGCCAAAGGGTAAAAATGCGGGTATACTGGATTATATATTGGAGATTTAGGGATATGATATAAATAATCGATGCTTTATCAATAATTCCAAAGGCTTGATAATGCCCGGAGAGGATTTCATCCATGAAAGCTTTATCGGATACAAATTCACGGCCCGGATTGAGGAATTCACGGAGACTGCCGGTAAGCCCGCCATCATCCCAAGCATCGAGGGCCGGGCAAAGATTACGGTTACAATACCATCATTTTGGATGATGATGATCCCTATTTTCATGGATTTCAAGTGATTTGAAATAGACTTGAGATGTGAGACATGAGACCTGAGATTTGCCATATTGTCCCTCTGGCGTTTGGGGATGATCAGCAAGGGGATTTCCTGGATGTTTTCGGCCAAAAGCCCGTTTTAAATTCATCCTTAAATGGATTACAAGCTCCTGCAGTGGTGTTTATTTTTAGTTTTTAAATCCCACATCAAATACTACCTGCAGACCTTCATATTTCCTTTCAATAACTGTAAAATAATATACATCGGTAAAGGCAGCGCAGATAAGTTCAAGCATTTCAACTTTATAGATTAGTTTATTGTTACATAAAAGCACCTGCTGCCTGTCAAATACTGCACATTGGTGATGGCGGTAGCGCCCGGCAAGTATAAAATATTTCTCAAAATCCAAGGTTGGAAGTTCGGCACTGCAGGTAAAATATTTCTCATAATCGGCCTTTGTCTTGATGATTAGGTTTACCTCCTTGGTATCAGGATTGATATTCTGAAGACTGCATGGCAGATTTCCCAACTCCTCATTGTAAAAAGTATCTATCCGTTGGCCATTTTCACCCTCACAATTTTGGATCATGCTTTCTTCCTGACAACTGCCCGAAAGCACCGACAAAAGCAATAGAATTGTCATCGATTTTAACCTGTTTTTCATAGTAAACAGTATTTCTGTCAAAAATTTGTTTGGCTAAATATTTTTTAAAATAAACCGGGAGGTCGGCTATTTTGGAACTCCCACATAATACAGATCAAATCCGCCTTTGCCTCCCGGACGGTTGGAAGAATAAATAATCCAATTGTTATAGAAGGTCAATAGAAACTTTCTCCTCTTTCGATGATGGGTCTGAATTCATCATCAGGTGAATTGAATTACAAGCTCCCGCAGTGGTGCCTGCTTTTAGTTTTTGAATCCCACATCAAATACTACCTGCAGACCTTCATATTTCCTTTCAATAACAGTTACATAAAATACATTTGTAAAGGCATTACAGATTTGCTCGAGCATTTCAACTTTATAAATTAGCTTATTGTTACATAAAAGCACCTGCTGCCTGTCAAATACTGCACAATTGTGGTGTCGGTAGCGCCCGGCAAGTATAAAATATTTCGTAAAATCCAAGGTTGGAAGTTCGGCGATGCAGGTAAAATATTTCTCATAATCAGCCTGTGTCTTGATGACAAGGTTTACTTCCCTGGTATCAGGATTTATATGCTGCATGCTACATGGAATTTCTCTTAACTCCTCGTTGTAAAATGTTTCTATCCGTTGCCCATTTTCACCTTCACAATTTTGAATCATTGTTTCTTCCTGACAACTGCCCGATAGCACCGACAAAAGCAACAGAATTATCACCGCTTTAGATTTTTCTTTCATAGTATTTTGCATAGCAATATTATTTTAAGTACATAAAATTCATTTAATGATTGAACAAGAATACGCAAGACACCATACTCAAATTTGCCTTTAGTATCACCCATTATTTAATTTCATTATTCTTTTAAATATGTTTTAAATTCTGGTTTCCTATCACAAGGATGTCGGTACTTCATCGGGTAAAGATACACCTAGCAACGACATCGCTTTGGCTTAAAACCTATTCCATTTAGAACATCCTAATGTTTAATAATGATATGTCTGTAATCGGTTTTTGTTCCGGTTCTAATCTCAAGAATATATTGTCCGTCCGGAAGATCATCAATGTTAAGTTCTAACCGTCTTTTCAACGATTTACCGGTTTTTCTAGTTCTTCCATTATTGTCAAGGAGTTGAATTTCAAATTCTTCAACGTATTCCGGATTTTCCGCTGATGATCCGGTCAAGCCCTCATTGCCTTTCGATTCATCTTGGATTATTAGGCTGGAAGAAGCGGGGTTTGGATAAACAACTAACGGTACCGGTCCACCTCCGCCGGATCCACTGTTATTGATTGTTAAGCTATTTGTCCAACTTGAGCCACAGGCATTGTTGGCCCTACAATAGAGCGTGTATGTTCCGCTTGTCAATGAAGTCGTGATATAAATACTAGTATTGGTTGTAATAGTTGATCCCCCATAAACGCTAAATCCTGAAGGTAATACCCAAGTGTAGGATGTTGCATTTGGACTTGATCGACATTAAAGATATATGTCGCACCTGGATTGGTGCTTACCGGATTTACACCTCGGGTACCTGTCCATAATTAAGGTATTGATTCCGGCTGCCGGATTACCAACCCATATACTTCGTGTTAGACTGGTAGTACCGCATGCTGCATTGATAGTGGCAGTTACAGTAATCCCCCCATTAAAATTATTCAGGCGCGTAGCCGCTCCTGTTGTAGGATTTATATTTAAACCGTTCGGGTTGCTGCTACTCCAGGTTATGTTGGTGCCTGCAGGCTGATTTTGCAGTGTATATGTACCACTGGAGCATATGGTAGATGGCCCGGTAATTGGAAAGGCTTCTTGCAGTGCTTTGAAGGCATTTACTTTGCCATAACCCATTTGATTATTCCATGATAAATTAGGCTGTTCTCCTGCCCCATTAGTATATGTATAATTCCCGACCTTATCCACTGAACGTTCGATAGAATTCCGAATCTGTTGTAAGGTCAATCCGGGGTTTACAGAGAGGAGTAATGCAGCTATGCCTGCCACCTGAGGTGCAGCGAAGGAAGTACCATCAAGAGATGTATAATTTCCGGCCGCACCGGTATTAGTATTATAACCCAATGTACCTTGACGGTCTGTTGTACTTATACTAACACCTGGAGCAACAACGTCTAAACCGGTTCCATAATTTGAAAAACCCGCTCGACTAGGTGTTCTACCTATTGCACCTACCGATAATACTTGAGGATTATTGGAAGGATAACTAATAGAATTATGGCTATCATTACCACTAGAAAAAACTACAATTGTTCCTAAACCATTCCTGCCGAGGGTTATCGCATTTTGGATCGCATCGTCAATAATTTGATAAACGATAGATGGTGACCAGCTATTATTTATGACGTCAGCACCATTTTGTCAAGCAAAAATTTATTCCTGCTGCTCTGTTTTGGCGCGAAAGAGGGGTTGCTGCAAAGGAATTGCTGATTGACATTAATTGAATCCCAGGTGCCACACCAGCAACACCTAAACTGTTATTTGAAGAAGCACCGATAACTCCTGCAACAGCCACACCATGATTTCCTCTTACTACACTGGGGCTTGTTCCGGTTTCAGAATCAAAACTTATCGGGCTTATATTGGCAAAATCCGGGTGGTTGAATTCCAGACCATGATCTAAAACAGCAACCACTATATTTGGACAACCCATTGTGATGTTCCAGGCCTGACAAATTTTAATATCGTTACCAACTGTCCCACCTGATTGACCCGTATTGTTTAAATGCCACTGTTGGCCAAATAAGGGATCATTCGTACAGTTTACGTTTAAATCCTCCATCAGGTCAGGCTGGGCAGAAGAAAAATTCCCGGTTTCATAAAATAAATTTGCAAGAGCCAACGCATTGCCTTTTGAATTTTTATCACACGACAAAATGTACCATAAAGGCATGAAATGGTCATTGCCAACGATTTCAACTAGGCTTTCCTTTGCCAGTGATTCTAAAATTTCTTTATCCTTCTCCTGTTTAAGTTTCACATAAAAATATTGTGACAGGCCAATTTCTTTCCCATTCACCATAAAGAAAGGTGCAGTATATATAATTTTGGGTGATTGAATTTTATCTTTATTCACAGATTGGTTTACCAACCCCCAGTGCAGATTATCCATTTCAGGTTTGCCGGGTCGGCGGTTTTGAATTGTCCGACTAATCACAATCGGCTCAAGGTCCGTAATATTTTGGGCTGATATCCCCAATTCCTGAGCGATGGAGGCCTTATTTTGACCTTCTACCAAAACATACTGTTTTTCAGGATACAATTCCAAGAAATGTTTTTCCCCGTTGGCCCAGTAGTAATTTCCCTGAGTATATCCAAAATTAAAACTTATAAATAGAATGATTGCGGAAAACAGAGATTTTACCATATTTGTTTTAGTTAAAAATATTGCGTTTAAATTAAGTCTGAAATATTGCCTTTATATTCCGTTAAAAAAATACCCTGTTCAGGGTATTTTTTGCCTATTTTTTACCTTATATGCATATACGGAATTCTGCCAGTAGCCAAATTAAAATTGGAAAGCTCCCGAAATTCTTAGGGACAGGTAGTGACAATAAGTGGATTGGGCAATTTTAAATAAGTTATATGGTCAAAACAAAAGGTTTTGATATGAATATATTAAATTTGTCGTAAGATCAGGATTGTGATGGGTAAAAGGGACGATGAATATAAGCCGGGAAGATATGGTTGAATATGATGCATATGTCACTAAAGCAACCCCTTCCAACAAAAGAAGAATCTAAACCGGGGAAGAAGGACCCGGCAGAAAACAAAGGTTGCCACCATGGCCGAATCAACTGTTATGGAGGATTTTGAATCCGGGGAAATAACCCAAGACTGGTTATTGCATCAATTCAACCTTACTGGCAAAGTAGCGGATAATCATATTAATTAATATCCATCGGGAAAAACAACTTTTTTATTTAAATGAAAGTCCGGGTATATGTTTTAAGGAAGATTTTTTTGTAATTGGTTTTAAATTGTATCCGAAAAACATAAGTAAAAAATGAAAGGCTATTCATTCCAATTTCTTCTTCTAACGTGCCTTTTTTTAGCATCCATTGGATTGACTTCCTGTGAATCCCAAACAGAAAAGAAATTCAAAATCGGTTTCTCGCAATGCATTTCAAACGATGCCTGGCGCAGAACTATGCATGAAGAAATGTATCGGGAGCTTTCTTTTTACCCTGAATTGAGTTTGACAATTAAGGATGCCAACGGCAACAATCAAACCCAGATCCAACAAATCAAGGAGTTCCAAAAAGAGGGAATTGATCTTTTGATTGTTTCCCCTAACGAATCAGACCCGATCACTCCTATCGTCGAGGAGATTTATCAATCCGGGATTCCTGTAATTGTGATTGACAGAAAGATTAATTCCAATCTCTACTCTGCATATATAGGTGGTGATAATTATGAGATAGGATTGACAGCAGGTCAGTATATCCGCAACCTGCTCAACGGCTCGGGGAAGGTTCTTGAAATTTGGGGACTCCGGGGAAGCTCACCTGCCAAAGACAGGCACCGCGGACTTTTGGATGCTTTCGAAGGATCTTACATTGAGATCAAGGATCAGATAGAAGGTGAATGGGAAAAAGATGTGGCCAGAGTAAGGGTGATGGAATATTTAAAAAGTGCCGATAAAACCGATTTTGATGTTGTATTTGGGCATAACGATGTGATGACTATCGGAGCCAATGAAATATTCAGAGATTTAAATATTAACGATAAAAAATTTGTCGGTGTAGATGCACTTCCCGGGCCATACGGAGGAATACAAGCCATCACCGACGGAGTTTTGGATGCCACTTTTTTCTATCCTACAGGTGGGGACAAAGCCATAGAAATTGCCGGAAAAATTCTGAACGGAGAGGTGGTAGATAAGGAAAACATCCTTCAAACTGCGGTGGTAGATCCCACCAACATCCGTTTGATGAAACAACAGACTGACAGGATTCTTGATCAGCAAACAAGCATCACACGTCAGCAGGAAATGATTGACAGTCAGCTGGAGATTTATAAAAGCCAAAGAGGTCTGTTGATTGTTTTCGGAATCACCCTTTTCGTGGCTGTTATTTCATTGGCGTACGTATTCAAGTCTTTGAAAGACAAGCAGGAAATAAATGAAGAGCTACAGGAAAAAAATGATGAAATACTGGTCCAACAGGAGAAAATTCTGGATTATTCTTCGAAAGCGGAAGAAGCCACCAAGCATAAACTGGAGTTTTTCACCAATATTTCACATGAATTTCGAACTCCGCTTACCTTGATCCAAGCTCCCGTAGATGAATTGATACAGAACAAAGAGACAAGTGCCTTCAAAGAGGACCTTCTAATGATCAGGAAAAACACCCTCCGATTACTTCGTCTGGTCAATCAGTTGATGGATTTCAGAAAAATAGACAGCAGCAAAATGCAAATCAAAGCTTCTGAACAGTTTGTAATACCCTTTTTAGAAGAAATCATGACTGTCTTTAAAAAACCTGCAAAGGACAATCAGATACACTTCAGGCTCATCTGTGACCAACCCAACCTAAAACTGTGGTTTGATCCGGGCATGATGGATAAGGTCATTTTCAACCTATTGTCCAATTCTTTCAAATTCACTCTAAAAAGAGGTTTTATTTATATAAAAGTTGAAGAAGATCTGCTTAAACATGAAGTTTCTATACAGGTTGAGGACAGTGGGCAGGGCATGAACCATGAAGAAGTCATCCACGCTTTTGATCGATTCTACCAAGGTAAAACAGGTGTAAGAGAAGTAGGAACCGGGTTGGGATTGGCTTTGGCAAAAGAACTGATCATTTTGCATCATGGCTCCATTCAGGCCTTTAGTGAACAGGGAGATAAAACAGTATTTGAGATCAGGCTTAAAATAGGGAAACAACATTTTGACCCGGAAGAAATTTCCGCTGAGAAAGTCCTTGATCATATCATGGACCATGAGCCGTTTTTATCAGAGGATGAAGAAATCGGAATGGATCCACTTGAAAAACCTCAAAATCCACAGACAATATTGATCATCGAGGATGATTTCGGGATCAGAAAGTATCTCAAATCCAGGCTTCAGGTTTCTTATCGTGTGTTAGAGGCAGAGGATTATCAATCAGCTCTATTTATAGCCAAGGATGAAATGCCTGATCTGATCACCTGTGACCTGATGTTAAAAGATGGAGACGGATTGAATTTGATCCTAAAACTAAAATCTGAACCTGAAACCTCCCAAATTCCGATCATTGTCATCTCAGCAAAAACAAATCCCGAGGATCAAATTAAAGGACTGAAAGCAGGAGTAGATGATTATATCACAAAACCTTTTAATATTTCCTATGTTTTGGAACGGATCAAAACCATCCTGACAAACAGAAATCAGCTCAAAGAACATTACCTCCACGAGTTGCCCGTTCATGAGGTCAGTGGCATGAATGCAATAAGCAGTGATAAAAAATTCATTAATTCATTCACAACTTTGATTGAGGAAAATATTGGTAATTCCCGGTTTGGAGTCCATGAAATCTGTAGAGAAATCGGCTTATCAAGGGGTCAGCTTTACCGGAAAACAAAATCTTCATTAGGTTATAGTGTCAATGACTACATTACAAAGGTCCGCCTGAAGAAAGCCAAATATTTATTGATAAACGATCATGGCAGCATTGCGGACATTTCCTTCCAAACAGGCTTCAGTACTTCCGCTTATTTTTCTACTGTCTTCAAAAACTCTTTTGGTGTGACTCCAACAGCTTTTCGGGAAACTTACATAAAAGAGAAAAAATGAAACGGATTTGAATATCCGGAACAATATTGAAAGGATATTTTAATTAGTAACTTTCATGAAATCGATTGTGCTTTATCTGAAAGCCATTTTTAGTAGGAAAATGGTTCCATGAAACATTTTTATAAATTAAAAAAACAGAATTAAAATTTATATTTTTTAAAGTGGGGTTATTTGGCATCAACAATAAACCAAATGAGCCAAAACACAATATATTATTCCCTCATTGCTGCCTTAAGCGGATTTCTTTTCGGATTTGATACAGTTGTCATTTCAGGAGCTAATCTTCCTATCAAGGCTTTATGGAGCACGTCGGAATGGTTCCATGGGTTTTTCATCATGAGTGTGGCTTTATGGGGAACATTCTTCGGCGCCATCCTGGGAAATATTCCCTGTGACAGGATCGGTCGAAAGAGCACCTTATTCTGGATAGGGGTATTGTATTTTGTTTCGGCTTTCGGAACTGCCTTGGCGACCGATCCATTGATATTTTCTTTTTATAGATTTTTGGGAGGATTGGCAATCGGTGCTTCGACTATCGTCGCACCAACCTATATTTCAGAAATTGCTCCGTATAAATTCCGGGGGAAACTGGTTGGTTTTTTTCAAATCAATATTGTTCTGGGAATTCTGATCGCATTTATATCGAATTATATTTTTACAGGTGTTGGTGGAGCAAATGATTGGCGCTATATGTTGGGAGTTGAAGCGCTTCCGGCATTGTTGTTTGTGTTTTTGGTGGTGAAAATTCCGGAAAGCCCAAGATGGTTGATCATCAAAAAAAACAAAGAATTTAAAGGAATGGAAGTCCTAAAACAGATTTTTGGGGAGGACACCATCAGCCCGCAAAACATCCTCAAGAATATCAGAAAAGAGCAACAGCGCTTGACTTATCCCAAGATTGAAGGCAAAATAAAAAGCAATGCTTTTATGCTTGCATTTTTCATAGCCTTTTTCAATCAGGCATCAGGAATAAATTTTATTCTTTATTACACTCCTGAGATCATGGAAAAAACAGGGTTTGCAACGGAAGAATCTCTTTTGGGAGCAATATTTATAGGTGGAGCAAACGTGGTATTTACGCTTTGGAGTCTTTCACTCATCGACAAAATGGGCAGAAAGCACCTGATGGTGATCGGTTCCACAGGCTATTTGCTCAGCTTATCCATGATTGTCTACGGATTCTATTATCAGGTTTCACCGGTGTTCAACCTGATCGGGATAATAATTTTTATTTCAGCTCATGCAATCGGGCAGGGTTCTGTGATATGGGTATTTATTTCAGAGATCTTTCCCAATAAAAAAAGAGCCAAAGGTCAATCTTTCGGTGCGGGAGTACATTGGGCAATGGCTGCATTGGTGACACTTTTCGGACCTGCATTGATCAATGCACTGCAGCCCTGGCAAATCTTTCTCATATTTCTGGTTTTTATGTGTTTCCAGTTTCTCTTTGTGATTTTCATCATGCCTGAAACAAAAGGGAAGCCATTGGAACAAATGCAGATAGCTGTTTCGGAAAAACAAATTCAAAATTCTTAAAAACAAAAAACAATTTAAACTCAATTAACATGATAAACTCCTTCAAATTATGAAAAAACAAATTTTACTAACGATCATGACTTTGATGGTTTGTTTGCCACTGCTCGCACAGCAGCGGACGATAACCGGAAAAGTGACGGACCAGACTTTAGGAGAAGGAATTCCCGGGGTGACGGTTCAGGTGCGAGGTACGGTAAGAGGTACCGTGACGGATATTGACGGAAATTATTCCATAGAAGCAGCCGATGAAGAAACGTTGGTTTTCTCATTTGTGGGTTTCAACTCAGTTTCACAGACGGTGGGAGACAGAAGTACTGTTGACGTAACATTAAGCGAAGATGTATCCGAACTTGAAGCTGTAGTTGTGGTAGGTTACAGCAGCCAAAGAAAAGCAGATATGACCGGGGCAATTGTGGCTGTGGATCTAGATCCCATTAAAGGGCAAAGCATGAGTTCCGGAAATCCCATGCAGGCGCTACAAGGCAGAGTTCCGGGATTATATATCGAAAAATCGGGTGATCCTTCAGGAATGAGCAGTAGGGTACTTATCCGAGGCGTTTCTACTTTGGGTAACAATGACCCTCTTTATGTCATTGATGGAGTACCGACCAAAAGACCCGAAGTTTTTGCAAGCTTAAACCCGGAAGCCATTGAATCCATTCAGGTTCTTAAAGATGCTTCGGCAGCATCTATTTACGGTTCCAGAGCGGCAAATGGAGTGATTGTAGTCACCACCAAAAACAGATCTGCCGGAGCAGAGACATTGACTGTCTCCATCAATTCAAATTTTTCTGTTCTAACAGAAAAAAACCAGCGCTATAATATGTTGAATGCGCAGCAACGTGGTGAGGTATTGTGGAGAGCCTCGGTCAATGACGGTGCCGATCCTACTGGAGGTTACGGAGAAATCTATGATTTTGACTGGAATATGGATTTCAGTAATCCTGTTCTCAACAGTGTCACCGTAAAACCTTTTGTTGGTGGAAATCAGGATGTCCCTGCGGGAGACACTGATTGGCAGGATGTAACTTATGAGACCGGGTATGTATTCAACAATGAAGTATCCGTAACCACAAATTCCGAAAAATCATCCCTGATGATCAATTTGGGTCATATGAAAAATACAGGAATTCTCAAATATACCGATTACGAAAGGTATACGGCTAGGTTGAATGCAAACACCTATCTTTTCAATGACAAGATCAGGTTTGGAATGAACACCCAATTCACTACTTCCAATGAAACTTTGGCTTCACGTGATGTGGGAAGTGCCCTTACCCCTGGGCTTGCTATTACCTTGGCTCCTACTATTCCCCTTCGGGACTTGAACGGAGATTTTGGCGGACCTATCGGAGCGGGATATTCAGATAGAAACAATCCTGTATTGATGCAGTACATCAACCGATGGGATAACAACAGGAGAAACAATTTCTATGGAAATGTCTTTGGAGAATGGTTTATTCTGGAAAATCTTACTTTTAAAACCAGTGTAGGAATTGATTATAGTGCATTTCACAGAAAGGATATTGAACCCACCGTCAACAACGGATTTATCACACGTAGCAACAACAGGCTGATTCACGACACCAATGAGTTTTCAAGTCTGGTTTTCACCAATACTTTGAATTACAAATTGAATGTCGGAGAACACAAGTTTGATGTGTTGATAGGAATGGAATCCATTAGGGATGACTTTTCCAGTATTGTTTCCATTGCAGATGGATTTGCCGTCGAGACTGAATCCTACTTCGTTCTGGATGCAGCCACCGGATCCAGAACCAACACCGGAAGAGAATCAGGAAGCAGGTTGATGTCCCAATTCGGTAAAATAAACTATGGTTTTGGAGATAAATATCTTGCATCCTTTACAGTTCGTAGAGATGGTTCCTCCAGATTCGGCAGAAACAACAGATACGGCATTTTCCCTGCTGCAACTATAGGCTGGAGATTAAGTGAGGAAGCTTTTTTACAGGATGTCAATTTCCTTTCCGACCTAAAATTCAGGGGAGGATATGGAGAAGTAGGAAATCAGGAGATCGGAGATCTTGCCAGATTCGGTTTATATGAATCCCGCTATGGATCCAACCAATCCCAATTTGGTGGAGGATTCTTTGAGTTTTATTATAATGTGGGGACGGCTTATGACATCAACGGCAATGATACAGGAACTCTTCCATCAGGTTTTGTTTCCATTCAGGCGGAAAATCCTGATCTAAAATGGGAAACAACCAAAGAAGTGAATCTTGGTCTTGATTTCAGCTTTTTCAATTTCGCCATCAACGGCTCCTTCGATTATTTCCACAGAAGAACCACCGACATCCTCACTAGACCTCCTATTGCATCGGTTATCGGTGAAGGTCAACAAAGGGTCTTGAATGGTGCATCTACAGAAACCCAGGGATGGGAATTACTCTTAGGCTATACCAAAAAATTTGACAATGGCTTATCCATGACCATCAATACCAACTTCGGAGCATTTCAGGATAAAATCACCTTTTTGCCCGAAGAAGTCCGCGCTGCCTTCCCGGGAACAGCCGAAAATTCCATCATCGGACAGTCACAATTTTCCATCTTCGGATTCAGAACAGATGGTTTGTTTCAAAGTCAAGAAGACGTGAGTTCAAGTCCTACCCAAGTTGGTGCCAGACCGGGAGGGATAAAGTTTGTCGACCTGAACAATGATGGAATAATAGATGCCGATGATAGGGATTTTATAGGGAATATCCTTCCGTCTCTGGAGTATGGTATTGGAGTTAACCTCAACTACAAAAACTTTGACTTTGCGATATTCGGGTCGGGAGTGGCAGGAAGGATTGGACTGGATCCTTACATCTTCTGGAACAATTTTGTACAAGGTCGGGAAAATGCCGGTTTAGGAGTACTCAATGCCTGGACTCCCCAAAATACCGACACGGATATTCCGTCACTTTCTCTGGCCTTCAACGATACCCAGACCTCGGATTATCTTTTCAGAAACAATTCCTATTTCAAAATCAGGAATCTTCAGATAGGCTATACTTTGCCGGAATCCATTATGAGCGGGGTCTCCGAAGGTGGCAGCATAAGGGCATATTTACAGGGGGAAAACCTGATTTGGTTTACCCCAAAAAATTATATCGGTTCAGATCCTGAGCGTACCGATGTAAACAGGATTCCGGTTCCAACTGTATTTTCAGCAGGTCTTAATGTTACTTTCTAAATTTTCGAAATCATGAAAAACAACAATTTATATATCATTTTATTAATGGCAATCCTGTTTTTGGGATCCTGTTCAGAAGATTTTCTGGAATACGAGCCTAGAGGACTATTGTCCAGTGAAAATGTAGCGACTCCTCAGAATGCAGAGGCATTGGTCATCGCGGCTTATGCAGGTATCGGTAATGATGAAATGATAGGCCCCGTTACAAGCATGTGGGTTTATGGAAGTGTACGTTCGGATGATGCCTACAAAGGCGGTGGCGGCCGTGGGGATGTTGGTGAGATAGACAGATATGAGCAGTATAATCTTACCATCCCTGATCAGGGGGATCTTATGGCTCCAAGAACCTGGACAAACTACTACAAAGCCATTTCTAGAGCAAATTTTGCATTGTCAGTAATAAATGAAATACCGGATGCAGATTATGCAGAAAAAGCAATCAGGCAAGCAGAACTCCGGTTTCTAAGAGCACACTCCCATTTTTTACTTAAGGTGCTTTTCAAGAAAATCCCTTATATCACAGAAGAGCTTTCACAGGAAGAAATTGCTCAGGTGACCAACGATTTGCCGAACGATGAATTATGGAACAAAATCGCTGACGACTTTTTGTTTGCTTACAACAACCTCCCACAATTTCAGGATGAAGTCGGTAGAGCAAATAAAAATGCTGCGGCTGCTTATTTGGCCAAGCTCCGGTTGTATCAGGCATATGAACAGGATGATCAGCATAATGTCATCAACATCAATCCAACCCGACTTGAAGAGGTCATTGCCTATGCAGACGAAGTCGTCGGCAGCCTTGAACCGGATTTCGGTAACAACTTTCTGCATGGTTTTGATAATGGCCCGGAATCCATTTGGGCTGTACAGTTTTCAATCAATGACGGAACAGTGGTAAGCCGGGTAAGTTATGTCACCGGATTGAATTCGCCACATGGCACAGGACTTTACGGCTGTTGCGGATTCCATCTGGCCAGTCATAACATGGTAAATGCCTTTAAGACAAATCCAAACGGACTACCGCTGCTGGATAATTTCAATGACCAAAGCATCTTTAACACCGTGTTGGCAAACGGCACCTCACCCCTGCCATCGGGAGTGACAGTAGATCCAAGACTTGACCATACCGTAGGAATTCCGGGAAGACCATTCAAGTATAGAAATACGGTAAATCAGGATGGCGATATGATCTACAATTTTAGCTGGGCCAGGGATCCCGGAGTGTATGGTTACTTCGGAAATATGAAAGAACAGCAAGCACCGGACTGTTCCTGCTATGTGAAAGAAGGGCCTTTTATAGGAACATCAAAGAATATAGACTTCATCAGGTATGCCGATGTCCTGCTGTTCAAAGCTGAAGCGCTTATCCAATTAAACAGATGGAATGAAGCACTTCCTATCATCAACGAGATCCGGGCAAGGGCAGCAGCAAGTACGGACCGTCCATTGGCTGCCGGAGCGTCCAACATCTATAATGTGGGTCCCTATGCTTCATTCCCTGATAAAGAGTATGCCTGGAAAGCCCTTAAGTTTGAAAGAAGACTGGAATTTGCAATGGAAAGTCCCAGGTTTTTTGATCTTGTCAGATGGGGCGAAGCAGCAGAGGTTTTGAACAGTTATTTGGAAACGGAAAAAGTAAGAAAGGATTTCTTATCCAATGCCCGATTTACCGCAGGAAGGGATGAGTACTACCCCATCCCCCAGCGTGAAATTGATTTCACTAAAGGAGTTTATGTTCAGAATTCCGGATATTGATTTTAGCAGCCTTTTGTTCAAACAAACAGCACAAAAGGCTGTATTTATAAGCTAAACCAGTATACAGATTGTTCCTTAGATGGATTATTGCTTATTTATACTGTTTTTGAATATTAAGGAAACACCTTATATTCAAATGTATTTAAATTGAAAACTAAGACTCATTTTAATCCATAACCAATCCCAAAATGATCAAACAAGGAATATATATTTCAGCAATACTTTCGATGGGAATGTTGCTCTTCTGCAATCCGCCGGTAGCACGGACCATTGGTGAAGCCGATAAGGAATTTGACGAACTTTTCAGGCCTCAGTTTCATTTCACACCGCCATCAAAATGGATGAACGATCCGAATGGAATGGTGTATTTTGATGGTGAATATCATTTGTTTTACCAACATAATCCGGATTCCACAGTATGGGGTCCTATGCATTGGGGCCATGCGGTTTCTACGGACCTGGTTTATTGGGAGCATCTGCCGATTGCCATAGAACCTGATGAATTGGGGACTATTTTCTCCGGATCAGCCGTAGTGGATATTAAAAACACCAGTGGATTGGGTTCTGAAGAAAATCCTGCGATGGTAGCCATTTACACCTATCATAATGCTGAAGCAGAAAGAGCCAACAGGGATGATTACCAGACCCAGGGGATCGCCTTCAGTACCGACCGAGGCAGAACCTGGAAAAAATACCGGGACAATCCGGTTTTGAGAAACCCCGGAATTAAGGATTTCAGGGATCCCAAAGTTTCCTGGATAGAAGCCGGTAAGAATGGCGGAAAATGGATTATGACACTAGCCGTCAGGGATAAAATTAGTTTTTACTCCTCTCCTAACCTGATTGACTGGACCCTCGAGAGCGATTTTAACCCTGATTGGGCGGCATATGGTGGCGTATGGGAATGTCCGGATCTTTTTCCATTGACAGATAAGAATGGAGAAGAAAAGTGGGTGCTTTTAGTCAGTATTAATCCGGGTGGTCCCAACGAGGGCTCAGCCACACAGTATTTTATTGGAGATTTTGATGGATCAAATTTCACCGTGGAAGGTTCCGAAGTCAAATGGTTGGATTATGGCGCGGATAATTACGCCGGAGTCACTTGGGCCAATGTTCCTGAAGAAGATGGTAGACAATTATTTATAGGATGGATGAGCAATTGGCTATATGCCAATGTGGTGCCAACGGAAAATTGGCGTTCTGCCATGACCATTCCAAGGAATCTTGAGTTGGTCAAATCAGGAAATCAATTTATCGTTGCCTCGAGACCGGTCCAAGAATTGGAAAAACTTAGAACAAGTTCGGAAACCATCAATAGTGACCAATTTGAGTTGAAAGAGGAATTGGTAGAATTTGAACTTACTCCAGAAGGCGGGGATTTCTCCATAGAATTAAGCAATGATGCCGGAGAGAGAACCATATTGAAAAGAGAGGGAGATTCCCTTATACTGGACAGGCGCCAATCAGGTCTGACAGACTTTTCAGAAGCTTTTGGAAAAGTACATACTGCACCCATCTTGTTTCCAAAGGTGGAAAAGGTTCATATTTACATGGATAGATCTTCACTGGAGGTTTTTGTCAATGATGGTGAATTGGTGATGACGGACATCGTATTTCCGACCAAGCCCTATAATCAGGTAAACCTGAAAGGGTTCCAAACCCGGAACAATATCCATTACCTCAGTTCTATCCGGGGAAACAGATAATTCACTTTTAAAGCAATCCTTCCTTCCATATTCCGCTGATTGTTTGCCAATAGCATTGCTGAGTTAGCGGGAAGGATTCTTTTACCCGAACTTTCCATATTTGCCATTTATGATTTGTAAAGTTTTGAAATTCATAACTTCTCCTTAGTTTTAGCTTCCAACCCGTTAATCTTATTTTATGCAAAGCAAAAATTACGTTCTTTTTCTTTCGATAACAGCCGCACTGGGTGGTTTTTTATTCGGATTTGATACGGCTGTGATCTCGGGAGCAGAGCGGGATATCCAACAACTATGGCAGCTCAGTGATTTAAGCCATGGGCTTGCCGTGGCGATGGCACTTTACGGTACTGTGTTGGGAGCACTTTTTGGAGGCATACCTGCCGACCGTTTTGGTCGCAAAACCTCCTTGCTTTGGATCGGATTATTTTATTTGATCTCGGCCATCGGATCAGCCATTGCACCGGAAGTGATTTCATTTATGTTTTTTAGGTTTATTGGTGGATTGGGTGTAGGTGCTTCCTCAGTGGTAGCTCCGATGTATATCAGTGAAATCGCCCCGGCAAAAAGGCGAGGTCAGCTGGTGGCTCTGTACCAATTTAACATTGTTTTCGGCATTTTGATGGCCTATTTTTCCAATTACCTGATAGGAACAGCTGATCTTGATCAAGCCTGGCGCTGGATGTTAGGTGTTGAAGCTATTCCAGCATTGATCTACAGTGCCTTGATTTTCAAGGTACCAAAAAGCCCAAGGTGGTTGATTACCAAACGGAATGATTTTGAAGGAGCTAGGGCAATTCTAACAAAAACAGATCCCGAAGGAGTGGATGAAGCCATCACGCTTGCTATAGAGGAAAGCCGGGAAATCAGGGAGAAATCAGGATTTGGAACGCTTTTCCTTCCCAAATTTTCAAGTACTACCCTACTTGCTATCCTGATGGCCTTTTTCAATCAAATGTCAGGAATCAATGCCATCATTTATTTTGCCCCGCGAATTTTCGAGTCTGCCGGCATCTCCACCGAAGATGCTTTGTTTTCTACCATTGGAATTGGTGTAATCAATATTATGGCTACCATGCTTGGACTTTACCTGATCGATCGCATCGGGCGTAAGATGCTGATGTACATAGGTTCGGTAGGCTATATTATTTCTCTTTCTCTGATGGCCTACAGTTATTTTGGCGGAGCTATTGACAGTTCGCTTTTACCCTACTTTGTATTTGCGTTTATTGCTTCGCATGCCATTGGTCAGGGAGCTGTAATCTGGGTATTTATTTCAGAAATTTTCCCCAATGAGCTACGGGCCTATGGACAGTCCATCGGTTGTTTTACACATTGGATACTGGCAGCATTGATTGCCAATGTATTTCCGTTCTTTGCAAGTGCCTTCGGAGCGGGAAGTATATTCGCGTTCTTTGCGCTGATGATGGTTTTACAGCTCCTTTGGGTGGCCTTCAAAATGCCGGAAACCAAAGGTAAGTCTTTAGAAGAAATTCAAAAACAACTCCAGAATGTCCATGGCTAAAAAAGTAATTAGCTTCGGAGAAATGTTGTGGGATTGCTTTCCCGATTATGATATTGCAGGAGGAGCACCCATGAACGTAGCCCTTAACCTGAAACAACTTGGGCTCGATATCCAAATGATATCCAGGATCGGAAAGGATGAATACGGACAAAAATTAAAAGCATTTGTACAATCTTTTGGATTGCCAACAGTTTTGGTTCAGGTGGATGACACCCATATGACCGGGAAAGTTATTGTTGACAACAAGGACAAAGAAAACATCAAATATGACATTGTGTCTCCCGTTGCCTGGGATTTTATAGAACTAACCTCCGAAAACAAAAATGCAGTTGCACAAGCAGATGCATTTATCTTCGGTAGCCTTGCCATCCGCAACAACAGGAGTTGGGAAACACTTTTCAAGCTTCTCCACATTCCAACTTTAAAGATTTTTGACATCAATCTCAGAGCACCTTACTTTGATTTTGAAAAAATCGAAATCATTTTTGGATATACGGATATACTCAAGGTCAATGAAGAAGAGCTTCAGATTGTAGCGGACCATTTTGGGATAGCCTCAGGAATAACCTTTGAGGTCTCTGCTCAGAAAGGTGGTAAGGATTCGAGCAGCAAACCGACCTCGAAGGTTTCCGATACTACACGGGAATTATGCGCCTTCCTTTCCAAACATTTTCCTATCAAAATGATCTGTATTACCTTGGGAAGCAGAGGGGCATTGATTTATCAGAATGATAATTTTACCCGACACCATGGATATAAAGTACAGGTGGAAGACACCGTTGGCTCGGGAGATGCTTTTCTAAGTGGCTTCGTCAAAACATACCTGGAAGAAAAATCACTTTCCGAAATCCTTGACTTTTCCTGCGCAATGGGAGCATTTGTCGCTACCAAAAGAGGGGGAACACCGAGATATGGGATTGAGGATGTGGGGAAAACAGTAAATCTTTAAGCACTCGCAAACAAAATCTGTAATTGCCTCACAATATTTTTTTGAGGCGTTTACTACAAGCCTGCCCTGATTTTTTCAGCTATTTCTGAGAGTTCTTCCTTGCTGAGTTTCAGTTTGGATTGGGAGAAATTGATGTCACTGATACTATTCAATGGCACCAAATGGACATGGACATGGGGAACTTCAAGTCCAATGACAGCTACTCCTACACGGGTGCATTTAATGGTTTTTTCAATTGCTTTGGCCACTTTTTTGGAGAAAACATGAAGACCGGCCAGTACTTCATCTTCCAGGTCAAAAATATAATCCGTTTCTTTTTTGGGAACTACCAAAACGTGCCCTTTGACCAAGGGTTGAATATCTAAAAACGCAATATAATGGTCATCCTCCGCAATGATATGTCCGGGAATTTCTCTGTTGATGATTTTTGTGAATATTGATGCCATAGCTGTAAAAAAAAATCCCGAAAGAGAACTATCGGGATTGAGTATTATTAATAACTGATATCTAGAATTTCAAATTCCAAGGTTCCGGCCGGAGCATTAACCTGAGCTATATCTCCCTTAGATTTGCCAACGAGTCCCATTCCAAATGGGGAGGCGAGGGAAATCTTTCCCGCATTCAAATCTGCTTCTTCTTCAGAAACCAGCGTATAAGAAACGGTATGTCCATTCTTGACATTTTTGATTTTCACCGTGCTGAGTATCCCAACTTTGGAAGTGTCCATCTTGGAATTATCCATGATTCGTGCATTGCCGACAACACCTTCAAGTTTGGCAATTTTCAGTTCCAACAATCCCTGTGCATCCTTGGCTGCATCATATTCCGCATTCTCACTCAAGTCGCCTTTATCTCTTGCTTCTGCAATCTGTTTGGCGATATCCTGCCGACCTTTCGTTTTCAATTCCTGAAGCTCATCTTTCAATCTCTTCAGTCCCTCTTCAGTGTAATATTGTATGTTCCCCATGTTTTTAAGATTTACTATGGCTATGAAAAATAAAAGAACGGTTTCATAACTGAAACCGTTTCTTCTATGCGTTTGCTTTTTTGTATGGGTCAAAGATAATAATTACTGTAAGATAAAGCAATTTTAGAGTCAAAAGAAATATTCGAACTAATTTTATAAAATTTTGATTTTCTGCTATTTCTCAAAGCTTGAAGTCATATCTGTTTCACCTACCCAATAAATAATAAATCAGAAGCGTCACAAAACAAAGTAAAACAGAGAGGGGTTTGGCGTATTTCCACGGCTCCATATCCAATGGGAATTTTGTCTGAATATCGATTGTTTCTTTCGGTGGAAAATATTGACTGACCAAATACATTACTCCCAGATTCAGTAAAAACTCAATTCCCCAGATATGAATAAAATGCAGATTCACTTTGAACAAAAAAGAGGTGATCAGATAGAAGGACAATCCTGTTATCAATCCAATTTTGGCTCCAGCTGCAGAAATTTTGGGTATAAAAAAGCCTGCAATGAGGATTGAAGCAATGGGTATAAAGAAGATGCCATTCAGTTGTTGCATCAGCTGATACAATCCCTCGGGAGCATTTCCTACCAAAGGTGCAATGAGAATTGCCATTATCGCCAAAACCAGAGAACTCATCCGGCCAACACTCACCAGTTTTTTGTCTGAAGCAGATTTTTGGAAAATCTTTTTATAAATATCCAAGCTGAATATAGTCGCTGCTGAATTCAGAACACTGTTGAAAGTACTCAATATTGCACCCAAAACCACTGCCGCAAAAAATCCTATAAGACTCAGGGGAAGTACTCTTGCCAATAAAACAGGATAAATAAAATCCTGGGTATCTTCATATTGATCTCCGTAATAATAGAAAGCAATGATTCCCGGCAAAATGATGATAAGCGGAATCAGAATCTTAAAGATACCTGTAAACAAAAGTCCTTTTTGGGCTTCGGCCATGTTTTTTGCCCCCAAAGCCCTCTGAATAATGGTTTGGTTCATTCCCCAAAAGTAGAGCTGATTGATCATCAAACCCGTGAAAATAGTACTGAAAGGTAAAACAGAATCTTCTGATCCGATGACATTGAATTTTTCTGGCACGGTTTCATAAACCATGGACATGCCATCAATAATATTACCTTCTCCGATATCCCAAAGGGCAAAAACAGGCACCATCAATCCTCCGATCATCAGCCCGATTGCATTAATGGTATCAGAAAATGCTACTGCCTTCAATCCTCCCAAAATGGCATATACAGATCCTATGACACCAATGACGATGACAGTTATCCAGATCCCGTCAGTTCTACTGACCTGCAGCACCTCCGAAACATTAAAAATACTTTCCAGATTAATGGCTCCTGTATAAAGCACAATGGGTAAAAGCGTAACCACAAAAGAAAGCATCAACAAAAAAGCCACGATCGTCTTAGTCGTAGCATCATAGCGCCTTTCTATATATTGAGGAATGGTCGTCAAACCCATTCTGAGATAAATGGGCAGAAAATAAAGGGCTGCGATGACAAGGGCAATCGCCGAGGTGACCTCCCAAGCGATGATGATCATCCCGTTTTTATAAGCGGAACCGTTCATCCCAATCAGGTGCTCTGTTGAAATGTTTGTCAAAATCATAGATCCGGCTATGACACCTCCTGTTAGCGTGCGGCCTCCCAAAAAATAACCGTCTTTGGAGCTTATATCATCTTTTCTCAATCTATACCATGAGTAAAATGCAACAAAAAGCGTAAACCCGACAAAGGAAATAACAGTCAGCATGAAAAGTAGGTTAGTGTTTTTACTATAATATTCTTTTGTTTTTTGGCTAAAGTGGCAAAGAATAATTGTCAATTTTTCCTGTCTCTCGCCTGATTTCTATTGACTATTGCTGCCAAATATGTTTTTTTCTAGCTTGTCCGGATTAGATCGCGCAGAATTTTCCTTAGGATTAAGAAAATAAATTTGACTTTTTAATCAAAACAAAAGGACCCTTTGGATCCTTTTGTACATTTTAAATCAGAAGTGAACGGGTAAATGGCACTATTTTAAAATCTTAATGTTGAGGGAAGGTATTTAGAAACCAAATCTTCATAATAAGGTCTCAAAGCTTTTGAATCCGGTGGAACTGGTACTTTGGAATACAGATCATAGAGATTAAATTTATCAACCCATTCAAACATTTGTCTATCATGGTCGTTGAGCAGATGGTCATAGGCATTTTCTCTGTGTTGGGAATAAAAAGAGTGATACCGGATCATATATAAAGCAGGTTCGGGAAGATAGTCCTTCACCATCTGATAAAGATACTCATCATGTCCCCAGGACATGGTCACCTTATCCAGTCCGCAATTCGGAACATATACACCGTATTTTGTATTGAACTTCTCATCTTTCGCATCAGGATTGTCTTCAAAAAATTCAGGATAAACAATCTTGTCTGAGTGCTGGCAGCCAACCGGAAAAGTATCCCCTACCACCGCCCATTGAGGTTGGCCGAAGAGGCAAAGCACCTTTCCCATATCATGGATAAAGCCGGTCAGGACAAACCAGTCTGGATGACCATCTGCCCGGATTGCCTCAGATGTCTGAAGCAGGTGTTGAAGCTGATCCAAGTTGGTATCGGGATCAGAATCATCCACAAGCATATTTAGATAATCAATGGCCTCCCAAAAAGTCATCTCTTTTTTGTCGAATCTGAGAAACTCAGCACGCTTTTCCTTCACGAAATCATAAGTCTGATAATGGTGGTTCAGCCTGTAAAATTCCCTGACGGTATCCACCCTTTCCGAATCACGGTAATTCCTATAATCTTCTTTACTTTTTGGCTGCTTTTCTTTTGTTTCGGGATATCTCACCATCAAATCATCCTCCCAATCTTCAATACTCTTCAAAGGAGAAATTTCCTTCTCATTAAATTGTGGTTCCATCATTCTGTTAATTTTTGACTCTTAAATTACCGAAATTTCAGGCAGAATTCCAATTTACCGGGCTCCATAATTACTTTCCGTTCCGGGGAAAGTTTTTTTGATTAGATAAAAAAAGTATAATTCATTTACACCCTTATCTTCTTGGACTTTAATAAGTAAACCTTAATCGTCAAAATCGTATAGATAAACACTTGAACCATAAGTTGAGAATGATTCCAGTTTTTTATAGCCTAAGGAATCCAGTCTTTGGATTATAAACAACTCATCATTTAAATATTTGTGGGAAAAAACCAACCAATTCTTATCCGTTAAATTATTGATTTCTTTTATGTAATTCTCTCGGTTAAGTAAGTGTTTATTTCCTTCTACTATCTCAGTTTCAATATTAACCAGATCGATATCAAGGTAAAAGTTAAATGCAGGAAGGGCTGCATAATGCACATAAATGCTTTCATCTTCCTCTATTGTATTTTCCAAGTGAATAAGGGTTTCCTTCATTTCTTCCTTTTGAATGGGAAATCCATGGGAGATCAAAATTGAAAAGGTTAAAACAATTACCAATATAGAAATTGATCTGACCCAAAAAATCCCGGAACCTGAGAAGATTCTTTCAATCAAAAAGTCAAATCCATAAGAAATGGCTAAAATAAGAATCGGGCACATATATAAAATCAGCCTCAAATCAAAAGGATAAAGTTTCAGTGCGGAAAGAGCTAAATGTAAAATTATGGGGGTTAAAATGAGATAAAGAATTCCTTTTTTATTTCGTTTAAAACAAATTATTATCCCAATTATAAATAAAAGAGATATCGGATATTTGTTGATGGTTCCGAATCGTAAAAGCGACCCGAATAACATTTCATATTTTTCATCCCAAAACAAAACAAATTCCGAACTGAAGAAATTTGTCGGCATAAATGCATTCTCATTGGCCCAATATCCGGTCATATAATCCCTTAATGGATGATCATGAATGAATAAATAGAAATACACCAAAAAAGTCACACCCCAGACAATGGCAATTCCTACCAATGCAAAAAATTTAATTTCTTTATATTTTAAATATTCATAAAAAAGATAGATTCCGGCGCTGAACAATACAATTGGAGCTACATTGGAAACCCAAATCCCAATCATCCCCACTATACCCAACAGGACAAATTTATTTGATGATTTTTTATAAGTATTAATGAGCAAAAAATAGATCAGTGTCAACAATAAAACGTCCACCATGTATTGCTTCACTTCAGTTGCATAGTTTATTATTCTGTTGTTAAAAACAAATAATGATAAAGCAAAAATAATGGTATGAGAGCTTTGAAAGTTTATTTTCAAAATTCTGTAAAAAAAATATAAGGCTAAAAAAAAGCTGATTAAAGGTAGCAGTCTTAATCCATACTCAGAATTCGGTATGATCGTATAAAAAATATTTTCTATTTGCAAAAACAAAATAGGAGCCACTTGTCCATAGTCAAGTGGGTTTAAAAGTTCTGAAAAATCTTTGTTTATGATGTTTAAGGATAACATCGCCTCGTCTAACCAAAGGCTTCTGTTATCCGCATATTGGATTACCGTCAATATTACTCCTAAAATCAGAATTGAAAATATGGTTATTTGTTCAAAACTGAATTTTGCCTCATTATTTTCTTGTGACACCATATTTGATTATACAATAAATTGCTCTGAATCCATCTTTCCATCCAATTTTTTTCCCTTCTTCATAGGTTCTTCCATAATAGGAGATTCCAACTTCATAAATTCTGATTTTAGGTATTCTTGCAATTATAGCTGTAACCTCAGGCTCAAATCCAAATCGGTTTTCCTTTAGCTTCACTGATTGGATTATTTTTGTATTAAAGACCTTATAACACGTTTCCATGTCTGTTAAATTCAGGTTATTAAACATATTGGACAGGGCGGTTAAAAATTTATTGCCGATGGTGTGCCAAAAGAACAATACCCGATGAGGATCCCCACCCATGAATCTTGAGCCATAAACTACGTCTGCAAATCCCTTCACAATCGGTTTCAAAAGTACGTTATATTCTTCAGGATCATATTCTAAGTCGGCATCTTGAATAATCAAAAATTCTCCGCTTGCTTTACTTATTCCTGTATGTAAGGCTGCTCCTTTCCCTTTGTTTATTTCGTGCTTGTAATATTGAATATTGAAATCAGGATTTTTAAGCATATAATCCTGAATTGCAGCTTCAGTATTATCCGTGGAACAATCATTTACAATAATCACCTCCTTTTCTATTTCACAGATCAGATTTACACTTTTTACCTTATTTAGAATTAAATGAACAGTTCTTCCTTCATTATAAGCAGGTATAACAATTGACAATTTTTTTAAAAACATAGTTGGTGGATTTACTTTTTTGAGGAAAAAGGCATTACTTCTGCCTTTTTCCAAATAATTCTATTCATGATTAATACCTACAATAATAACAAAATTTAGAAAAACATCTATTTATATTTTGGGTGCAAGGTTCCACATAAACTTTATGTCCCAAAGAAAATTTAACTTTTGAAAATCAGTGAATACCCTATGGTTAGAGTTGTTTATTTTAAACATTGATTCCGGATCTAATTGAGATAGTAGTTTTCTCCAAATTCTGGCATTTGAAATTTCTTTAGTTTGTTGTTTCCAATTGTAAATCATCTCTTATAGAATTTATACCTTTGCCTGATTCCATTTGGATATTCAATCACCAGTAAATATATCCCTTGGGCGAAATCACTTGGATTAAAATCTATAATTAATAGAGATGAATCAAGCGTAAGGTTTTTTTCTAATGTTCTCCTTCCCTGCATGTCATAAATTGATACAGTAATTTTCTCTTCCGGAATCTCAGAGAATTGTATATGAAGCTGATTGTCTACCGGATTTGGATAAAACTGTACAGATTTAGGTAAATCATTTGAAACACTGGATTCAACACCTTTTTCCGATAAAATATCAACTACGTGAGAAATCCTGTTATTTGCACCTGAAGATACTATATTTGAAACCTCTGTCCCTGATAAAGCCCTGCCATAAATCCTGATGTCATCCAGGTCACCGGTCCACCTCTTGCTGCCGCTCCTTGTGGCACCGATTACCAGATTGGATACCTCTGTTCCTATCAGGAACGGTGAATAACTGGCCTGTTTCTCCTGAACACCGTTGATGTAGATCTTC
>JBGTDA010000094.1:0-12542 GCA_041748555.1 Rhodonellum sp.
ATTTGGGCAGATGTTCAGGCGCTTTGGGAGCCGGGTAACGATCATTGAAAGATCAGATCGCCTTATTGGCAGAGAGGATCCGGAAATCAGTGAAAGTATCCTGAATTTTTTACAGGAAGAAGGTATCGAGTTTAGGCTAAAGGCTGAATGTATCTCTGCCGAAAAAGAAGAGCATGACGGTGTGGTAGTCCTTTTGGAATGTGCTAAAGGGGAGTCACCTAAGGTTAGCGGATCTCATCTATTACTGGCTGTGGGCCGCACCCCTAATACTGATTTGCTGCATCTGGATAATACAGGCATTGGTGTGAACGACAAAGGATATATCAAGGTAAATGATCAATTGGAGACGGAAGTGCCGGGTATTTTTGCCTTGGGAGACTGTAATGGGCTGGGAGCTTTTACGCATACCGCATACAATGACTTTGAAATTGTTTATGAAAACCTTTTTGAAGGCAAAAGCAGGAAAGTATCGGATCGTATCCAAACTTATGGCCTGTTTGTAGACCCACCCTTGGGAAGGGCGGGAATGACCAGGAAGGAGGCATTGAAAAAAGGTTACTCACTCTTGGAGGCAAAAAGAGATATGAGCCGTATTGCGCGTGCAAAGGAAAAGGGTGAAACCAGAGGCTTTATGAGTGCTATCATTGATGCCGATACGCATCAGATTTTAGGGGCTGCGGTGCTGGGTGTAGGAGGGGATGAGATAATTAGTGGTTTTCTAAATGCGATGTATGCCGGAACAGGCTACGAAGTTATTCGGGATTCGGTACAGGTACATCCCACTGTCTCTGAGCTCATCCCTACCATGCTGGAAAATCTGGAGCCTGTTGACCAAAAAGAAGCAAATGAAACCAAGAGTAGGAAACCTAAGCTTTATTAAAATTTCTTTGAAATGAATGTATCTCAACAATTATTGCAAATATTAACCAATGAAGGCGTAAAGCATATATTTGGTGTAGCCGGTGACGCTCTCAATCCTCTGATTTCAGCTATGGCCGACCAGACTGAGGTGAAATGGGTAAAAATGAAGCATGAAGGCAATGCCTCATTTGCTGCATTTGCACAAGGCGAACTGAATGGAAATATTGGCGTTTGCGCCAGTACGGTTGGGCCAGGTGCTTTGCATTTGGTAAATGGATTGTACAACGCGAAAAAAGAACGGTCCCCCGTTTTAGCTATAACTGGACAAATCCCTGTGGAACATATTGGAACTAATTATCACCAAGAGGTTGATCTCACCAAGGTGTTTGAAGATATCTGTGAGTACCAGGCCATTATTCGCTCACCTGAAGAAGCTCCCAGAGTGATTCTGCGTGCATTGCGTATTGCCATTAATCACAAAAGTGTGTGCCGGATTGAATTGCCTGCTGACATCGCTGAAATGCCAGCAGAAAATACTGATTTTGTACATCAGGTTTTTCGCTCCCGATCGACGGTATTGCCGGACCGGGATAGTCTGGATAAAGCCGTGGAATTGATTGATCAGGCGGATAAAGTAGGAATTTTGGCTGGTGCCGGTTGCCGGTTGTCCAGGGGAGAGGTGTTGGCTTTTGCAAAAAAAGTAAATGCTCCCATCACGCACACCGTCCGGGCATCTGATATTTTTGATCATAGCAGCGATAACGTAGTGGGACTAACCGGGCTTATCGGTAACCCGTCAGGCTATGAAGCAGTGATGAAATGTGACCTGTTGATCATGTTGGGCACTGACTTTCCTTATACCCGTTTTTTGCCTGAAAACACCAAAACTATCCAGGTAGATATCCGGCCGGAAAATATTGGCAACCGTACCTCGGTTACGCTCGGCTTGCAAGCAGATATCAAGCAATTTATTGAACATGTCAACCAAAAATGCAAATTAAAGAAAGACCCGGCCTGGGTTAATAAATTAAATGCTGAATTTAAAAAGTGGTTGGAACATAATAGCGAAACCTCAGATGGAGAAAAGGATTTTAAAGTCATGCATCCTCAGGTGGTGGCCCGGGAAATAAGCGATGCAGCGTCAGAGGATGCCATATTTGTCATTGATACGGGTACATCCGCTATCTGGTCGAGCAACTTCATGAATTTTCATTCTCAAAGAAGAATTATCGGTTCATTCAATCACGGCTCCATGGCTGTGGGACTGCCGGCTGCGATCGGGGCTCAACTGCAGTTTCCAGACCGGGAAGTATGGGCTTTGGTCGGAGACGGGGCATTCAATATGTCTCTACATGATTTTTCAACGGCTGTAGAATACGAATTGCCTATTAAAATAATCGTGCTGAATAACTCCGAACTTGGTTTTGTGAAAATAGAGATGGAAGAAGCCGGATTTGCACCAAACTATGATGCCATCGGGGTTGAGAATTTTGATTTTGCGGCTTATGCAAAACTAGTGGGAGGAGACGGGGTGAATGTTACTGAAAATGATGGTATTATCCAGGCTATCAAACAGGCTCAAAAATCTAAAAAGCCTTTTATCCTTAATGCACACGTTACCGGAGGAGCCTTATCACTACCACCTCATATAGACCTCCGCCAGGCAAAGAATTTTGGCATATCAAAAATGAAAGAGCTTCTAAAGGCAGCTAAAGGCGATAAATCACTGTGGGAAAATATAAAAAATGAAGTCAGGGCCTTTCTTGATAAAGATTTATGAACCATCTAAAAACACAATACAATAATGAATATGTGTACTGCGGATTGACCGTAGAGCCAATTTAAACAATAGAACATATGGAAAAACCAGACTTTAGTAACTTAAGCGCCATTTACGTAAACTGTACCTTGAAGAAATCTCCTGAAAAGAGCCATACAAGCATTTTGATGGCATTATCAAGGAAAATTATGGATAATGAAAATGTCAAGACGGAGGAAATTCGTTTAGTAGATCACCAGGTGGCCAATGGCGTCAATCTTGATATGACCAAACATAATTGGGATAAGGACGAATGGCCCACACTGTTCGAAAAAATAATTAAAGCAGATATTCTGGTTGTGGGAACGCCCATTTGGTTAGGAGAGAAGTCTTCAGTTGCTCAAAAACTAATTGAACGACTTTACGGGATGAGTGCTGAAACAAATGCCAAGGGGCAGTATATATACTACGGTAAAGTTGGGGGTTGCATTATTACCGGTAATGAAGACGGTATCAAGCATTGTGCTATGGGCATATTATATTCTCTTCAACATATCGGATATTCTATACCTCCACAGGCAGATTGCGGTTGGATTGGCAAAGTTGGACCCGGTCCCAGTTATAGCGATACTGAATGGAATGGGGCAAAGATACATCCACCATTGGGATTTGAAAGTGATTTTACCAATAAAAACACCACGTTTATGACCTACAACTTGCTCCATTTAGCAAACATGCTTAAATCCAATGGAGGTTATTCTGAATATGGCAACTCCAAAAGAAAGTGGGAAGATGGTACCCGATGGAATTTTGAAACCCCAGCATAACGGTCCATCCGTGCTGGTAGTTCAAAAATAACACAAAAATTAAAACATACCTATGTATCAAAAACCGAATAAACGACTTACTGGACAAACAGCCATTGTTACCGGGGCAAATTCCGGTATCGGCAAAGCCATTGCAACCTCAATCGGCCGCGACGGGGCAAACGTCATTATTAATTACATCACGGATCCCGTAGCTGCTGAAGAGGTGGCAAACGATATTTGTAATGATAAAATCTGCGGGCAGGCTATCCCCTATAAATGTGATGTGACCAAGGAAGATGAAGTGCAGGCGATGTTCAAAAAAGCAGTTGACCATTTTGGAACCGTAGATATTGTGGTTCCGAATGCGGGAATACAGAGTGATTTCCCGCTTCACGAGATGCCTTTAAAAGAGTGGCAAAAAGTAATTGATGTAAACCTGACCGGGCAGTTTCTCTGTGCAAAAGAGGGTCTTCGTGAATTTTTACGAAGGGGGATGCGTCCCGAGATTTCAGCTGCTCTTGGTAAGATTATAACCATCAGTTCGGTTCATGAAGTAATACCGTGGGCAGGACATGCCAACTATGCCGCCTCGAAAGGAGCCATTGTGATGCTGATGCAAACCATTGCTCAGGAGTATGGTTACATGAAGGTACGCGCGAACAGTATTGCTCCGGGAGCTATTAAAACACCCATTAACCGGAAGGCGTGGGAAACACCTGAGGCACTGGAGAAGCTTAACAAGCTGATACCCTACAATCGTATCGGCGAACCGTCAGACATTGGTTCGGCTGCCGTTTGGCTGGCTTCCGATGAGTCTGATTATATCAATGGTACAACCATTTTCATCGACGGGGGCATGACCTGCTATCCCGGCTTTACAGAAAACGGGTAAATCAGAATATAAAAAAGATTATGATGACAGAGGAACAGAAGAGACTTGTAGCAAATTACAGTAAATCCGCAAACTGGCTTCGGTGGGGCCCATACCTGAGTGAACGTCAGTGGGGAACCGTCCGTGAAGATTATAGTGAACACGGAGAAGCGTGGGATTATTTTCCACACGACCATGCCCGAAGCCGGGTGTATCGTTGGGGTGAAGACGGTATTGCAGGTATTACAGACGATAACTGTACTCTCAACTTTTGCGTAGCCATGTGGAACGGGAAAGACCCGATTATCAAGGAGCGGTTATTTGGACTTACCGGTCCGGAGGGAAATCATGGGGAAGATGTGAAGGAACTGTACTACTATCTCGACAGCACACCTACTCATTCATACATGAAACATCTCTACAAATATCCTCAGAGCCGGTTTCCCTATGAAGAACTTGTTCATATAAACCGGGAAAGATCCGTCGATGAGGACGAATTTGAGATCCTGGATACCGGTGTGTTTGATCATGATAAATATTTTGATGTATTCACGGAATACGCCAAGGCAGATGAAGATGATATCCTGATTAAAATCACAGTTGTCAATAAATCGGACGAACCTGCCGAACTTACGATGCTGCCCACTCTCTGGTTCACCAATCTCTGGAGCTTCGGGCTCATGGACGAACCTCCTTCCTTAAAATTGTCAAAAGAAAACTCATCTTATGCTGAAATTCGGGCAATTCATCCAAAACTGAACGAATATCACTTTTACTGCGATGGAGCCGATAAACTGCTCTTTGCTGAAAATGAAACCAATTTCATGATGCTATACAATCAGGCGAATCGCACCGAACGGGTAAAAGACAGCATCAACGATGCCGTAGTAAGCGGAGATTACTCTGTTTTTGACAATGTTGATTCAGGTACCAAATTTTCACCGCTTTATAAACTTGGGTTAAAAGGGAAAGAAGAGAAAGAGATACGCCTGAGGCTTTCGAAAAAAAGTCACAGTAAAAATCCCCTTAAAACATCATTTGACAGTGTATTTGAAGAGAGAGAAAAAGAAGCTGATGAATTTTATTCTCAGTTTAAAACAGGTGGGAATGAAGATCACAAAAATATTCAGCGGCAGGCCTTTGCCGGAATGCTCTGGAACAAACAGTTTTATTACATCGACATCCCACAATGGCTGGATGGCGATGAGGGACAAATTCCTCCTCCGGAATCAAGGAAGCATGCCCGAAACTCCGATTGGCGAACCCTGAACAACCGGGATATTATTTCTATGCCCGACAAATGGGAATATCCATGGTATGCAGCGTGGGATCTTGGCTTTCACTGTGTACCTATGGCGATGCTCGATCCCGAGTTTACAAAAAATCAGTTGATTCTCTTTCTGCGAGAGTGGTATATGAAACCAAACGGACAAATTCCCGCATATGAATGGGCTTTTGGAGATGTAAATCCGCCGGTGCATGCCTGGTCTTGTTTGCAAGTGTATAAAATGGAAAAAGAGAAAACAGGAAAAGGAGATATCGACTTTTTGAAAAAGGTATTCCAGAAACTACTGATTAATTTCACCTGGTGGGTAAACCGTAAAGATCAAAACGACAACAACGTATTTGAAGGCGGATTCTTAGGTCTCGATAATATAGGTGTGTTTGACCGAAGTACCGAAATACCGGGCGGAGGACATCTTGAACAGGCTGACGGAACAAGCTGGATGGCGATGTACTGCCTGAATATGCTGGAGATGGCTCTTGAAATCGCCCAGGACGATCCTGCTGGATTTGAGGATGTCGCCACCAAATTTCTTGAACATTTTGTGTATATCTCTGAAGCCATTAACTGCCTGGGACTGGAGGACGGTGGTTGTGTTGATCATGTAGATGGATTTTTCTATGATGTTCTGGTTCTGCCCGATGGGGAGAAAATTCCTCTTAAAGTGCGCTCTCTTGTTGGCCTTACCAGTCTGTTTGCAATACTTAAAGTGAAAAGTGAATATCTTGAAAAACTTCCCGATTTCACCCGAAGGTTAAAATGGTTCAAAAAATACAGGCAGAGTAACCATCGCCATCTGGTGATCGACTCATTCGACGAAAATGGTGACCTGCTGTTATCACTTGTACCGCGGGAACGGCTGCCAAAAGTGTTAAATCCTCTGTTGAGTGAAAAGGAGTTTTTCTCTCGGTACGGTATTCGATCGCTTTCCAAGTTGCATGAGGAACCTTATATAGTCAATATACACGGGCTGGACTTTGACCTGAAGTATGAGCCGGCCGAATCCAGAACGGGCCTGTTTGGAGGTAACTCGAACTGGAGAGGTCCGATTTGGACGCCCATGAACTATCTTCTGATACAGTCCTTAAAAGAATTACACCGTTTTTACGGAGATAAATTTCTTGTACATTGTCCATACGATGCGAACCAGAAGAAAAACCTTGGATTGATTGCGGATGACATTTCCCGGAATCTCATTTCAATTTTTGAGAAAAGCGATAAGGGTGCTCGTCCCGTACATGCACTTCACGAGATTTACCAAAAAAACCCGGATTTCAACGATCTGATCTTGTTCTATGAATATTTTCATGGCAATAACGGGCGGGGTGTCGGGGCCTCCCATCAAACGGGGTGGACCGGAGTAGTAGCAGTACTAATAGACTGTGTTCACAATTATCCCGCAGAATAGGAGTTTGTCATAATTAAACCGGAAACTCATGAAATACTGTCTTCCAAAATGTGGATTGTATTCATTGGACTGGGCAGCTAGGCTTCATCCACCGTTCACGGGTGTAACACCCGGAGTTATCACAGTCTGCTTTTAGCTTCCTTCAACCCGCCGACTGACCGGAAAGTACTGGTTTCAAAACTGGATGAAACCGTCCATATTGAGGGTCAAAGTTTTGAGCTGGGAACAAACAACTATGGCGATGTTATTTATCCGAAGGGGTGTCGGTAAAACAAAATTTGTATTACGTTGCCTAGAATCATCATCTACAGAGGGAATTTGAATAGTATAGCTTCGGTAATCCATTTGATATTTATGCTTACGGAATTTCTAGGTATTATGGGAAGATTTCATTTTACCTTCTTTTAAGTTGCCGGTTTTTATATTGATTTTTTTCAAACATAATTCAAATTATGGTATATTTCTTTTGGTAAGATTATTACATCTTTTGGCTAAAAAATATTTAATAATGAGGATATCAGAAAATATAAAAAAGAAGGTTTTACAGGCAATTGATTCCCGGAAATCTATAAATATTGATAAAGAAAATTTGGAATTAGACATGAAAGGTATCCTTCCCTTTATTCTACTTTATAGGTACACAAAAGAACCTAACATTCAATTTAAAGAATTACTTCGGCAATTTTCCTCCAGCTTAATGATTCTGGACAAACACCAGAATTTGGAAGAATTTATTGGGGTTATATCCCAATCAATTTCTAAAAATTTCAATTCTTGCCTAATTCTGGAACTTATCCCTGGGACAAAAAATCAAAATATTGAAATTTGTAGTTTACACAACGATTCAGATATCACTGTAAAAAGCCTTAAAAAAGCGTTGGAAGATTCAGAATCTCATGGTTTGTCTGTTACCATAAAGCAGGAGGATGCATCTGCTGTTAAACCTCCATTAAGCAAAGATTATAGGAAGGATAACGGAATTTTTTGGATTGGTCTTACTATCCCTATTCCTTTGCCGACAAATCATAAAGCTAATTCCTTATCTGACCACATTATCAATGCTTTCAAGAAAGTAGTATTCACATTTATTAGAATTCAAACCTCAAATCATTTCTCACATTATTTGATGTACGATGCTAATAAACTGGATGAAAATGTGAAACAGATTGACCAGGAGTTAGCTGATATCTCTGATGAATTGAGTTTTTTGTTAAATATCACTCCTGTTAATCACCAGGCTGCCTGGGAAGAGTTTAAGTCCCATAAATATAAGAAGGAGCCACAGTTTTCTTACAAAATGATAAAATTTGACCCCGAGGAGATAAAACAAAGGCTTTTTAAACTCGAAATGGATGACATAAAAGACACGACTGCCGATTACATACTTAGACAAAAACGGATCCAATTGGAGGTAGAATTAACTTTACTAGAAAGTAGGGAATCTGTGGGTGCTAAGTATTTAGGCCACTATTTATATGGAGCACCAGATCATAAAGAAATTAAGAAAGCGAAAGAAATACTAAATAAAGTAAAAGATAATACCGAAGACGATGGGGAAAGGGTAGATTGTCATGAATTTGCCAAAATTGCCCAATCTGAAATTGATTATTTAAAGGATACATTTAAAAACGAAAATATTGCTTCGGAGATAAGAAATGATGTCGTTGGAATAATGGTTGATAAAACCAAAGTATACATAAGCGAAGGAATGTCCATAAGAAAATCCAGGATTGAGGCCTTAATTCAGCACGAAATTGGTACTCATATACTTACCTATTGTAATGGATTAAGACAGCCAATTAAACAATTATATGCGGGCTTTGCGGGCTATAACCAACTTCAGGAGGGTTTGGCGGTTTTATCTGAATATTTTGTTGGCGGTTTATCAGGATCAAGACTTCGATTAATCGCCGCCAGAGTGATAGCGGCAGATTGTTTGGTTAAAGGCAAAACTTTTACTCAAACTTATGGCCTCCTAATTGAAAAATACAGTTTTTCTAAAGAGCTCTCTTTTGAAATTACAATGCGAATTTATAGGGGAGGAGGACTTATAAAGGATGTGATTTACCTTCGAGGCGTAATACTACTTTTAGAATATTTGCAAAAAGGGGGAAATTTGGAATTGTTATTTACCGGAAAATTCTCCCTCCATTATGTCCCACTTATAACAAAATTTCTAAAACAGGGCATGTTAAAAGAACCGATACTACCCAGTTACTTTAAAGAAGAAAAATTTCAAAATCGAATTAAAGCACTTAAAAATGAGAAATTCAGTTTGGTTGATTTAATTGATTAAATCCACTCGTATTCTTTGGCTTATTCGATAACAGCGAACTTTTTACTAAAATCAGTCTTTGGGTGATTGATTTATTTGACCAACAATCTATCAATATGGATTATGGTGCAGTTCATCTTGGTAATTCCTCAACTTATAGCGCCAACCTTTCCGTCAAATTTTTATTATTGAATTGAAAATATGGATTTATAAAATATATGTATTCGGATACTGTTGATAAGATATTGGTATATAAGCTCCGGGTTCTCTTCCCTTAAAACGATTTTCAAATTTATTTTATCAGGTACTGCAGCTATGCGGGCTATAACAGGTAAACTCTGTGCGCTATCACCGCACCAGGATCCAGTGATCACAAGCCATTCCTGAGATTCAGTTATCTTCTGTACCATGTGTATTTAATGCCGGATGCAGGATAACTGTTTTGGTAAGTCGGGAAATTCGCCAGGCATTTAAGGATGTGAAATTTACCGGTGCGGGGGTTTGAGAACTGCCGGAAGTTTTCCAGGAAAAAACTAATGCTAAAACCCACTAAAAAACTCTTTGTAAGTGAATTGATCAAAGATTCCAATCCATACGGTTAAGGCATTCTTATAATTCATCGAATTTCAAAATCCGTATGGTTTTTCTGTCGTAGTCGATGACATTTTTTTTCTTTAAATAGCTGAACAAACTGGAAACATCCTGCCTGCTTGTAGCGGTTAACATAGCCACTTTTTCATGTGTCAAGGGGTGATCGATAATAATTTGTCCATTATGATGGTGGGAGGGTTTCAATGCTTTTTCTTTAAGAAAATCCAAAATCCTTTCTTTGTTGTTTTTAAAGGAAAGGGACTCCAATCGGTTTTGCATCGCGCCGAGTCTCGTTTCAATGACCTCACTGAACTTAAGATTTAGCGCAGGGACCCTAATTAAAAGTTTCTTCAGCGTCTCTTCTCTCATCACACAATAGATGGAATCCTCTTCAGCAGTTGCGGCTTCCTTTCTTATCAAATTTCCAAAAAGGGAGGATTCCCCGAATATTTCCCCGGGTCCCAGGATAGATAATATAAATTCAGTTCCATTTGAATGGATTTTTGAAATACGGATGCTACCTTCTTTTAAAAAGTATACACTATTGGCGGGATCATCTTGAAAGTAAATGATTTGGGCTTTGTTCACCGTTTTCATTTTCGTATTTGCTCTGACAAACTTTCTTTGATCCAGGTCAAGCTCGGAAAAAAAGTTGAAGTTCTCCAGATACCAGATTTTTGATTTTGAATCCATTTCCAAGTGCTCAATTATTACTTAAAATCTTTTATAATATATTCAATTTTATTTTTTAATTAAAAATAGAATTTTATTCCCTAATGTCAATAGCGTCCAAAATAAAAAGAGAGAGGTTTAAGTTTTTGCATAAAATAAGTGTATTTTGGTTTTGAACCAAAAGCACACCTCTCTCATGTGTAATATTACCGAAGGAAGCCTAGGAGACAACAAAGTTGCTTACGGTATTCCTTTGGAGAAAGGGTCGGTCATCGTGGCAGACAGGTATTACAATGACTTCCCTATGCTAAACTTTTGGGACAGTAAAGAGGTATTCTTCGTGGTCAGACACAAAGATAATCTGGCTTTCACTACAATCAAGGAGTGGGAATTGCCGGAAAATACGGCTCAACATGTTCTAAAAGATGAGCAAATAGAACTGACCAATCCGCTATCCAAGGCCAAGTATCAGGGAAGGCTCAGAAGTGTAACAGTTTGAGAGGAGGAAATTCAGCCGAACATAGAGCCTATACCAAACAACTTCGGTCAAGCGTACTTAACCTGACAAAAATTCCTGAAAAATTTAAATCTGGTCTTTCCATTCCTTAAAATGCCTCCACGCCTCATGGAAAGAAGCCGGCCTAAATCCGCTTTTTTTATTTTCCATGCTGATCGTATAGATAATTTTCCAGTGTCGCAAAAGGGTGCTAATTCCCTTCCAAAAGCTTGCATTCGGATCATAAATATGGGCGGGCTCTGCATTTACACCGTTTACTTCCAGGATTTTGATGCCCCAACCCTTTCTGAATTCTTCTTCAGAGGGTGCCTTCAGATCAAATCTTCCGTAATGAAAGTGCGGAATCTGGTAGGTTAAGGCATCAAAAAAATACAATAAATCGAGATTAATCAGGCGATTACCATCCAAAAATTTAGTACCACGGTTATGGTTGCCGATGGGTTCCAATAGCTTTTCCGTGCCGGCAGGCAAAATTTCATTTAGGTTGATCCCTTCTTTTTTAATCAATTCATTTGCCACCAGTCTCGCCCTCGGTAAACCTAAAATTAGCTCCATTATAGTCGACTGGCCATCACCCATCACAGTTAAAAATGATTTCACAACCAGGGAAGGTATGACCCCTGAGCTTTGATCCGGAAATCGGTAGTAAAAAACACCCGCTTCAAAAAGGCTGTCGATAAATTCTTGCAATAAAAAATCAACTGAGGATTGTTGAAGGTAATTTTTTAATTGCAAATTGTCATGTATGAGGGAAACGCCAACGCCACGTTCTCCCCTGTCCGGTTTGGCAATCAGGGGGAAGTCCAGATCCAAATCAAAGAGCCGGGTAAGGATCAGCGGAAGTGTGGTCTTAGTTTTAACATGCAGTGTCTTGGGTTTGAATTCGGAAGGGATGTAATCGAGCTGTTTGTATTTACTGCAATTATACAATCCTCCCATCTCCATTTCAGGATTGGCCATAGAAAAGAAAAAAAAGTTTCTGGCTTTTAATGAAAGAAACAGGTAGTAAAAAAACACGGGCAAATAAATGATCCAGGTAGGCCAGTATTCCCAATGGAAAAGTTTTGTAAAGAAGTTTGAGCTATTTTTTTGGACCATGGGGTGAGTCAAAATGATTCGGCAAAATAAATATAAAAACCGGAAGAATCCGGGGTAATACTGTAATCAAACCGGACATTGGTCCGGTCATTTTTACTCACCCTGACCCGGATGCCACCTGCTGCCAGGTGCAAGTTCTGTAACAATTCTGTTCGGATATCAGGATATACCCTTCCCATTGATCTAAATAGTACAAAACCAAATCTCCCGATAACATGTTGTCGAAATTCGGACTGAAACAACATGAGGTGGTTATCCCGGAACCTTCCCTGATAATACCCCCTGTGCAGAAGAGGTCCGCCCAATGTCGGCAGTACCCTGTAAGGAACACTTCCCATTGAAAATTGCGCAACAAACTGGTTAGCCCAGTTGAGTTTTTCCCCAATTTCCAATAAT
>JBGTDA010000095.1:0-38399 GCA_041748555.1 Rhodonellum sp.
CATCTACTTTCTACGCGCAGCGAATCTACTTTTTACAGGGGCAGAGATTGCCACGTCGTGCATAGGATTTTCCTAAATGAAAGTTGGAAAATGCACTCCTCGAAATGACGGTCCAAACATCGGTCATCGGTCATCCAACATCGGTCATCCAATATCGGTCAATCCCAGCCTTTTCCGCACTCACCCAAATATCCCTGAAATAACCCCGCCATCGTGACTGATGGTTTGTCCTGTGAGGTAGCCGCTGTGAGGGGAAAGCAGCCATGTTGCCAGGGAGGACAGTTCTTCGGCCTTTCCTAATCTGCCAACAGGAACTTTTTCCGCCAGCTCTTCTTTTGCTTCTTCATAGGAAATGCCTTTTTCACTGCTGTTGTTCTTGATGATGCGGGCTAGGGCCGGTGTGTCGTGGGAACCCGGAGCCAAAACGTTTACCGTTACACCTTTTGGAGCAACTTCAAGTGCGAGGCTTTTGGCAAATCCGACCACACCTGCCCGGAACGAATTACTCAGCACAAGGGCCGGGATGGGCTGCTTCACGGACTGACTTTCGATAAACAGCATCCTTCCGTAACCATTTTCCACTAGCATGGGCACAAGTCGCAGGCAAAGGTCAATTTTCCACCGCATGACAAGCAGCCAGGCAGCATCCCAACCTTCCATGTTGGTTTGAAGCGGGGTGCCGGTTGGCGGACCTCCGGCATTCAAAACAACTCCGTGGAAATCCGCTTTTTCTGCGGCCTGAACAATTTTGTCAAGCGTCCCGGAATCGGTCAAACTGCCTTCGATGATCTCCGTGTTTTTATCATAATCCGCAAACTTCTCACGGAGCAGCTCTCCGCGCCGGGCTATCAGCACCACCCACGCACCTTCGTTTAACAGCTGCCGGGCTATGGCTTCTCCAAATCCACTGCTTGCACCACAAATAATAAATCGCTGTTGTTTGACTTTTAAATCCATAAGAATCGGTTTTAGGTTTGATTTTTAATTTGATGTTTTTTTAAATGCTTTGAAATAGCAATTCAAGCCGCTTTCCGGCGTCTCTCCAAGTCGCGGTCGGTGTCCAAATCGACAGCTTTTTACCTGTATTACATCCGATCCGGTATGAAATCCAATTTCCAAACTTTAAACAAACTTCATCAATATTTTAAGCATAAATACCTTCCGGTACAAATGTAATATTGAGATCCTGGAAAGGTTTATTGCCGGCTTTTTTGTTGCAATAAATCAACGATGGTTTAAAGCCGTTCTGTTTGTAAAAAATATTATCCTACTTGGTGATATTCCAAAAAGTGGGGTAAAACCTGCCAAGTACAATTGTTTTTATTTCCTAAAGTTTCCGGCTATAATTTTGGAAAAAATGGCAGGTTTTGGTTTAATGATTTCGGGATAGGTTTATATTCCCCTCATAAAACTTAAATGCTGCTGTATGTAGTTCACCAGTCGATGGGTCATTTGGATGTGTTCTTCTGCAGAGATATTTGTCAGATCACAAAGCTGATTCATGGCCAAAAAACCTCTTTCTTCCAAATAAAATTGAAGTCTTCCACCATTGAGTTCTTTTTCGTTTTCATGCTTGAGGAAGGGTAATAGAAAACATTTTAGAATGACAGATAATCCCATTCCGTCTTTTGAAAGAAAGTATAGCCAATAGGGAAATCGGGAATCCAACTCTTCAACATAGTTTCTCACCTCAGGTATTTCCCAAATCTCAGCACTTTTATCATTATATCCTTTAAAGGAAATGTCTATCCGTTCCCTGTAATATTTCATAGATGAAATGTCTGAAGTCACCTGATTCAATATCTTTAAAGGTACCGAATAATCCTTTAAGGAGACTTCTTCTTTTGAAATCACTATTTGGAGGCATTCAGTTTCAGTCGAGATCAACTCTTCTGATTTCATGTTGTCATCTATTTTCATTCCATTCATGGGTTATAAGTGGTAGCCGATGCATCAATGTTTTCTTGGAAGTAGTCATTGACCGTTTTAAGGAGAATTCGTTTTGTTAAATCGTTTTCCCCAACAAATTGAAAATCCAATTTGACAATGTGGATTTTCCCATTCTAAGGTGATTCAGTCTACCAAGAGTTGTTTTGCCTGTCGAAACTTGCGGGTACAAGTTTCAACCATTCTGCGAACTGAGGGGTGATGCTCAGTTTCAAACACTTAAAGCTAAAACGAATTTTTAATATTCCAATAGTAGCAGTGTTGAATGTTGTGGAATGGTTTTTTTTCCATTACAAGCCGAGGTCCTGGGGATACCGAAAACCGCTTGAGCCAACCGAATTCAATTTATAATCAGCATACTTACAGGGAACAAAAAGTTATGGAAACAAATCCACAAAGTAAATTTTACTACAGAAAATTGGCTTCGAAAGATATAATTATAACAAAAAAGCTTCTTGCGATAGCTTCAGATTATCTGATTATAACAAAACAGTATCTCGGGTGGACTTCGGAAGTCCACCTTTTTTTCGGGCTCCTTTAGTTTGGCTTTTAGCATAATTGATTGACCTAAAAGGTAAACCGGTTCGGTTCGGAACTCAGTCAGTTCGGTTCGGAACACAAGTGGTTTGGTTAAAAGATGAAATATTGGAGTTAGGAAGTGGGGGAGGGTACTTCGGAAGTGGGTGATTTAGCTCTGTTTTTCTAAAACATAAAATCTCCCTTCCTTCATTTAAACTCTCATAAAACATATGTTAAGCCTCTTCAAAGAATTTGTGTGAAGTAATTTTGGAGGATTTGATTTACCATATTTAGACAAGAAGAATGTGATTTCAACAAATTTTTTTTCCGCGTTTTATCATTCGAATGGATTAGTGTAGATGCTTGATTTGGACATGTTTTTTTTAAATGTGATTTTTGAAAAGAAAGGTGATCGGCGCCCTGCTGTATTTTTTATTTATATGTTTTTCGCTGCTCATTTCCTGCTTAGCGTCTATTAGCCATGATCAGAAGAAATATTTGGATTCGAATTCTATGATTTCTGAAAAACAAAAAAATACCATGTTATGGGTATCTGGAAATTTTTTCTTTTATGGAAAAATTCCCAAAAAATCGGTTGCTTATGGTTTTTAAATTTAAAATAAATTTAAAAAAACCCCGTCAACATACTGTAAACGGAGATTTGTGGGCCCAGCTGGAATCGAACCAGCCACCTACTGATTATGAGTCAGTTGCTCTAACCGAATGAGCTATAGGCCCTTTTTATAATTTCCTCTAACCGTCCCGATAGCTATCGGGAGTGCTATAAGCTCTGTATTTTCAATGCCTTTTTTAGCGGAAGACCTTGCAAATCGGACTGCAATGTTACATATTTGGTTTTAATTTTACAACCGGCATTCGCATGAAAAACCTTAATAATATAGATTTTTTATTGTTTGATCTTGGATTTGTGATCATTCATATTGATTACGCTTTTAGCATCAATGAGTTAAAGAAAAATCTTCCGGCGGATAAATGGAACTTGGCCTCGGAACTTTATGCCGCGCCTTTTCATAAAGAATTCGAAAGAGGCGCTATGGATGCCACTGATTTCAGAGAAAATGTAAGGGAATTTTTTGGGATGCCTTGGTCTGATGAACTGATCGATAGGCTTTGGAACAGTCTGTTGATAGAATTTCCTCCCGAAAGAGTAAAGTTGATCAAGGCACTCGGAAAGAAGTATAGGACCGGTATCCTGAGTAATACCAACAGTATCCACATTGAGGCGGTAAATAAAATGCTGCAAAGGGATACCGATGAGTCCGATATCGCCGACATTGTGGATCATGTTTTTTTAAGTCACGAAATGGGTTTCAGCAAACCTGGTGCGGATATTTATAAAAAGGTAATCAGTGAAATAGGAGTTGATGCAGAAAAAGTGCTGTTTTTTGATGATGTGGAAGAGAACTTAACCGGTGCTAAAGAAGTTGGGTTACAAACTTTCCATGTCAACAACACAGATGCATTAATCCGTTTTTTTAAGGATGTACAGTAAAAAGGAATATTTCACCCACAGCCTCTTATTTGTGATTACCCTCATCGCCACCACACTGGCAGGCGGAGAATGGTTGTTTGGAAAGTCTATATTGGGTTCGGAGGAAAATTTTCTTACCTGGGATTATTTCCTGAGATCACTTCATTTTTCGATACCCTTTATCGGAATATTGCTGATCCATGAGCTGGGGCACTTGTTGACTTCCATCAGGCACGGGGTCAAATCTTCCCTGCCTTATTTTATTCCTGCCTGGTTTGGCTTTATCGGTGCCCCATCCATCGGTACGTTCGGTGCTGTCATAAGGATGAAAAGCTTTGTGAACAGCCGGAGAAAGTTTTTCGACATCGGGGTTGCCGGTCCGATTGCAGGGTTTGTAATTGCTTTTGGGGTATTGCTCTATGGTTTCACGAATCTGCCCGAAGCGGATTATATCTACGAAATCCATCCCGAATACCTGGATCCTGATTTTGAAGGACATAAGGCTGAAGATGGCTATCTCACCTTGGAGATGGGTTATAACCTGCTGTTCTATGGAATGGAGAAAATGTTGGCAAATCCTGAGCGCATGCCTAATATGTCCGAGATCATCCATTTTCCATACCTTTTTGCAGGGTATCTCGCCCTGTTTTTTACGGCGTTGAACCTACTTCCCATCGGTCAACTGGATGGGGGACATGTAATGTTCGGGTTGTTTCCAAAGCATCATAACAACGTTTCTCTTATTGCTTATACCGTATTTATCTATTATGCAGGTTTGGGCGTCATCAATCCATTCCATCCCTTTTCCAGCCTTGTCTTCAGCATTCCGATTTATATAGGATTCTTGTATATCTGTTTTAAAAAGGCTGAGCTTGAAACCCAAACCAAGTGGATGCTTGTATTGTTGATCGCGGCAAGTCAATATCTCTGGGGATATTTTTATCCCTCAGCAGAAGGCTATAGCGGCTGGCTGTTTTTTGCTTTTCTGTTGGGAAGGGTGATGGGGCTCACCCATCCTGAAGTACGGGGTGAGAGGGAAATGAATTCAAGCCGAAAAATATTGGGCTGGATTGCTATTGTCATATTTATCCTTTGCTTTACGCCCGCGCCATTTAATATTGAATGAAACAGAAGTTCTGCGATTTGCACGCAAAGAAAAATAAGGTAAAAGCCCAAAGGCAGCAGAAAAATTAAGTTTCGATTATTTTAGCCTTTGCGTTTTGTCTTCTGTTTACCTAATCCGTCCCAAGAAAACTTTACTCTTCCTCAAGCGCCCTATAAGCCAAAAGGCCTCCGAGTAAATTGCGAACTTTCTTGAATCCTTTGGTTTCTAAAAATCTCTTGGCATTACCGCTTCTTGCCCCGGATCTGCAATGCACCACCAGTTCCTGGTTCTTGTAAGCATCAATTTCCGATAGCTGATGGGGTAGCTGACCCAAGGGAATATTGGTGGCCCCAAGATTGTCCTCTTCAAATTCCCATTCTTCGCGAACATCGACAAACGCAAATTTTTCGTTTTTGTCGAGTCTTTCTTTCAATTCCTCTACTGTAATGTCTTCCATTTTTGAGTTTACTGTTTTAATAAGATTCTCATTGATTTCTGCTTGCCACCCTGAAGGATGTTAATAATGTATATTCCTTTTTGAAGTCCCACAAAATTAAGGATCTTGCCCTTTTCATAATCTTCTATAGGTAAATTCAAGCGTCTGCCAAAGGAATCGAAAATATCCATGTTTTCAAATTTTCCTTCTACAAAAAGTTTATCCTGTACAGGATTGGGATAGACTTTCATTTCCAACAGGATGGATTCATCAGGAGCGGGACCCTCCAAAGAAAGATGTGGTCTGATCATCAGCGATCCTGATACAAATTCATTCTGTTGCCAGCTTCCTGATACATTATAATAGATTTCATCACCCGTATCCCGGGCTTTATCAAGGCCAACATAGATGAATTCGGTACTGAACTGCCTGAACCCGACGTAGAATTCCTTATTGACGCGTATACTCGTATCCAACGCGAAATAGGAGAGATCCGAAAGTTCACCCTTTTCAGGAATGATAACTTCTTTCACAAACAAGGGCTCTTCATCAAGATCGTTCCAAACCATCAGCTCCACAGCCCTCCCCACCTGATTGAAGTTGGTGAAGTTGATACTTACCCCATTGATAAAAGCCGGCGCGCTCATTTCATATCGGAGGGCAAGCATCCCCGAACGTTGATTGATCCCGGCGGAATAATCAGCTGATCCGTCATCGTAAGCAAAGAAATCTCTCAGCGGCAAAGCCGTTTTGACGGTATCATTGATCCTGAAATCCACCTGCTCAAAAAACACCGAATCCCCGCCTGCGATATTGTAGTAGATATCATCCCCCGAGCTCAGGTAACTGACGATTTCCCAGTCTGTCTCTGATTCAGGCAATGGAATTTCAGGAATGGGATTGCTTGAAAAGGTTCTTCGTTCCAAAGCAAGTGGGACGGGGTTAAAAGGGGTGTTGTTGTTTATTTTTTGAATGATGTTTTGAGAAGCGGATTCCCTGATCTCAATGGTATATTCCATTGCCCGGAATCTGTTGTTAAGATTTTTGAATTCATTGCGGATGGTGCCAAAGTAATTTTCTGACTGTTGCTGAAGTTCAAAAAGCGGAACTGCACTGTACTTTTCGAATGGAGAAGAGTTGACCTGTGTCAGACTTCGGTCTTCAAAGAAAAGATCATTTGGTGACCTGTCTTTGTTTAAAAACACATAGTCTAAAATCCAGCTGTCAAAAGGTCCAGACCTTCTTCCGCGGGTCTGAAACCTGAACCTGAATCCATCATGTTGGTATGCCGGGCTGACTTGGATTATCTCATACGTGAAAATTTCCTTTTGTTCTTCCAAGTCTCCGGAAATATTCCAAACCTCATCCCAAGTACCGCCACTGCTGAGAAAATGCAGGGACAACTCATCGGCAATATCAGGAACTTCCGCTTTCCCACCGGCTTGCCAATGGAAGCTTAAAAAAACTGTATTTGACTCTCCTGAATTCAATCCGCCAAGATCAATAGGGTAGGAGGTAATCCTGTCTGTCGGACCCTGTTCTACGGGTGTGGATGAATATGGCTTTCCTGATTCATCCACCCCATCCAATAAAATCACCCCCATACTTGGCGGAGCATTTCCGACGGTAAAGGAATGTGTAACTCCTTCGTTTTCCCATTTGGTAGTGTCAATTCTTCCTGATGAAAAGTCATCCCAAAAAGGTATGGACAAAGGATTTAGCCGGGTTTTTAAATTTGGACGGATTGGATTTAGTGTAATTTCTTTTTGCGGAATGGGTAATTGCTGAAATTGCGCAAAGGTTTCCTGATGGAATGATGAAACGATCATCACGCCGCAGATCAGAGCCAAAACCTTTGCGTTTTTCATCAATTATTGTTGTTGTTATATTCCGAGATCCAAAGATCAATGGGTTCCCCCGTTTTTACTTCAGCACCGGCAGGCGGCATCTGCTGTAAGATGGTTCCTTGAGGGACAGTGTCGGTTTCGGTATAGTTGAGTCGTCCCATTCTCAGTCCGGAACCTATAATCAGGAATTCCGCGTCTGTTTCATCCATTCCTATAAGATTGGGAACATCCAGGATCTGATTTCCAAGTCCATCACCTACCACCAGATCTATCTGTGAACCCTTGGCAATTTCAAAGCCTTCGGGAACATTCCTTCCTCTGTATTTTTGTTCCAGAACAACATTGATTCCGATATCCGGAACGTAAATGATCTCGCCTCTGACAAGGCCAATGTTGGAGAGGATTTCCTGCACATTTTTCAACAAGCTGTTTACCAGATTAGGCATCTTGATCAAAGGTGCATTTTTGGCATTCAAGGTGATATAGATTTTCCTGCCCTGCTTGACTTTACTTCCCGGTTTTGGCATCTGTTTGATGACAGAAAGCGGTTTGAGTTCGGCATTGAATCCACTATCGGGAGATACTTCAAACTGAAGGTCTCTGATGTCGAGGTAACTTTCCAGATCTCTATATTCATATCCTTCCAGATCCGGAACAGTCACTGTTTGACCGTGATTGGTATAAGCAGGTAAAAATATTTGAAGAAAAACAAACGCCAGAATAATGATGATTCCTATAATAAATGCCAGGTGAAGGCCAATTTTTTTTATTGAATGTTTAGTTTTACCCATTGAGTATTTTTATTAAGCTAACGTATAAATGTAGGGTTATATTTATTTATTCAAAACATTTGTATCCATAGGAGCTTACGTCGTCCATTCAGTTTTTCTTAGCATTAAAGATATTGCAAGCACCTTTCGAAATGATGTTCGAAGATCGTACTTCCCAGTTTTTACATGGTACTTCAAAGAGATTGCCACGTCGTACATTCAGTTTTCCTGACATCAAAGATTCAACAAGCACTCCTCGCAAAGACTTCATGCTTCGGTCTTCCGGCTTTTTTACATCAGTCATCGGTCATCGGTCAACCAAACTTCCCACTTCGTACTTCTAACTTCTAATGGATAATCACCTTTCTTGTTTCCGTAATTGAGTTACTTGTTATTTTGACAATAAACAATCCTTTTGAAAAGAGTTGGGAACTGAAGGTATAAGTCTGGTTTAAGGTGTTGGGATAATCCAAATCATGAATTAAAGCTCCTGTTGATGAGAAGATCTGAATATTGACATTTTCGAAAGTCATGAAGTTAAAGGCGATGTTGAATACCTCCCGGGCAGGATTCGGATAAATCACGGTTCTTCCCAAGCCTGGATCTACAGGTTCGGGATTAGCGGAAAGGAAGAGTTCAATATTGTTGATGTAAACCGGTGCATTGCTGATGTTTCCGTTTTCAAGTACAAATGCCAAACGTGTATTGGTACTTCCTTCTCCGGCAAATTCAGAAAGGTTGACATAATCCCTAACATAATCAGAGGGAGTATTCGGATTGGCTTCACCGTTGGATACAGTTGTTAATTCGTCTCCCGTTCTTCGATACACTTCCTCATAAGTTACACCACCATCATTACTTACAAGCAGTTTCAGAACCGTTGTGGGGGTGACCACTCCTGTTGCCCTGTCAAAGAAAACACTGGCCTGACTGCTGGCACTCAGGTCAAAAACCGGAGAACCTAGCCAATAACTGTTCATACCCGCCATTTCATCCAGTTCGGCAACATTGACTTCGGTCCCACCTGATTGAAGGGAGGTTATGGTCCAAGGTTCAAGATTGTTTTCCGGATTGATGGTCAGCCAAGGGGCGATATCAGTTGTGTTGTCGAAATTTTGGCGCCACGGAGCAAAAATCCGCTCCGTATCCACAATGACATAGCGTGTCATTTCACTTACGGAGGATTCGTTCTGATCGAAGTTTGGAGCGCTAAGCACATATCGCAATACATTCAGTCCTTCGGTGGTAGCACTGGGAAGTGTGATATTGGTCATTTCCCCCGGAGGCAGTGTAAGTCCCCTAGCCAAAAATGGCTGTGCTGAACCATTGTTTGCGGTTCGGGTAAAGAGGAATCCTGAAATAGGAAGATTTCCGGTATTTGTAATGGAGATGATTTCCTGTTCCTGCTCGCCATTGGAGATCGGTGTCGGGCTGATCAACTCCTCCATCCTGATGGAATATGTATATGTTTCCTCAGTCAAAATCTGAATATCTTTCAGATAGATATTGTTTCCGTATCCGTTTCGGCCAATAAAAGCTATCCTGATATCCCCTGCATCCTGATATTCGGAAAGATTCACAATCTCCCGCCTGAACTGGGACTCGGTAGTCGGTATAAACTCATCCAATGTTGTACTTGAAGTCTGCAGAAAATCACTGCCTTTATCATATGGAGCTTCAAGTAAATCAAAGGTATTTCCACAGTCGGTGGAGACGGCAACGTAAAGAAAATCGCCAAAACCATTGGACTCATAAGGAGCATAGGCCATGTTAAAGGTAAGCTGCGCATTTGGAAATTCACTGAGATTTATTTGGGGCGAAATGAAATAATCCAACTGACCTGCGGCATCATATTCGTAATTGCGAATCATAATGGTATTCTGATTGCTTCCGGAGATGTCCAAAGTTGACTGTTCCCAAGTCATCCCGTTGTCAGAGTTTTGAATGGTCCAGAGCGAATTGAAATCCGACATGCTGTAGGTATAAGGCAGATCAATGACAGGCTGTGAAGTAGGCGTTGAGATGATAATGTTGTTTGCATCATTGTTATCAGCACTGTTGTTGACTGACAATATGGTCGCCTGGAAATTGTTGGATTGTCCCGTAGCAAAAGTGATCGGAGCAAAATCAACGATCGCATTTTGTCCGGTGGTCAGATCTAGGGGAAAGGTTTTTGTCTGTAGTGTTTCACCATTGTTACTGATGCGGATAGTGGCAGCGGTTATGCGGTTAAGTCCTGAGTTGTAAACCTCCAAAGAAGGAATTAATACATCAGAACAAATAAAGTCCTGGGGATCAATGATCCTTTCAAAGCCCAAATCATTGTTGATGAGCTGTGGTTCTACGGTAGCCCTGTTGTTAACCAGTGAAGCCCTTCGGGGACCGAATTCCAATACCGCATCCATTCTGACCGCTTGGCCTACAGTAAATAGATTCATGCAGGCATCAGGAGTGTAATCCATATAATTTTCAGCCATATCACGGGTATTGCAGGAAAATCGCGGATCATCCAATCTGCAGGAATTGTTGGGGGAATCCTGTAGTGGAGTATCCTCCACAAAATCATCTACGCTGCAATCTCCATCTCCCCATATATGTCTCAATCCAAGAAAATGACCGACTTCATGTGTGGCTGTTCTTCCTTCAGATCCTGTGACTGCATTGCCGCCTTCCCCAAAATATCTGTAATCAACAGTGACACCATCCGTTTCCCTTGTGTTTGGAGGAAAATCAAGACCCGGAATATCGGCGACAGGGAAAGAAGCATATCCAATAAAAGGTGAAACCAAAGGTGCAACCCAGATATTCAGATATTCATCAGGATTCCACAAGGCTATTTCACCCAACAATGCGGCATCACTTGGATTGTAGCTTGTTTTAGGCCCCTGCACCCTATTTATCCCATTGGTAGGCAATCCTCGCGGATCCTGTTTGGCCAATACAAATTCAATCTGCGTATCAGCGGCAACATCCAGAAATTCCGGTGGCGTAAGGGCTGCATCCGGATTCAATCTTCTATAATCTTCGGTTAAAATTCTGATCTGGCCTTCAATCTGCGCCTGGGAAATATTGGCTCCTTCTCCTACGGCAGTGCCATTATGGATCACGTGTACAATGACGGGAATTACTTTATGAGCCTGCTGTGTCCTCATAACAGAAGGAGGCCGGGATTTTGTTTCCCGGATTCTTCCGGAAAGCCAGGTTTCAAAATACTCTCGGGTGCCGTAGACACCCAGCTGATCTTCCTGTTCCTTTTCCAATAATACAGCAGCACATTTTTCATCATGAATATGCCGGTAGGGTTGGCCAAAAAATGACTGGGAAAAAACAGGACGAGTTGTTAATAACAACAAAAAGGATAAGACCAAACTCACCCTGGATTTTAGTATTATCCTTTTCATTTGCACTATAATAAAATTAAGCTACTGCTACGTTGATGGCCTCAACACGGATGATTTCCGGAACAGCACGTTTTATTGCTTCTTCCACACCCGCCTTAAGTGTCATGCTTAACATGGGACAAATACCGCAGGCCCCTGTCATTTCCAATATCAAAACCTTCTCGTCTGTCACTTCCAGCACCTTCACATTACCTCCATCAGCTTCCAGATAAGGTCTGATACTGTCTAAAGCCTGTTCTATTTTATATCTTAAATCCGCTTCCATTATTATTAGGAATTAATATGTACTACTTCTGTTTTTGATTTTACTGCATTTCTGATTGCCACTTGCCTTGCAACTGCTTCAGCTAACTGCGTGAACGACAATTCCGTGATGCCAGTTTTAAATACCGCAGGATAACCGGTGTCGCCACTCTCCCTGATGCTTTGGACGATTGGTATTCCACCGAGGAAAGGTACGCCAAATTTTTCAGCTAACCTTTTTCCTCCATCTTTGCCAAACAAATAGTATTTGTTTTCCGGTAATTCTTCCGGTGTAAAATAGGCCATATTTTCTACAACACCTAAAATTGGAACGTTAATCTGTGGCTGTCTGAACATCGTCAAACCTTTTGTCGCATCCGCAAGAGCCACTTTTTGAGGTGTAGTGACAATGACCGCTCCAGTAACCGGGATGGTCTGAACCATGGTCAGGTGGATATCGGAAGTGCCGGGGGGAAGGTCGATCAGCAAATAATCCAACTCTCCCCATTCTACATCTCCGATAAACTGCTTCAGCGCTGAGCTCGCCATTGGACCTCTCCAGACCACTGCAGAATCTGCAGGTGTCAGGAAACCGATGGACATCAGTTTTACACCGTATTGCTCTATTGGTATAATGACGTTTTTACCATCCACCTGTTTTACTGCCGGTTGTTCGCCTTCCACATTGAACATGGTGGGAATGGACGGTCCCGAGATATCTGCATCTATAAGTCCGACCTTTGCCCCGGCCCTGGCCAATGCAACTGCGAGATTGCAGGCAGTGGTTGACTTTCCCACGCCACCTTTGCCGGACGCAATGGCAATGATATTCTTTACATTTGGCAGCAATGGAGCATCAGACCTTGTGGAGGTGACATTGGAAGTCATGAAGATATCCAGTTCAATATCTTTTCCAAGGTCAGTTTCCAATGCTTCGATGCAATTGTTTTTGATGATTTCTTTCAAGGGACAGGCGGGAGTGGTCAAAACAACTTTAAAGCTGATTTTATTTCCCTCAATCACCAGACTCTGGATCATACCTAAAGTTACCAGATCTTTTTTAAGGTCCGGATCCTCTACTGTTGAAAGGATTTTGAATACCTGTTCTTTACTAATGTTCATGCTACTGTATTTATTGTGTTGCAATTTAACCTATAATTATTCCATATAAAAGGATCACTCACGGTTGAATCAGTTTGGGCGCACTTTTTAACCCCTTGTGTATTCAAATAGTTTCTGCATTTATTGGGTAAGGATTTGGCCTAATACTTTTTATATTTGGCTTTTCAAGTGAAAATTAAATGGGAATAAGTAGGGTAACAACAGAGAAAGTCAAGGAGAGGGCAGACATTGAGGAGGTTGTGAATGATTATGTCCCCTTAAAAAAGAAGGGGCAGAATCTTTGGGCCTGCTGTCCTTTTCACAATGAAAAATCTCCTTCTTTTTCTGTTTCTCCTGCCAAGCAGATATATAAATGTTTTGGATGTGGAAAAGCCGGTGATCCCATACAGTTTGTCATGGACATCGAAGGGATCGGGTTCAATGAAGCCATCCGCCACCTCGCCCAGAAGTATGCCATAGAAGTGGAGGAAGACAAAGCCGTCACACCTGCTGATCTGGAAGCCTACAACGAGCGGGAAAGCCTATATATAGCACTTGGTTTTGCCCGTGATTTTTTTGCGCAGAATCTCCAAGAGGAGGAAGGTAAATCAATCGGCCTCAGTTACTTTAAAGAAAGGGGATTCAACAACAACATTATAGAAAAATTTGACCTGGGCTATGCTCTTGATGGTTGGGATCACCTGATGAAGGCCGCAAAAGCTGCCGGACATTCAAAGGATATTCTGCTTAAGGCGGGTCTGGTTTTACAAAAGGAAGGAGATCAAGAAAGGGTTTATGACAGGTTCAGGGGCAGGGTTACTTTCACCATCCACAATCTCGGCGGAAAACCCATCGGATTCGGGGCGAGGATTCTTACCCAGGACAAGAAACAACCCAAATACATCAATTCCCCTGAGACTGAGGTATATCACAAAAGTGATGTGCTTTACGGAATGTTCCAGGCTAAGAAATCCATTCGGGAGAAGGATAACTGCTATCTGGTGGAAGGTTATACCGACGTGATTTCCATGCACCTGTCAGGAATTGAAAATGTGGTTTCCTCTTCCGGGACCTCATTGACAGAAAGCCAGATCAAAATCATTAAAAGATTTACGGATAACGTCACAGTACTTTATGATGGTGATGCCGCAGGAATAAAGGCCTCCCTCAGAGGTATTGACATGCTTTTGGAGGGTGGATTGAATGTGAAAGCCGTGGTTTTTCCTGACGGTGATGATCCCGATAGCTATTCAAGAAAGGTGGGTTCACAGGTTTTTGAAGATTATCTGAATCACCATGCCCGGGATTTTATTGCATTTAAAATCGGCCTTTTTGCTGAAGAGGCTTCAAAAGATCCGATCAAGAGGGCTGAATCGATCAGGCAGGTAGTACAGAGTTTGTCAAAGATTCCTGATCCGATCATCAGAACGGTATATATCAGGCAGTCAGCGGATTTGTTGCAGATTGATGAAGAAATCATTCAGGTTGAGCTGAACAAAATCCTGCTGAAAGTGCAGAAGGATCACTTTTTCAAGGAACAAAGAGAAGAACCTGAATCAGCATTTGAAAATTTTTTACCCTCAAAGGAGGAACCTGTGGCTTTGTCAGTTCATCTGGAAGCCCAGGAGCGGGAAATGATGCGCCTTCTGGTTCTTTATGGTTTTGAAAAAGTGTCGGAAGAGCTGAGTGTCTGTGACTACCTGCTTCAGGAAATAGCGGAGCTGAATTTCGAAACCCCGGTATTTCAGAGATTAATGGCCATGTATAAGGAAAACCTGGAACGGGGAATTCTGCCATATCCCACACAATTTATGGATTCAGCTGATGCAGAGGTCAAGAATGAAATCATCAACATGAATTCCCGCAAATATGAACTTTCCACTTTATGGGAAACAAGATTTCAGATTTTTACAGCCGGTGAAGCTGATGATCTTGCCAAAACGATCTATGACAGCATTTTGCATCTGAAGAAAAAAGTTCTTAGGAAAATGCTGGACGAAGCCAAACACAAAATCAAAGAAGGAGAAGAGCAAAAGGTCAGCACTGAGGAAATTTCTGAACGGTTGATGGTTTACATGGAACTTAAAAAATATCAGGTGGAAATCGACCGGCAACTGGGAATAGTGATTAGCTTTTAAACCAAACTTTAATTGGTCCCTCCGTGTTTTAGTCAGCAAAGCATGTAAGTTATCATCTCAAATAAGCATTCAACAAACAATTATGTCTCAAGATTATCAGCTAGATTCCATAGAAGATGCCATCAATGCCATTAAAAACGGTGAAGTAATCATTGTCGTAGACGATGAAGACCGCGAAAACGAAGGGGATTTTATCTGCGCCGCAGAAAAGGTGACCCCTGAGATCATCAACTTTATGGCTACCCATGGAAGAGGTTTGATCTGTGCCCCACTTATAGAAGACCGTTGTGAACAGTTGGGACTTCAGTTGATGGTCGGAAACAATACTGCTGCCTATGAAACCCCATTTACAGTTTCTGTAGATCTCATTGGTCATGGATGCACCACAGGTATTTCTGCCAGTGATCGTGCAAAGACCATCCGCGCATTGATTGATGATAATATTCATCCAGATGAATTGGGTAAACCCGGACATATTTTCCCCTTGAAAGCCAAAAGAGGTGGTGTTTTGCGCAGAGCAGGACATACCGAAGCGGCCATCGATTTTGCCAGACTATCAGGGATGCCGCCTGCCGGAGTTCTTGTGGAGATCATGAATGAAGACGGTACCATGGCCCGACTTCCTGACCTTGTGGAAGTCGCCAATAGATTCCGGCTCAAACTGGTTTCGATCAAAGACCTGATCGCATACAGATTGAAAAACGAGTCGCTGATCAAAAGAGAAATAGGAATAGACCTTCCCACGGCTTGGGGTGATTTTGAAATGATAGCCTTCAGGCAAACCAACACAGATGAAATACATCTTGCTTTGCTAAAAGGAACCTGGGAGCCGAATGAGCCTGTAATGGTAAGGGTTCACTCATCCTGTATAACGGGGGATATTTTCGGTTCCTGTCGCTGTGACTGTGGTCCCCAGCTTCATGCTGCCATGGAAATGGTCGAAAAGGAAGGCAAAGGAGTTGTTTTATACATGAATCAGGAAGGCAGAGGAATCGGTTTGATCAATAAATTGAAAGCCTATAAACTTCAGGAGGAAGGAATGGACACCGTGCAGGCAAACCTTGCCTTAGGGTTTCCCATGGACAAAAGGGATTATGGAGTCGGTGCTCAGATATTGAGGGACCTTGGGATCAGCAAGTTAAGACTCATTTCAAACAACCCGACGAAAAGGGTCGGCTTACTTGGATATGGACTGGAAATCGTGGAGCAGATTCCGATTGAGATATTCCCCAATCCCCATAACGAAAAATACCTCACCACCAAGCGGGACAAAATGGGTCATACCATATTGAAAAAGTAATTTATTGTAAACAGGAGATTTTCAAATCAGCAGGTTGATTCCTTGGATTGGATTGGTTTGGTTAAAGGAATTTCATTAAAATTAAAAAATTAGCTAATCTGAAATGCCTTACAAAAAGGGCCATGAATAAAATCAATCTCCTACGTCAACCAATCTTTTGTTTAATTCGTTACTTTATTCAAACAAATTAAAGTAAACCCTAATATGAAAAAGACCCAAATATATTTTCTTTTCATATTTTTTCTGAGCATCTCCGTGATGGCTCAGCAGAATGAGTTCCCGTCCCAAGTATGGCACAAGGGACAGATTGTAACCACCGCAGGCCAAGTATTTCAGGGATTGGTTAAATATGATCTGGATAACAATGTAGTACAGCTTCAGAACAATACAATTGAAACATTTGGATCTTCCAATGTATCGCAGTTTGAGATTTTCGATGAAGTATATGGCGGTATCAGGACATTCTATACCTTACCTTATCCATTGACTTCGGATTATGAAACTCCTGTTTTCTTTGAAATCCTGACAGAAGGAAATGAAATTGCCTTGCTTGCCAGGGAATATGTGGCCACGGACAACAGAGGTATGGGTATGTATGGTCCCATGATGATGAATCCCATGTTTGGTCCACCAATGATGGGGTCCTACCGTCTGGCCTTCAATTATTATTTTTTCAAGGATGGCAAAATCCAGAAATATTCCCAGAAGAAGAAAGAGCTGTTTGACTTTTTTGGAGACCATTCGGATGATGTCGAATTATTTATGAGAAAAAATCGGCTTTCTCATGACAAAAGGGGTGATTTGCTCAGAATCACAGCTTATTACAATCAATTAAATTAATTTTATGTCTAAAAAACCCCTTATTCTGGTTTCCAACGATGATGGTATCACTTCAAAAGGAATCAGAGTATTAATCAAGGTAATGAAAAATCTGGGTGAGGTGGTAGTTGTTGCACCGGACAGTCCCCAATCCGGTATGGGACATGCCATCACCATCGGAGAAACACTTAGATTGGATGAGGAAGATATATTTGAAGATGTCCTCGCATACAAATCCAGTGGAACACCCGCAGATTGTGTCAAATTAGCCAAGCATTATATTCTGAAGGACCGGAAACCCGATCTGGTAGTGAGCGGAATAAATCATGGTAGCAATACTTCCATATCCGTTCTCTATTCAGGTACGATGTCAGCGGCCATCGAAGGTGCTTTGGAAGGCTATCCTTCCATTGGTTTCAGTTTATGCGATTATTCTTCCAAAGCGGAATTTGATCACGTGGAGGAATATGTTGAGAAAATCTCCAGGCAGGTTCTCAAGCATGGAATGGCAAAAGGAGTGGCCTTGAATGTGAATTTTCCTCCTAAAAGAAATGAGCCTATCAAGGGTGTGAAAATCTGCCGACAAGCCCATGCCAGGTGGCAAGAGGAGTTTGCCGAACGGTTTGACCCCAATGGCAGGAGATATTTTTGGCTTGCGGGTAACTTTGTCAACTTCGATAAGGGGGTTGATAACGATGAATGGGCCATTGCAAACAACTTTGTATCCATTGTTCCCTGTCAATATGATCTCACTGCGCACCACACCATTTCCCGGATGAATGAGGAGTGGAATTGGGAAGATGTTTAAAGGTAAAATATCGGTTTCGAGAAGCATGAATTCCAAAACTGACCTTATCTTTTCAACCTTATGCTCTCTGGTTAGGAAGGCCTCGTAGGGTTGGTTTGCAAATAATCCAAAGCAAAAGTTAGGCGGTGGGTTTTATTTGGAAAGTGAAAAAGGGAAAAGAATATTCGCCTCGGTTCCCCTTCCTGTTGTAACCTCGGTTTCCCTTCCTGTTGTAAAGTTAGTTAAGGTCCACCAGCTGGCTGGAAACTAATTGTTCGGGCTTGATTTTTTTGGATATCAATTCCAATCTTTTAAGCACATCCATTGTATTTTCCAATGACTTTGCTTCGATTTTATTGTTTTCTGCCCAGCTTGTCTGGCTGAGCCAAGCTTGGATATCCTCCTTCCGGATTTTATAATAATCACTTAAGGTAGTTGCAATGGTAGGGTCTGAAAAAAGGCTTTTATTTTTTTCATAAACGGCATCCCTTAACTTTTTGACCATAGGAGCATGGTTTTTTAAAACTTCATTGGAAGCAACAATGACAAAGCATGGCCAAGGAGTGGGAATTTCACCTATTCTTTTGAAAGCGCCATTGTCCACCAAGGGTTTGGTAGTATATTTTTCCCAAAGAAAAATCTTGGGAATACTGCTTTGAAATGCCCGCTTGGCTCCATCCAGATTCCCGATGACTTCAAATTCCAGGTCTTTAATATCCAAACCTTCCCTTTCGGCCAATAAATAAGCCATCAAATGTGAACCAGATCCTGATCTACTGATCAAAAAGGGAGCATTCCTTACTTCTGAAAACTCTTTAACCAGGGATTTTCCGGAGACATGGATTCCCCAAATAAGCGGTGACTGTACATGAGATCCCACAATACATCCCGGATTTCCTTCAATTTTATCCTTGATAAAGCTTTCTGTCAAAATGATGGCGATATCCGTATTTCCCTCCCGGATGGCTTTGTTCATGGCACCCGAACCTCTTGATTCATCTCCCCAAACCAGCTTTATGTCCTCATCCAAAAATGGTTGACTTTCAACAACTTTTAACCATGGATAATTGAAATGCTCGGGAACACCTATTATTCTCATTGTTTCCATAATTGCCTCTTTACTATGCTAAAATCCGATTATTATTTGAAAAAATCCCACTTCGATAAATAGAAGTGGGATTTAAAAGTAAATTAAATTTAATGAGAATTGTTTACTTATGCATCATGGCTGGCACTTCGGTTTGTTATAAAAAGATTACAGAATCCTGCAATGATCAGGGAAGTACCGGCCAGCACCATAGTATAAATCACTTCTTCCCCAAAAAGAAGTTTGGAGCGGCGATCCGCAATAGGGGAATGGCATCCTTATCCGCACCAAGAGTCTGGAAAATCCTCGACATGAATCCACCTTGCAGGGCAAATCCAAACTAAATTCCCAAATCCGAAACTCATGTTCTGGATCTGCCAAAAACTGAGTTTTGGCTTGGTTGAGGTAACGAACAAAATTTATGGGTTATTGGGATGAACTATGGGTTCTATCACATTCTATTCAGGATAAATTTTGAAATAATGCAAGGGCAAAGTAAAAGATCTCACTAAAATCGAAAGAGTCGTTTACCTTGTTTTTTGGGACTATCGTAAGCTAAAGATTCCGATCCTTCATACCTGAAAAAGGATATTTTACCTGAGGGATGATGCACGGATCAATAACTCAGGTTCCATGACAATGTTTTTGGTTTCAAAGGTCCCATCATTCTTTCGGTTGATCAGTTCTAATAACAGTTCGGTTGCAGTTTCACCCATTGTGAAACCGTTTTGGGATACACTGGAAAGCGGGGGCTCAATCATGGAAGAAAACTGCCAATTAGAAAAACCGACCACTCCAACATCCTGTGGTATTTTGAGGCCCAAAGACTTGACAGCCAGAATTGCGCCTGCTGCGGTGATGTCATGGGAAGCAAATACCGCATCGGGTCTGTTTTGGTCGCCCGCAAAAATCTCTGTGATTAATTTATAACTTTCCTTTTGGGTTCCTTCCGTACATTCCACAATCCAATTATCATTGATGGGTATCCCTGCTTTCTCTAAGGCGGCAACATAACCAGCTTTTCTGTTTTGGCTGATTTTTAGATTTCGTGGCCCTGCCAGATGTACAATTTTGGAATATCCCTGGTCAATCAAATGTGACACAGCATCAAATGCACCTTTAAAATCATTTATACTAATATTTACGGTATGCTCAATTTCCGGTACCCTATCAAAAAATACAATTGGAAAATTAATGGATAATAAATTTGAAAAATGGTCAAAATTTATGGTTTCCTTCGAAAAACTCACAAGCAAACCATCTATTTGATTGGAAAGCAGAGCTTCCATACTGGAAATTTCCCGCGCCAGTTTTTCGTTGGTCTGGCAAAGGATAACATTATATCCATTTGCAAAAGCAACCTCTTCAATGCCGCTGATTACTGTGGAAAAGAAAAAGTGAACAATTTCAGGAATGACTACTCCGATGGTAAAGGATTTGCTCTTTCTGAGGCTTAAAGCTACAGCATTAGGTCTATAGTTCAGTTTTTTGGCCAGTTCTTGTACTTTCCTTTTAGTTCCGATGTTAATTCCATGATAATCTTTAAGTGCTCTTGAGACAGTGGAAGTGGAAATATTCAGCTCTCTTGCCAAATCAACAATCGTAATCTGTCCTGTTTTCATAAAAATTGAATGATCTTTTTTTAAATATATAGGAATTTTGACAGAATATATTGAATTTCTGAAAGGAAAAATTCCCCATTTCAAAGGATATAAAAATATTTGTCTGTATTCCTGCAACCGTTCGCAATGATATTGGAATAACATTTTTATTTTTTTACTTGCTTAACCGTTTTCATTATGTAATTTTTAGAACAAATCAGGAAAAGGAAATTTAACTTTTAAGAACAGCTGTTTCACATTCTAATTCTGTGGAACAAATAAGTGGAGAAAAGCACAAAGATCATGATCCGGATAGAATTGTAAATAAATTCAAAATCTTTATTGTATTAATATATTTTCAATTTCTTTTCTTTTCAATTTTTTAAAGTATGAAATTGCTTTTATGCCTAACCGGATTCAAATATTCTATTTAACATCAAGCAAATGAAAATTCAGACCTACCGATTTGCTTTGGCTTTAATTTTTCTTCTGATCTTCAATATTTCATTTGCTCAGGTAAATATTGAACCGGAATTTCCGAAAGCAGACCAAAAAATTAAAATTGTTTATGATGCCGCACAAGGCACCACAGGACTGGTTGGAGTCGATCCGGTTTATATTCACATCGGAGCCGTGCTTGAATCCTCCGGTTCAATAACTTGGGCGGTTGTCCCTTTCGAGTGGGGCACAGCGAATCCGGATGCAAGGATGACAAAAGTGGCAGGAAAAACAGATACCTGGCAGTTTGAGCTTTCACCCAATGAATTTTTCAATGTAACCGAAAATCAAACCATATTCCGGCTTGGAATGGTTTTCAGAAATGCTGATGGTAGCAAGGAAGGAAAGACCGAAGCCAACGGCGATTTTTTCGTGGACCTGAGTCAGGGATTTCAGGTTACATTCACTGATCCAGTTTCTCCTTCGATCTTATTGGAAATAGGTGAGGTTCAGGAAATCTCCATTGCGGCCTCAGAGGCATCTAATCTATCGCTCTTTCTTGATGATGTTGAAATTGCCTCGGCACAGGATACAGATAAACTTTCCTACACTTATCAAGCACAATCAGCGGGCACCTTTATATTGAAGGCAAAAGCCGTAAAAGACCAAAATGAAGCAGATGCGGAAGTGGTGATAAATGTGGTAGCTCCAAGTCCCAAAGAGGTATTGCCATCCGGAATCAAAAAAGGAATCAATTACCTTTCAGGTACAGAGGTGATTCTTGCTCTCCAAGCACCCGGGAAAAAGAATGTTTTTGTAATCGGGGAGTTCAATGACTGGCGGGTTTTACCTGAATATCAAATGAAAGTGACTCCTGACGGTGAAATATTCTGGCTGAAAATTTCCGATCTGATATCTAATCAGGAATATATCTTTCAATATTTGGTGGATGGAAATATCAGAATAGGTGATCCTTATGCCGACAAAACCTCAGATCCATTTCACGATCAGGAAATCATCGAGCAGGGCAGATATCCGGGACTTAAATCCTATCCGGAGGGAAAAACACAATTCCAGGCCACATACCTTCAAACAAGCCAATCTTCGTATGATTGGAAATATACAGATTATGAAAAACCTGCTGTGGAGGAATTGGTCATTTATGAACTTCTTGTCCGGGATTTCGATGATAGGAGAACTTATAAAGCTGTAACTGAAAGGCTTGATTATCTTAAGGAACTTGGGATCAATGCGATTGAGCTGATGCCTGTACAGGAATTTGAAGGTAATCTTTCCTGGGGTTACAATCCCTCCTTCTTTTTTGCTCCGGACAAATATTATGGAACAAAGAATGACCTGAAGAATCTTATCGATGAGGCACACAAAAGAAATATTATAGTCATCATGGACATGGTTCTCAACCATGCCTTCGGTCAAAATCCCATGGTCAGGCTTTACAATGATGATGATTATGGGTCACCCAATCCTGAAAACCCCTGGTTCAACCGTGTCGCCAAACATCCCTTCAATGTTGGCTATGACTTTAATCATGAAAGCAGTTACACCAAAGCATTTGTCGACTCAGTGAATAACTATTGGCTTACCGAATATAAAGTGGACGGTTTCCGGTTTGATTTAAGTAAAGGTTTTACGCAGGTGAATTCCGGCAATGATGTCGAAAAATGGGGTCAGCGGGATCCTTCAAGGATCACCATTTGGAAAAACATTTATGACAATATCAAAAAAAACCATCCTGATGCCTATGTGATTCTGGAGCATTTTGCTGACAACAGTGAGGAGGTTGAGTTGGCGGAATATGGAATGATGCTCTGGGGTAATTTAAACGGGGATTTTAGGGAAATGGCAAAAGGAAACTCCAGGAACTTTGATCAGGGATACTTTAAGACAAGAGGTTGGGATAAAAATAATCTGGTTGCCTATATGGAAAGTCACGATGAGGAAAGGACCATGTGGGAATCCCTGATCCATGGCATGACTTCGCCTTTGAACATCAGGCAGCTCAGAAATGCCATCAACCGAAACCAGCTGATGGCCACATTTTTCTTTTCAATTCCGGGACCTAAGATGCTCTGGCAATTTGAGGAGTTTGGTTATGATCAGGAATTGAACAATGATCGTTTAGGGATAAAACCTACCAAGTGGGAATACTTGGACAATCCGGAACGGCAGAGACTTTATAACTTATACAAAGCAATGAATTCCCTTAAAAATGATTATGGCTTTTTGAACAATCCCGAAAGTGCTGTTCTAAACCTTGGTGAAAACCTCAAATCGATCAAGATAAAAGATCAGGATTTCCAATCTGTTTTGTATGGAAACTTTGGTTTGGCGGACATCGATAATGCTGCCCTCACGTTTCCTGAAAATGGCAATTGGTATAACTACTTTACAGGGGAAGAAATTCAGGTCACAGGCACTTTGGGGAATTTTACACTCAAAGCAAATGAATTCCTGCTTTTTACAAATCAAAAACTTCCCAAACCGGAAGGCATTATCCTGGATGATCCTATCACCTCCATAGCTGATGAGATTGCAATTTCTTCCTTCACCTTGTTCCCCGTTCCGGTAAAAACCAACCTGAAAGTTATGGTGCCCGAAAACATCAGAGAGTTCAAATATAGGCTGCTGGATATGACGGGAAGAGTGCTTAAGGAAGGCTCCTTTTATCCTTATGGGAATAATTTAGAGTTGGAAATAAAGGATTTTAAGGCAGGTCTTTATATCTTTGAATTTAATGATAACCATCAGATATTAAGAAAACGGTTTATCAAGGATTAATCAAACCATTAAATCAAAAAAATGAAATTCAAACCAGGAGTAAAATACGGAGAAGAACTGAAAGATCTTCTGTCGTATGCCAAGGACAGTGAATTTGCAATGCCTGCGGTCAATGTGATCAATACGAGTACTGTAAATGCAGTATTGGAAACAGCAAAAAAGGTTAATTCGCCGGTCATTATTCAATTTTCCAATGGAGGCGCACAGTTTTTTGCGGGCAAAGGGCTAAGCAACGAAAATCAAAAAGCAAGTATTGCGGGAGGTGTTTCCGGAGCTTTGCATGTGCATAAAATGGCCGAAGCTTATGGTGTACCGGTGGTATTGCATACCGATCACGCTGCCAAAAAATTGTTGCCATGGATCGACGGTTTGCTAGAGGAAGGAAAAGAATATTATAAGGCTTTTAAAAGACCATTATATAGCTCTCATATGCTGGATCTTTCTGAGGAGACTTTGGAAGAAAACGTTGAGACCTCAGTAGCTTATTATAAGGAATTCCAAAAACTGGAGATGGCTATCGAAATCGAACTTGGTGTTACAGGTGGCGAGGAAGATGGTATTGACAATACAGATATCGACAGTTCCAAATTGTATACACAACCGGTAGAGGTAGCATATGCTTATGAGCACCTGAGAGAAGTGGGTGACTTGTTTACAGTTGCAGCGGCCTTCGGGAATGTTCACGGCGTATACAAACCGGGAAATGTTAGCTTGAAGCCTGAAATCCTGAAAAATTCTCAGGATTATATCAACCAAAAATTCGGTACCACAGGAAAGCCTTTATATTTCGTTTTCCACGGAGGATCCGGTTCAACAGTTGAAGAGATCAGAGAAGCCAACAGTTATGGTGCTGTCAAAATGAACATTGATACTGATATGCAGTGGGCATTCTGGGAAGGTATTCTGAATTTCTACAAAAAGAACGAAGGTTATCTTCAGACCCAGTTGGGAAATGCAGAAAGTTTGGATAGTCCAAATAAAAAATATTATGATCCCAGAAATTGGTTAAGAAAAGGCGAAGAGAATTTTATAAAAAGACTTGAAGTCGCTTTTGACATGCTCAATGCCACTAACCGAAATTAAAAGGGTTTTCATTACAACCCGAAAAAGTCACTGAAGAGTGGCTTTTTCGTTTTTGAATTTCTCCATCATGAAAAATCAGTCAGCACTGTTAAGTTTGTTCGGTTCTGTTTTACTTGTTGCCTGTACAGTAACCGGAGAGCAAAAGGTAGAAAACCATTGGCCTCATGCAGGCATCACCTATGAGATCTTTATCCAATCCTTTTATGACACTGACGGAGATGGAATAGGTGATCTAAACGGAGTGATCCAAAAGATCGATCATGTAGAGGAACTTGGAGCAAATGCAGTTTGGTTTATGCCGATCATGCCTTCTCCCAGCTACCACAAATACGACGTAACGGATTACAAAAACATTCATCCGGATTATGGTACTCTGGAAGATTTTAAATCTCTGATTGAGGAGGCGAATAGCAGAGATATAAAAATTGTCATTGACTTGATCATCAACCATACCAGCAGTGAACATCCCTGGTTTTTGGAATCCCAAAAAGACCGTGACAATCCTTATCGGGATTATTATGTTTGGGCCCAAAAGGATACCATTGCGGATTATTTGAATAAAAAAACAATTACCCTAGACAGTGACAACATCCAACAATGGCATGACCCTGGCCACGGTCTGGATTATTTTTATGGATTTTTTTATGGAGGTATGCCCGATTTGAATTTTGATAATCCCAAAGTAAGGGAAGAAATTTATGAAATCGGAAGATTCTGGTTGGAGGAAGTCGGTGTTGACGGTTTTAGATTGGATGCCGCCAAGCACATTTTCCCTGATGACCGACCTAGAGACAATCATGCATTCTGGAAAGAATTCAGAGCTGAAATGGAGAAGGTCAAACCGGATGTATATTTGGTTGGAGAGGTATATGATATGAAGGAAGTGGTTGCGCCTTATCTTCCGGGTTTACCTGCTTTGTTCAATTTCGACTTTCATTACACCATGATCGATGCATTTAAAAAAGAGGACGGAAAGCTTTTGGTAAATAAGCAGAAAGAAATCCTTGACTATTATCAGGGAATCACCGATGAATTTGTCGACGCTACTTTTTCATCCAACCATGATCAGCCACGACTTTTAAATGAACTAGGTGAAGACCCACATAAACTGAAACAGGCAATTGCCATTTTGATGACCATGCCGGGAGCACCGTACCTCTATTACGGTGAGGAAATCGGTATGCTGGGGCAGAAACCTGATGAACAGATCAGGGAACCGTTTCTTTGGGATATAGCCGCAAACGACCAAGGCCGGACAAGTTGGATTGACCCGAAATATTCCACAGACGAAACCGTCACTCCTCTGGCTATCCAAAAATCCATGAGCACCAGCTACTTCAATCATTATAAAGATTTAATCAGACTGAGGAACAGTAACAAAGCTTTGGCATTGGGGGATCTACATCTTTATGAGGAAGAAAATTTACCAAAACAATTGATGGTTTATTACCGAAAACAAGAGAATCAAGACGTATTGGTAGCCCATAACCTAAGTGAAGAGACACGTACTTTCAAAACTCCCGAAAATTATATAAAGCCTGTGTATTCAATGGGAGGGGCAAGCCTCGACCAGGGCCTGATAATCCTACCTGCTCATTCAAGTATAGTAGTAGAGAATTGAACCAGGAAACGGCAAAAAAAAAGGAGGTTTGTACACCTCCTTTTTATGTAGAAAGAATTTTTGCAATCCTGAAATCATCCTCATCTACTTCCTTGTCGTCGATTATGGCTTTTGCAATGGGCGTAAATACAATTTTGTTGTTGATGACACCGGCCATCACGTCGTATTTTCCCTGCATCAGACCTTCCACGGCAGAAACACCTAATTTACTTGCCAATACCCTGTCAAATGAGGAAGGAGAACCGCCTCTTTGTAAATGTCCAAGTATGGTTACTTTAATATCATAATAGGGAAGCTGTTTTTTGACTTTTGCGGCAATTTCCGCAGCTCCACCACTTTTTCCCCCTTCAGCTACAATTACAATATTGGATTGCTTCATGGCTTTGGTTCTGGCTTTGAGTCTTTCTATCAATCTTTCGATCGGCATTTTCTTTTCGGGAATCAGGATTGCAGCGGCAGCACTTCCTATTCCGGCATTTACCGCAATAAAACCTGCGTCTCTCCCCATTACTTCCACAAAAAATAACCTGTCGTGTGATGTGGCAGTATCACGGATTTTATCAATTGCCTGAATGGCCGTATTGCAGGCAGTATCAAAACCAATGGTAAGATCTGTTCCCGATAGATCGTTATCGATGGTTCCGGGTAATCCTATTGCAGGTACTCCGAATTCTTTATAAAACAGGTGGGCTCCTGTAAGGGAACCGTCTCCTCCAATGATCACCAGTGCATCAATGCCATGCTTTTGAAGGTTGTCATATGCTTTTTGTCGGCCTTCAGGTGTCCGAAACTCAGCACTTCTGGCAGATTTGAGAAATGTTCCACCTCTTTCAAGAATGTGGGTAATGTTTTTGGAGTCCAGTTTTTTGATTTCATTGTTGATCATTCCTTCGTAGCCCCTGTATATTCCATACATCTCCAGGTTATAATAAAACCCTGCACGGACGGTGGCCCGGATAGCAGCATTCATCCCGGGGGCATCCCCTCCGGAAGTAAGGACACCAATTTTTTTGATTGTTTTTGGTTCCATTATAATCTGGTGTTTAAATCATTTAACATCATCTCTGCGGTTGCAGGATTGGTTGCCAACGGGATGTTATGTACATCACATATTCTCATCAGCATCTGGACGTCGGGTTCATGAGGGTGTTTATCTAACGGATCTCTGAAAAAAATAACCATGTCCAGTTTTTTTTCTGCGGCCATTGCCGCAATCTGGGCATCGCCACCAATTGGGCCTGAAAGTAATTTTCGGACTTCGAAGCCTGCTTTTTCAATATGGGTTCCCGTGGTGCCTGTGGCTACGAGATTGACATTCGCATGGTGGAGCTGATCTCTGAATCCAATAAGAAAATGCACCATATCTGCTTTTTTCCCGTCATGGGCAATCAGTGCAATGTTCATAGGTTAAGTTTAATAGGTTGTAGATCCTAAAGTTAGGAATATTTGTAAACATCCGACTTGATAACCCTCTTTTAAAGGTAAGATTTATACCCGGGAGGGCATTGTTTCAGCATGATTTTCCTTCCAGGAAACAGATAAATCCGTATTGCAAAGCCAGCTCTCTCAGAGAATTGAATCTACCTGATGCACCTCCATGACCAGCATCCATATTGGTATAAAGCAACAGATGATTCTTATCGGTTTTGTATGCCCTTAGTTTTGCCACCCATTTTGTAGGTTCCCAATATTGGACCTGACTGTCATGCAGTCCTGAAGTAATCAATATATGGGGATAATCCTTTGGCCCTATATTGTCATATGGAGAGTAGGAAAGCATGTAATCATAATATACTTTGTCTTTTGGATTCCCCCATTCATGAAATTCTCCGGTGGTCAGTGGAATACTTTCGTCCAACATGGTGGTCAGCACATCTACAAACGGAACTGCACCAATAACTCCGTTATAAAGATCAGGCCTCAGGTTGATCACAGCACCTATCAACAAACCGCCTGCACTGCCTCCCATAGCATATAAACGGGAGGTATTTGTATAACCTTCTTTAATCAGATATTCAGAACAGGCGATAAAATCTGTAAATGTGTTTTGCTTCATTAATAATTTTCCGCTTTCATACCATTTTCTGCCCAATTCCTGCCCGCCTCTGATATGGGCAATCGCAAATACAAATCCTCTTTCCAACAAACTCAACCGGCTGGTGCTAAAGGTGGGATCCATACTGAATCCATAGGATCCATAGGCATATTGAAGTAGCGGATTGCTGCCGTTTTTTTGGAACAAATCTTTTTTGTACACTAAAGAAATCGGGATTTTCGTGCCATCAGCCGCTGTGGCCCATTGCCTTTCGGAATGGAACAATCCGGCATCATATCCTCCAATGACTTCCTGTTGTTTAAGAAGTGTTTTTTCCCGTGTATTCATTTGATAATCAAAGACTGAGGAAGGGGTGACCAATGAATTGAACCCTATCCTCAGCCAATCTGTAGTGAATTCAGGATTCTGACCCAGCCAGGCCGTATAGGTAGCCTCACCGAAATCAATAAAATGGGCATTCTCCTCCTGCCAGGGTTTTACCATGATACGGGTAAGTCCATCAGCCCGCTCTTCCAAAACAAGGAAGTTTTTGAAGATTTCAAAATTTTCAATCAATACATCCTCACGATGGGGGATGACATCATGCCAATTGTCCATTGACGGACTTTGAACGGGAGTTTTTACCAACTTAAAATTGGTAGACTGATTTGCATTGGTCAGGATATAAAAATCATCTTCATAATGCTCGGCGTTGTATTCCAGGTCCGGGATTCTTTCCTGAAGAGTTTGGAAACCTTTGTTGGAATGATCGGCATCTGCAAATCTGTATTCAGAAGAAATTGTGCTTTGACTGCTGATAAACAAATATTTTTTGGATTTGCTTTTTGAGATGTAACAGCTGAATGTTTCATCTTTTTCCTCGAACACCAATACATCCTGATCCTGTGGGCTCCCGAGATCATGCCTGAAAATCCGGAAAGACCTTAGCGTTTGTTCATCCTGTTTAGAATAAAAGAGGGTTTTATTGTCATTGGCCCAAACCATATTTCCGGTCACACCCTTAATTGTTTCTTTGACGATTTTACCCGTGTTCAGATCTTTGAAACGAATATTGTAAATTCTTCTTCCGATGTTATCCTCCGCAAAGGCTAGTAAATTTTGATCCGTTGAAATACTGAGCTGGCCGACATGGAAATATTCATGATCCTTTGCCAATTCATTGACGTTCAGTATGGTTTCTTCTTCCGCTTTAAGACTGCCTTTTTTTCTACAATAACGGGGGTATTCTTCTCTTTTTTGAAATTTGTGATAGTAAAAAAATCCTTCTTTGAAGTATGGAACACTTTGATCGTCTTCTTTGATTCTTCCCTTCATCTCATCAAACAGTTCTTTTTGAAAAGTTTCGGTTTCTTTTAGGGTCTGTTTTAAAAAATCATTTTCAGCATTGAGGTATTGGATGACTTCAGGATTTTCTCTATCCCGCATCCAATAATAATCATCTTTTCTTTTATGGTTATGAATTTCTAATATTTCCGGTTTTTTGATCGCTTTTGGTGGTAACATACTGTTGAAAAGGCTATTGTTTTGTTTTCGAATTTATTTGTTGTATTGCTATTTTATAAACCATTAAAACAAATATTGGTTCTATGGAAAGCAGGATCCAAATATATGGATAAGCTTCAAAGGTTAAAGGAAAGTAATGCTTACTTAAGAATATCAAAATAAAATGGGAACAGCACATATGTGGGTTTCTGCGATTATCCTGTTGTGATAATTATGGTCGAATGATCTGAAAAAAATTAATTTAAATATGATGCTGGATAGAAATCAATATTATTGATAAATTGTAAGGAAAACCTGAACTTTTAAAACCCAATTTAGAACTCTGTTTATTATTTTATCCTCTTTCATCTAAAACCTTAATTCATGAGTCTATTATCTGAATTTAAAGCCTTTGCAATAAAGGGTAATGTGATTGATCTTGCGGTGGCGGTGATCATCGGCGCGGCCTTTGGTAAGATCGTTTCTTCGTTTGTCAACGACATCATTATGCCGCCTCTGGGAATCCTACTGGGAGGCGTTGATTTCAAGGATCTGGCAGTAGTGCTTAGAGAAGGTTATATCAACGAAGAGGGACTGGAAGTAGCAGCAGTCACTTTGAGTTATGGAAATTTTATCCAAAATGTGGTGGACTTCCTGATTATAGCCTTTGTGATATTTATGGTTATCCATGCGATTAATCTCGCAATAAAGAAAAAGGAAGTAGAGGAAGCGCCTGTCACCCCCCCGCCGCCTCCCAAATCCGAAGTACTTTTGGAAGAAATAAGAGACCTTCTCAAGAACCAACAATAATAATATAAATGTCAGCTTTATTCAAAAGTTTTACTTTACAGACCTAGAAAAGCATATAATAAAAAAAACAGCTTTTTAGCTGCTTTTTTTATGGGTTGTTTTTATTGTCCCTTGTTCTACCTCTTTGCATTCGATAGACCTGCCTGGTAAATTCCCGATTGACATGGCTGAGTTTGATGGCCTGCTTCGGTGAAATTACATTGACGACTTCCGCCATAAATTCCTTTTCCTTATCAAGCAGATTCTGCTGAAGTTTAAAACGTCTTTGGATCATTTCTCTGGCCTGGGATTCAGAAATATCAGCATCTTTTGAATGATCGATTTTAGACAGATCCCGCATAATAGCATGTCTTTCTTCTGAATATTTGTTGAACATAGGCCAGAATTTTTCTGCCTGATCAGGCTTCAGGTCAAGTCTGTTTGTGATAAAAGCCACCTTTGCTGACTCCAGTTTCTCTTTGTCATAATCTGTTTGCGGTCTTTGGGCCACTAAATTGCCGGTGATAAACATCAGCAGGCAAAATATCATTGAATGTTTGTATGTCATGTTATTTTGAGTTAAAACCATAAATCCTCCTCAAACTCTGCCCCATCCTCCATTTGATATTCTCCCCATTCGGATGCAATAATTTCATCCAAAATAAGATTGGGATCCTCTGATAAAGAAAGCACATCCTCTGCATTCCAGTGACCGGCATTGATGTACAGATTAACTTCTTCTTCAAGATTCGCCTCAAATTCATTCACTTCTGGAGGTACGGTTCGGAATACAAACAGTGCAAAGACCAAAACCACAACAGCAGCCGCGGCCATACTCAACCTATAAATGGATCTGATTTTCTCTTTGGAGTGCCTTTGTAATATCCGGTCAGGAAGGCTTTCAAAATAGCCTTCAGGTTCCTTTAAGATATTGTTTTTTTCTAAGTGCTTCATAATTCTCCCATTTAGACAATATATTATCTTCCGGGTTTATCCGGTCTGTAATTCATTTTCTATTTTTTTGACAGCATGATGATAGCTGGCTTTTAGAGCCCCTACAGAGGTTCCTGTAATCTTGCTCATCTCATCATAAGACAGGTCTTCAAAGTATTTTAGGTTAAAAACCAACCTTTGTTTCTCCGGCAACTTTAAGATGATTTTTTGCAAAGTTTTTTGGATATCATCCCCGGAGATGTGGCTCGAATGGTCGATATAATGGACCATGGCGCTCCGGTGATCTTCAATTGGGAAAAAATATCTTCTTTTTTTCTTTTCAAGAAAATTCAGACTTTCATTGGTAGCAATTCTGTACAACCATGTAAACAACCCGGAATTCCCCTGAAAATTGTGGATGTTTTTAAAAGCTTTAATGAAGGTGTTCTGACAGACATCATCAGCATCTTCATGAATAATGACCATTTTTCGGATGATTCCATAAACTCTTTTTTGATAGAATTCCAACAAATGCCGATATCCTTTTTCTTTGGTTTTAGGATCGTTGATCAATTTTAAAAGCTCAAGGTCGGTCAATGACATCATTTCGTCTTAGACCCTTAAGGTAAGTAGAAGTTTAAATTGATTATTATGGTTATCCACTTTTCTATCAGGAGCATCAGCTATTCCTTAAAAATTGTCGCTACCCAACGGAACCTACACTTGATAAGATAGTTAATTAATGAATAGATAAATCAACCGCAACATATCCACCTTGTTCACTGCTGACTGTGTCATGTACATTTCCGAAACAAAGAGGGAATTCATGAAAAAATTCCTCTGGACTTTGAACTTGCGATCGGCACGACGCTCATGTGGAAATGGACACAACTTCCACATCATTTAATTCATTCTTTCTTGCTGCCAATGCATTCAATAAAAAGGTGGGAGTAGCCGCGCTTCAGTGAATAAATACTCTTTGTTTACTCTTGACTAATTTTACTGCTTCTTCTGCTGTAGTATATTGATACATTTTGTAATTTGTTTTGTATTGATATTATTGATAATCGAATTTGGGAATGAATATTCAGGTTTTGTTTAGAGCAGATCGGACCATGATAAACTCAGAAATGTTTTCCTGATCCAGTATTCCTACAAAGTGACCGTTTTCTATAACAAAAGCAACTTTTTGACTTTTGGTTACCATTGCCATCCAAGCTTCGTCAAGGTCTTGCTCTGTTTCAATTTTATAAGGTTCAAAATCAGCAATAGATTCCACTCTGGTATTCTGATCCCCTTCCTGAAGGCCTTTGATAATTTGGTTTTTGCTTAGTGTGCCCACAGGAACATCATCCTTTACTACCACAAAATGAGTCGCCTGGCTGTTGAGTAATTTTTCTATTCCTTTCGATAGTGGAGAATCAAATGCAATCAAAGGAAAATCAGTCATTATGGCATCTTTAACTTTAAAACCTTTCAAAATGCTTTCCTTTAGGGTGTGGCTCATCTCGGAAGCTGCTCCCAGATAAATGAATATACCGATGAGAACAAGGATCGGATTATAGAACAGGCCATAAAAAATAAAGAGCATTGCAAGCATTTGCCCGATACTTCCGGCTATTTTTGTTGCTTTTTCTCTTGATAGTTTAATGGAAAGCAATGCCCTCAGCACCCTTCCTCCATCCATCGGGAAAGCAGGAAGCATATTGAACAAGGCGAGTATAAGATTCGCCGAGGCAAAATAGAGGACGATGGAACCTGCGTCGATTTTAAGTTCGTCCAGGTTATCAAAATTGAAACCCGTAATAGTAAGGACGATGGACAACAAAATAAAAATACCAAGATTTACCAAAGGTCCCGCAATGGAAACCCAAAGTTCCTGTTTAGGATCATCAGGCATCTTTTCTAATCGGGCAAGTCCCCCAATTGGCAAAAGGGTGATGTCCTTAGTGTTAATTCCATACCCTTGGGCAGCCAAAACGTGGCCGAACTCATGAAGGATTACACAGAAGAAAAGGCCAAGAACAAATGCTATAGTCCAAAGAACATCTGCAGCGGTAGCGCCGGCAACAACATTTGATACAATAATCCAAAGCAACAAAAGAGAAAATGTCCAATGGATGAAAACCTTTACCTTACTGAAGGTCCCTAAATAAAGTGAAAACTTCATATTTTTCTGAAATGATATAATGGAAAGACAACTCAATATAAGAAATTTGCCCTTTATTACCTTTGCAAAGAAAGGTGTAATTATTCCTGTTAAGGTTGATAAAAATCAGTTTTCATTCTGATTTAGATTTTCCTTTTAGAAAAATGGTTTATTTCTGACTATTCCAGGCCATGAAATACCTCCTAAGCCGAAAAGTCATTTTTATGATATTTTCGAAATATTATTTTGAACTCCTATGGATCAAGTTTAAACCTAATCTCTGATTTTTCTTATATTCGCAGACGTAAAAGGATCTCTAAGGGATTTTACCTTCTAACCGCTTCCGGGCACAGCATATTAAAACCCAAATAGTAAATGTCAGTTTCACAGGAATTATATAAAACCCAAAATCACATCAGGATTGTCACTGCCGCCTCCCTCTTTGACGGGCACGATGCAGCCATAAACATCATGCGCAGGATCATCCAATCCACCGGCTGCGAAGTGATTCATCTCGGCCACAACCGCTCCGCCCAGGAAATCGTGGATTGTGCTGTTCAGGAGGATGTTCAGGCCATTGCGATCACATCCTATCAGGGAGGACATGTTGAGTTTTTTAAGTATATTTTTGATCTGCTTCAGGAAAAAGGAGCAGGCCATATCAAGATTTTTGGTGGAGGGGGTGGCACCATCCTTCCGGACGAAATCAAAGAGTTGCATGATTATGGAATTACCAGAATATATGCTCCCGATGATGGTCGGTCCATGGGGCTACAGGGAATGATCAATGATCTTGTTGGAAAATCCGATTTTCCAATGGGAAAAAATCTTAAACCCTTATCCGAAAATGAAATTCCTAAAACGGACATAGCGGGAATCATAACCGCTGCAGAGAATTTCCCTGAGGAAAACAAAGAATTGCTACAGACTGTTCGGAGTAAATCCGAAGTGAGTAAAACACCTGTTCTGGGAATCACAGGTACAGGAGGAGCGGGAAAATCGTCTTTGGTGGATGAATTGGTCCGGAGATTTTTGGTGGATTTCAAAGAAAAAACCATTGCAATCATTTCTGTCGATCCCTCCAAACGGAAAACCGGTGGTGCTCTTTTGGGTGACAGGATCAGAATGAACGCCATCAATAATCCACGAGTCTATATGCGTTCTTTGGCAACACGCCAATCCAATCTTGCACTTTCAAAATATGTGCAGGATGCTTTGGACATAGTAAAAGCAGCCCAATTTGATTTAATCATTCTGGAAACCTCAGGAATCGGTCAATCAGATACCGAGATCATCGAGCATTCCGATATGTCGCTTTATGTGATGACCCCGGAATACGGCGCTGCCACCCAACTAGAAAAAATTGACATGTTGGACTTTGCGGATATCATTGCATTGAACAAATTTGATAAGCGAGGTGCGCAGGATGCGTTGCGTGATGTGAAGAAACAATACAAGCGGAACCACAATCTTTGGGATATCAGGGAGGAGGAAATTCCGGTATTCGGAACTATCGCCTCGCAGTTCAATGATCCAGGAATGAACAATCTTTATAAGGCGGTCATACATGAACTTGCTTCCAAAACAGGAGCGGATTTGCAGACCACTTTTGAGGTGAGTCTGGAAATGTCCGAAAAGATTTTCATTATTCCTCCGGCCAGAACCCGATACCTATCGGAAATTTCTGAAAACAACAGGAATTACAGAAAATGGGTGGAAGTCCAAAAGGAGGTTGCCCAAAAGCTGTTCAGCATACAGAAATCCATTCAGGCAATAGCCGAAACCAAAATTGACGAAAAAAACAGATTGATAAAAGAGCTTCAGGAGGTATACGCCCAAGTGGAGTTAGAACTTGATCCCAAAAACAAAAAGTGGTTGGAAGAATGGCCCGAAAAAGTAGCTAAATATGCCGAGGAATTTTATGTCTTTAAAGTAAGAGACAAAGAGATAAAAATCCAAAATGCATATACTTCACTCTCCAATACCAGAGTACCTAAAGTGGCGTTGCCCAAGTACGAAGCGTGGGGAGATTTACTGAAATGGGGTTTGACAGAAAATGTTCCGGGTGAGTTTCCGTATACTGCCGGTGTTTTTCCATTCAAGAGGGAAGGGGAAGATCCGACTCGGATGTTTGCAGGCGAGGGAGGACCCGAGCGGACAAACAAGCGGTTCCATTATGTTTCTAAAGACACTCCTGCAAAAAGGCTTTCAACAGCTTTTGATTCTGTAACCTTATACGGGGAAGATCCTGATTACCGACCTGATATTTATGGTAAAATAGGTAATTCGGGAGTGAATATCTGCTGTTTGGATGATGCCAAAAAACTGTATTCCGGATTCAATTTGGCACACCCGATGACCTCAGTATCTATGACTATAAATGGTCCCGCAGCTACCATGACAGCATTTTTTATGAATACTGCCATAGATCAACAATGCGAAGTATATATTAAAGAGAAAAGTCTGGAAGATGAGATCAATGCTAAAATAGATAGAATATTTTCGGAGAAGGGACTGGAAAGACCACACTATAACGCATCGATACCATATGGCAACAATGGATTGGGTTTGATGTTATTGGGAGTGACAGGAGACCAGGTTTTGCCAATGGAGGTTTATGATCAGATCAAAGAAAACACCCTGACCAAGGTAAGAGGAACTGTACAGGCGGATATCCTGAAAGAAGATCAAGCTCAAAATACCTGTATTTTTTCCACCGAATTTTCACTTCGGCTGATGGGGGATGTTCAGCAGTATTTTATTGATCACCAAATCAGGAATTTTTATTCGGTTTCCATATCGGGCTATCATATCGCCGAGGCAGGGGCAAATCCCATCACCCAACTTGCCCTCACTTTGTCAAATGGATTTACCTATGTGGAATACTATGTATCCCGCGGGATGGATATCAATAAATTTGCTCCTAACCTTTCCTTCTTCTTTTCCAACGGAATTGATCCAGAATACGCTGTAATAGGCAGGGTTGCAAGAAAAATCTGGGCAAAAGCGATGAAGCTGAAATATGGTGCCGATGAGCGCTCACAAATGCTGAAGTACCATATCCAGACCTCGGGAAGGTCTCTGCATGCCCAGGAAATTGATTTTAATGATATACGGACCACATTGCAGGCCTTGTATGCCATTTATGACAATTGCAATTCCCTACACACCAATGCTTATGATGAAGCAATCACCACTCCTACGGAAGCTTCGGTGAGAAGAGCCATGGCCATTCAGCTGATCATCAACAAAGAACTCGGACAGGCAAAAAATGAAAATTCGTTACAAGGTGCTTTTATCATTGAGGAGCTTACAGATTTGGTGGAGGAGGCCATTTATCTGGAATTTGACAGGATTACCGAAAGGGGCGGAGTACTGGGAGCTATGGAAACCATGTATCAAAGGGGCAAGATCCAGGAGGAAAGTCTTTATTATGAAACCTTAAAACATACCGGTGAGTATCCCATCATCGGAGTCAATACCTTTCTATCTTCCACGGGATCACCTACAGTCACGCCGGGAGAGGTGATCAGAGCTACAAAACCGGAAAAGGAAGCACAGATTACAACCTTAAAAAACCTACACCAAAAAAATAAAGTACAATCGGAAAAAATGCTGAACAAACTTCAAATGGCCGCTGTTAGAAATCAAAATATTTTCAATGAGCTTATGGAAACTGCCAAATATTGTTCCTTAGGCGAGATCACCCATGCACTATATGAGGTAGGAGGTCAATATAGACGCAACATGTAAAATTCAGTGATCCGGTAATTTAGTGATTTAGTGATCCGGTAAGCTTTCAGGAGACGTTTTCAGTAAAACAATCAAGTGAACCATAAACCTTAAACCACTCAATCACCGATCACCCAATCATCGATAACTTAATAACTTTTCGATCAAAAATCATGGCAAAAAAAAACGTAACCGTCCGAATGAAAGCCGATCATGAATATGAGGCAGTAAATGCACAGGGAAATAAGGTGGACATCGACATGTACGATGTAGATCAAAAGCAGGCACAATCGCCCATGGATCTCCTGTTGTCTGCCTTAGGAGGATGTGCTTCAGTAGATGTGGTGTTGATGATGAAAAAAAAGCGGAGGACAGTTGCTGATTTTTTTGTGGAACTGGAGGGAATACGAAACGATGGAATTCCTGCATACTTTACACACATCTCATTGAAGTTTATTTTAATATCTCCGGATGCTACCGAAGAAGAATTTGCAAAGGTGGTGGCGCTTTCGGTGCAAAAATACTGTTCAGTATCCTCTTCTCTCAAATCCGAGGTCACATTCACATCAGAAGTCAGAAAACAACCATGAGAGTTGTCAAAGAATCCGCTAAAGGAGAAATCAAGGTCACCATACTTTCTTGGAACAATAAATATCTTCTCAAATTTGAGGAGGGACCTTTTGAACAGACATTTAAAATACCCGAATTTGATATTTTGGAAGAG
>JBGTDA010000096.1:0-16922 GCA_041748555.1 Rhodonellum sp.
AACAGGGACTGTTACGGATATGGATGGGAATTATTCCATAACGGTACCGGACGGGGCAACTTTGATTTTTTCTTATATAGGATTTGAGGCGATGCGGGTTTCTGTTGATAATAGGTCTCAGATAAATGTTACCTTAAAAACAGATATGTCTTCTTTGGAAGAAGTCGTCGTAGTGGGGTATGGAGAACAAAAAAAGGTAAACTTAACCGGTTCAGTAGCCTCTTTGGATGCGGAATTTCTCGCTGACCGACCAATTACCAACTCATCACAAGCACTTCAGGGTTTGCCGGGTGTATATGTTAATCAATCAAAAGGTCGCCCAGGTGCTGATGATGCAAATATAAGTATTAGAGGAATTGGTACAATAGGAAATTCGAATCCTTTAGTAATTGTTGATGGTATTGAATTTTCCTTAAGAGATGTTAATCCTAATGATATTGAAAGTGTCACTGTTTTAAAAGATGCTGCAGCCGGTGCGATTTATGGTAGCAGAGCTGCGAATGGTGTGATTTTAATTACAACCAAAAAGGGAAAAGAGGGTAGATTACAAGTAGATTATGGAAATTATTTTGGATTTCAAAGGGCTACTCAACTACCTCAAAATGTTGTTTGGAATTCAATGGAATATATGGAGGGTAAAAATAGAGCCTTGGCAAACTTAGGTATTGCGCCTGAGTATCCTGATCCTCTTTTAGAGGAATATAGAAATGGTAATGATCCATTTATCTATCCTAATACAAATTGGTATGATGTTATGTTTAGAGATGCTTTTATTCAGGAGCATAACCTTAGAATTTCTGGTGGGAATGAAAGAACTACATTTTCTGCATCATTAGGATATCTGGATCAAGATGGAATTTTAATCAATTCAGATGCACAACGTTATAATGTAAATTTAAACCTTGTGTCTAAAGTAACTGATAAATTGAGCATAGGCCTTAATATGCTAGGAACTTATTGGAAAGATAGAGAAAGTCATTATTCTTCAGATGAAGGAAATGGTGAAGGGGGGCTTATGGGTTTGATTTACCGAGGTTTGCCATTTCAGACACCAACTCTTGAGAATGGGGACTATGCCAATCAGTGGATAAGAGCAGCGGGTCATAACGCATACAGGAATCCTTATGCTATAGCGAACGAAGGATTCAGGAGAAATGAATCAATGCGATCTTTTGTTAATTTTTTCGCAGAATATAGACTTCCGGGAAATATAAAATATAAGGTAGTGATTGCGCCTGATTTGAATTTTAGGCATAGCAAATTTTTTCATCCCAATATTCTTTTAACCCATCCAAAAACAGAGGAGGTTTCACCTATGCTAAATGTTCCTCCAAGGGGTGTACAAGACATAAGAAATGATCGATTATCCTTTACAAATTTTCATACTTTGAATTGGGAAAAATCTGTGGCCGATCTGCATAACTTCAATGTTTTACTAGGGTTCAGTACAGAACAAAACAGGACTGAATTTTCTTCCGTCGAAAAGCGGAACTATTTAGGAAATAATACTCCTGAATTGAATGCAGGAGTTGAATTAACTAGATTGAATGGAACTTCATTAAGGATAAAAAGAGTTTCATATTTTGGAAGATTGAACTATAATTTCGACGAGAAATATTTATTGGAAGCTAATTTTAGGTATGACGGATCTTCTATTTTTGCGCGGGGAAACCGATTCGGGTTTTTCCCCTCGATTTCAGGGGCATGGAGATTAAGTGAAGAATCCTTTTTTAAAAATAAGATAAATTTTATCAGTGATCTTAAGATTAGAGGTTCTTATGGAGAATTAGGGAATGATCAAATTCCTGCTTTTTCTTATCTGAATAAAGTGGAGTTAGGTAGAAATTACGTCTTTAATGACAATGTAGTTTCAGGTACTGCCATTGAGGATTTAGCAGATCCACTTATCACTTGGGAATCTGTGAAAATGGTTAATATTGGTTTAAATGTTAACTTTTTTGAAGATAAATTAAGTTTTGAGGTCGACTGGTTTGACAAAACGACTGATGATATACTATTACAAGTGCCTGTTCCCCAGCAAGTCGGTAATTTGGGGGCTCCCTTTCGTAATTTTGCGAAAGTTTCAAACAGGGGTTACGAAATTACAATCAATCATAGAAATAATATATCTGGATTAAGTTACGGGATTAGTGCTAATGCTACATATATAAAAAACAGGATACTCAATATAGGTGATGATATTATTTTTGGAAATCTAAATTCCCGGATTCATAGAGAAGGAGAATCCATTGGTTCCTGGTATGGGTTATTATCTGATGGAATATTTAGAAGTGAAGAAGAAATTGCTGGAGCTGCTGTTTTGGGTGGTAGGCAAACTGTTCCTGGTGATATAAGGTATATTGATTTAAATAATGATGGAATAATAAATGAAGCCGATAGAACGATAATGGGATCGGCACTTCCTCAATGGACTTATGCTTTAAACCTAAACGCTGGATTTAAAAATTTTGATTTTTCAGCTTTTTTGCAAGGTGTTCAAGGGGTTAATTCATGGCTTAATTCCAATTTGGCCTATCCATATAGAAACGGCGCTGGAGTTACGAGAGACTGGTTGGAGGATTCGTGGACCCCAGAAAATGTAAATGCAAGCCTTCCTCGTTTAATTAGCCCTACAGGAAATCTTTCAGACAACAATTATCAGCCATCAGATTTTTGGTTAAGGAATACTTCATTTCTTAGGCTTAAAAATGTTCAATTAGGGTATACATTGCCTCAAAGAAACCTCGAAAGATTTAAACTAATTAAATTTAGATTTTTCGTGAATGCCCAAAACTTATTTACAATTTCTGAATTTAAATTAGGGGATCCTGAACGCAATAATGGACAAAGCAATATCATTGCGTATCCAATACCAAAAATTATTACAGGTGGTTTTAACTTAACGTTTTAAAAGATGAAAAATATAATTTTATACCTAATAATATTTATGTGGTTTGGATGTTCGGAAAGTTTTCTTGATGTCCCGTTAACAGATACATTAAATCAGGATGTGGTTTGGACCGAAGTTGAAACCGCACAAGCAGCCGTAAATGGCATGTACAATCAATTGACTTCCCAGTTTTTGTATAGAAATCCAACCTTGTTGGAAGCTGTCACTCCGAATACATATAGCATTTATGATTATTTGGATAGTGATAATTTAGCAAGAAGTTCGCATAATGCAGGAAGCCTAGGTATAATATTTGGAAGATGGGGTGATTCATATGGACTTATTGGAAGGGCAAATTATGTATTGGATAATGTTGATGTGGCTCCATTTGAAGAGGAAATAAAAGAAAGGTCCAAAGGGGAAGCTTTGTTTCTGAGAGCTTTGGGGTATTTTAACCTATGGACAGTTTATGGTGGAGTTCCACTAATTCTATCAGCACCTGACATATCGCAAGGCTCAATGCCGAGAAATGATTTAGCTCAAATAATTGAACAAAGTGTAACTGATCTCAATTTAGCCGCAGGTTATTTACCACTTACCTATTCAGCAGCAGATCGGGGTCGTGTTACAAAGGGTGCCGCTTTGGCCTTAAAATCTCGGATTTTGTTATACAAAGCAAGCCAAACTTTTGGAGGTTCAAATAGTCAAAATGAATGGCAGGAGGCAGCAAACGCGGCCAAAGAAGTCATGGATCTTGGCGTTTATGGGTTGGGAAGTGATTATAGAGAATTGTTCAGAGATGAATTTTCCACCTCTAGAACCGAAGAAGCCATATTTCAGGTTGCTTTTAAATTCCCTGAAGTCTCAAGTCATGAAATTGATACCCGTCTAGAGCTTTTTAATGATTTTGCCCCATTGCCTAATTTGGTAGACGATTATCTAATGATTGATGGGGAAAGAATTGAGGATTCCGGTTTATATGATGTAAATAATCCATTTGAGAATCGTGATCCTAGGTTAAAAGCAACAGTAATTGTACCTGGAACCATGTTTAATGGGAGGGCTGTAACAGCAGCCAGATATCCATCTACTGGATTTGGATTGAAAAAATACACGAGTTTTCCTGATGAGGAATTCATTGGTGAACCAGGAGGGGCTTTTTCCGACAATGACATAATGGTCATAAGGTACGCTGAAATCTTACTTAATTTTGCGGAAGCTCAAAATGAAGCCTCTGGACCGAATAATGAAATTTATATGGCCTTGAATCAGATTAGGCAAAGGGTAGGGATGCCGGATGTTAAAACAGGGCTTTCACAAGGAGAAATGCGTGAATTTATAAGACATGAAAAAAGAATTGAATTTGTTGGAGAGGGGCTTTATTATGATGATATACGAAGGTGGCGAACAATTGAGGAACTGATGACAACGGATATTTTTCGATCAGACGGCACTTTATTGAGTACCCGTAGTTTTAAGCCAGAAAGAGATTACTTCTGGCCTATTCCTTCCAATGTCATCGAATTAAACTCTAACCTCGTACAAAATCCAAATTATTAATATTGAGAATGTAGTATTACAATAACAAACAGGCAAAGTTGGATTTTTAAAATCTGAATCAAAATGACTAAAGATTTACGGATTTATCTTACGTGACATTAAATAACTTATTTCATGAAAATAATCAAACTTACATTTATTCTTTTTATTTGGATTAATGCCGTATCAGCAAATTCAGCTAGAGAACCGATTGACAATTCAAAACCCAATATCATCATTATCAATGTGGATGATTTGGGATGGAAGGATGTGGGTTTTATGGGCAGTGAATACTATGAAACTCCCAATATTGATAGGTTGGCAGGGCAGGGTATGGTTTTTTACCATGCCTATGCCGCTGCTGCCAATTGTGCCCCCAGTAGGGCATGTTTGATGAGTGGGATGAATACCCCTAAACATGGGGTGTATACAGTTGATAATTCTGAAAGAGGGAATGAAAAAACCCGTAAAATCATTCCCACTCCAAATAGGGTTTTCCTACCGGACTCAATCTATACTCTAGGTATGATGCTTAGGGATAATGGCTATATAAACGGAACTTTCGGAAAGTGGCACATCAACAAAAATCCGCTGCACCATGGATTCCATGTCAATGTAGGCGGAAGTCATCATGGAAGTCCTGCTCGGGAAGGCTACTTCAGTCCTTACAAAATAGATTTTATCGAAAATGGACCAGAGGGTGAATACCTTACAGACCGACTAACCATTGAAGCCATTAAATTCTTGGAGGAAAACAAGGAAAATCCCTTTTTCCTTTACCTTCCTTTTTATTCGGTTCATACACCCATTATGGGAAAAAAAGAGCTTGTTGAAAAGTTTGAGGATAAGGACGGATCTGGAGGGCAGGACCGGGCGGATTATGCGGCAATGATAGCCTCTGTAGATGAAAATGTAGGCAAGTTGTTGAAAGTTTTGGACGAGTTAAACCTGGCGGAAAACACTTTCCTGATTTTCACTTCTGATAATGGGGGTATTCGTGATATTTCTTACCAAACGCCCCTAAGGGCTGGAAAAGGATCCTATTACGAAGGTGGTATCAGAGTGCCCATGATCATCAGATGGCCCGGTAAAATACAAGCCGGAAGTAAATCCGATTTTCCGGTAACCCATATGGATTTTTATCCAACCATCAGGAGAATTATTAATGCGGAAGGGAAACCTGATGCAGCATTGGATGGAATGGACATCAATCCCTTGTTTAGGGAACAATCAATGGAAGAAAGACCCCTCTTTTGGCATTTCCCTATATATCTTCAGGCATATAATCCAAAAGATGATGAGGGTAAAGATCCTTTATTTAGAACTCGGCCGGGTTCGGTAATCAGAAAGGGGAAATGGAAGCTACATCATTATTTTGAGGATGATGATTATGAGCTGTATAACCTGGAAGCGGATCCGGGAGAAAAGTTTAACCTGGCAGAAAGCCAAGCTCAGATAAAGAATCAACTTTTAGCCGAACTTGATGATTGGAGAAAGGAAGTAAATGCACCCATTCCAAGGGAGAGAAACCCACGTTATGATAAAAATTTCGAATTGAACTTAATAAAAAAACAACTTGATGAATAATTTGACTTCAATAATCCTCATAATTTTGGTGATCTTAATGGATACCAAGGGTGCTATTGGGAAAACCAGAGATGATAAAAAACCAAACATTATTTTTATCCTGACAGACGATCTGGGCTATGGAGATCTTGGTGTGTTGTTTCAAAACCAGCGCAAAGCAGCAGGAAAACCTGCCCACGCCACACCTCATCTTGATGAATTTTCCAGACAGGGCATAACGCTTACCCGTCACTATGTGCCCGCCCCGGTTTGTGCCCCGTCCAGGGCATCCCTGCTTCTGGGCCTGCATCAGGGCCATGCCGATGTGCGGAACAACCAGTTTGATAAAGCGCTACCGGACAATCATAATCTGGCGACTGTATTGAAGGAAGCGGGCTACGCCACAGCCTTGATCGGCAAATACGGCCTTCAGGGTCTGGAAGGAAACAGTCCGTCCACCTGGGAAGCCTATCCCACCAAAAGAGGATTTGATTATTTCTTCGGATATGTCAGGCATAAAGACGGGCACAACCACTATCCTGCCCATAAAGTCCCTGCCCGGGGGCCTATGGAGCTTTATGACGGAGAAGAGGAAATTTCATCTAGATTATCCGGTTGTTATACCACGGATCTTTTTACCTCCCGGGCTAAAAAATACATCCACGATCATCAGACAGAATCTGATGGAAAGCCATTTTTCCTTTATCTGGCTTATGATACCCCCCATGCCGGGCTGGAAGTGGCCGGTATGCCCTACCCCGGAGGCGGCGGGATTAAGGGTGGTATGCAATGGATCGGAGAACCGGGAAACTATATCAATACAGCCAAAGGAGAAGTCAACCAATATATCCACCCGGACTACCGCCAAAACGATTGGCCGGAAGTACACCAAAGGTTTGCCAGCATGGTCAGAAGAATTGACGATTCGGTGGGAGACCTGATGCAGTTGTTGAAAGACCTGGAAATTGACCAGGAGACCCTGATTGTCTTTACCTCAGATAATGGCCCTCACCATGAATCCTATGGCTATGGGGATTATGACCCCACCTATTTTAAGAGTTATGGAAATCTGGATGGAACAAAAAGGGATACCTGGGAAGGAGGTATCCGGGTACCCACCTTTGTAAAGTGGTCCGGTAAAATCAAAGCAAACTCTAAAAATCAGACTCCTTCAGGCTTCCATGACTGGTTGCCCACCTTTGCTGAAGCGGCAGGGATTCCAGCACCGGCCAACACGGATGGCAGATCTCTACTGACCCTACTGACTGGGAAAAATACCGATTTTGATGGAAAGGTATATGTTGAATATCAGGTGAATGGTGAAACACCGGCCTATCCAGGTTTTCATGAGTCTCATATTGGCCAGCCACGTGGGGAAATGCAGGTGATTTATCTGAAGGGATATAAGGGCGTCCGGTACAACATTCAGTCTCATACGGATGATTTCAGGATTTACGATACCCAAAAAGATCCTGGTGAAATCAGAAATCTTGCAGGGACCAATGAGGACTTTGTAAATCTACAACAGCAAATGAAGGATGAGGTTCTCCGGAGCCGAAGGCCCAATGCATCGGCAAAACGACCTTATGATAAGGTTCCGGTACCCTCGGTAGCAGTTGACAGGACTTTGAAAAAGGGAATCAATTATTCCTTATATCCCATCACATCTCCCTGGGTTCCCTATATAAATACCCTGATTCTGGACCCCAAGATCAAGGGTTCCCTGCCAAAAATCCAATGGATCAATAATTCCGGTCAGGAAAGGATGGCCGTGGTCTATGAGGGATTTCTAAAAGTGGAAGAGGGAGGTGAATACAGTTTTGATTATACGGTCAGCGAGGGTTTTGTGATGCATATCCATGAGGCATTGCTTTTTGACAAAGACAAGGCAAATGGAAATGATGATACAGGTACCGCTCGGATAAATCTGGCAAAGGGCTTTCATCCGGTAAAAATTGTCTGTCAAATCAAAGATCAGGCTGACCACGAATTTCAAATAAAATGGAGTGGGAAAAATTTCCACCAAAAGGATCTGGAGGTTTTCTATTGATTTTCTTAAAGTCAAAAAAATGGTGATCATTGGTTTTATAAGTGAAAATGAATTAAAATCTTCCCCATAAAATAAGAACCTTATTGGGAAGGCAAAATAACTCCCAAAGATGCAAAAGTGCCATGGGGCTATCATGGGGACATGGATCGCTACAAATGATTAAAAGAGAAAAATCACATAAAATAAATTATTATTATGTAAATTCCCTGACCCTATAACCTATGGATACACCCTGCATGTCAATATTTTATATTTTCGGATTCCTGTTTTTTATCTCATGTTTTTCCTCATGCACAGGTTCCGGTTCAGAACCGGAATATCAGCGCCCCAATATTTTGTTCTGTTTGGCTGATGATGCCTCCTTTCCCCATATGAGTGCCTATGGAACCACCTGGGTCAATACGCCGGCTTTTGACAGGGTAGCCAAAGAAGGGGTTTTGTTCATGAATGCCTATACTCCCAATGCCAAATGTGCCCCTTCCCGGGCAACTATCCTTACCGGAAGGAATTCTTGGCAACTGGAGGAAGCCGGTAACCACTGGCCTTATTTTCCAGCCAAATTCAAGACTTTTATGGAAGTGTTGGGAGAGCATGGTTATTTTACAGGCCATACCCTGAAAGGATGGGCTCCAGGGAAACCCGGTGAAGAGAATGGTGAGAAAAGATTGCTTACAGGTAAAGCCTATAATGACAGGACACTGGAACCTCCCACCGAACATATATCCAAAATAGATTATGCGGCTAATTTTGAAGATTTTTTGAATGAAAAACCGGAAGATGAACCCTTTTGCTTTTGGTATGGCTCCGTAGAACCTCACCGGGCCTATGAGTATGGTTCTTCCCTACGTTACGGAAAATCAACAGATGAAATCGGACAGGTTCCTGCTTTTTGGCCGGACAACGACACCGTCCGGACCGATATGCTGGATTATGCATTGGAACTTGAATATTTTGATCAGCATATTGGAAAGATGCTGAAAATCCTGGAAGAAAAAGGGGAACTGGACAATACGATCATTGTAATCACTTCTGATAATGGCATGCCTTTTCCCAGGGTGAAAGGACAGGCTTATGAAATGTCCAACCATCTTCCGCTGGCCATCATGTGGAAAAACGGGATAAAAAACGTTGGGCGAAAAGTCAATGATTTTATCAGCTTCATTGATTTCACACCTACTTTTTTGGAGCTGACGGAAATACCATTTGAAAAATCGGGAATGGAGGCTGTCGAGGGTAAAAGCTTTACCGATATTTTATTTTCAAATAAAGAAGGATTTATCAAAGCTGAAAGAGACCACGTCCTGATCGGAAAAGAAAGGCATGATGTGGGCAGGCCCGGTGATGTCGGATATCCAATCAGGGGCATTGTCAAAGGCAATTTTCTATACGTAAAAAATTATGAAAATTCCAGATGGCCGGCAGGAAACCCCGAAACAGGATACCTTAATACAGACGGTGGAGCTACCAAGACCAGTATATTGGAAATGCGCAGGAGGGGAGAAAATAAGGAGTTCTGGAGATTGAATTTTGGAAAAAGAATGGAAGAAGAGCTGTATGATATCAGCAAGGACCTGAATTGTATCCATAACTTGGCCATGAACCCGGATTTTGTCCATGTAGCCAATAACCTGAGGAAACAAATGGAAAATGAATTGAAAAAGCAGGGCGATCCCAGAATGTTTGGCAAAGGATATATTTTTGATCAATATGAATATGCCAATCCTGCCGATGTGAATTTTTATCTAAGGTTTATAAGAAATGAAGCCGTGAAAGCAGGTTGGGTGAATGAATCTGATTTTGAAAAAGGGAAAATTGATTGATGATCCGGTTAGAAACCAAAAACATTTACAATCTTAAATTTTAAAAATTATAATGAGGTATGCATATCATTCAAAAAAAAATAATATATAGATCTTTCATTCTGTTATTGCTTTTTTTCCCTTCATCATTTGAAGCAAAGGAAAGAGGGCTGGAAGGGATGAAGAATTTAAAAGATAATAAAACGCCTGATAATGATTTACCTGGACCAAGAAAACCCAACATCATCTTCCTGATATCAGAAGACAATTCCAAACATTTTATGGAGCTTTTTGATCCTAAGGGTGTCCATACTCCCCACATCCAAAAAATGGCAGAGGATGGCATAGTTTATTCACACGCCTTTTCCAATTCCCCGGTATGCTCGGTAGCCAGAAGTACCTTGATCACGGGTACGCTTGCCACCCGTACCGGTATGCACCTGCACAGGAATATAGCCATTGCCCCCATGCCCGAAGGGCTGGAAATGTTTCCAGCTTATCTGAGACAAAACGGCTATTTCACCACCAACAATGCCAAAAAGGATTACAATGCAGTGGAAGCAGAAGGAGTGTGGGATTTATCCTCCAATCAGGCCTCCTGGAGGGACCGCAAGGATCCACAACAGCCCTTTTTCCATCAGGAAACCTTCATGGGATCCCATGAAAGCCGCCTGCATTTTGACCGCAATAAGATGGAAGCCCATCAACCTGAAGACCACCCGGGAAATGTGAATTTGTTCCCCTATTATCCGGATACACCCACCTTTAGGTATACGATAGCCTTCCACAGGGATAAGATCCGGGAAATAGATGAGTGGGTCGGAGCAACCTTGAAAAAACTGGAAGAAGACGGCCTGCTGGAAGATACTTTTGTATTTTACTTTGGGGATCATGGCGGGGTACTGCCTGGAAGCAAAGGCTATCTCTACGAAACGGGACTTCATGTACCCTTGGTGGTCAGGATCCCGGAAAATTATAAACATTTGGTCGATACCCAAAAAGGGAATGTCAATCCTGAATTTGTCAGCTTTGTTGATTTTGCACCCACAGTCCTGAATCTGGCAGAAATACCTGTTCCCGATCAAATGGATGGCCTTCCTTTTCTTGGTCACGGGCTGGACAAAGAGGAACTGTTGGGTAGGGATGAAAGCCTGGGGTATGCCGATCGGTTTGATGAGAAGTACGAAATGGTCCGCTCACTTAGGAAGGGAAAATTCAAATATATCCGGAGTTTTCAGCCATTTTATCCGGATGGGCTGCAAAACAATTACAGGTATCAAATGCTGGCTTTTGAAGAGTGGCGAAACCTGTTTAAGGCTGGCCAACTGGATTCCCTGCAAGGCAGGTTCTATCTGGCGAAACCGGTGGAAATGCTTTTTGATCTGGAAAATGATCCGATGGAAATCCGGAATCTTGCCGGAGATATGGCTTATCAGAAAATTTTGAAGAACATGAGAGAGCGGCTCAATAATCTCCTGCTGGAAAAACATGATCTTGGTTTCCTTCCGGAAAGCATCCTGGTCGATAAAGCGATAGGAAATCCCGTAAAGTATGGCCATGAGTTTCAACCGCAGTTGAAAAAATTGATCCACATCAACGGACTGGCCCTTTCCCCATTTGATGAAATCAAGGAAGAATTGTCAGGACATATAGTAGCCGGTAATCCTTTGGAGAAATATTGGGCATTGACGGTGGCCTCTTGTTTTGGAGAGCAGGCTTTAGGATTGGAACCTCTCGTTTCTCCTCTGACGAACCATGAGGACTATATGGTCCGACTAAGAGCCATTGAGTATTTGGGAATTATCGAAAAGGTAAATCCGGTGCAGCCGCTGATCGATCTGATCAATAATACTCCGCATCCTGTTGAAGCCTTATTGGCACTCAATACGCTGGTTTATTTCAAAGATCACACGGATTTTGGGACCCATGTTGATCCCAAAAAGATCCGACCCAATACCCTTAATGAGGAGGTGAAAAGAAGAATCGATTATCTTAACGGAAGTTGGTAAGCTTTCTGATTGTTTTTCTTTGATAATCCGGATGAAAAAGTTGTTGGTTTAAAAAACTTTGCGCAGGCAGGGTACAAAGTTTTTTTATTATCTTAAATGATTATCCGCATTGATACAAGTAAATGCCAAAACCAATAGATCCTCTTCCAAATGCTAGAATAGCGGCGTCTTCCGTCTTCTAGCCCTTTTGTTAAATAAACAAGTGATACTGCCAGAACAGCGGATATCCAGAATAGCGTATATATATATTAATTTCATACCCAACAAATTTTCTCGGGTTGGATTCAAGTGGTTTACCCTATGGTAAAAATTCCAATCCGGAATGGATGATCACCGGCCCAAACCTGAAACCGACATGAACCCAAAACCGACTTATGAAAAGAAGACACGCAGTTAAAGCAATCGCACTCGGCACCATTACTCCTCACTTTCTGTTCGGTGAACCCCGGAATTATCAGGATCATGTAATATCAGGAAAGCTTTCAAAAGAATCTTTATTCAAAAGTAACTGGCACAATTGGCCGGATATGCTTTGGATAGGTCCGGAATATTGGGGTAACAGACTTCAGGATTGGGAAATGAGGAACGGTAAGGCGGTATGTGTCGTCAGCGATAAAAACAGGACCCTCCATAGTCTGACGCATCAAATTGATGAAAAAAAGGGAAATTTTCAATCAAGGGTTAAACTGGAATGGCTGAACAGGGAGGCCATGGGAAAGCAGGAAGCCTACATAGGGTTTAGGCTGGGGGCCAAAGGAAAATTTTCTGAATACAGGTCAGCGGCTGTATTTGGTGAAGGCATTGATTGTGGCATCAACGGAGCAGGGCACCTTTTTATCGGAGATGAAAAAAGTGAAAGCAAAATACACTTGTCCGGACCACATACCTTACAACTCGACGCTGAGGTCCGTGACAATCAATATGAATTGCGCCTGAGTGTTTTTGAGCAAAACAATGACAATGTCATTTCCTCCATGAGTCTGGGAAATATATCCAACCAAGACCTCGCCGGAAATTTAGCCCTGGTTTCCCATTTTCCCGATATACCGGAAGGTGGTGAACAAGCTGCAGTGGCTTTTTCCGACTGGGTGCTCAGTGGGGATAAAATCAGTCAAAGCAGTGACCAGGCATTCGGACCGGTTTGTTTTGCCTATTATACCTTACATGATAAGATTTTAAAAATGGGCGCACAATTGGCACCCATTGAAAAGATCAATGGGCTAAAAGTAAGTTTGCAGATTGCCAAAGGCACCGGTTGGGCCAATTTACTGGAAGGCAGTCCCGACCCATTGGGAAGGGTGGTCCAATTTAAAGTGGACAATTGGAAGGGGGAGGAAAAAGTGCCCTACCGGGTAAAACTTGAACTGCCCCTTAAAGATGGAGTCTATGAATATTATTACGAAGGTTCCATTGCGCAAGAGCCCAAAGAAGCAGATAGAGTCAAGCTGGCTGTTTTCAGTTGCAATGCAGATTATGGATTTCCCGATACAGAAGTAAGTGTTCATTCGCTGAAGCATCAACCCGATCTTGCAGTATTTCTGGGAGATCAATTCTATGAAACCACCGGAGGTTTTGGTATCCAAACCTCACCTTTGGAAAAATCCAGCCTGGACTATTTAAGGAAATGGTTCATGTTCGGCTGGTCTTATAGGGAGATATTCAGAAATATTCCTGCTGCTTTTATTCCCGATGACCATGATGTTTACCATGGCAATGTATGGGGAGAAGCAGGCAAAAAAGCCCCGACAGCTGAAGGCTGGGGTTATGAAACCCAGGATCAGGGAGGATATAAAATGCCTCCCGAATGGGTGAATATGGTTCAACTGACCCAGACAGGTCATTTACCTGATCCCTACGACCCCACACCGGTAAAACAAGGTATTACAACTTATTATACCGACTGGGTGTACGGAGGGATCAGCTTTGCCATATTGGAGGACAGGAAATTTAAAACCGCACCAAAAAATATACTTCCGGAAGAGGCAAAAGTCTTAAACGGTTTTATACAGAATCCGGAATTTGATATAAAGGCCCATTACGACATAGATGCTGAACTCCTGGGCGATACCCAAATCAGGTTTTTGGAGGAATGGGTTTCGGATTGGAGCAAGGGAGCGGAGATGAAGGCCGTTTTGTCCCAAACCAATTTTTGTACAGTGGCCACTTTGCCGGAGGGAAGCATTATTGACAAGATCGTCCCCAGTCTCCCCATTCCTAACCCTGGGGATTACGTGCTTGGAGATGCTCCTACCTCAGATATGGATTCCAATGGCTGGCCTCAAAAGGGAAGAGACGAGGCACTCAGGATAATCAGAAAAGCTTTTGCACTTCACATTGCAGGGGACCAACATTTGGGATCAGTAGTCCAATATGGGGTGGAAGAATTCGGAGATGCGGGATTTGCTTTTGCCGGGCCGGCTTTAAACAATCTGTGGCCACGGCGCTGGTGGCCCCCTTTAAATCCCGACCATCAACCATTGGAAGACAAACCCCCATATACCGGAAATTTTCATGATGGTTTTGGCAATAAAATGACGGTACACGCCGTAGCCAATCCCCATAAGACAGGTCAAAAACCGGCGCTTATTTATGATAGGGCTACCGGTTATGCTATGGTAACTTTTGATAAAAATGAAAGAACCATGAAAATGGAATGTTGGCCCAGGTTTGTTGATCCCCTACAGAATCCTTCCGGTCAATACATGGGTTGGCCCATCACCATTTCCCAGGAGGAAAATTACGGAAGGAAAGCTGTTGGATTTCTTCCTGTATTGGACTTGGAAGGTGTCCAAAATCCCATAGTGCGGGTGATCAATGACCAAAATGGGGAAATTGAATATTCGCTGAGGGTAAGGGGAAAAACTTTTCGGCCAAAAGCTTTTGAACAGGGAACATACACCCTGGCCATCCAGGATGCAGTCACTGGAAGGGAAAAGCGATTTCCGGGAATCGAGATTGCAACAAATGAAAATGAAAAGTTGACCATATTTTTGTAATTATAGATTTAGTAAAAGAAAAACCCGACAGATCCAACCCAAAATGGTTCTTAATTTATGTCGTGATCCCGTAGAACGATACGATGTTCAATCAACTTATCTGGATAGTAGAAGTGTTAAAAAAAATTGCAGGTTGCTAGCAGAAGATATGGGAAATAGTCTTCCGGGAATTCAAGGAAAAGACCTGAGAGAGCTGGGAATGATAAAGGATAAGGACTAAGAATAAAAAATCATGATCTCAAAGAAAATTTAACTTAGACCCATTTTGGTTTTGACAATGATCGTATCAACGTGTGTGAATTCCAATCCTGCCCCGAGTACAGGAAGTCCATTTCATTAAAGTTAAAAACTTTCAGCTAGGATACTCGTTGTCTGTTTTTCTCCAGCACTTGGCCTATAGGCATAGTAATCCCATCCTTCCAAAAAACCATGGAAAGTATCCTTCATATATGTCGGTGATTTTATCCTCCTTTCTGTTTTAGCTGATAGACCCTGATTCACCCAGAGCAGGGCATCCCTGTTGACAATCATTCAAATCTGATGCACCTTCCTTTCCGGCATTTTGTTGATTGGACGGGGGCTATATCGGCAAAGACCGGCATGTTTCTTAACCTTTCACTATTTTCAGGATACTTACCTTACCTGCCAGCAGTTTTCTCACTGTCTTCTCCAACAGGGCCAGCTGTTCGATCAGATGTGCAATCTGCATGCACCGGTAATAGTTTTTGACCGCATTGAAGTCTATCCTGCTGTACCTGTGTTCCAGGTTGTAGCCCAGGTTTTTCTGTGTGTTGAACACCTCGTTTTCTATCTTCCACCGCAGGCGCCCTGTCCGGGCGAGTCCGGAGGCCTGTTCAAAATCCCTTATCCCGATGTTGGTGATCCAGGAAAACCTGTTGCCCGCCTGCTCCAAGGCACAGCCAGGACAGCATGTGGCCGTGGTGTTCCAGATTCCCCAGATACATGGCCCTGCCGCCGGCCAGTTCCTTTACCTTTCTGTCGGGTCTCAGCAGGATCTCTTCGCCCAGGTCCTTTAACACCCCCTCCTTGATTACCGGCATGAAGTCCCAAAGGCATCCTTTGCATATCTCCATCACGGGGGCATTGGCATAGAGCGCATCTGCCACGATGAGCATGGGCAGCCTGGGATAGAGTTCTTTCAGCCTGACGGCCGGACGTTTGAAGGCAGAAAGTTCGCAGTCCTGTTTGTCATGTTCCCCCCGGTCGTTGTTCTCCAGCCACACACTTGCAAGGCTGATACAGAACCCGTTGGGTGCCACCGGCTTGGCTTCCAGCACGGCATGGGAGTAGGACTCTTTCCCGGTTTTTGAGGTTTTCGACAGGCAGCTCCAGCTTTAGTCCTCATCCGGGTTGTGGGTGCCCGTACCGTCAACGGCTACGACGTATTTCCCTTCATGGCGGCAGGAACGGAACACCTTGCGGGCGACCAAAACCTTTACCATAGCCGCCTTTGGCCGCTGCAGTTCTTCGGTGCCCGCCCCGCAAAGCACGTCATTGAAGGCATCCCCGTGCATCAGCCGGATGCCAAGAAGACGGCGGATGTTGCGGGAGAACCGGGGCTCTTCCCTGTCCAGGTTGTAGCTGTTCCGGGAACCTTCCTTGAGCAGGAACCTCATCACCACTGAAAGAATGGCCTCGTGCATGGGATATACTTTTCCCCGGCTGTCACGCAGGTCCGTGACCTGCCAGTCGATCCGGGAGCTGATGTCGGGAAAATACTGCCGGACGGTCCTGACGAGCTGAAGGGCCACTTTGGAGGAGAGTTTACTTATGGGAGTGTGAAGGCGATGGATGCATGGGATAGTCTGTATGCTTTTTTAACTGAAAAACACAAGTTAAACAAGAAGGTTGCACTGGTTGGGGTAAGCAGAGGGGGTCTGTATATCTACAGATGGGCAAAGCGAAATCCGAAAAAGGTATCCTGTATTTATGCCGAAGCTCCGGTTTGCGATTTTAAAAGCTGGCCGGCAGGTTTTGGAAGCAGTGAAGGGAGTTCGGATGACTGGATACAACTAAAAAAAGAATACGGGTTCAATTCAGACGAAGAAGCAA
>JBGTDA010000097.1:0-24508 GCA_041748555.1 Rhodonellum sp.
TGGTACCTCCGGACAACAATGCCTCTGAAAGAGCCATCAGAAATATCAAGGTCAAACAGAAAATATCCGGACAGTTCAAATCAGGAAGAGGCGCAGATGACTTCTGCGTGATCCGGTCCGTTGTGGATACACTTATTAAGCAATCCAAAAATGTGATGGAAAACCTGAACCTTATTGCTAAATTGGCACCTGAGTAGTTACAATTTTTTTTTGCAGCGTGATAATTTACAACCTCTTGATTTGGATATTTCTATACCAAACTTCATCTCCGTGATCCTGAAGTGCTATTTTACCGGATTGATATTTCCCAAAACCGGGCATATCTTTAAACTTGCTTTCTGCGACCATTGCATCCCAATCCTCATTCCACAAAGTGGTGGAAACAGTCTTTACGCCATTGAGGTATAACTCTAGATTGCCGTCTTTGGAAATTATTTCAGCTTGATTCCATTCACCTACAGGTTTTACGGTTTCCTCACTGGATTCGATCAGATCATATAGATCTCCGGCCCGGTGAGTTGTGATTTTGGCATCAGGATGACCATCATTGTCCAACACCTGCATTTCCAATCCTGTATTGTAGGTATTGTTATATTCATCCGATTCGTGGACATAGAAAATCACTCCACTGTTCCCGTTTTTAGCTATTTTCCATTCCAGCTTCAAATGAAAATCTTCATACTCTTCAACGGTGATGATATCTCCTCCATCACCCTCTTTCCATTTGTCTTTATTTTTGGCATCCAGATAAATTGCCCCGTCCTGTACTTTCCAGGCGTTACCGATTTCTCCTCCGCCATATTTGGACCAACCCTCTAAGTTGTTTCCATCAAAGAGTGTTTCCCATTCACATTCGACAACTTCAAATTCACTGTCGTCTATGACTTGGGATTCCTGGTTTTCATTGGCACAGGAAGCAGCTATAAATGAAGCCGCCATAATTGTATATAATGTTTTTTTCATCTTATTTTTTCAATAGTAAAACATAACGAACCATGTCTTTGGCATCTTCCTCGCTGAGACTAGGATGTGCAGGCATCGGTATCTCTCCCCATGTCCCTACATGACCATTTATCACATGAGATGCCAGCAGATCAATATTTTCATCTGTAGTTTCATATTTCGCAGCAACCTCAGCATAAGAAGGTCCTACGATTTTTCGCTCTACCATATGGCAGCTTGGGCAATCCGATTGTTGGATTTTTGCCAATCCGGCTATATACACAGGATCATCCTTGTATGTATCCTCCAAACTCAAAGGAGTTTCGGCAGGTGTCAATACAGCGTTGTCTGCACCGGTGGACTCTTCGGATCCACCACCTCCACAGGAGTATGCCATTACAGAAACGGCAACCAATGCAATTGAGAAAGGTCTGATTAATTTCATTGTTCTAGATATTTCATAAGTTAATTATATTCCTAATATTTTTTTGTTAAACGATTCATCGGCACCGGTTCCGGCAAAATCATCAAATGCTTTTTCGGTTACTCTGATGATGTGGTCAGCTATAAACTGAGCTCCTTCAATAGCCCCCTGTTCAGGATGTTTAATAGCACATTCCCACTCCAAGACTGCCCAACCATCAAAATCATATTGGGACAATTTGCTAAAGATACCACTAAAATCTACTTGTCCATCACCCAAAGAACGGAATCTTCCTGCCCGATCAATCCAACCTTGATAACCTCCGTAAACCCCTTGTTTTCCTGTAGGGTTAAATTCGGCGTCCTTAACATGAAACATTTTGATACGATCGTGGTAAAAATCAATGAATTGTAAATAATCCAGGCACTGCAGTACAAAATGGCTTGGATCATATAGGATATTGGCTCTTTTATGATTGTTGACTTTTTCCAAAAACATTTCAAATGTGATACCATCATGTAAATCCTCCCCCGGATGTAGCTCATAGCAAACATCAACACCCTGCTCGTCGAAAGTATCCAATATCGGCAACCAACGTTTTGCCAATTCTTTGAAGCCGGTATCCACCAAACCCGCAGGACGCTGTGGCCAAGGGTAAACGGTATGCCACATCAAAGCACCACTAAACGTGGCATGCGCATCAATGCCCATATTTCTTGAAGCAGTAGCAGCATACTTCAGCTGCTGGGTGGCCCATTCTGCTTTACCCTTCAGGTCTCCCTTAAGTGATTCCGGCGCAAAACCGTCAAACAATTCATTATATGCAGGATGAACAGCCACTAGCTGCCCCTGAAGGTGGGTAGACAATTCGGTGATTTCCATACCCGTCTCTTTGACCGTACCCATTATTTCATCTGAGTAGGTTTTACTTTCAGCTGCTTTTTTTAGATCTATCAGACGGCTGTCCCAAGTGGGGATCTGAACACCTTTATAGCCAACTCCGGCCATCCACTCGCAGATACTTTTAAGATTATTGAAAGGCGCTTTATCATCTGCGAACTGAGCCAGAAAAATCGCCGGTCCTTTTATGGTTTTCATAGTTTATTGGTTGATTGATAATTATTTTAGATTATTTAAAGATTGTGAAATTGGAAGATTGGAATGTCCCAAAAATTAAAGGTTGACTCAATCCTTTAGCTGACACATTTTGGCTCTTGATTCTCGATTCTTGGATCTTGGTTGTCGTCTTATTTCTCCACTACAAATGGGGTCCATTTTTTGTCGGATTCATTGCTGGCCAGCACATGGTCAATAAATGCCATTCCTCTGATTCCATCTTCTGCTCCCGGATAATCTCTCCATTCTGACTTGGGCTCTTCCCCGCTTCTTTCTGCATAAATGCAGCGGGCAAAATTTCGGTAAATATTGGCAAAGGCTTCTATATAACCTTCGGGATGTCCGGCAGGTGTTCGGGTATTTTCGTTTGCCAGTGAAGAGAGGTAGCCGGTACCTGCTCTGAAAATCTCGTCAGGCCTATTTGGAATTCTCACGAGTAAAGTATTGCAATCTTCCTGCTGCCATTCCAAGCCGCCTTTATCACCAAAAATTCTGATTTTTAGATTGTTTTCTGCTCCGGCATCGATCTGCGAAGCTGTAAGAATGCCGGATGCATCATTTTCAAACCGCATTAAAATTGCTCCATCATCATCAATCATTCTACCGGGGACCTTAATGGATAGGTCAGCACACAATTTTGACAATTTCAAACCGGATACATATTCGGCAAGATTGAAAGCGTGCGTTCCGATATCCCCAAAGCAGCCTGCTTTTCCGTTTCTGGCAGGATCCGTCCTCCATTCTGCCTGTTTGTTATCCTCGGATTCCAGTAATTTATAAAGCCATCCCTGAGGATATTCCACATAAATTTTCCTGATTTCACCTATTGCTCCATCAGCTACCATCTGTTTGGCTTGTTTCACCATCGGATAACCTGTATAGGTATGGGTGAGGCAAAAACGGCCTTTGCCGGATTGAATAACTTTATATAAAGCTTTCGCCTCTTCATAGTTTAAGGTCAAAGGTTTGTCAAGGATAACATGAAATCCATTTTCGAGAGCCTTTTTTGCAGGATCAAAATGGACATTGTTAGGGGTAACAATACTGACAATGTCAATTCTTTCGGAATCAGGGAGTTCCAGTTCTTTTTCAAACATTTCATCATAAGATGCATAAACCCTCTTCGGATCCAACATCAATTCCTCACCTGTTTTCCTTGTTTTTTCCGGACTGCTGCTAAAAGAACCTGCTGTGATTTCAATCAGGCCATCCATCAGCGCAGCGCTTCTATGAATGGCCCCGATGAAGGAGCCGGGTCCTCCACCAATCATTCCCATTTTCAGTTTTTTACGGTTCATCATTTCGAAATAAAGATCTATAGATTTTAATGTTTAATATTTTGCCTTAAATTTCCTGTAAGATAATTTATCGAACCAAATCCTAATAAAACCAAAGGAAATAATTGACAAGGTGCCTTAAGAAGTTATGAGTGGCAGCGATTATAAAAGGAAAATAGCTTATTTACAAATTGGTTTGCAAAAACTAAATTTAAGAGAAAAAGGCTGAATTATAAACTTAAAATGAATTAGTTTGGCCAATTCATTTGACAATATACTGTGAACTTAACCCAAAACCTTACTGCATGAAAACTGGAATAAAATTCCGATTGTCTTTCATGATGTTTCTTGAATTTTTCATCTGGGGATCCTGGTATGTCACAATGGGAACCTACCTGGGTTCAAATATGACTGCATCAGGTACCCAAATAAGTGCTGCCTTTTCTACCCAATCTTTCGGTGCAATCATTGCTCCTTTCATTATAGGGCTTATTGCCGACCGGTTTTTTAACGCCGAGAAAATCCTCGGTCTGCTGCACCTGTCAGGTGCAGCACTGATGTTTATGATTTTCCAGGCAAGTGATTTCACAGGTTTTTATCCTTATATATTTCTGTATATGATTTTATACATGCCCACTTTGGCATTGGTAAATTCTGTTTCATTCAATCAGATGATTGATCCTGAAAAAGAATTTTCCATCATCCGGGTATGGGGCACTATAGGATGGATAGCAGCAGGTTTGGCGATCAGCTATATATTCATGTGGGACAGCTCCTCAGGCTTGGCAAACGGAATGTTGAGAAATACTTTTCTGATGGCAGGAATTGCTTCTCTATTATTGGGGTTATACAGTTTTACACTTCCCGCTACCCCACCGAAAGCAGAAACAGGTGAAACATCATCACTTTCAACGCTTTTTGGTTTGGATGCCCTCAAATTGCTGAAAGACAAAAATTATCTGGTATTTTTCCTCTCTTCCATATTCATATGTATTCCCTTGGCTTTCTATTACCAAAATGCCAATCCTTTTTTGACGGAAATAGGTGTTGCTGATCCTACGGGCAAGATGACAATAGGACAGGTCTCAGAGGTACTATTCCTTTTATTGTTACCGTTTTTTTTCAAAAAATTCGGTTTTAAAATCACCATGTTGATTGGGATGTTGGCATGGGTAGCCAGATATGTTCTGTTTGCTTTTGGAGATGCCGACGGTGGACTGTATATGCTTCTCATCGGTATAGCCCTACATGGAATCTGCTATGATTTCTTCTTTGTCTCAGGTCAGATCTATACCGATGCAAAAGCAGGACCACGCATAAAATCGGCAGCTCAGGGTATGATCACCTTAGCAACATATGGCATCGGAATGCTTATCGGATTTGCCATAGCAGGAAAAGTATCTGATTTATATTCAGGAAAAGACGGACTGCATCAATGGGAAGTCATCTGGATGATCCCTGCGGCAATCGCTTTGTTGGTAGTATTCTTTTTCCTGCTATTCTTCCGGGAAGAAAAATTGAAAACAAAAACCTCAAAAAAAACCTTAACGATATAATGAAAATGAACAGAAGATCGAGTCTAAAAAAACTGGCTTTGGCAACATTTGCAGCCTCTGCGGTACCTGCTATAAACTTGAAAGCCACTAATTTGAAAACTACATTGAAGGGGAATGTAAATCACGCGGTCTGTGCATGGACGTATGGGTTTTTGTCTCTTGATGAGCTTTGTAAGGAGGTAAAGAAAATAGGATTCAATGCAATTGATTTAGTAGGACCAAAAAACTGGGAAATTCTAAAGGCCAATGATGTGGAATGCTCCATGTGTAACGGAGCAGAAATCGGTCTCACAAAAGGTTTCAACGATCCTCAATATCACGATCAGCTTGTCAAAAACTATACTGAGGTAATTCCACTGGTTGCTCAGGCCGGTTACAAAAACCTGATCTGCTTCAGTGGCAACAGAAACGGAATGGATGATGAGACCGGCATGAAAAACAGTGCTGAAGGTCTGAAAAAAATCATTGGACTTGCAGAAAAACACAACGTGATTCTGACCATGGAATTGCTGAACAGTCGAGTGGACCACAAAGACTATATGTGTGATAAAAGTGCCTGGGGAATAGAGCTTTGTAAAATGGTAGGTAGTGAAAATTTCAAATTATTGTATGATATTTATCACATGCAGATTGATGAAGGGGATCTTATCAGGTCCATCAAAAACAACCACCAGTATTTTGGCCATTACCATACCGCCGGTAATCCCGGCAGAAATGAAATAGATGATTCCCAGGAAATCAATTATCCTGCAGTGGTAAAAGCAATTGTAGATACCGGATTCAAAGGATATGTCTGCCAGGAATTCATTCCGAAGGCGGAAGATAAAATCGGTTCGTTGGCAGAAGCAATTAGAATATGTGATGTTTAGCATTTAAAGAAAGAAAGTGTAAATTTAATATTATGGCAAATCAGGATTATGATGCGATTGTTGTCGGCTCCGGAATCAGCGGAGGATGGGCAGCAAAAGAATTGGCAGAGAAAGGACTTAAAGTCCTCTTATTGGAAAGAGGTCAGGATGTAGAGCATGTAAAAGATTACAAAAATGCAACTACTGCTCCGTGGGAAGTTCCTCACCGAGGCCGGAGAACAATCGAAATGTTAGAAAATCATCCCAACTTAAGAAGGGATTATGTATTGAATGAACTGAATCTGGATTGGTGGGCCCATGAGGCCGATTCTCCCTATATCGAAAAAAAACCATTTACCTGGTTCAGAGGCTATCAGGTTGGTGGCCGGTCTCTGTTGTGGGGAAGACAAAGTTATCGACTTGCAGATGTGGATTTTGAAGCAAATCTCAAACAAGACATTGCTGTGGACTGGCCAATCAGGTACAAAGAAATTGCTCCCTGGTACAGTTATGTTGAAAAATTTGCGGGCATCTCCGGCTCAAAGGATGGAATACCCATTCTTCCTGACGGTGAATTCCAACCACCAATGCCCTTAAATTGTGTGGAAAAGGATGTAGCAGAGCGGATAAAGAAGCATTTTGGAGGTAAAAGACACATGACCATAGGGCGTGTTGCCAATATCACCGAGGCACTCCCCGGAAGAACAAAATGTCAATTTAGAAACAAATGTTCTTTAGGATGCCCATTTGGCGGATATTTTAGCAGTCAGGCCTCCACACTTCCGGCTGCATTGGCTACAGGTAATCTTACTTTGAGACCTTGGTCTATTGTCACCCGGTTAATCTATGACAGAGATACCCAAAAAGCTACAGGAGTGGAGGTCCTTGATGCTGAAACCAATGAGACAGTAGAATATAATTCCAAAATAGTTTTCCTCTGTGCATCAGCCTTCAACTCTACTGCCATACTTATGAGAACTGCCACAGAAATTTGGCCTGATGGCCTGGGAAGCAGCTCCGGAGAATTAGGACATAATGTGATGGACCATCATTTCAGACTGGGTGCCAATGGAACCATGGAGGGATATGAAGATCAATATTATTTTGGCAGAAGGCCAACAGGAATTTACATTCCCAGATTCCGAAATATCGATGGTGACAAGCGTGATTATATCAGAGGTTTTGGTTACCAAGGGGCTGCAAGTAGAAGTGGCTGGAGCAGAAATGTCGCTGAGATCAATTTCGGAGCTCCTTTGAAAGAAGCATTGAGTGAGCCGGGACCTTGGTCAATGGGAGTCACGGCCTTTGGCGAAATTCTTCCATATCACGAAAATACAATCAAGCTTAGTGCAACCGAGAAAGATAAATGGGGAGTATCAATATTGGAAATGAATGCTGAAATCAAAGACAACGAAAAGAAAATGAGGGTTGACATGATGAATGATGCTGCGGAAATGCTAGAAGCTGCAGGCATGAAAAATGTGAACACCTATGACGGTGGCTATACCTTTGGACAGGGAATACATGAAATGGGAACGGCCAGAATGGGAAGAGATCCGAAAACTTCAATACTCAATGGTAATAACCAAGTCTGGGATGCAAAGAATGTGTTTGTGACTGATGGAGCTTGTATGACCTCGGCTGCTGCTCAGAATCCCTCTCTTACTTATATGGCATTGACGGCTAGAGCTGCAAATTTTGCAGTTGAGGAACTAAAAAAAGGTAATCTATAATCGAAAAAGACTGTAACCATGGCAATGAATAGAAGAGACGCACTTAAAAGTTTTGCATTGATGATGGGGGGTACAATGGTGGGAGCAAATGTGCTCTTTACCGGATGTGCCCCCGAAGATCAGATTGAAGGTTTGGAATTTGAACCGAAAGACATAGCTTTTCTGGACGAAATAGGAGAATCCATTATTCCCGCAACGGATACTCCAGGAGCAAAAGCAGTGGGAATAGGCAATTTTATGGTGATGATGGTGACTGAGACCTACAACTCGGAGCAACAGGAGATTTTTGTTTCAGGACTAAATATGATCCGCAAGGATTTTAAAGATATTCATGACAAAGATTTTATGGATGGTACACAGGAAGAGAGGACCGCATACCTCAATGACCTTAACCAAAAGGCAATGAAAAGTGAAGATCAGGAACCAAAGGTAATTGGCATGATAAAAGACCTCACGGTACTTGGTTATTTCACTTCGGAAATAGGAGCAACCCAACAACTGCGATATGTGGAAACACCGGGCAGATATGATGCATGTATCCCATATCAAGAAGGCGACAAGGTCTTTGCTATCTAATCGAATATACTTTCAATAAAATCGAGACTGTCTAAACCGGCAGTCTCTTTTAAATTTAAACCCCTATGAAAAACAGAAGAAAATTCATCAAACTGAGTTCTGCCGTCGGAGTCGGAGCTTTTCTCCCATTACAATTTTGCACTTCTCCAAAAACAGAAGAAGGTGCCGGTGAAGTTACCGAAACCCCTGATGCAGGCCAAACAACCCTTTCGGATTTTGGACTTCAGCTCTATTCTGTCAAAGAAAACATGGCAGAGGATCCTGTGGAAACCATTAAGAAGGTGGCCGGCTTTGGATATACCCAGATTGAAGGATTTGATGGAGGAAAGGGTATATTCTGGGGCATGACAAATACAGAGTTCAAAAATCTGACAGATGATGTGGGATTGAATTTCATCGCATCCCATGCGGATACTTTCAACAACCTTAATCAACAAGCTGCTGATGCCGGTGCTATAGGCATGGAATATCTGATCTGTCCATGGGTCGGACCACAAAAAAGCATGGACGATTTCAAGCGGCTCGCTGATGAATTCAATAAAATGGGACAGGTTTGTAAGGATAACGGAATCAGGTTTGCCTACCATAACCACGGATACACATTTGTTGACCTGGAAGGACAGGTGCCGCAAAATCATCTAATGGAAAATACCGATCCGGATTTGGTCGATTTCGAAATGGACATCTACTGGGTTAAAACAGCAGGCTTTGATCCTGAAGAATACATCAAAAAATATCCGAACAGATTTAAATTAGGACATATTAAGGATAAGGACAAATCCTTGGATCCTTCAGAAGCAAACGGATCAACTGTGATTGGAACTGGTTCATTGGATTTTAAATCAATCCTAAAAACAGGAAAAGAAAATGGGATGGAGTACTTCATTGTGGAGCAGGAAAGATTTGAGGGAACTTCTCCTATGGAAGCAGCCGAGAAAAACGCAGCATATATGAAAACTTTCACTTTTTAAGTTTGTAAAAATACATAACTTACTTCCCGAGAACAGATTTTAGAGATGGATTTTAGAAAATCATATATTTTTGGATTTGTTTTTCGGGAGTTTGAATGTTATCCTATCAAGCTATGTGATCGGATTTAATGGCCAATGAGGTATGAATGAGGATATAGATCAGGATTAACAGAATGACAAGTGAAGCAACTTCAAACTGAGCCCAAATCCTTGACCTATTCACGGTTTTTTCGGAATTTTCCACTAGGCGGTTTCCCTCAACCATTTGTATCTGTGAAAGTTTTTCCAGATCCTTGATTGCCCTTTCAATTGCTGAATTGTATTGAGCGACCTGTTTTTCGTTAATCCCTTCCTCATCAGTATATAAAAGATCATAGTTGCTGATGGTTAGATCTTTTTGTATTATGCTTTTAAAATCCGATAAAAACGATGCCTCTTCAGGGGTTAGCCGTGTTTTTTCATATGTTTCGACAGTAGCGAGAATATGATCTTCATATTCTTTTATATCATTGATTACCTGACTATAATCATTTTCAAGTTCACAGTGATTGACCAATATTTTGATCCTAAACAGATCTTCCGAAATCGAAAATATATAACCTTCTACTACCAGCCTATCATCGTAGACAGATACGAGGGACTCGCCTAATTCATTAAAATGCCTTCTTTCCAACAAATTTTTCCCAAAAATAAGGACCAGAATAAAAGTCAACAAAATGGCAACTTTCAGCGTGTTTTTAACTTTTTTTGGTGATTTCATTTTTATGAAAATAATTTGTCAACTGGTCCTAAAGAAAATTTACTTCAATGAAAATACAGATCAAGAAAGCAAAAGAAAACAGGAAAAGCAAAATTGCCGACTTATATTTAGTAAACAGATTCACAGAATTCAGCCCCCTATAAAGAGTTTTATATTTAATTGTTAAACATTATGTAATCCTCCGGTATGGAAATAGCTTTTGTGACTTAGGAAAGGTGTTGGGGCCAGATAACAACCGGACCAAGACAGAAGAGGCTGTGCAAAAACAAAATTTGAAAGGCTGAGGTTTGCGTATACGAAAATTTCTCAGACACCTTCCCCGAATAATTTCAAGGTGGAAAACCCTTTTTACACAGCCTCTGAAGCTAAGAGTCTACCTTGAAGAATCAGATGTGTGTTTTATCCAATCTCTTTGTTAATTGTATGTCTGCGGATATTCATATCACATATCAAATATTATCCATGATAACAAAGCACTTGATATTTTAACTGAGATTTTAATTCGCGGTTAATACAGATGGTAACAAATTCTAAGTAATTTGCTTTTGAGGAAGTTGTGAAAGAAGATTTTTGAACTTAGAGAATAAATTCCCGTTTTGCACAGTTCATTCCCGGTTCTACAATGGAAAATCTGATCCCCATTTGGCTGAAATTATCATTTACCTTAATGGTAATCATTATAGTTCCGATATATTGGAAACATTGGGGGCCAAAAAATTTCCTCTGGTTTTCTGATCTTGCACTTTTTGGGCTGACCATAGCCTTGTGGCTTGAAAGCAGTTTATTGGTTAGCATGATGGCGGTAATGGTGTTGCTTGCCGAAATAGCCTGGAATCTGGATTTATTGATGAGATTGGTTTTAAGAATTGATTTGTTGGGCCTCACAGGCTATCTTTTCAGTGGCAATCAACCGCTTTTTGTAAGGCTTCTGACCTTGTTTCACATTCCCCTTCTGGTCGTGATGATTTATTCTGTAAGCAGTTTGGGCTACGATAGCAAAGCCTTTCTTTATCAGCTGCCCTTCGCCTGGCTGATTTTAATTGTCACCTATCTTTCCAAGCCGGAAGAAAACATGAATTGGATTTATGGCTGGGGAGATACACACCAGAAAGCAATTCATCCCAACCTATATTTTTTGATTTTAATGATCCTATACCCCTTATTGGCAATGCTTCCCGTCCATTTAATTCTAAATTGGGTTTTAAAGAATTGAAAGCGATATCGCTTAATCTCGAGAGAAATGAAAATTTGATTTAAAAAAATATGGTTAAAAAAATATCTCTAACAATAAATTGTGATCCCGCTGGGGCTCGAACCCAGGACCCATACATTAAAAGTGTATTGCTCTACCAGCTGAGCTACGGAATCTTAAATAAAAAAGGGTAACGGTTTAATTACCCCAAACACAATTAACCATATTTTGTGATCCTGTCAGGGCTCGAACCTGAAACCTACTGCTTAGAAGGCAGTTGCTCTATCCGGTTGAGCTACAGGACCATTTTCAATTCATTTATCAAATTCTATCCACGGTCGGAAGACGAGTGATGGCCGGATAAGGGTTTAGACATTACTGAAATTCAAACTGAATATTGCAATTGGTAATAGAAAATATATAGTCGGGGTGGCAGGATTCGAACCTACGACCTCCACATCCCAAATGTGGCGCGATACCGGGCTACGCTACACCCCGATAAAATTTTCAATTTCCCTAAACTCCTTTGAGCTTTTGAAGTGATCCCGCTGAGGCTCATCCCGATAGCTATCGCGGACCAGGACCCATACAATTTTCAACCTAAGACAACTCTTTACCCTACTTTTGGTGATCCCGCTGGGGCTCGAACCCAGGACCCATACATTAAAAGTGTATTGCTCTACCAGCTGAGCTACGGAATCTTTTACGTTCTGACTTGTTTTTTTTTAAATCATTATCGTAATTGGACTGCAAATTTAAGCGGACTAATTTAAAATGCCAAACCTAAAACGAATCTTTCTGTCAAATTTAATGATATTTTTAATAGCCTTATTACAAAGCTTTAATTGTCAGGCCGATATCAACAAGCTTCAAAAAGCAGATTCTTTGTTCAATACCAAAAATTATCAGGAGGCCATGAAGGTCTATGAAGATCTGTTTGAAAATGACCAATCATACTCCCCTGCCATGCTTTTAAAAATGGCATTTATCTCTGAGGGAAAAGGTGATTATTCACAAGCCAGCTTTTTTTTAACAAAATACTATGACACAAATCCAAACCCTAGGGTTATTACCAAAATCAAAACCCTTACTTCCCAGTCCAATCTAGTGGGCTACACTCTCAGTGACAGGGACAGGTTCTTTAAATTTTTAACAGACCTACAACAAGAAATAACCTCAGGACTCGCCTTTTTATTGATTATTTCGCTAATTCTTCTCTTTATCTATAAAATGAAAGCAGATAAAGCTAAATATTACCTTCCTTCATTTATCCTCATATTCTTGATTTTTGTATCCAACAATTTTCTTAAGGACGCACCAACAGGAATAGTAACCGGAAGTCCTACTCTGATCATGGACAAACCAACTGCCGGAGGTAATCTTATTCAAAATGTGGATCCCGGGCACAGAGTCATCATTAAATCCTCTAAGGATGTTTGGTTTGAGATTGAATGGGGAAATCGAAATGCTTTTGTGAGAAAAGAAAGTATAAGCAGACTTTAACCTAAAAATCCAAAGGATCCAATAATTTAAAATGACCGTTCAGTTTGATTTTTCTTTTAGCCTCCTCAATTTCCTTCAAAACGGGAATGATTTTGACTAGATGCTTTATCAAAAAAATTATGCGCTCTGCTTCTGATGTTAAAAGCAGGAGTTCATATTCCTCTTCGAGTTTAAGCCCTATTTGATGGGCGTAGGTGTACGCATCAACAGGGATTGCCATCAGATCGACATCGTATTGCATCAACTTAAACAACTCACTCAAAAGTGTGATAAAATCCCCATGTAAAGTTATCGATGCGATGGGATCATCTTCCAGTATTTGAACGGACCCACCTGCATATAACTTAGTTGGAGCCGGATTGGAAAATTTAACAACCTCAAATACTCTAATTGCCTTTGTACTAACATCCATTCTACCATCATCATAAGTTTTTACAACTTCATTCAACCTTACTTCAGTTCCTACAGGCATTATCCTTTCCAAAAAAACGCAGACTCCAAAAACCCCATGATTTTCCCTTACATCTGCTACCAGCTGCTTGTATCTTTCTTCAAAAATATGAAGGTTCACTTGCTCCCCCGGAAATGCAACTAGCTTTAAAGGAAATAAAGGAATAAAATTGGACATAACAGTTTTATTAACAGTTCTTGTCTTAATAAGTTATATTTTTAATTGAAAATAAACCTTCTAGGCAGAATACAGAGTTATCAAATCTTGAAAACAACCTATCCCTCTCTGTTTTTAATTTCCCAACATTTCCTGAATACTGAGTATTTGACCAGGTGACATATAAAGTGTCCTTATTTTCTCTTTATAAATGTCTTCAAAAAATTCATTGTTGAGAATATAATTTTTATTGGCCAGGATATGGATGCCCATGCCGCAGCCAATCGCGTAGCCATCGGCTGTTAATTCTGCTTCTGTAAGGCTTCTGTTTGACATCATATATTTCATGCCGAACTTCATCATGTTTGAGGAACTTCGGTCCAGATAATCCATAATATGGCCCAGTTCGTGGCCAATCCAACCTAAAAGTGCATCATAAGGGACATCCTCTATCGGAACCACCTCATCGTCTAAAAAAAGATTCCTTGTAATTTTAATCCTATATTTTCTTTTTTCTTTTTGGTCAACAAAAAGAGATAAAAACTTGGGCTGAGCCTGCATGATAGAACCACCAATCTTATCTCTGAATTCAAAAGAAATATGAATCTTCTCAAGTTCCGGAAAGTAGGATAAGGCCTCCGTCACAGGTTCCAACAATTCCTCCGGAATAATTTTATTTTTCAAAAAAACGGGAATTGGCTCTTCTTGATAAGCAGAAGAATCATTGTTGAAGAGTAAACTTGTTTCGGTTTGATGATTTGAAGTAAATCCCGTTAATAAAATCAATAGTAATGTAAAATACATGAAGGGTGGGTTTAAGCTTTAATGTCGAATATACATTCTATTATACTCAAAAAATTATACGAAACCAAAAGCCCGGAGGTTTATTGAAAAAAAATTCCACGAAATCCAAAAAAACATCCAAAACAGTACCAATGACTATTTACTATGCTTAAAGGCTTCGTGGAATTATTAATATAAATTAAGATCTAATTCTGCATTATTTGTTGGCAATGAATGCCAAAAGGTCTACAGTTTTGTTGGAATAACCCCATTCGTTATCATACCATGCTACAAGTTTCACAAAGGTATCGCTAAGCGCAATACCCGCTTCGGCATCAAAAATACAGGTACGGGAATCACCTACAAAGTCAGTGGAAACGACAGGATCTTCAGTATAACCAATTATCCCTTTATATTCGTTTTCTGAAGCATCTTTCATCTTTGCGCATATCTCCTTGTAAGATGCGGCTTTCTTTAACCTAACAGTAAGGTCGACCACAGAAACATTTGGAGTTGGTACTCTGAAGGCCATGCCTGTTAGCTTTCCGTTCAATTCAGGGATAACCTTTCCTACTGCTTTCGCTGCCCCTGTCGAGGATGGAATGATGTTTTGCCCGGCACCCCTACCACCTCTCCAGTCTTTTCCTGAAGGTCCGTCTACTGTATTCTGCGTAGCTGTGGTGGCGTGCACCGTAGTCATCAAGCCTTCTTCGATTCCCCAATTATCATTCAGTACTTTTGCCAAAGGCGCAAGACAATTTGTGGTACAAGAAGCATTGGAAACAATATTTAAATCCGAAGTATAAGAACCCTCGTTGACACCCATTACAAACATGGGAGTATCATCCTTGGAAGGGGCAGACAACACCACTTTTTTTGCACCGGCATCCAAATGCCCCTGTGCTGTTTCTTTGGTAAGAAATATTCCTGTAGATTCTACTATATAATCAGCTCCAACCTCTCCCCACTTCAAATTTGCGGGGCTTTTCTCAGAACTGACACGGATGGCGTTTCCATTGACAACCAGCTTTCCGTCCTTAACTTCTACTGTTCCTTTGAATCTTCCGTGGGTAGAATCATATCTTAACATGTATGCCATGTAATCCACATCAATCAAATCATTGATAGCCACTACTTGAATATCATCTCTTTCTTGGGCTGCTCTGAAAACCAATCTTCCGATTCTTCCAAAACCGTTGATTCCAACTTTAATTTTGCTCATAGTTTTATGTTTTTATGTTAAATAGGTTTGATTACAATAAATGATTGTATCAAAGAAAATGTTGATTCCTGCATTAAACAGGTATTTTCAAAGTTCAAATTTACCAAAAATATATGGCCCCCCAAAATTTTAAGGAATTGAAAATGAACAAACAATCAAGGAATCAAAAGACAATCCATTCCGAAAATCTGTCAAACCGGTCAGGAAGTGTTATTTATTAATGCAAATATTTTATCAACACAACTTCAGGTCGGAAAACCTTAATGTAGATTCAACCCTTAACTTCATAAATACAAAAGGAGACCAATGGCCGCATTTTTCATATAACATTGTATTGGCTATCCATATTTATATAGCTTCCAAAATTGCATTGAAGGTTTTACTCGGCCTCATTGCAATGGAAGTTTTATCGGCATCAGGTTTATAATAACCACCGATGTCCATTTTCTGCCCCTGTACTTCATTGAGTTCTTCTACTATCTTAGTTTCATTTTCCGTCAGAATTTCCAAGATTGGCGTAAAGACATTTCTCAGCTCCTGATCCTTATCCTGAGCGGCCAATGCCTCAGCCCAATATAATGCCAGATAAAAATGACTTCCTCTGTTATCCAGTTCCTTTATCTTTCGGGAAGGAGATTTATCATTCTCCAGAAACTTGCCTGTTGCCTGATCCAATGTCTCGCCCAGAATTCTTGCCCTTTCATTCTGAAAAGTATCGGCAAGATGCTCAAGAGATAAAGCCAAAGCCAAAAACTCACCCAAAGAATCCCACCGCAGATGATTTTCCTCCAAAAACTGTTCAACGTGCTTCGGAGCAGATCCTCCAGCACCTGTTTCAAATAACCCTCCGCCATTCATCAGCGGGACTATGGATAGCATTTTTGCGCTAGTTCCAAGTTCAAGTATCGGGAATAGATCCGTTAAATAATCCCGAAGCACATTTCCGGTTACGGATATGGTATCTTTCCCGTCTTTGATGCGCTCCAGTGAAAACTTAGTAGCCTCCACAGGTGACATGATGCGGATATCCAAACCTTCCGTATCGTGCAATTTCAAATATTCATTTACTTTCAAAATCAATTGCTCATCGTGGGAGCGGCTTGAGTCAAGCCAAAATACAGTTGGTACTTTTGTAGCCCGGGCCCTGTTTACGGCCAATTTCACCCAATCCTGAATCGGTGCATCCTTCACCTGGCACATTCTCCAGATATCACCTTCGGAAACCTCATGCTCCAATAAAATTTCTCCGGATTCGCTGACAACCCTTATGCTTCCTTCGCCGGCGATTTCAAAAGTCTTATCATGTGATCCATATTCTTCTGCTTTTTGAGCCATCAAACCCACATTGGGGACGGTTCCCATAGTTGAGGGATCCAATGCGCCGTTCTTCTTGCAAAAATCTATTGTCTCCTGATAAACCCCCGCATATGACCTGTCGGGTATTACTGCTTTTGTATCCTGGAGCTGATTGTTTTTGTTCCACATTTGGCCTGAAGTCCTGATCATAGCCGGCATGGAAGCATCGATGATCACATCGCTAGGTACATGAAGATTGGTAATTCCTTTATTAGAATTCACCATTGCCAAGTCGGGACCATTTACCAGACAGGATTCGATATCTTTCTCTATTTCTTTTCTCTTTTCTTCTGGAAGCTCATCGAGATTGGATACCAGATCTCCAAAACCATTGTTTACATCAACACCTAAAGCCTTCAAAGTTGGTCCGTGTTTTTCAAAGACAGGTTCGAAGAAGGCCTTTACGGCATGGCCAAATATAATAGGATCAGAAACTTTCATCATTGTCGCTTTCATATGCAATGAAAACAACACGCCTTCTTCTTTGGCTGAATCTATTTGTCTCTTAAAAAATTCTTTAAGTTCCTTCACGCTCATTACGGAAGCATCAATAATCTCCCTTTCCTTCAAAGCCAAATTTTTCTTCAGCAGCTTTACATCCCCCTTTTGATCAACGAATTCAATATTCACCGCCAAAGCTTGTGGAACTGTTATTGATTTTTCACTGCCATAAAAATCCCCCTTACTCATACTTGCCACGTGTGTTTTGGAATCCGACGACCAATCGCCCATGGAGTGAGGGTTTTTCCTGGCATATTGTTTTACAGCCAAAGGAGCTCTTCTGTCAGAATTTCCTTCTCTCAAAACAGGGTTTACGGCACTTCCTTTTATTTTATCATAGGCTGCCTGCACATCCTTCTCTTCCTCTGATTTGACTTCTTCGGGGTAATCAGGCAATGCATAACCCTGTCTTTGCAATTCTTTTATCGCCGTCTTGAGCTGTGGAAGTGAGGCGCTGATATTGGGAAGTTTTACAATATTTGCCTCAGGTGTTTTAGCTATTTCCCCCAATTCCTTCAAATCATCATTGATGCGTTGTTCAGGTTTCAGATAATTTGGGAAACTTGCAATTATTCTTCCCGCAAGAGAAATATCACGCGTTTCTACAACGACGCCTGCGGAATCGGTAAAAGCTTTGATGATAGGCAACAAAGAATAAGTGGCTAAAGCGGGCGCTTCATCAGTCAGTGTATAAAGAATTTTTGCTGTTTTAGCAGTCATTTTTTTGGTCCTTTAATTAAATAATGAGTTCTGTTAAAGATATGGCCAGAATATGAACCAAATATTAATGCTTAGGAATAAGCCTTTAATTTGATAATTTCAAAAGTGGCTGAATCTTAAAATGTGAGGCTAAAATACGTAAAATATTACAGTTTCAAAGAGTGTTTACAGGAGTGATCTTATATGAATGCAACCGATTTGTGGAGACCTATTAAAATCAAAAGAGAAATTTACTTCTTAAGTTTGCTCCATGGATTGTGATTACAAATTAATCACCAAGTTTTTAATAAATCCCGCTCATTTATTTCAAATCAAATCCATCGGCATCCATCCATGCAGGAAATTTTTTCCGGAAGGCCTGCAAAGACTCATATTCCAATTCAATAACTTTAGTCTCCTCTTTGTCTTCCAAAAAAATTAGCTGCTCACCTTTGTAATCATAGGCAGCAGAATGCCCGGAATAAGAAATATCATTCCCATCATTCCCGATGCGGTTGACACCAAGGCTATAGCTCAGATTTTCTACTGCTCTTGCTTTTAAAAGAATATCCCAGGCACTAACTCTCGCACTCGGCCAATTAGCCACATAAAAAACCAAATCGTAATCCATTCCTTCCTTTGCCATTTTATTCCTTGACCACACCGGAAATCTAAGATCGTAACACACTTGAGGAAGGATTTTCCACCCTTTCAACTGAAAAATCTCTCGGGTCTGACCTACAGAGAAATGCTCTTCCTCCTTTGCCATTCTAAAAAGGTGTCTTTTGTCATACCAAGAAATATCCCCCTCAGGGGTGCACCAAAGAAGACGGTTGTAAAAATTTCCGTTTTCTTTGATGATAACACTTCCGGTAATTACCGATTGGGTTTGGGATGCCATCTGCTTCATCCATTTACATGAGGTGAAATTCATGGGTTCGCCCAATTCTTCGGCATCCATGGTGAAGCCCGTGGTAAACATTTCAGGTAAAACAATCAGGTCTACATTTGTAGAAATGTTCCAGATTTTTTCCTCAAACATCGCCAAATTAGCTCCGTTGGTTTTCCAATAAAGTTTGGTTTGGACCAACGCAATTTTTAAAGAAGCTTGGATGTGGTATTGCATATAATATCAATTAAAAAACCAACAAAATCTTGTTGGTTCTGACTTTACCTAACCGGATAAATCATTCTATAATCTGTAGGGATTTTCCCTTTACTTATATCGATCAGTTTGCTTCGGACCATTTTTTTCTTCAATCCCTTCAGGTAATCAATAAAAAGAATTCCCTCAAGATGATCATACTCATGCTGAATGACCCGTGCAGTCATTCCCGAAAATTCCTCTTCTTTCAAATTCCAGTTTTCATCAAAATATTCAATGGTCAGTTTTTCATGTCTAATAATTTCTGCCCTGACTTCAGGAATACTCAAACAACCCTCTTCAAAACCGTATTCATACCCATATTCATCGAGAATTATGGGATTTATGAAAACTTTACGGATTCCCTTCTCTTCATCTTCTTCTTCATCCAGCATCAAAGTGCTGTCAATGACAAACAACCTCACTCCCTGATTGATCTGCGGCGCGGCAAGACCGACACCACTGGCATTGTCCATTGTGCTGAACATGCCTTGGATAAGCTCAGAGATGTCTTGACCTTCCCGGATTTCTTCAGCCTCTTTCTTTAATATTGGGTTTCCGTAAGCAACTATCGGGTAAATCATATCTGTTCCAAGTAGGATTGTAATATAATGGCAGCACTCACTTTGTCAAGGTTGCCTGCCTTCTCTTTTCTGTCTTTCTTTTTACTCCCCATGGCTATCATGCTCTGCATTGCCAATTTTGAGGTAAACCGCTCATCCACCAAAAACAGTTTTTTATCAGGGAAGATTTTGCTCAACCGGTCTTTCAGGCTGATCACACGAGGGGTCATCTCATTTGCTGTTCCATCAAGTGATTTCGGAAATCCAAGCACAATGGATTCCACATCTTCTTTGATAAAATATGCTTTCAGGTATTCTATGAGCTTTGGGGTTTCAATGGTTTCCAAGGGGTTTGCCAAAATCTTCAGCGGATCGGTAACGGCAATTCCGGTTCTTTTTGTTCCTAAATCTATGGCGATTATTCTGCCCATTAATTACTGTTGATTTTTACCTTTACTTTTCTGAGGACTTCCCTCTCAAGTTCTACGGCTTTCGGAAACAACAGTTGATCTTCAATCTGGGCATGAATGATAAGTTCCTTTTCAAAATTCCTCAATTCGTGATAAAGGACTTTGATGCTAAGAGGTGCAGATTCAGCCAAATGGTAATTTTTTGTCAATAAGCGGATTCCCTCCATTTCATCATCATGTACCTCATGAGCATCTGCCAAATCAGAGATCGGGCTTCCTTCAAGAATCTGAATGGCGTCTACCAGATGATATTCATTCTCCTCAATTTCCTGAAGGAGTTTGATCCTGTTAAAAAGTCGGTTTTCTTCTTCATGGATATGATGAATAAAATCTGCCACAAACAGCGGAAACATTATCCTTAAATCTGCCAGAATAGGAGAAAATTCATTATCCTGTCGGATTCCTTCAATCATGTTGGACAAAAAAGGAAGCTCTTGACGAACAAAAAAGTAATGTTTTCTTTTCAGATAAGCGACCAATACCTCAATAGAATGCAAGTACAAGTCGTCTGAAGTTGGTTCCTTTCTGCTTGCCCAAGCTTCCAGTTCTGTTACTAGCTGATCTGAGTTTACTTTAAACCTTTTGCAAACTTCGACAAGAGAACTTTCTTCATAGAGATAAAAACTGATCCCAAAATAATGCAGCACGGCAGCAAAGACATAATTTTCAGAGATTATGTCTTTAATAGGGCTTTTTTGAAAATCTTTGGGATTCAACATAAAACAAAAGTAAAGTTTTTTAACATAATTTCGGGAAAATAAATCGCCTAAATTTAATTTGTTACGTTTATCAAAACGAAATAGCATGAAAAACTGTTTACCACTATATTTGGGTAATCCCAAAAAATACAGAATTTAATAAATCACCAATTAAATAGAATATCGTGAGCGAAATCAAAAATTCCAAAGCACAAGTTAGGCTACCGATCATTATAGCATTGGCCATTTCGGCCGGAATATGGATTGGGGCGACATTTGCTGAACCTAAATCTGATCGTAATGACCTGAAAGCGGCAATTTATAAACTTCAGGAAATAATCACGTATATAAACCGAGACTACGTCGATAGCGTCAACACTAACGAATTGGTAGAGTTCGGCATTGAAAAAATGTTGGACAAACTTGATCCTCATTCATCTTATATTTCGGCGAAAGATGCCGATCTGGCCAAATCCCAATTGGAAGGAGAATTTGATGGAATCGGTGTGGAATTCGGCATTATCAGGGATACGATTTATGTAGTAGCTCCCCTGACAGGCGGTCCTTCAGAAAAACTCGGTATCCAGAGTGGCGACCAGATTATAAAAGTTGATGGAAAAACAGTTGCAGGAACAGGCATAACAAACCGTGATGTTTTTGACCTCTTGAGAGGACCTAGCGGAAGTAAAGTTGAAGTGGATATCAAAAGAAAAAATCAAGATGAGCTGATCAGATTCGACATCATCAGAGATAAGATTCCACAATACAGTGTGAATGCAACCTACATGATTGATGATGAAATAGGTTATATCAAGGTAAGCCGATTTGCTGCCACAACTTATGAGGAGTTTAAAAATTCAGTCAATGAACTGAAGGAAAAGGGTATGACCAAACTTATCTTGGATCTTCAGAGCAACCCGGGAGGTTATATGGGAGCAGCAATCAGTATGGCTGATGAAATCCTTGGAGAAAACGCGTTGATCGTTTCCCAAAAAGGAAAATTAAACAGGTACAATCAGAAAGCTTACGCTGTAAAACCCGGCATGTTTGAAGATGGATCAGTGGTTGTTTTGATCAACGAAGGTTCGGCCTCTGCTTCTGAGATTGTGGCGGGTGCACTTCAGGATAATGATCGAGGGCTAATTGTGGGTAGAAGGTCTTTTGGAAAAGGTTTGGTTCAGATGCCAATAGATTTATCTGACGGTGCGGAACTTCGGTTGACAATTGCCAGATATTATACGCCTTCCGGTAGATCCATCCAAAAACCTTATGGAGAGGAAGAGGAGGATTACAACATGGATTATGCTAACAGGTTCGAACATGGTGAATTCTTTTCCGCAGACAGCATCAAATTCAACGATAGTTTGAAATATGAAACAGTTGCCGGAAGAACAGTATATGGTGGCGGTGGAATAATGCCCGATTTCTTTGTGCCGCTGGATACAACTATGACAAGTGCTTACGTCAACCGCCTTTTCAATTCAGATTCTGCAAGGGAGTTTTTCTTGGATTATCTTGAAAAGAACAAAAAGAAGTTTGAAAACATGAGTTTTGAAGAATATTATAATCAATATGAAGTTTCTGATGATATGCTACAGAATTTGATAAAAACGGGTGAGCGGAACGATGTCAAGTTTGAGAAGGCAGATTTTGACAAGTCAAAAGAATATCTCAAGGTGCTCGTAAAAGCGCATATGGGTAGAAATATTTATGATGATAATGCCTTCTATAAGGTGATTAACAACATCAATGAAATCTATCTCCAAGCGATCAAACTTTTTGATGAAGCCGAAGAACTGGCTTTTTCCACAAAAGCAAAATAATTAAACCTGCATATTCATGAACGGGGTCATTCGCTTGATCCCGTTTTTTTTATTCCCATGTCTATTCAAAATGGTAATATTACCTGTTTTTTTAAGGCAAAAGGCTTAACTTCAAGTATTAAAACCCTCTTAGCCATGAAAAAAATATACAGTCTTGTCATTATCCTAAGCATTTTACTAATGAGCCAACAATCAATTGCCCAAAGTAAGATAACACATATTGCGGTTTATGTAAGCAGCCTAAAACAAAGTGGAGATTTCTATAGAAATGTGTTGGAATTCAAAGAAATCGATGAACCCTTCAAGGACGGCCTCCACGCCTGGTTTGATATCGGCAACAATGTATCACTCCATATCATTGAAGCTCCATGGGAGCCGGTCACAATCAACAAAATAAACCACCTATGCTTCAGCGTTCCCGATATGGATGCATTCATTGCGAATCTTAATGAGCAGGATGTAGAATTTGAAGATTGGCCTGGAAACAAAAACAAAATCAATATCCGCCCTGATGGAATCAAGCAAATCTACCTCAGAGACCCGGACGGCTACTGGATTGAAATCAATGATGAGTATTGACGATTCTTCATTAACTTCTGAGAATCAAATCAAAAAAGAGGCGGCTGCCCCTTTTTTGATTATATGTTTATTGTTAAGCAAATAAAACTGATTCGGTTTTTTCTTCAAATGCCCCTTTTTAACCTATCATTTTAGGCTAAAAATTTATGTTAACCTTTTGGTATGAGTTGATTGCAATAGGAATAAAGAGTCAATCTTCATATATCGCTGTTGGCCATTTATCGTTGGCCAGGTTAATGTCTGTGGTCACCTTATCCGGGTCGATTTCTATTGCTACCACTTTTTTATCCACCTTCAGCACATGATTCCATTGATCTCCTTTATACCAGATTTCAACAGGCAACTTCCTTCTTTCTTTTTCCCCATTGTCATAAGTGATTTCCATCACAACCGGCATCGGGATATCACCTTTGTTTGATAAAGAAACAACATAATCTGCTCCATAAGGGTAAACTCCATCAAGGGAAATATCAATATTAGCATTGGAATAGAACCAGCCTTTCCAAAACCAATCCAGATCTTCACCAACTACGTGTTCCATATGGTTAAAAAAATCATTAGGCTGAGGATGCTTATAAGCCCAGGTTTTAATATAGGAACGAAAAGCCCTATCAAATCTATCATGATCCAGAATATATTCCCTCAACATGATGAGCCCCATTGCAGGTTTCATATAAGCAATCATACCCAAATTACTGGTTTGCACTCTGTCAGGAGCTAAATTGATGGGCTCCCTTTCTTTGCTGGTAAGCCAGTTGATATACCGACGGGTCTGTATCAGGTTATTTCCGAATTCTTCATTGTTAAAATCCTTGTTACTATAGTAGTTTATGAAAGTATTGAAGCCTTCGTCCATCCATGCATATTTTCTTTCATTGGTTCCTACAATCATCGGAAACCAGTTGTGCCCGAATTCATGATCGGTCACACCCCAAAGCGCTTCACCTTTTGATTTATAGCTGCAAAAATTCAAACCGGGATATTCCATTCCGTTGATTTCAGCTGCAACATTGACAGCAACAGGATAAGGATATTCATACCACTTTTCGGAATAATGCTCAATGGAAGCTTTTCCATATTCTGTGGATCGTCCCCAAGCCTCCTCACCATCACTTTCTGCCGGATAAGCCGATTGGGCCATAGCCTTTTTCCACTGGGAAGATTG
>JBGTDA010000098.1:0-1713 GCA_041748555.1 Rhodonellum sp.
TGGTAAAAATCTGAAGCAGATAACCCTCATCATCCCGATCCACAAGGATATTCAGATCTTTAAGTGGCTGTAAATCCTCATCTATTTGTCCCACCCGATCGATGAGATCGTCATAGTAGGTGGTTGGGACTTCCAGAAATTCAACTCCTCTTCTCCTCAGTTCAGAAACCGTGTGGATGATATTGTCAGTTGCGAGGGCAAGGTGCTGAACACCGGGTCCATTATAAAAATCCAGATATTCTTCAATCTGCGATTTCTTCTTGCCTTCCGCAGGTTCGTTGATGGGGAATTTGATATATCCGTTTCCGTTGGAAACCACTTTGGACATCAAAGCTGAATAATCTGTAGATATGTCTTTGTCATCAAAAGTCACAAGCAAACTGAATCCCATCACTTTTTCATAAAATTCAACCCATTTGTTCATTTGACCCCAGCCCACATTTCCGACGCAATGGTCGATGTACCTTAATCCGATGGATGTGCTTTTATAATGACTTTTTCTTGGTTTATATCCCGGAAGAAATACTCCGTTATAATTTTTCCGCTCAACAAAAGTATGAATGGTCTCCCCATATGTTCTGATTGAAGCAACTTTAACACCTCCGTTTTCATCCGAAATAGTTTTGGGTGCTTCATAGGATTCTGCTCCTCTCGAGGTGGTTTCTTCCCAGGATTTCTGCGCATCATCCACCCAAAGTGCAAGCACTTTTACGCCGTCACCATGCTTTTTGATGTGGTCAGCTATCGGATGATTTTCCTGTATTGGAGTGGTCAGGACCAGTCTTATCTTATCCTGCTTCAGTACAAACGAAGCCCGGTCCTTTATTCCTGTTTCTGGCCCGGCATAAGCAATCAGCTCATAGCCGAAAGCATATTGATAAAAAAGTGAAGATTGCTTGGCGTTGCCAACATAGAGTTCAACATAATCTGTCCCGTTGATGGGGAGAAAATCTTTTTCCATTGTCATTGTTTTTGGGTATATAATCTGATGGTAAAGATAATAATATAAAACGAATGCATAAAAGGAAGGAAGCGGGGAGTTAAGGCAACGATGTCGGCTGATTGTTGGTATTATTAAGGAAGGTGATTAATGATGAAGGATGACAGATGAATTTGGCTTAGAATATTTTCCCAACAGTATTAAATACTACAAAATCGGCCAATGCCATCCGTTTCCTTTACTCCTGTCCGGATCTGTTGGCGACCAAGAATATTATGCCCATAAACGCCAAAGAAAAGCCCCATGAACCTAAACCAATTATTGGGAAGATTATCAAGAGAATTATATACCAGAGTGGGATTCCAACCAGTCCTATGATAAATTTCCAAGTTGCAATAAATGCTTGGTCCTTGATTTTTTTGCAATTGATGAGCCAAGTCCAATAGAGCGGGAGGTGAAAAATTTTCATCACCTTATTGGAAAAGTAGGGGGGAGTGGAAAGTCTGGTTTTCAGGTGGACAGATTTGTTACCCAAAAAATCACTGACCTTTTCAGGATCAGTCAGATCGATTTTATTGGATATCAAAAGCTCAAGATACTCCTCATATGACGCTTCAGGCAGTTGCACAACCAACGGATGCAAAGCTATGTAAACAGCATTGATTAAAGATTCAAAATTTGGATAATGATCTTTGGGATTTATAGTGGCCCCAAAATTGACACTTACCTTTGAGCCTGAATGTTGATGATTGCTGTAATTAAGACCTACAGGC
>JBGTDA010000099.1:0-67838 GCA_041748555.1 Rhodonellum sp.
CAGAGGGTATTCCCATGTGGGAGAGCCAGTCAAAGGCATTCATTTTATTACAATCGCTGGTGCCACAGGTTCCGTTATTTTGGCAACCTCCACCGGTTCCTGTGGTTGTGGAGCAGCTATTACATCCTGACATAATTTTTATATATTAAGGGAGTTTAACCTCCTCGTTACATTGGGTACTTTTTTTATTCAATTCACTAACTTTAAAATATCCTGTCCGATATCCTTTCGATAATAGGCATTCCTCCAGGTTATTTCTGTAGTTTTTTTGTAGGCGTTTTGCAACGCCTCTTCTGTATTTACACCAAAGCCGGTGACAGCTATCACTCTTCCTCCGTTTGTGATCGGGTTCCCGGAAACATTCCTTTTGGTGCCTGCATGAAATACTACAGTTTTGGAATCTTCCATAGACCCCTCCAGTCCACTGATTTCAAATCCCTTTTCATAGGCTTCGGGATATCCGCCGGCTACCATAACAATGGTAGTAGCAGAAAAATTTTCGATTTCCAACTTATAATCCTGTAGACGACCTGTCCCAATGGCTTCCAGTAAATCCACAAAATCACTTTTGATTCGAGGCAATACAGCTTGGGTTTCCGGGTCTCCCATTCTTACATTATATTCTATTACAAAAGGATTTCCCCCTATATTCATCAAACCAATGAATAAGAATCCGTTGTAAGGAATTTTTTCTTTTTTGAGTCCAAGGATGCTTGGTCGGACAATTCTCTCTTCCACCTTTTGCATAAATGCTTCGTCTGCAAAAGGTACAGGGCTTACGGCACCCATTCCGCCGGTATTCAGCCCGGTATCACCTTCTCCGATTCTTTTGTAATCTTTTGCTTCAGGTAATATCCTGTAGCTGTTTCCGTCTGTGGCCACAAAAACCGAAAGTTCTATTCCATCCAGAAATTCCTCAATCACTACTTTGGAGGATGCATCCCCGAATTTTTGGCCGACCAACATCTCGGTAAGTGATTCGGAAGCTTCTTCACGTGACTGACAGATCAATACTCCTTTTCCGCCTGCCAGTCCGTCAGCTTTCAGTACAATTGGTGGAGTTTGTTTTTGGATAAAGGCCAATCCGTCAGCTAAAGTTTCCTTGGTGAAGGTTTCGTATGCGGCAGTTGGGATGTTATTCCTCTGCATAAACCGTTTTGAAAAATCCTTGGATCCTTCGAGCAAAGCACCTTCACTTCCCGGACCAATGATAGTAATTCCACTTATATGGTCATGGTTTTGAAAAAAATCTACAATCCCTTTGACGAGAGGTTCTTCGGGGCCTACCACTACCATTTCTATGTTGTTGGTCATCACAAATTGAGCGATGGCCTCAAAATCTGTTATGGACAGATCGACATTCTCGGCCAGACCAGCGGTGCCGGCATTTCCCGGAGCAACAAATAATTTGGAGCATTTTTCACTTTTTATGATTTTCCAAGCAAAGGCATGTTCTCTGCCTCCGCTACCCAGGAGCAATATTTTCATGAATGAAATTCTGTTTAATTGGCGTGTTCTGAAATAAACTTAATTCTATAAACCCGAATTTCTTCCTCTCCAAAATCCTCGTCTTCAAGTTCCATCAGTGCCATTTTAATATTATCGGTTTCAGCAGACATAAAATAATCCTGGAGAGTGTCTTCTCTTTCCTCATCCATGATGTTTTCAATGTAATAATTGATGTTTAATTTTGTTCCACTATAAATAATCTGCTCAATTTCCTGAAGCAATTCATTCATGCTGAAGTTAAGATTTTCAGCAATTTCATCCAGGTTTACCTTTCTGTCCACTTGTTGGATAATTGAAATTTTCACCTTGGATCGTGTTCCCGATGTTTTTATAACAACATCAGAGGCTGTGAGGATATCATTTTCCTCAACGTAATTTTCTATAAGTTTAAGAAAAGGTGATCCGAATTTGGAAACTTTGCCCATACCCACACCATTTATTTGGGCAAGCTCATCCCTAGTGGTTGGATAAACAGTTGCCATCTCCTCCAGAGAAGGATCCTGGAAGATAACATATGGCGGTAAATTCTTGGTTTTGGCAACTTTTTTCCGTTCGGCTTTCAACAATTCAAAAAGTTTTTCATCATATGCCTTGTTGCCGTTCGATATATCTTCAGCTGATTCAATTTCGGCCATTTCCTCAAAGTTATGATCCTTGCTTAAAGAAATTGGATATGGATCTTTCAAATATTCCAACCCTTTTGTAGTCGTTTTGATGACTCCATAGTTTTCAATATCCTTTTCCAACAGTCCGATAATCATGGCTTGCCTTAATACTGTTCTCCATAAATCCACATCTTCATCCTCCCCTTTGCCAAATACAGGAAGTTGATCGTGGCCGTAACTTTTCATATATTCATTTCCCTCGCCTCGGATCACTTTCACGATATGGTCCAGAGTAAACCTTTGGTTGGTTTCCTGTACTGCTTCAATGGCAAGCAGCAGAAAATCCATTCCCTCAAAAGTCACTTTTGGCTTTTTACAGTTGTCGCAATGGCCACAGTCGTGTTCCATCATTTCACCGAAGTAATGCATCAGCACTTTTCGACGGCACACTGAGCTTTCGGCATAGGCAGCCATTTCCTGGAGCAGAACCCGGGCGTTTTCCCGTTCTGTTACAGGTTTGTCCTTATTGAATTTTTCAAGTTTGACGATATCTTCATACCTGTAAAACATCAGGCAGTTTCCCTCCAATCCATCACGTCCGGCGCGGCCTGTTTCCTGATAATAACCTTCCAGTGATTTGGGCACATCATAATGGATCACATATCTGACGTCGGGTTTGTCGATACCCATTCCGAAAGCAATGGTCGCTACTATAACATCCACTTCTTCATTTAGAAAATCCTCTTGGTTTTTGATTCTTACATGACCATCCAGCCCCGCATGGTAGGGTGCTGCGTTTATGCCGTTTACCTTTAACAGACTTGCTATTTCCTCCACTTTTTTACGGCTGAGACAATAGATTATGCCTGATTTTCCTTTTTGGGTTTTGATATACTTGATGATCTGCTTTTTGGTTTCATTCTTTATTTTCGGTCTGACCTCGTAATAAAGGTTTGTCCTGTTAAATGAAGATTTGAAAAGATCAGCTTCCTCCATCTGGAGATTTTTTTGAATATCCTGCTGCACTTTTGGGGTGGCAGTGGCTGTCAGTGCAATAATCGGAAGTTCGGCACCTATCAGGGCTATAATGGATTTTATGCGTCGGTATTCCGGGCGGAAGTCATGGCCCCATTCCGAGATACAGTGAGCTTCATCTATGGCGACAAAACTGATTTTTGCCTCCTGCAAAAACTTCACGTTTTCTTCTTTTGTAAGAGATTCCGGAGCAACGTACAGTAATTTGGTTTTACCTGACAGGACACCCTTTCTTACTTTCAGGGTTTCGGATTTGTTCAAAGTAGAATTTAAAAAATGGGCTTCTACATTAAAGGCATTCATTTGATCCACCTGGTTTTTCATCAAAGCGATCAAGGGTGAGATTACGATTGCAGTTCCTTCCTTTATTACGGCCGGGAGTTGGTAACAAAGCGATTTGCCCGCTCCGGTAGGCATTATGACGAAGGTATTCCTTCCGCTCAAAATGTTATCTACAATTTTTTCCTGGTTTCCTCTGAACTGGCTGAAACCGAATATTTCTTTAAGATTTTCTTTTACTGTTTGATCCACTGCACTATTGGGTTTTATGATCTGCTTGGGGAGACAGGATCAACTTTAAAGATTTCTTTTTTTACCTTTGTCACAAATTTAATGATTAACCACGGCAATTTTGAAGTTAACAAAAAATATTAAAACTAGCGCTATCAAGGTGCTTCAAACAGAAGCAGATGCTATACAAAATCTTATTCAATATATTGACGATGAATTTGTGGCCTGTGTAGAAGCGATTTTGAATTCAAAAGGACGTGTGGTGATCACAGGAGTGGGAAAAAGTGCGATAATAGCCAACAAGATTGTTTCCACTATGAATTCCACCGGAACTCCCTCTCTTTTTATGCATGCGGCAGATGCCATTCACGGCGATCTGGGCATGGTTCAAAAAGATGATATTATCATCTGTATATCCAAAAGCGGAAATACTCCCGAGATCAAGGTACTTGTGCCTTTGTTAAAAAGATCAGGATCAAAACTGGTTGGTCTGGTCAGCAACACACACAGTTATCTGGCTGAGCATGCCGATTTCGTGCTTAATGCTACTATTGCCGAGGAGGCTTGCCCAAACAATCTCGCACCTACCACAAGTACCACCGCTCATCTTGCGCTGGGAGATGCCTTGGCTGTTTGTTTACTAGAAGCCAGAGGGTTCAGTAGTGATGATTTTGCGAAGTATCATCCAGGTGGAACTCTAGGCAAGCAGCTTTTTCTGACAGTAGAGGATGTATTTCCGAAAAACATGGTGCCAATAGTGGGAGAGGATGCTTCTTTGTCAGAAATAATTATAGAAATAAGCGGAAAACGACTGGGAGCAACCGCTGTTGTGGACCGAAACAATCGTTTAGCAGGTATTATTACTGATGGTGATCTGCGAAGAATGCTTCAGCACCGCACGGATATCCAAAATGTGAAAGCTTCAGAAATAATGACACAAAATCCCAAAACAATTTCTAGGGAGGATTTTGCTGTTAGGGCATACAATAAGATGAAGGAGTTTAATATTACACAATTGGTAGCGATGGATGGTGAAAATATCGCCGGTTTTATTCATATTCATGATTTAATGAGAGAAGGTATAGTTTAAACAATTTTGATGAAGGAGAAACCTTATATTGTCATCCTAGCCGGGGGAATTGGCACACGCTTTTGGCCTTATAGCAGAAATGCCCGACCAAAACAGTTCTTGGACATATTGGGAACAGGAAGAACACTCTTGCAGATGACCTATGACAGGTTCCTTAAACTGTCACACAAGGATTTGTTTTATGTGGTTACCAACAAAAAATACTATAAATTGGTAAGAGAACAACTTCCGGAAATCCCGAAAAATCAAATCCTGAAGGAACCGCAAAGAAGGAACACCGCTACATGTGTGGCATATGCCAGCTATAAAATTTCGCAACATTCACCCGAATCAAAAATCATAATCACCCCTTCCGATCATCTGATTGTTCAGGAAGGCAATTTCCGTAACAAAATCCAACAAGCCTTAAAGGAATCGGAGCTGGACCACCGCCTGATCACCATCGGTATCAAACCAAACAGGCCTGAAACAGGCTATGGATATATACAATACACGGATACCAACGGAAGCATCGTCAAAAAAGTAAAAACCTTTACCGAAAAACCAAACGTCAAACTTGCGAAGACATTTGTAGAAAGTGGGGATTTTGTGTGGAATTCAGGCATGTTTGTTTGGAAAGTGGAGAGTATTCTTTTGGCATTTGAAAAATACATGCCCGAATTGGCAGAGGTCTTTGAGGAAGGAAAGGAGTTTTATGATTCTGCCGATGAAGAAGGCTTTATAAAGAAAGCTTATTCTTTGGCTAAAAATATTTCAATAGATTTTGGCATCATGGAAAAATCCGATAAGGTTTTCATGATTCGGGGAGATTTTGGTTGGTCGGACTTAGGTTCTTGGATGAGTTTGCATGAAAACCAAAACAAAGACGAGAATAACAATGTGGTGGAAGCGAATGCGCTGCTCTATGATACTGATAATTGTTATGTAAAAGTTTCACCACAAAAACTGGTTGTTGTGCAGGGACTTTCGAATTACCTGATAAATGAATCCGAAAATGTAATTCTCATCTGTAAACTCGATGCCGAGAAGAAATTCAGGGAATTTGTCAGCGATGCCAAAAATAAAGGGGAGGATTACGTTTAGTATTATACCTGAAAACTAAAATGTTTTCAATCAAGATCAACCAGGTTAGTGGGAATGCTGATGGTCTTAAGATAAGTCCCGTCATTTTTCAATTTCAATCCCGTCAGGCAGGATCCCCTATATGCACCTGTGTCGATGTTCCAGGAATTTGAGGAAGAGGTGAAATCAGGTTTCCCATTCGCTATCGGCGTATGTCCAATAACCTGAAGTTTACCGATATTTTCTAAGGGTTTTCGGTTCCATAAAACCCCATCAGGATTATTGTGATCAAAGGCTTCTCCAATTCCCGATATCCCTGCGTGGGAAACATATACCCTGCTGTTCTCCCAATACAAAGGCAAGGTTTTAACCCAGTTCAGGTACTGCTCCAGCTCCTCACTTTTTCCCTCAAATTGATCCAATGTACCTTTTCCTCCATTTCTAAGCCAGTTTAATCCCATTTGGTCATTCCTGAAATACTCTATCATCATCTGCTCATGATTTCCCTTGAGAAAAACAACGGATTTTTTAAATGTATTCTTGATTTCAAATGCCAATCGCAAAGTTAATGGGGAGTGGGATCCCCTGTCGATTAAATCTCCCAACTGAATAAGCGTTTCTGTTTTCGGTTCCCAGTGATCCAGAAGCTTCATGTATGTGTTAAAGCAGCCATGGACATCACCGATAATAAAAAGCGACATAAATAAAAATTTATTTGAATAGGTAAAATTACATTATATTATTCCGCCAATATAATAAACGATTTAAAATCATGTTTTTTTAAGTATTTTTCTATTATAATACAACCATTTGATCATCAGTTTAGTATATTAAAGTTCTGGAAACAATAGATCCGTTCTTTGGGTTAAGATTGGAAACAAATCTATCTGTCCGTATTTATTCGTAACTGATTGTTAATTTCCTTTTACATCTTTTATTTCATATTTATTTGATCGTCCGAACATGAGAAATTTCCCCACCTTCCTTATAATCCTGATCATAGTATGTTCGGGATGTTTCACTCAAAAAGATTATATAGCAGAATACGACTTTAACTACAACGCAAGCTTTAAACGTTATAAAACGTATGGATTCGTAGAAAATCCGGTAAAAGATTCAACCGGTTTTTATCAGACAATTGAAAATACAATAACTTCAAGGTTGGGGTCCCAAGGGTTTAAATTCAAGGACGAGAAACCGGATTTATTGATCAACTATAAAATATTTTTTGACCAGGTAAAATACAGAGGTTACGAGCAACCGAATTTTGACTATTGGTTGCAGCGGCAAGGAACACCTTTAGCCAAAACTGAAGTGGAAGAGGAAGAAGAGGAGGAGGAAGCAAAAAATAAGGAGAACAAAAATAAAGATGAGAATTACAACAATGTGAAATATACCGATAATAACGGAATGCTTGTGATTTTTGTAATTGATAATAAAAGAGGAAATACCATTTGGCAAGGCTACACGGCTGCACCATTTGATTTTTACTCTCCCGAAATCCGTTCAGATTTGACGCGAGCTACCTATAAAGTCATGGATCAGTTTCGTGTTCTGACCAGAACTTATTGATTGGATCAGGTCTGGAGTTAGGAAGATTGGAATGATGCTCAACGGACAGAGTGGATTTCAAATACCGTGGCCTTACTTTCCCTTCCATAATAATCCAAAAAGCTCACTGCTATATATTTCTGCAAAGAATTTTCAGGAAGCTGGAATTGATCATTCTGAATGTGGGAAAGTGGGATTTTTTTGAAACCTTCAGGATCGGTTTTATTGATAATATCCTTTAGACTTGTTCCTGTATAGATCACCAAATACCTGTATTCAGACCGGATATTTTCCTCAAATTCCAAAGAGTAGCCATTTTCCATTACAGCAAGATTTGTCACAGTTTCTTTCGGTATATGATTTTCAGCATCAAAAGCAGGTGTAAAAGCAGGCTGAAAATAATGATCGTTGGCTATGATGTTACTGACATCTCTGTTTTTTTGGTACAATGATTTTGCGCTGAAAAATGCATTTCCCGACAATTGGGGAGTAGCCCGGGTAAGTGTGATCTGGTTTGGGATTTCCATAGGATTATCCCAAGCTTTGTCCGCATTGTTGCGGATTTTGTATGGGCCGTTTCCGATGTATATTTTAGTGTTGTGGCTGTTTCTGGACCACCAGGAAATCAATTCGCGGTAGGAAGCCAGGTTATAATCCATGCTCCAATACAATTGGGGAATCAGATAATCGATCCATCCCTGTCTCATCCAGGTAATCGGATCTGCATAGAGATGATCAAAATTCGTTTGTCCGGCTCTTGTTTTGGATCCCAAAGGATCTTTGTCAATATTTCTCCAAACCCCGAAAGGACTGATTCCAAATTGAACCCATGGTTTGGTAGACTCTATTATATCATGCACCGATTTTACCAGTGTATTTACATTCTCCCTTCTCCAATCTTCCAGTTTCTGTCCCGGCCTGCCGTATTTTTTAAAAGAAGCAGCATCTTGAAAAACCACTTTATCCACAACATAAGGATAGAAGTAATCATCAAAATGGATGGCATCAATATCATAGTTTTCTACTACCTCCCTTATGACTTCCTTCAGGTGTTGCTGCACCTCAGGAATTGCCGGGTTGTAATAATACTTTGTGGAATATTTGATCATCCAATCAGGATGTTTAAAATAATCATGTTCAGGGCTGAGTTTTCGGGTGTCTAGGTCCACCGTTGCACGATAAGGATTAAACCAGGCATGGAATTCCATGCCTCTTTTGTGCACTTCTGAGATCATCCAAGCAAGTGGGTCTTCTGTGGTTTGAGGTTTTTGACCTTCCTTTCCGGTAAGGTATCTTGACCAGGGGGCAAATTTGGAAGGATAGAAAGCGTCTCCGGCGGTCCTTACCTGCACAATGACCGCGTTAAAATTCATTGTTTGATAATAATCAAGAAGCTTTGTGAAATCTGCTTTTTGCTTGGCGAAAGGATCTATAGAGGATGTAGGCCAATCAATGTTTCCGATGGTTGCAATCCAGACCCCTCGAAATTCCCGGGGAGTTTTAGCAAGTTCTACTTCATGTGTACTGTAAAAGGATGGTTTTTCAGGAGTTGCATCCACTTCCGCTTCAGCTGGTTCAGGTTTTTCACCGTCTGAGGCCAGTTCTTCTGTTGAGTGAGGATTTGGGATTGGTTTGACGGTTTGAGTAGGTGTTGTTTTTCTTTTTGCAGCTTTTTTACCGGATGCACATCCGGAAATGAAAATAAAACACAATCCTAAAATGAAGGATTTAATTAAATAATTAAACATATGAGCTTGGGAAAACATTGAGTCAGGGTGTACTTTTTAGGTTCAGATCGGAAAGTTTCTTTCGCAATCTTTTCATGAATTTAGGTCCCGGATCCACTTTTTGGGTGAGGTAATCGGGATCTGTTTCTTTCCAGACTGATGAACCTTGGAAATCGTAGTATTCATGATGGCCGATCAGATACGTCAGGTTATGTTTTTGGTTCAGATACCTGATCAAAGTTGCATTGGATCTCAATTGTGCCCGTGTAAGAGGAGCATCAGGACCTCCGATATTTTCTATTCCGATGGCGGTATAATTCAGTCCAATAGTATGCCTGGCAAAAGTAGTGTCAGGCAACAATCTGAAGATTGTGCCGTCCCTGTCCACCAAAAAATGAGCAGAAACATTCAGGTTGCTTGCCGTGGTGAGTTCAGGCCTTCCTCCTAAATGAACCGGATTAAAAACGTCAAAAGTTGTCTCAAGTGTATTCACTGCCGTCCAATGCACAACTACCATGGTCGGATTGATCACTGCATCTGATTTTTCCAGGCCATGTCTTTTTTGAAGATATTCTAAGGACAGCTGTTCCCGTTCTTCATTGTAGGTAATCGGTTTTTCAAGTATCCTAAAAGTGGGTGCATTGCAGCCGATCAGGCAAATCGTCAACAGCAGAAAAAGAAGATTTTTAAGCGGTCTCATTTGATTGGTTTATTTGGGCATAAAGATAAACAGCAAATTAGGCTAAAATAGAAATCTGTGGAAATTAAGAAGGAGTGGAGTTGTTTTAATTTTTTTCTGCCAAATGGTTGGATCCTTGTCAAGTGAATGGCAAAACAAAACAGATCATAAGCCTGTTTCAAGATTGCTGATTACTTCCGTCTTCCAACCCTTTCCCAGTATAACGCATGATTCAGGCAAATAGTGGAATTGCCCATTAAATGTAAATTTAACGATCCATAAGTCCTTTACTTGATGAAACTTGCAATAATAAAACTGCTGTTTTTTGCTGTTATTTGTTCGTTTTTATACATTGGATTATCCAAAAATGATTCCTATGCTGAAAGAAGAAAGACACAAATACATCATGGACCAGGTTCACCTGCACAATAGGGTTCTGCTTACGGATCTGTCTGATGGATTGAATGTTTCCATTGACACAGTGCGAAGAGATGTAAAAGAGCTTGATTATAATAAAAAGCTGAAAAAAGTACATGGTGGCGCGACCTCATATGGTTTTCTGTCTTTCAGCGCAAATGATAAAAACATTTATCTTCAGGGGAAAAAGATTGCGATCGCCCAAAAAGCCGTTACACTTCTGAATCAGGGACAGATTATCCTGATGAGTGGTGGTACTACCAATATTGAAATGGTAAAGCTGTTTCCAAAGAAACTGGAATTGACTGTATTTACTCCAAGTCTTCATGTGGCAATGCAGCTGATGGAATTCCCTAACATCGAGGTCATTTTTCTGGGAGGAAAACTGTTGCACGAAGCGAAATTTGCGGTCGGCGGCACGGTTGTCAATTCCCTATCCCAACTTAGGGTGGATCAATGTTTCCTTGGTACCGGCTACCTGGATCCCAAACATGGATTGACCGAATTTGATTGGGAGGTTGTCCAAGTGAAAAAAGCGATGATTTTGGCGGCCAAGAAAACCATAATTCTTTCCGTATCAGACAAACTTCATTCAGTACAGCGCTACAAGACCTGCGATCTCAATTCTGTCAATACCTTGATTACCGAACTGGATCCTACTGATGGTATGCTGGACGAATTTCGGAATTATCCCATCCTGATTATTTGATCTTTTAGTTTTGGCCTCACCTGTTAATTCCCGGTTGGAAAATCTCTTTTGCCCTTTCCAAAACAGCTGCTTAAGAATCAATTTCACATTATTCAAAGCTTCAGTTCCATCACCACATCCTCCATCAAAAATCCGTTACCTATGGGAATATCTTCACGAAAATCTTCATAGAATCCGAATCGTTCATAAAAACTGATTGCTCTAGTATTATACTTGTTCACATTCAGGTACAAAAAGGAATTATCCGCTTTTCTTGCTGCATCCATTGCTGCTTGAATCAATAATTTACCCACTCCTTTTCCCTGCGCCAATGGTAAAATGTATATCTTATGAATCTTCGTTTTACAAGATCCTTGAAAATTGATTTCGTAGGATAGAAATCCCAAAAAATCTTCTCCTGACTTGGCCAACTTGAATTTATGCTGCTTTTGGTTAATTTGGTTTTTAAGAGAATCCAAACTGTACATCATTTCCAACATGTAATCAATCTGAGGTTTGGAAAGAATATCACTAAAAGTGATAGGCCAGGTCAGATGTGCAATACTTTGTATTATAGTCAGATCGCCGGTATGGGCGGGGATGATTTTTAACATATGTGGATATCAAATATTATTATTCTCGGAAATCTAGGTTTCATAACAAATATATTGGGATTATTGAATGCAAGATAAAAATTCCGACTTTTTCAAATTTACTTTTTTGACCTGTAGGCTTGAAATTTGTAGCTTTTAGAATATGATAACAAATTCAGGAAAAAAACAAGATTGGTACGAAACCATAGCTCTGGCTGAACTGAATGTTTGGCTGAAGAAAATCAGGAAAAAGCCATCCCTGATGAATCGCCTCACCAAAAGCACACAAAGAAAAATCAACCAACTCATTCCTGAGAAAATCCATAAGGCAATAACCTACGCCATAGAAAAGATGGTGAAAGGAGTGCTGTTTGGCAGTAAATATCTCACTTCTTATACCAAACCTGAAGATGAACTTTGGGCTTCAGAGCGAAAAGCCAAAAAGATTATCAAGCTTTATCAAAGGACTGCTTCAGTCGAAGGGGCCGTGACCGGTGCTGGAGGTATTCTGATGGGTTTTGCCGACTTTCCTGCTTTTCTCAGTATCAAGATGAAAATGCTCTTTGAAATGGCCAATGCTTATGGCCTTAATGTTAAGAGTTTCAGGGAGCGATTGTTCATTCTCTATATCTTCAAACTCACTTTTTCCAGTCAAAAAACCCGAAACGAAACTATTTTAATCATTGAAGATTGGGATAATTTCAGCAGGAATCTCCCCGAAGAACTGGAAAGTTTTGATTGGAGAAATTTTCAGCTTGAATACCGGGATTATATGGATCTGGCCAAACTTGCTCAACTTATCCCCATTATCGGTGCAGGAGTAGGAGCCATTGCTAACTATAAACTTACAGCCCAATTAGGAGAAGTCGCCCTGAATTGTTATCGCTTGAGATATTTTTCAACTTATTCCAAATGAGGCTATTTATTAAAGCAAAGTATGTCATAAGCCCTATTAATATGCATATTTGAACTTTTATTATCATGTAAGCGGTTGATAAAGTTTTTTTGGTAATATTTTTCAATCGTCGGTTTTCATATTGGAAAAGATTTTTGGGCTTGTAGGCAAGGCAGTTTCATTGCATAGAAAACCGACCCAAAAAATATTAATTTTAAAAAACTTCATTTATTATAAAAATCCTATAAATTTAAAAAGCCAAATGGTAAGCAGATCATTTGGCCTTGAGGAAATCCCATATCCATCCTTCCTGCCAAAAGATTGATTTTCATAAGTTTTAAAAATGAGTTAAACAACTCCTTAAACCCACAATAGCCAGTAGAATTCCTTGCGAAAGCTATCGGAAAGAACTAAAATGCTTCAAAATCAAACACTTCGTTGTATTTTAACGCTCATAACGGATCTTAATGTATAAATCGGGTTAAAGTTGACAACATATTCTTTTCAAACACCGGATCTATGGACAGAAAAACCTTTTTAAAACGTTCTTTATCAGGAATTGGGGCATTTGGTGCCCTTTCATTCATGAATATTTTGGAAGCCTCACAAGCGGGATCAAATTCCCAAAAAATCCTGAAATTTAAAATCAGAGATGTGGAGACCTATCTCCATCCAAGTGCGCTTTGGGTCAAAGTGATCACAGAAGAGGGAGTTTCAGGATGGGGAGAGGCCGACCATGACAATAAGGAAGTCATTGCGACAATCATACATAAGCTTGCCAAGCCTATTTTATTAGGGAATGATCCTTTTGAAAGTGAGTACCTGTGGCATCAGATTTTTTACAAAGGTGAGGATTTGGGTTTATCCGGAGCTTTGACAGGAGCCTTGGCTGGTATTGATAATGCACTTTGGGATCTAAAAGGTAAATTGCTGGATATGCCTGTGTATAAGTTGTTGGGTGGAAACCGGGTTGAAAAAATCAAAGTTTATGGCAGCTACGGGATAGGCGAAGGAAATAAAAGAAAACCTCCGGAGGAATGTGCTAAAATCGCTGCGGATTTTGTATCAAAAGGGTATGATACTGTAAAGCTTCGTATGCAGCTGAGGGTTTTGGGCAGAAATCCGGAACCTGAGTTGACGCTGGATTACACCAAAAAAGTAAGGGAGGCCATAGGTGACGATATTACCCTATTTGTGGATTTTAATAATGGATATACCTCCGGAAAGGCCCTTGGATTGATCATGAAGCTTTATGAATTCTACAACGTGCAATTGGTGGAAGAACCGGTTCATTACCGGGATTATGTAGGGCTGAAGAAAATAACAGCGCTAAGTCCAATCAGGATAGCTGCAGGGGAGCATGACTTCAACAGGATTGATTTCCGGGAACTGATTTTACAAGGCAATCCTGATGTCCTTAATCTGGACATAATAAAAGGAGGTGGGATAAGTGAAATGAAAAAAGTGGCATCCTTAGCCCTTGCCTTTGAAAAAGAAGTCATGTGCCACAACGCCAGGCCCACTTTGGCATCAGCGGCTACACTTCAATTGGTCGCCTCCATTTTCAATCCCGCAAGAATACAGGAATTTGGAGGGAGGAGAGAGGAATTGGGGCAGGGGGAATTTTTCCAAAATGAATTAAAATTCGACCAGGGATATCTGTTTATTCCACAAAATCCCGGTTTAGGCCTGATTCCTGATGAAAAGCAAATGGCTAAGATAAGGTACAAGCTGTGAAGCTGCTTCTTGTTATATTTATGAACCTTCATTTGTCTTGGGAGTAAGGGAAAAATGGAAATTATTGATAAAAACAGGGCTATATTTTTTTATATATGTGATTAAGCTCCATGCAATCGATTCCGTAAATATCTCTTGTTCTGATTACTGTTATTTTGTAGAATAGCATAATGAAGATAAATAATTATGAAATAATAAACAGAAGCAAGAAAAAATCCTATTTCTCCATTTATTATTAAAATTTAATTTATCTCTCATCCCTTTCAGTTTATTGTGTCAGGCATATCGTGGTCTGGCTATGTTCCATATGGATTTTATCCGTAGATCTGAATGATTTTTTAGAGCACGCATAAATTTTTTAAAGAAATTGAAATACTGGAATGAAGCGTAAGAATTAGTTGATTAATAATAATAATTTATTTTAACCCTAAATTCCCACTTTATGGATGTACAATTACCTTTGGTCAAAAAAGTGAGTTGGGGACTTGTAGTTGTTGTTACGGCATCACTGCTGTTTGCCAACTATGGAGTTTCCAAGGCAGCGGATGGATCTGCAGCCAGTACTCCTTTATCTTTATTGTTTTTGTATTCCGAACCAGTAAATCCCGTCGGGATTATTGATGAGGAGTTCGATGTGACTGTTTCAGGAACAGTTAAAGACCAAAGCGGTCAACCCATTCCCGGCGCAACCGTTTCTGTTCCGGGAACATCAATCGGTACCGTAACAGATCTTGATGGCGGGTTTTCGCTGACGGTTCCTGAGGGGGCTACTTTGGTCATCAGTTTTATTGGTTTTGATAGCAGTAATATTGTCGTCGGCAATCAGACAAATTTCGATATTGTCCTGGTAGAGAGTACCTCCACCCTAGAAGAAGTAGTGGTGGTAGGCTATGGTACACAGCAGAAGGTGAATCTGACAGGAGCAGTGGGTGTCGCGACATCCGAGCGTCTGGAAAACAGGCCTATTGCCAATGTGGGTGAAGGTTTGCAGGGAGTGATTCCCAACCTGAATATAGCCCCAAGAAATGGAGACCCTGCAGCCAGCCCGGTTTTTAACATCCGGGGATTCCAATCCATAAACGGAGGCTCTCCACTCGTTTTGGTGGATAATGTTCCCATGGACATCAATAGGGTCAATCCCAATGATATTGAAAGTGTATCAGTTCTAAAGGATGCCGCTGCAGCTGCCGTATACGGTGCCAGGGCTGCTTTTGGAGTAATTTTAGTGACTACCAAAAGTGGAAAGGCAGGTAAGGTTTCTGTTTCCTTAAACAGCCAGTTTTCACTCGGAAAACCCATTTTCAACATGGACCCGGAAAATGACCCCCACAGATTTGTATTGGCCAGAAATATCGCCAATATGCGGACCAATGGAGTTCCTGCTTTTGATGATGACATGGTGGAGGGTACAAGAAGATGGTCGGAGGATCCTCTGAATGCGCCCAGATGGGGAGTAGTGGATGGAGTGTTGAGACAATATGGATTCAACAATTACCAAAATGACATCATGACCGACTTTGCCCCGACACAACAGCACGACATGACCATTTCAGGAGGTTCAGAAAACTCAAGGTATTTCGTTTCATTCGGGCATTTGAATAAAGACGGCTATCTAAATTCCGACAGAAATGAAAACTTCAAGAGATACAATGTATTGATGAAGGCAGATTTCAAGGTAAATGATTGGTTGACTTTGGAGGAAAAAGTAGTGATCAACACCCAAAGAAGTGATAAGCCCTATTTTTATAACTGGGATGTAAACATCAATACCCTTGCCAGGGTAAATCCGATTATGCCCGTAAAGTTTCCTGATTTACCCTTTTATATAGAACCTGGGGATAGGGAATTGTATGAGCGGTACATCGGGATGAATTTTGATGGAACTAATTTTTTTCCTTATCTGGAAGACGGAGGGCGGTCTGTATGGACTGCCAATGATATCTGGATGACACAGGGGGCTGTGCTTACACCGCTAAAAGGTTTGAAAATACAGGGTAATTTTTCCTACAACTTTTTCAACAGAACCGATCAGGATGTAGCCAGTAAAGTAGAGGTTCTCAGCACCAATCTAAGAAGCCCGGCTGATATGGTCAGCAACGGATTCAGTGGAAATGATTTTATCAACGAAGAAAGCCGGTTCAATCAATACTATGTGATCAATGCCTTTGCGGATTACCATTTTAGCTTACCTGAAAAACACCAATTAAATGCAATGGTAGGTTATAATCAGGAGTGGGGCCAGAATAAATTCATCCGTGCCCAGAACAACACATTGATCACTCCATTGATCCGGGATCTCAATGCAACCATAGGGTTGCAACAAACCTTTGGCAGCAGTAACCATATGGCCTTAAGAGGAGCTTTCTACAGGGTGAATTATATCTTTGATGAGCGCTATCTAATAGAGATCAACGGCCGGTATGACGGTACCTCGAGATTCCCCAAGGATAGTAGGTTTGGTTTTTTCCCATCTTTTTCTGCGGGATGGAGAATCTCAAATGAAGGCTGGATGGAGGGTACCAAAAGCTGGATAGACGAATTGAAAATCAGAGCTTCATATGGAACGCTTGGGAATCAGCTATTGGTAGATAACAATAACAATCCAATATGGTACCCCTATATCCCAACAATGGGTACAGGTCAATCAGGCTTTATGATGAGTGCAGGCCAACGGACTCCTTTTATTTCTCCGGCAGGATTGGTTAGCCCTACCCTTACCTGGGAAACAGTGATATCTCAAAATATTGGAGTTGACTTTACCTTATTCGATGGAAAAATTGACGGTTCATTTGATGTTTTTTCAAGAGATACCAAAGACATGCTGATGCGGGAGACATATCCTTCCATTTTGGGTACAGGTGCTCCCCAGTCCAATGCTGCGGACTTAAGGACTTCAGGTTGGGAATTGGCCTTGACCTGGAGAAACAGGGTTAAAAATGATTTGAGCTATGATGTTACTTTGGCACTTTCGGATTGGATGGCAGAAATCACAAGATTCAACAATCCAAATGGGGCCATACCAGGCGGTACCACTGCAAGTGGAGGTAATGCCCAATATTACGTGGGCCAGAAGTTGGGGGAAATTTGGGGATATGAAACGGTGGGGATCTTCCAGACAGCGGATGAAATAGCCAATGCAGCTGATCAAACCAGAATAGGAGCCAATTGGAGGCCGGGAGATATCAGATATGCGGATCTGAACGGTGATGGATTTATATCCCCTGGCAACAATACGCTGGAAGATCCCGGGGATAGGAGAATCATAGGCAATGAAACTCCCAGGTTAAGTTTCGGAATCAATAACAACGTAAGTTGGAAAAATTTCCACCTCAATGCCTTCTTTCAGGGTATTTGGAGAAGAGATCACTGGCCTACTTCAGGCAACTGGACCTGGTTTTTTCCCTTCAATGCCGGTCATGTGGAGAAATATTTCCTCACCGACTCCTGGTCAGAAGACAACAGGGATGCTTATTTTGCCCATCCCCATATCTCTACAAATGACAAGAAGAATATCCAACCCCAGACCCGGTTCTTGCAAAATGCAGGATATATCAGGTTGAAGAACGTTTCGCTAGGCTATGACATTCCTGCTTCATTGACCCAGAGGTTGGGTTTACAACAGGCCAATGTATACTTTGCAGGGATGAATCTTTGGGAATATTCACCCATCAGAAAACCCCTGGATCCGGAGACCATCTATTCAGGTGCCATTGAGTATCCCATGCAAAGGGTATATACATTGGGTGTAAGGCTTACTTTCTAATTCAAAACCTAGAAATAATATGAAAAACATCAAATATTATCTCAGATACTCATTGCTCTACCTCTTTGTGCTAGGTGCATGCAATGATGATTTTCTTGAAAAATTTCCTTTGGACGAGGTAAGCAATGAAACCTTCTGGAACACGGAAAACGACCTCTTGACCTATAACAACACCTTCTACCACATGGCCAGTAATGATGTGCAGGTTCCTATTTTACATGGACATCAAGATGGGTTTGCCAGTCATTTTGGCAGTTATTGGTATTTGGATGGAATGGCTGATAATCTGGCGCCCAACCATGAAAGGCATACTTTCTATATGCGGATTAGGTCAGGAAGGGAAATTGTTCCCAACAGCCCCCAATGGTTTGGCTATCAAGGCTGGAATTTTGTTAGGGCACTCAATATCGGGCTGGAAAATTATCCCCTGGCCCAAATACCCGATGATGTAAGAAATAAATTTGTCGGTGAGGCCCGATTATTCAGAGGTTGGTTCTATGCGGATAAAGTAAAAATGTTCGGAGATGCACCTTGGGTGGACAGGGAATTGAATATTGATTCTGAAGAATTGTTTGCCAGTAGGACTCCCCGGGAGGAAGTGATGCAAAACGTATTGGAGGATTTGAATTTTGCCACCACACATCTTCCCAATGATTGGGGAGATGGCAATGCTCCCGGAAGGCTTAACAGGTGGGCGGCCCTTTTGGTAAAATCCAGAGTTTGCCTCTTTGAAGGCACCTGGAGAAAATATCACGGGGGCTCCAATCCTGAAATGTGGCTGAGGGAAGCTGCTGATGCTGCAAAGGAAGTGATGGATAATGGTCCATATTCGATCTTCTCAACCGGGGATCCCGAAAATGATTTCAATTCTTATCAAAGGGCTTTGGACCTGTCAGGAAATCCGGAAGTGATGGCATGGCGCCGGTATCAGTTGGGAATTTATACCAATCATGTTCAGAATTATTATGGCTATACCGGAGGAGCATCCCGAAGTTTTGTGGAAGATTTCTTATGCTCCGATGGCCTGCCCATTTCAATTTCACCTTTATATCAAGGTGATGATAACATTGAGAATGTGTTTATGAACAGGGACCCTAGGTTGCGCCAAACAATTTTGCACCCTCAGGACACAGAGAAATATCAATATCATGTTGCTGATGGACGGTCATATCCCCGGATTCAGGGTATGCCGGGCGGAAGAACATCCTCTACTGGATACCACGTCATAAAACATTATAATGCAGAAGATCAGATTGGTAAGGCATTTAATACCGCAGAGCATCCTGCGATCATATTAAGATTTGCGGAAGTCCTGTTGAATTATGCCGAAGCCAAAGCTGAATTGGGAGAGATTACCCAGGCTGATTTGGATATAAGTATAAATCAGCTAAGAGACAGGATTGGAATGGTTCCCATGAACATAAATCCCCCGATGGATCCAAGATATGCCGGCGATGGGATATCCCCCTTGCTGGTTGAAATCAGAAGGGAGAGGAGAATCGAACTCTTTCAGGAAGGGTTCAGGTATGATGACATCCGAAGATGGAAACAGGGTAAAAAGCTTGAAAAACCCGATATGGGTATTCAATGGAATGCTGAAGCTCAAGCCAGATATGAAGGAGCAATCATCCAGACCAGTGTGGATCCGGAAAACGGCAAGACTTATATCGATGTGTATAAAGGCAGTGATTGGGCAGATCCGGTTTTTGATGAAAATAAAAATTACCTGTGGCCAATACCTTTAAGCGATCTCGCACAGAACCCGGCCATCGGACAAAACCCCGGATATGGCAATTGATAGATAAATGAATTTGAAACAACCTGGAATCGATAGCAAGAAATGACTTGATTTCGGTTCCGGGTTTTTTCCCCTTTTGTCGCTAATCCAATTTAAATTTATCCCTAGGCAGGGCAACAAAGCCTTGTATCCCCACATCCTGCCAGAGAAAAAAATCCTTTGGCGTTTAACAAACCAAAAAATGAACCTCAAATTTAATTTCCGGATTCACCTGATCCCCTTTTTAATATCAATACTGTTCTTTCCTTTTACGGCAAGCATGCCTCTTCTGCAGGACGAAATAAAGGAAAAGGATCACCAAAAACTTAAAAATCCCATAACAGTCCTATACATCCAGAGAAATTTAAAAAAAGCTTCTCCAAAATTGGTGCTGACCCCTGCTTTGGAAAAGAATCTGAAAAGAAAGCTGAAATCAGATCCTATGGTTGCCAATTATTTTGAAGCTATCAAGCTTAATGCCCAAAATATCTTGAAGGAGCCATTGCTGACCCGAAACATGATTGGAAGAAGGCTTCTTGGCACTTCCAGAGAAATGCTTTACCGGATCAATATGCTGGGGATGACTTATAGGTTGGAAGAGGATAAGGAAATTTTAAACAGGATTGATCAGGAAGTCAAGGCTGTCTGTGCATTTTCGGATTGGAATCCCCCACATTTTTTGGATGTAGCGGAGATGGCCACTGCGGTTGCATTGGCTATAGATTGGGCAGGTAAGGATTTACCAAAATCCACTGTCCAATTGGCAAAAAACGCATTGATTGAAAAAGGCATCAATCCCAGTTATGAAGGCGAAAGGACTTGGATCAACGGAACCAACAACTGGAACCAGGTCTGCAATGGCGGGATGATAGCTGCTGCCATAATGATAGCTGATATAAATCCGGAACTTGCTGCCAAAACCATCAGCCGGTCGCTTGATGGTATGCCACATGCCTTGGAAGAATATGGTCCGGATGGGGTATATCCTGAAGGATCTACCTATTGGAGTTATGGTACAAGCTTTTCCGTTTTGACTTCGGCCCTGCTTGAATCGGCATTTGGGACTGATTTTGGGATTGCTGAATATCCCGCATTTGAAAAAAGTGCTGACTTCAGAATAATGAGTATAGCTCCGTCAGGATGGTATTACAACTATGCGGATTGTGGAGATGAGCATGGTGAGGCGGGAGATATTACTCTTGCCTGGTTTGCCAACAAAACCCAAAACGGGATGTACCTGGAAAAAGAAAAGTTCAACCAACCTCCCTCGAGCATGGGAAAACTAAGCAGAATCGCAGGAGCCGGATTGGTTTGGTTGTCTCAGTTTGAAAACAAAAATGAAACCGCCATTCCAACTGACTGGAAAGGAGATGGATCTAATCCTATTTTAATTTTTAGAGGTGAAAAAGAAAATCCCAACGGATATTATTTTGGGGGTAAAGGTGGAAGGGCCACCATCAGCCATGGCAATATGGATGCGGGTTCTTTTATTTGGGAACTAGATGGAGTCAGGTGGGTTGTAGATCCCGGTAATCAGCCTTATAATGAATTGGAAATTACCGGATTCAATCTATGGGGTAATTGCCAGGATTGTGAGCGTTGGACACTTCTCACCAAAAATAATTTCGGCCACAGTACCCTTACGGTAAATGACCAATTGCATGTCAATGACGGATTTGCATCTTTGGTTGATTATAAGAAGGGGGATCAGCCAAGCGGAAGTATTGATCTTTCTTCGGTATTTGGAGACAATATCAATTCAGTTCACCGGACTTTTACCAAACCGGACCATCGGTCAATTTTAGTCGAAGATGTAATAGAAGGGAATGAAAACACAAAATCCATTACATGGCAACTGCTTACCCAGGCAGATGTTGAGATTGTAAAAGGGGGCGCCATTCTCCGACAGGAAGGCAAAAGCATTAAATTGGAAAATTTATCCCATCCGCATTTATTGATATCTGTCGTTTCGCTTGATCCGGCCCCAATGGAGCTTGACCGGCAAATCGAAGGTTTGAAGCGCCTGGAAATCCGGATTCCGGCATGGACCTTAGAAAATGGCAAAAATACGATGAAAGTAAAACTTTCCGGGGGATGATTTATAGTTGGAAGTTGGAAGACGGAAGCCAGAAGTTGGAAGACGGAAGTTGAATCTGGATTTGGCCTAGGATCTGATGAATTTTGGCTCTTACTGTTAACATTGCGGATATACATGGAATAAAATATCCTTGATTGTCCATATGATCAAAAGCCATGAAAAGAAAAAAAATCAGATTGCTGCTGCCTGTTATTCTTGTAATATTATTTTCTTTTTCCACCAAATCACAGACACCGGACATTTATACCATCAGGGATCGGATTATTCTTGACTTGATTTCATCCAATACTAATGACAAAGAGATCGAAAATCTGTTGTTAACCCTGGAACCGGACGGCACCTGGCCTGGAATCAATTATGAAGATGTTTCCCGGACAGCTTTTGAGCATCGTATCCATACTGGTAATATGGTGACCTTGAGTAAGGCATTCCAAAGCAAAAAATCCAAATTCCACCAAAATAAGAGACTTCAAAAAGCGATAGAACTGGCATTGGACCATTGGGTGGAGAAGGATTATTTCTGTGATAACTGGTGGCACAATCAGATTGGAACACCGAATAATCTTGTCACAGTCATGCTGTTGGCAGGTAATGAAATGCCAAAAAATCTGGTTGAAAAAACCCAGCCCATCATCGGAAGAGCCCATTTGGAAGCTTCAGGTGCCAGGCCGAGCGGTGACAGGATCAAGATAGCCGGAATTTTGGCTAAAAATCAGTTGTTCATGGAGGATTATCCCCAGTTTGAGGAGGTTATAAAAGTTATTGAAGGGGAAATTAAATTTTCCTCAGAAAGAGGAATGCAATATGATTACAGCTTTCACCACAGGACAGACCGGGTGAACAATACCTTATCGTATGGCCTGGGTTATGCTGATGCTTTCGTAGAGTGGGCAGTCTTTGTGGCAGGAACCCGATATGCTTTTTCGGAGGAAAAAACCCAACTGTTGGTAGATTACTATTTGGATGGAATCTGCAAATCCATGCCTTTTGCAAAATTTCCCGATACCGGTGCTAAAAACAGGGGTATAGCAAGACCGGGAGCTTTAAATTCAATGAGTTCCCTTACGCCCCAAAAATTATTGCAAGCCACAGATTACCGAAATGAGGAATTGAAGGGAGTGATTGCCAACAGAAATGGCGGTTTAGAACATCACTCCCAATCACACGCCACATTTTTTTGGCATTCTGAGCATTTCACCCTTCAGCGGCCCAAATATTATACATCAGTGCGGATGTTTTCCACAAGAAACCATAATATGGAGGTTCCCTATAACAGTGAGGGACTTAAAAACCACCATCGTGGAGATGGCACCAATCATCTCAACATGACCGGTATGGAATATTATGATATATTTCCGGTGATGGATTATCAAAAAATCCCGGGAGCCACTATTTTGCAAAAAGAATCCCTACCATCAGAAAATGAGATTCAAAAACCGGGTACCACCGATTTTGTCGGAGCTGTCACCGATGGAAAATTCGGTGCGGTTGCCTTTGATTTCAGAAGTCCGCATGACCCCTTGGAAGCCAGGAAATCCTGGTTTTTCTTTGATGATGAATATGTGTGTCTGGGTGCAGGTATCCATTCAGGTTCAGATCTCCCCGTTGTCACTACACTGAACCAAAATCTGCTTTTTGATAAAGTGACCGTAGGCGACAACAAAGGATCTAAATCCATTGGACCGGGAGACCATCAACTGAATGGTATAGAGTGGGTTTACAGTGACCAGGTGGCTTATATTTTTCCAAAATCACAAAGCGTAAATCTTTTTAATGGACCTGTCACAGGCAACTGGACCGAAATCAGCAAGCAAACCAGCATCCCTAAAGAAGATGTGACCAGGGAGGTGTTCAAATTATGGGTGGACCACGGCGCCAGACCCAATGAAGGTACCTATGAGTATGTTGTGGTTCCGGCAGTGGACCTGAATCAGGCGGCTGCTTATGATGTTCATGCTTCCCTTCTGATTATATCCAATACCGCCCAAATTCAGGCAGTAAAACACCATCAGCTAGCACTGTATCAACTTGTATTCTACAATGCAGGGAGGCTTGATTTAGAGAAGGATTTTACGATTTTCATGGATAGTCCCGGTCTGGTCATGATACAGATGACCGATAATGAAATCAAACAGATAACAGTGGCTGACCCTTCCAGAAAGTTGGGAAAGATTCATTTCAGTATTACTGCAAGATTGGATAAAAACGGCGAAGATTTTTCCTCCATATGGAATCAGAGCAAAGGAAGGAGTGATATAGCGGTCGATTTGCCTAAGGATGTCTATGCCGGTAAAAGTGTAACAGTGGAGTTTTAAAATGTTATTCCCTCAAGGTACCATTTTCGAGAAATTTGTAAATACAGAAATAATATGAAAGGCGAACCGATAAAAAGCAATCCCAAAATCCTCCTTTTAATCTTTTTTTTAAGTTGGAATTCTTATTCCCAAAATCAGATTTTACCGGACACGTTTCCGGAAGTGGCCCATCCTAGACTTTTGCTTTTAACGGGAGAGGAAAAAGCAATCGGCAAAATGTTGGAAAAAGATGATCAATGGAGAAAACTGCATCAGGCCATTCTCACGGAAAGCGATGCCATCATCGCTCTGGAACCCATAGAAAGGATACAGATTGGTAGAAGATTGTTGGACAAATCCAGAGAAGCGCTGAGAAGGATATTTCAATTAAGCTATGCCTATAGACTTACCGGCGAGGAGAAATATTTTTTGAGAGCAGAAAAAGAAATGTTGGCCATTTCACAATTCAGTGACTGGAATCCATCCCATTTTTTGGATGTGGCAGAAATGACCATGGCAATGGCAATCGGATATGATTGGCTTTTTGAAAATCTATCCTCCGAATCCAGGGCCGCTATCCGGCATTCCATTGTTAGACTGGGGATTGAACCTTCCTTTGATAGTAAATACAACAGTTTTTTGAAAGCAACCCACAATTGGAATCAGGTATGCAATGCGGGAATGGTTTTTGGCGCTTTGGCCGTTTTTGAAGATTACCCTGAATTGGCACAAAAAACTTTGGAAAGGGCTGTTGAAAGCATTCCTTTAGCGATGAAGGATTATGGGCCTGATGGTGCTTATCCTGAAGGATATGGTTATTGGGGATACGGAACATCATTTAATGTGTTGTTTTTGAGTGCGCTTGAAAAAGTTTATGGTACTGATTTCGGCTTGGGCCAGGCACCTGGTTTTTTGGAGAGTGCGGGATTTTATAAAAATATGACTGGCGCAACCGGATTATCTTATAATTGGGGAGATGCGGGAAGCGGTTCAGGTAGTATTAGCCCGGCGATGTTTTGGTTTGCTCAAAAAAACGACAAACCTTCACTTTTATGGGTTGAGAAGAAACATTTTGAAAATAAAGATATTTTCCGGTTTACCGGCAACAGGATTTTACCGGCAGCATTGATTTGGGGTAATGGGATTTCACTGGACGCTATCCAACAACCTGCCAGTCTCTTCTGGAAGGGTCAGGGGGCAAATCCAGTAGCCCTGATGCGGACTTCCTGGACGGATCCCAATGCAATTTATCTGGGTTTTAAAGCGGGTTCTCCCTCAGTCAACCACGGTCATATGGACATCGGTTCTTTCATCATGGAAGCCGATGGCGTTAGATGGGCCATGGATTTTGGGATGCAGGATTATGAATCACTTGAATCAAAGGGGATCCAGCTGTTTGGAAGAACACAGGATGCGCAGCGGTGGACGGTTTATCGTCTGAACAACTACGTTCACAACACACTCACATTTGATGATCAGTTGCATCTTGTAAAAGGATATGCGAAAATCGACCGGTTTTCTGAAGATCCGGGTTTTATGTTTGCCATTTCGGATATCAGTTCTGTTTTTGAAGGACAGATCAAAAATGCGGAACGGGGAGTGGCCATTGTCGATGGAAAATATGTTGTGGTCCAGGATGAAATAAAGGCCTTGGAAAAGGCAACTTCCATGATTTGGAATATGCTCACTCCAGCGGATGTTATCCTTACGGGAGGCAACACGGCCACCTTGGAAAAGGATGGTGAAAGGCTTTTTTTGAAGGTTGATGGACCCGGAAAGATTAATATAAGGACATGGAGCACAGATCCAAAAACGGATTATGACGCCCCAAATCCCGGCACCACCAGGGTTGGATTTGAATATGAACTGCAGGCCATTGAGGCTGCTACCTTTAAGGTGTATTTAATTCCCGAAAAATCTTCTGCTGAAGTTTCCACCCAGATACCGAGTTTGTCGGATTGGGGAAAATAGATATCCACATAAATATTGTGAATTTAAATTGGAAACCGTCATTACCAAAGTTCATTAATCAGGGGGTGGATGCCATATCTGGTTATGGGGATCAGATATCGATGCACTGGACGGGAAGCCCATGAATGACAAGGATAAAGAACCTGCGTTATTTGGCTGCACGGCTGGGACCCTTGCCAGGCTGGAGCATGGGTTTGATGTGGAGAACGGATGGGCCGATAGGGAAGAGCTCAATAAGTGAAAAAGGTTTCTGGAGGGGCAGATGTGCTGGAGGCATTTTTTAGGTGCACGGTGAGCTATGATGCGAAAGGCCTTTTTGCAGTGAAGCCAAGGCCGCCCAAGCCCCCTCATGACGAAAAGTTCCGGGCTCCGATTGGCGATGGCTATACTACCTGGTTAGTTGGGGTGGGGATTATATTGGTTATACGAAAGCCCGGGTCACCTTGTCGGGGCAAAAAAAGAAAGCATCCCTAAACCGAACCATGCCTATTGGGGATATCCGGATTGATAAAGGTAAAGCCCCTTGCATCATTTCCGTCATAAAAATCCACTTCCATTCCCATCAAAAACATGAAATGTCTTTTTTCTATCAAAACCGGAATGCCCTCCACCTCAAACTGCTGATCATCATCTTTTGGTTTGTCAAATCCCAACAGATATGACATGCCGCCGCAACCGCCGCCTTTTACACCAACTCTTAAATAATATCCTTCGGGGATATTTTTGGTTGCCATAATGTTTTTAATTTCGGTTTGGGCTGTTTCAGTAATTGTGATGGGTATCAGCATGCCTCTTTAATTCAATTCCTCGTCAGTAAGTTCAAATTTAAAAATATCCATCTGTATAGTTCACAGGACTTATTAATTTCAGATATTCGAATAAAATTAAAACATTAAAATATGGAAGTACTGGCAGATTTGTTAAAGATTATCTTACCGGCCGCATTGGTCATTTATGGCATGTATCTTATGGTAATGTCATTTTTGAAAAAGGATCGAGAACGAATGCTTGTGGATCTTAAGACACAGAATACCCAAACCATTTTACCTATCCGGCTCCAAGCGGGAGAAAGACTCTGCCTGCTATTGGAAAGAATCACACCTAACAACCTGATAAGAAGAGTCAATCAAAGTAGTTTCTCAGCACGGGAATTGCATGGACAACTTTTAATGGAAGTTCGGGAGGAGTTTAACCATAATCTTTCCCAGCAGGTTTACTTCTCGGACGAAACCTGGGAAAGTGTCAAAAGAGCGGTTGAAAACGTAATCACTTTGATCAATACAGGTTTACATGACCTGAATGATGAAGCCCGGGGAATAGATCTGGCAAAAAGGATTTTTCAGCTTTCACTCGATCAAAAATATGATGCGATCCAAACCGCTTTAAAAAACGTAAAATCAGAAATCCGAATTTATTTTTGATATAACATAATTATGAGTTCAATGAAAGGAAAATCAAGTGAATTCTTCAGTAAAGCAAAACTGCTTTTCGCTAAAAAGGCCAATAAAATTGCAGGGGAAGATGGCAAACTGAAAACCCTGCTGGATAAAGCAAATCAGAGAATCCAAACCGCAGGAAATCATCCCAATGTTCAGGCGGCACTCAATCCCATCCTGATTTTTAAAAGAATGATCCACGCTCACCGTCAAGGCCGGTATAAGATTTCTATCAAAACGATGGGACTTTTAGTACTCGGTCTCTTGTATTTTGTCACTCCCATAGACATCATACCTGATTTCATACCGGTTTTGGGTTATGCAGATGACCTTTCGGTTATCCTTGCCATTTTTGATAGTTTGAAAAATGAGGTGGATACTTTTTTGGATTGGGAACGTACCAAACTTAAATCATGAAGAAAATAGCACTATTATCGGGCACTTCAGGATTGATCGGAATGCAGCTGCTAAATCAGATAATACAGGAACCTTCTTATGATACCATTATTTCTGTCGGAAGAAGAAAACTGGCACTAAAACACCACAAATTGGTTCAGGTGGAAGGTGATTTCGCCAAAATCCGCAATTGGGATCCGGAAGCAAAATTACGTGAATCGGATATCGGGGGTGATAACTTCACTTTGATTTCAGCCCTGAAAGAAAAAAGGGCTGAAATCCATGCATTTTCTTCGTTAGGAACCACCATAAAAAAAGCCGGATCCAAAGAGAATTTTTATAAGATAGATCATGATTTTGTATTGAACTATGCTTTTTGGGTACATAATCTGGGAGCATCAAGATTTTTATATGTAAGTGCCATGGGTGCTGATCCTCAGGCTTCGGTTTATTACAATAAGGTAAAAGGTGAAGTGGAAGAAGACCTGAAAACAATACCTTTTTCATATCTCGGCCTGTTTCAGCCGTCTTTGTTGCTGGGCAACAGAAAAGAATTCAGATTTGGGGAAGAAGCAGCGAAAATCCTGACGAAGCCATTGGTTTGGCTGAAACTTTTTGATAAATTCAGACCAATTGATGATTATAAAGTTGCCAAGGCAATGATATACCATGCGAATCAGCCGAAGCATGTAAAAGTTGAAGTGATTTCTTCAAAGGAAATGCAAAAAATCAAAGTATGATCGCAATTATTCAGCGCGTTTCCGAATCCTTGGTTAAAATCAATGGCTTGGTAAAAGGACAGATTGGAGCAGGTTTCTTGGTGCTTTTGGGAATTGAAGATGCCGACAATACAGAAGACATCAATTGGTTGAGTAAAAAAATCGTCAATCTTCGAATATTTCCCGATCAGGATGGCGTGATGAACAAAAGCATTATTGAAGCTGACGGAGACATACTTTTGATCTCGCAGTTCACCCTTCATGCCAGTACCAAAAAAGGCAACCGTCCTTCCTACATAAAAGCTGCAAAACCCGAGACAGCAATACCCCTGTACAAAGAGTTTATAGAATCACTGGAGTCGGAATTGGGCAAGACTGTTCAGACGGGTGAATTTGGAGCAGATATGAAAGTTTCTCTGATCAATGACGGTCCTGTGACTATCATCATAGACAGCAAAAACAAAAATTGAATTCGAATATCCTTTTTCCGTTTCATGAACAAAAGCCTGATTGTCATCCAAAACGCGACTGTTAGATTCCGGGATCAATTGATCTTTGAAGAGTTGGATTTCAATTGGAAGCATGGGCAGCATTGGGGAATCGTGGGCCAATCAGGTGAAGAGCAAACAGCTTTTTTAAATACTCTTTTAGGCAAAACAAACTTAGTCAAAGGAAAAATAATCAGACCATTTGCGGAAGCATATCAAAACGAAATGTCTCAAAAGGGACAAGTCAACAGTTTCAGGGATCTTATTGCTGTGGTTTCCCAAAAGTATATCTTCCGGAACAAATCCAACCTCCGGAATTTTTATTATCAACAGCGCTTCAACTCCATGGAGTCCGATGAGGCTGCCACTGTTTTGGAATATCTGGATGAACAGGATAGCTTTCAGACTGAGGTAAAAGATGCCGGTTTCTGGAATAAAGAAAGTGTGATCCAATTGATGCGCCTGGAAGAACTGAAAAACAAATCCCTGATCAAACTGTCAAACGGTGAAACCAGAAGACTGGCGATTGCGGCAGCCTTAATCAAAAATCCCAAACTTTTGCTATTGGATCAACCGATGACCGGTTTGGATCTGGAAACAAGGAGAGATTTCGGAAAAATGCTTGATTTAATTGTTGAATCGGGTATTCATATTGTGATGGCAACAAACAAGAATGAAATTCCCGGATGTATTTCGGATATAGGAGTTCTGGAAAGAAAAAAAATCAGATCCATTTATAACCTTCAAAACGACAACCTACAATTTCCGGAGGCCAAAGCTTTTGAAGAGTTTAATAAGGATCTTCTTGGAGAACTGGTTAGTGAAAAACAGGAAATACTTTTTGAAAAAATAGTGGAGTTGAGGGATGTATCTATCAGTTATGATCAGAAAGCCATTTTGAAAGGAATCAATTGGACTGTTCTTCCCAAAGAAAAATGGGCATTGAAAGGCCCAAACGGTGCAGGAAAATCTACTTTGCTCAGTTTGATACAAGGAGAAAATCCACAAGCATATGCCAACGATATCGTACTGTTTGACCGAAAAAGAGGAACAGGAGAAAGCATTTGGGATATCAAAAAACATGTGGGTTTTGTTGCTCCGGAACTTTCCCGTTTTTTTCCTGCCAATCAAACCTGCCTGAAAGTGGTTTTATCGGGTTTGTTTGACACTATCGGATTATTTAAAAAAGTAAATCTCCAACAGGAATTGCTTGCACATAAGTGGCTGTCGCTTTTTAACCTGGAAGACTTTGCTACTTTGAGACTTAATCGGATTTCTCAGGATCATCAGCGTTTTGTCCTGCTTGCCCGAGCCATGATCAAATTGCCGGCTTTGTTGATTCTCGACGAAGCTGCCCAAGGTTTGGATGAACAACAAAGGATCGTCTTTAAAACTGCCATTGATCATATCAGCGCCAGCTACCCGGTTTCGATAATCTATGTGAGCCATTACGAAGAAGATATTCCGGATTGCGTTGACAAAATGCTTCGGTTGGAAAACGGGAGAGTGGTTGAAACAATCAGGCGGTAATCCGGTAGGCAATAAAGTAATAAGCAGTTTTCCGGCATGCAGTAGAATAGTTGACAGCCGCAGTATTTATTAGGATTCAGTGTCTCAAATTCCTGCAGGTACTTTCTTTACCGCAGTCCCACCGATATGCGCTTTGGTATAAACTCCCTTGCTAACTTATTGTAATAGTTCCCCGCCGCACAATCGTGTTCATTTACGGACGTAGGGCTTTCATGATACAACCCTATATTGGGCTATAAAGGGCACTCTGCGATTGGCACAATTATTAAACCTACATTTAGATAATATTCTGTAGCTATGAAAGATTATCAACTAGGGGAGTTTGAAGAAATCGTCATGCTTACAGTCGGGATACTCAACAATGCCGCTTATAGTGTTGCAATCAAAGATGAAATAGAATCCCGACTTACCCGAACTGTAAGTATGGGTGCTTTACATACGGCATTAAAAAGGATGGAGGACAAGGATTATCTAAAATCGTATCCAGGGGAAGCTACCGAGGAACGGGTAGGTCGGCCAAGAAGGTATTTTGAAATTACAGCCCTTGGTAAGAAAGCCATCCTGCATGCAAAAGCTACCCGCGAACAATTATGGGCTGCTATTCCGGAGACAATTTGGCAGGCTAAACTTGCCGGGATTTAATCTATGAAAAATAAAAAGCCCATACCACCAAAATTCTTCCTTAGGTTCTTCCGATTGTTCTGTCATCCGGATATGTCAGATTACATAGAAGGGGACCTGTTGGAGGTTTACGATAGAAACCTTAAAAAACTCGGCAAAAGAAAGGCAGACCGGAAATATATCCTCGATGTACTCCTGCTTTTCAGACCCGGGATTATCAAGCCAAGAAAAGTATACCAAAATCTAAATTCTTATAGCATGTATAAAAGTTATTTTAAGATTGGGTGGAGAACGCTCCTACGTAACAAAGAATATTCTCTGATAAATATTGCCGGACTGGCTCTTAGTATTACTTGTTGCATTTTAATTTTCGCACTGGTAAAGCATCATACAGGTTTTGACAATTTCCATCCAGATGAGGATAGGATCTACCGTATCGTAACGGAACAGCATCGTGAATCAGTTTCTTTTGTAAATAGTGTTCCTTCGCCATTAGGGGAAGTTTTTAGGGAAAACCATACGTTTGGAGAAAAAGTAGCGCGTATGTTCCATGAATCTGATGCGGTGATTACCTATGAAAAAGGAGGTGAACTGATAAAGATTAAAGAGCCTGACGGATTTGCTTTCACAGAATCGGCTTTCTTCGAAATTTTTAATTTTCCGCTTTCCAAAGGAAACATGGTTACGGCACTCAGTGAGCCAAATACCGCCATACTCACCGAAAGATTGGCGCAAAAGTATTTTGGTGAGCAGAATCCAATAGGTCAGATCATTTCCTTTGACAATACCATCCCATTTACGGTCACCGGTATTCTAGCAAACTTTCCACCAAATACGGATATCAAACCAGAAATTTTTGTTTCCTACGTTACCCTGAAAGATTTTAACTCCTGGTTGGCAAGTGATAATGCTTGGGGCGGAATAAGTTCTGGAATGTATTGCTATACACTGCTCCAGCCTCATGTGTCGCCTACACAAGTGGAAGAAACGCTGCAGCCCTATGTAAAACAGCACCGTCCTCAAAGTAAAAATGTGCATCACTACAAGCTGCAGCCGCTTTCGGATATTCATTTTAATGGAAAATATGGAGGGGCAATAGAGAAGTCAGATCTTTGGATTCTTTCAGCTATAGGGATTTTTCTCTTGATTACAGCCTGTGTAAACTTCGTAAATCTGGCATCTGCGCAGGCATTAAAGCGATCGAAGGAAGTTGGGGTAAGGAAAGTTTTGGGCAGTTTTCGTGCACAGCTTTTCTGGCAATTCATTTTTGAGACAGCCATCATTACATCAGTCAGCATAGGCATAGCTTTAGTGACTTCTTACTTTTTGGTGCCTTCTGTCAATTCTTTTTTCAATACTCAGATTCCCCTGAATTTCGGTGCTGATCTGACTTTTATAGGATTTGTTTTCAGTCTTAGTATCCTGATAACCCTTCTAGCGGGGTGGTATCCGGCGATTATACTGACAGGATTTAAGCCGGTGGCAGCCCTGAAAGGAAAACTATCTCAGCAACAGTTGGGCGGTTTCAACACGAGACGATCATTGATTATTACACAATTCGCAATTTCCCAGGTTTTGATAATTGGTTTGGTCGTAGTTATGAATCAAATGCGATTTTCCAGGCAGTCGGAACTCGGTTTTGACAAAGATTCTATCGTAATGGTGAAGTTGGGACGGGATTCTTTGAACACCATGAATACCCTTAAAAATGAATTTTTAAGATTACCCGGTGTAGAAAAAGTTTCAATTTGCTATGATGCTCCCGCATCCTCCAATAGTTGGAATAATTCCATAAGATTTGAAAGCGAGACCGAAGAAGTGAACTTCTTAACCAACATGAAATTGGCCGATGCGGATTATATTTCCACTTTCGATTTGGAGCTGCTGGCAGGCAGGAATCTGTTGCCATCAGATACCGTACGGGAAGTTGTGGTCAATGAAGCATTGCTTCAAAAGCTTGGATTTGAATTATACGAAGATGCACTTGGCAGGACGATCTATGCCAATGGTGGCTCGATGAAAGGCTCCATTGTGGGAGTGGTTCAGAACTTTCATGATAAATCATTTCATGAGGAGATTTCTGCGGCATTAATAACGACTGCCAGTAATATGTATGCAAATTTTGCTATTAAGATTAACGGAAATACTACAATTTATACGCTGAGTGAAATTGAAAAGCTTTGGGAAGAACAATATCCTAATCAGCTTTTTGAGTATGCATTTTTAGATGAAAGTATCGCCATGTTTTACGAGGCTGAAGAGACTATTTTACAGGGTATTCAGATTTTTTCTTTTATCGCAATTTTCATCGGTTGTCTTGGCTTATATGGACTCGTCTCATTTATGGTCACCCAAAAGACAAAGGAGGTTGGCATCCGAAAAGTAATGGGAGGGGGAGTGGCCCATATAGTCTGGATATTCGGACAGGAGTTTGTCCGATTGATCTTGATTGCCTTCCTGATTGCATCACCCATTGGCTGGTGGTTTATGCAAAACTGGCTCCAGGAGTTCGAGTTCCGAATTCAGATGGATATATGGACATTTGCCATTGCCGGCGCTGGATCATTACTCATCGCAGCTGCTACTATTGGTTATCAGGTTCTTCGGGTCGCCTATGTCAATCCGGTGCTGAGTTTGAAGACAGAGTAGTGATATAAAGATTTCGCACCAATGATTAAAAGTATTCTATTTACATTCTGCTACGAAATCGGAGAGGGGGAGAATGGGAGAACTGGGCCTGCCTTCCTCAGTCCTGAATTCTGCCATTGGCAGAACAGATCATAATACTCTTCGTTGCTTATTCTATCCGTCATGCAACATTAGCCATCATTGCCAAAATCCGCAATATGTCGTTATTCGGAGGGATACTAATCAACAACGCAATAATTGAACAACCATGACAATAGAAGAAGCTCAAAAACAGGTAGATACCTGGATCAATACCGTCGGTGTCCGGTATTTTAATGAATTGACAAATATGACTATCCTCATGGAAGAGGTCGGGGAACTGGCGCGGATAATGGCCAGAAAATACGGTGAGCAATCCTTCAAAGAATCCGACAAAGGACAGGATTTAGGTGATGAAATGGCCGATGTGCTTTGGATTTTGATGTGCCTTGCCAATCAGACAGGTGTGGATCTGACCAAAGCTTTGGAGAAGAATTTTGAAAAAAAGAATGTCCGGGATAAGGACAGGCATAAAGAGAATGAGAAATTGAAGTGAGTAGGGGGATAAAGTGACAGATACCAAGTAAAGGAAGGACTCCAACAAATTTCTGATTTTGGAGTTATTGTCAAAATGAAGAAAACACACCTACCATCTAAAATATGCCCTGTTTGCAACCACTCTTTTACGTGGAGGAAGAAGTGGGAGAAAAATTGGAACGAAGTTAAATATTTTTCTAAAAAATGTTCGGGACTTCGTACTCCCATTAATATTCAATCCTAAACTAATCTAAAATTTTCACAAACAGTGACCTGCATTGCTGCTCTACAATCTGAGTGTAAGATTTTTTATTGGTCTTGAGTGATTGAAGCAGATCCAAGTATTTCTTGTTCACATCTTCTTTATTTGCCAAGAAGTGGGAGAGGTGTTGGATAAAAAGATGATTTCGGTACCAGTTGTAAAGCGATTGCTGTAGCCGATTGATCTGATCATGGACATCCCTGATAAATACGGGATTGAATCCGGATTCGACACGCAGGTTTTCAAGCGCGGTAATCACTCTTAAACCCTCGTAAATATCTTTCAGGGCTTTGGAGTCCAACCTGGTCTTTTGATCAAGTTGAAAATACTCCAGCTCCTCGTTGATGATCTGTGTGATCGCTGTATTGATCATGAGCGGTTTCAGCTCTTTGCTGTGATAATAGGTTTCGTAATATAAATTATCCCATGTTTTCAGCGGTGATTTGACCACAAAATCAAAACCTTCCGCATATAATAATTTCTTTTCATCAGCTAAATGTTTTTCATAGGTATTGAAACTGATATTCCGGGTAAGTTTTAGTTCCTCGAGTTGGTGGGAGATGTATTTTAGGTGTTTGACTTTTTTCAGGTTTTTAAAAAGAGGTTTGAAGGTTTCAAAAAGTTGAAATTTCAAGCGTGCTTCTTCAAAATGAATCCTCGACAGTAGGTCAAGGTAAATTTCAAAAAAAATGAATTTCTGTTCCAACTCAATGGCTTTTTTCCCTTTGAATTGTTTGCTCAGACTTGTAAATGAAAGCTTAGCCTCATTGTATTGCTGATTGAACAGTCTGAAGATCGGGGAAACTTTACCTGATGACATTGCTTACGAGATTCTGACCAATGTGGCGCCATATCCAAACCGGTTCTTTTGTGTGTCCTGAAAATACTTAATATTTCCCATTTGACTGAGATACTTGTGGATTTCTTTGCTTAAGACCCCGTTGCCGATCCCATGGATAAAGGTGATCTCATCCATACCTGACGCAATTGCATTATCAAGATTTTTCTCAAAAGTTTCCATCTGAAGTTTTAACATCTCACTGTTGCTCATATTTTCATGATCAGGAGTAAGCTTTTCAATGTGTAAATCTATTTCTTTTGCAGGTCTCTGAAAAGGATGCCTAGTCGGTGGAGGGTTGCTTTCATGATTCAGTTCCTCATTGAGTTTTTTGATGTCAATTTCCTTGCCTTGATCCATCATAGAAAAAACATATCCGTTTTTTTCCAATAATGGTGCATTTCCTTTGCTTTTAAAAAATGCAGATGCTTTGAATTTAAGTCTCCGTTCAAAAGAAGGCTGTGTCTTTTCTGTCTTTTTATGAATCGGGAAAAACTGTGCTAAAAGAGTAGGCCAATCTTCAAAATCAGCTATGGATTTTTCTGATACTTTTTTTGTGGTTTTGGCGGGAAGATCACCTGCCAGAAGTGTTCTGCTGTTGGGACCGTAAACTTCCGACACCAGCACTATATAATCCCGAGCTGTATTGTTGATCAGGTAAATGCTGTGGTCCTTGTCGTTGATGGGGAAATAGGCCAAAAACAGGCCTTCGTCTTTGGCTGAGGTGGATTTGTTGCTGTAGTTTGCAGTGGCTGTTTCAGGTGTCTTTCCTTCTCCAAAATATTGGGTTTCGGCTGCTGAAATAACTACCACTTCGTTTTTCATGACCGGAATCCTGAATCCGTCCTCAATTTCTATTTCCATCCTTCCACCTGAAGAAATTTTTGTAATTACTCCTGATTCATTTCCATGCAGAAGGCGCACTTTGTCACCAATGTTCATCTATCCAATGCTTTTTTATATGTTTCCAATGCCCTTTCCCTGGCAAATTTATGGTCTACCATCGGTTCTGGATATTCATCTGTTCCAAACTCAGGAACCCACTTTCGAATATATTTCTTTTCCGTATCAAACTTGTCGGTCTGCGATTCAGGATTGAAAATCCTGAAATAAGGTTGGGCATCTGTGCCTGTGCCGGCTGCCCATTGCCAGCCACCGTTATTCGAAGATAGCTCATAATCCAGCAATTTTCTTGCAAAATATGCTTCACCCCATCTCCAGTCGATCAGCAGATGTTTTGAAAGGAAGCTCGCTGTGATCATCCTGACTCGGTTGTGCATATAACCGATGGCATTCATTTGCCGCATTCCGGCATCTACAATAGGATAACCTGTTTTTCCATCACACCATTTTTGGAACTCCTCCTCATTGTTCCGCCAAGGTATGCTATCATATTGGGGTTTGAAAGCCTTATCCACCACTTGTGGGTTGTGGTAAAGGATCATCATATAAAACTCTCTCCAGATCAGCTCATTAAGGAAAGTTGCATTTAGCGAGGCTGTTTCAAGAGCAAGTTTCCTGATACTGATAGTACCAAACCTAAGGTGAATGCCAAGTCTGGAAGTCCCCTCTTGGGCAGGAAAATCCCTGGTTTTGTCATATTGACGGATGAGGGATCTATCAATTTTACGGGGAGGAATATTGATTTCCGATTCCGTAAAACCCATATCTTTCAAAGTAGGAATGGGAAGGTTAGAGGTTTGAAAAAAACTTTTTTTACGCTTGTCCAATTCCAAAGTCTGGATTTTTGAAGCATTGAATTTCTCCAGCCAGATTCTGCTGTAGGGAGTGAAAACCTTATAATGTTCTCCGGATCCGTTGAGAATTTCATCTTTTTCAAATATCACCTGATCCTTGAAGTCATAGATGGGGATATCCTTCTCTTTCAACAACTTTTCGACAGCTTCATCCCTTTCTTTGGCGTAAGGCTCATAATCTCTGTTGGTGTAGATCGACTGAATATCGTATTCCTCCATCAGGTCTTTATAGACATCCAGCGGATTTCCGTATTTTACCATCAGGCTACTGCCGAATTCTTTCAGAGATTTACTGATTTCGGTTATCTCACAATGAATAAAACCCACACGGGCATCATTTTTATCCTCCAGATCATCCAGGATATTTTTGTCAAAGATAAATAGCGGGAGCACTTGTTGCTCGTTATTATAGGCGTAGTATAATCCGGTGTTGTCCTCCAACCGAAAATCCCTTCGGAACCAAAAGATGCTCAATTTTTCCATACCCAACATGTTTATATAGAAGAAGTAACGAAATCAAAAAAATGTTTATCACTCGTCTTCTTTTCTATGATTTTTTTGTAATGGATCCATTTGGTGGTCCAAAGGATTAACCTTCCTTTCCATATCTTCCAACGGGAACGGTTTCCAGTTTTGCTGATCTTCAAAATTATAGCGCAAAAAATCATCGGTATCATTAATCCGGAGTCTCTCTTTGCTCTTGTTGGTTAATTTAGCAAGCAGTTCTTTGAATGAATTGAAAGAAAGATTCTGCGAAACAGATACTCCGTAAGTTGCTACATTTCTGGAAAGGGAAAGTGAAGTAAAGGTGTTGAAATTATTCCTGTTGTAGATTCTGAGGCGGTATCTCCCGTCCTCGGTGAGGAGATATTCAGCTTGCCAATCCCCCGCAATACTGTTAAGGTCGGCATTTCCTTGCAGATCTGTAAAACCACCATCACGGGCTACCCGGAGCCTCCCATCCAGAAACGTGTAAGCCACTCTCAGTTGAAAAGTTTCTAGGGTGTTTTGATCTAGGGAAGCAAGATCGATGTCCACTTCCAGATTTTGGTCCACCTGTGAAATAAAGCTGTTGAGCTGGGAAGAAAGCAGTTGACTTAAATTTGAGGTGGCCAAACTACTCACCCCGCTAAACTGGCCTTCAGGTGAAAAAGAGCGCATCATGATGACGGAAAATACCTGTCGGTTTTTTTCCTGTTCATCATTGGCAATCCTGTTTTTAAAAGCCGAAATATAGGTCTGAATATTACCTTCGGGAAATTCACTGAAGTCGAAATCAAATGAAATATCCGGAGAAAGCAAATCCCCCTTTAGATCCATGATCACTTTTACAGGCCACCTTCTTCTCATCTGAGGATCCTCAAGCTCAGGATTGTTTGTGGTTTGCAGGGTCTGTAAGGAAACATTTTCCTGATAGATAGCTTTCAGATTGATCACCCCTGCATATGGGTCTCCAAACCATGAAATTCTTCCTCCCGGCTGTACGACAAATTCCCGCTTGATGATGTTGTAAAGGGAAAAGTTGTACTTGGCTTCGGTGATTTCATAATTTCCGACCATAGAAAAGTTTCCCTGAGTATCAATATTCAATGCCAAAACACCTTTTCCTCTTCCCTGAATATTTTCCCCGGTTCGGGGATCCACCTGTATTTCCGTATAAGCATCAGGAGTCACATCCAAAGTGAAATTCATTCTTACATTGTTGATTGCAAGTTTTTCTACATTTTCTTCAAATGCAATGGACCTGGTAGTATCCCGCACATTGATGATACTGATGAAATCCTCCTGGGCCTGAACAGAACCGGAACCTATGGGAATAAAGATCCTGGTATTGGGCTGTGTAGTTGCCCTGGCTGTAAGGTCAAGATTATTTGCAGCACCAAAGATATTCAGTGACCCCGTGACGTAGGCGGTTCCATAAAATAAATCGTTGTCTCTGCTACCGGTATTGAGCACTTGGAAATTATCAAGACTTGAGGTGATATCCAGGATAAAATCCTGAAAACCATCGTGAGCAATTCCGCCACGCATTTTACTCTGGTTTCCATTGATGTCCTTTAAGAGCAATTCTCTGAAGCTGATTTCGTTCGGGCTAAAAAGCAAATTACCGTTTACCGTATATAAAGTATTCAGGTAATTGATTTTTAATGTACCACCATTTACTTTTCCTGTACCTTCCACAACGGGGTTTTCAAGAGAGCCGCTGATGTCAAAACTGCCGTTGACTGTGCCACCCATCTGTGAAAGATAATTGGAGAGGAACGGCTCCAAAATGGATAGATTGGCTTCATTGAGCTGTGCTTTTAATGCCAATTCATCATTGCTGTTTTCCAAAAATCCTTCCAGTGTAATTACTTTTTTACCATCCCGAAAATTATTGAGTTCAAGATTTATCCTGTCATTTTCCAAAAATGTTGCTGCTTCAATGTTACCGATGAGGAAGTTGTTGATAAAAAGATCCTCGATGTTGATGGATCCGTTGACACCCAGGTTTTCATAAAAATCATTGAATGCAAAAATCCCGTTGGCCTTTCCCTCAAATTCTTTAATACTGAGTGTGTTCAATAAATCCAGATTCACATCATTGATTTCCACGCTTAGAATATCCTCAGGATTCGGACTGATATTTCCGTTGAGCGCAATAAACTGTCCTTCGTTGTATAACTTGAGATTATCAAAATCAATTCGTTTTTCTGTGATTTTGATTTCATTTTCGGGATCAAACCTCCAAATCTTTTCCAACAGCTTTAGCTCAGAAGGTTCAATTAAAATTGAAGTATGATCCGGAAAGATCCGGATTTCACTGTTGACATGCACATAGCTGTCCGAGGATAGCTGATCTTGGGAGTATGTAAAATCGATTTTGGATTGATCCCATATCGCCTCCGCGGCCATATTGTTAAATGTCAACCTGGAAGCAAGAATCTGTTTTTTTGAAAAGACATAGAACGAAGCCAGAACTTCATCACTCCTCTTCATTTTCGAGGTATTAAAATCAAGATTTGTATCAAAAATAAAATTTCCGTTATAGAAAATGGAATCCACACTGGAGAAAAAATTGAAGACAGTGTTTTCGGGATTTTGGTAAAATGCCCCTTCAACAATAGTGTTCTTTGAAATAGAGACATTGGGTTCCAACAGGTTGATGATGGGATTGATGTCAATAAAATTGAGATTGATGTCTATGTTGTAAGGTTCATTAAAATCAGTGATAGCAAAATCACCGGGAATGCTAGAATTGGTAAGTATAGCCACATATTCCTCCGACAGTTGCTGCACATCCTTGATGAGTGTCTGAACCCTAAAATCCCCCGAAACACTGGCCACCAATATATCAGAGTTCAGGGACACCAACCTTGAATTGTCCGTAAACAAAGACTGGAAAAAGAAATTGTCAATGTTAAGAGTTCTCCCTTCATAGCTCAGCATGACATCATTAAAACGAGCGATTCCTTCTATGTTATCCAAGGTAATTCCTTTGGTATCCATCTCGATTTTGCCACTTACAAAACTGTCTTTTGCCAAAAAATTCAAGGGTTTCAGAAATGCGGCGTCTACTTCGGCGGTCAACCGGATTGAATCTTTTCCGGTTCGGAGATCCAGAATACCGTCCAATGACGCCTGAAGATTGGGGTCTTTGATAACAAGTTTTCCCTTGAACAAATCCTTGCCATATGTGGCATCGGTTGTGATGTTGACATAATCATACCGATTGATACCGGCTTTTTGGATATTTGCATTGACCTGGATCAGAATGGTTTCCAATGACAATCCTGTACCTTTTACCAGTCCTGTCATAGAAACCTTTTGGAAGGTTTCCTTATTCTCCAGTAAGATGCCAAGGTCCAGGTTGTCCAGGTCCAATCTTCCGTTATAAGTCGGAAGATTCCCTTCCAGCTTGTAATTCAGCCTTCCGATGATGGTGCCGATTTCCGTTCTGAAGTTGCCGTTGGCTGTAAAATGCTTCAAATAGCCTGAGAAGTCCGTATCAAATCTGATCTCACGGAATTTCTGAATTTCCTCCCTAGCTTCTGTACTGATGTAAGGAGCCAAATCATCACTGTTCAGGATAGAATTTTGTAAAGAAAGCTGAAAGAAAGTGCTGTCTAGCTTTGGCAAACCGTCAATGACAAACTTTCCAAAGAGTGCGCTTCTTTTGCCGAATCTGATCAGCAATTGGTCCGACGCCAGATCATCCACCGTTCCTTTGATTTCTCCGCTCAAGAATATTTTATCTTCAAAATCAGGAATCCCGCTTGAGAATTTTTTAAGGTCCTTGATGTCCATTGCTGATTCATCCAATCTCGCCAGAAGGGTTACTTCTCTGTTAAAATTGGAAAATGCAGCAGGAGAATCGTAGCTAAGTTTCAGATAATCCTTGATCTCCGTATTGTTGGATCGAAATAAGAGATTATCAAATTCCATATAAGTGGAGGCATAGGTGAAATCTGTCTTTAATTGTTGAAAGACTATTCCTGAATTTTCCTCTACACCGCGCAGATAGTTGATCTTGAATGATATTACTCCTTCATAAGTATAGAATTCGTCAGCATCGGCAACTAGATTTCTGAACCGCAATTCATTGTAATCAAATCCTTCCTCCACAGGTTTTCCCACATAATTGATGATGTCCAAAGAGGTTTTATCAAAACTGATATTATCAATATCAAATCTCACAGACTTTCTGTTGGGATCTCTTTCTTTGGGAATAAAAAGATTGTTTACTCTTAAAAAAAACTCAGAAATGTTTATGTTTTTTTCTCCCGGATGAGAAAGTAATCTCAAATTGCCACCCTTTAATCTGATTAAATCCAGGGAAGGGTTGTTTTGATTGAGAAGTCCTGCGACGGAAAAATCTATAAAGACCTCATCAAGGTCCACCATCATACTGTCTTTTTGATCATAGATCACGACATCTGAAAGACTGATAGCATCCCACCACCTGATCCTGACTTTCGAGATGGAGGTATGGAATCCGGTATTGTCAGTGATGTAGTCTGTCAGAAAGCCACTGACTTTAGTTTGTATGGATGGTATCTGGAGTAAAACAGCAATTAGTATAAGTCCGAATACCAAGGAAATAACCAGCCTGAAAAGCAGTCTGAAGGCTTTCCGCAAAATTTCCGTAACTTTCGACTTCTTTTCCAAAAGATATTTATAATGAAGGTTATTATTCTTGCCATTGAGTCTTCCTGTGATGAAACATCAGCCTCTGTTATATCTAATGGCAAAATACTTAATAATATTGTGGCGACGCAATCCGTACACGAAAAATACGGTGGAGTAGTTCCCGAGTTGGCTTCACGTGCACACTTGCAGCACCTGATTCCGGTTGTTCAGGAAGCCCTCTCCGATTCGGGTACAGAGAAGCATGATTTATCTGCTATTGCATTTACAAGGGGTCCCGGATTGATGGGATCATTGATGGTAGGAGTGTCTTTTGCCAAATCATTTGCCTATTCTTTGGAGATTCCTCTGATAGATGTGAACCATATGCAGGCACATATCCTGGCACATTTTATTGAAGATCCAAAACCTGTTTTCCCTTTTATCTGCCTCACAGTAAGTGGGGGCCATACCCAATTGGTTTTGGTGAAAGATCACCTGGACATGGCGGTGATCGGTGAGACTACAGATGATGCAGTAGGAGAGGCATTTGACAAGACCGCAAAACTCATGGGATTGCCTTATCCGGGCGGCCCGTTGTTGGATAAATATGCACAGCAGGGAAATCCGTTGGCATATTCTTTCCCGATTTCCGATATGCCCGGTTTGAATTTTTCCTTCAGCGGTATCAAAACAGCTGTACTATATTTTTTAAGGGATCGTTTGAAAGAAAATCCCGGATTTGTGAAACAAAATATTAAAGATATTTGTGCTTCTGTACAACATACCTTGATCCAGACACTTTTGCAAAAGCTAAAAAAAGCCGCAAAAGAATATAAGATCAAAGAGATTGCGATAGCGGGAGGTGTGTCGGCAAATTCAGGATTGAGAGCTGCCCTTAATGAACAGGGAAATAAAATTGGTTGGAATATTCACATTCCCAAATTTGAATATTGCACCGATAATGCAGCAATGATTGCTATGGCAGCACATTATAAATATCAGAAAAAAGAATTTTGTGGAATGGATGTCACGCCCCAAGCAAGAATGAAAATATAACTATGGCAGAGAAGAACAGGTTTGAGAAACAAATCAATATCAAAAACAGAAAGGCAAGATTTGAATATGAGTTTGTGGATGTCTTCATTGCCGGAATGGTCCTCAAAGGCACGGAGATCAAGTCGATCCGGGAAGCAAAAGTTTCCCTTACGGAAGCATTTTGTTTTTTCCGTGACGGAGAACTTTTTATCCAGCAACTTCATATAGCACCTTATTCCATGGCCTCAAGCTATAACCACGAATCCGTGCGCGTAAGAAAGCTTTTGCTAAGTAAAAAAGAACTTGATAAATTAGAAACGAAATTTGCTGAGAAGGGACTTTCTATAATTCCTGTTCGTATATTTATCAACGACCGGGGACTTGCCAAAATGGAGATTGCCCTTGCACGGGGTAAAAAACTCCACGACAAAAGGCAGGATATCAAGGAAAAAGATGCAAAAAGAGAGCTTGGCAGAATGAAGTTTTGAAACAAAATTTGGAGCCTGATGGTTTTTTAGGTTGATAAATCTTAGTTAGCATGGAAAAACGTGTTTTGGTATTGAATTTTGACCATAGCCCTATAGCTGTTGTGACGGTACAAAAGGCGTTCGTTTTGACTTTTTTGGATAAAGCCAATTGCCTAACGCATTATGAAAGTCTGATGTTAAGGACCGTAGACAATTTTTTTAAATACCCTGCAGTGATCCGGCTAAACGAATATAAAAACATTCCTTTCAGGGGGGTGTTGCTGAACAGAAACAATCTTTTTAAACGGGACAATGGTGAATGCCAATATTGTGGCTCCAAAAAACACCTTACCATCGATCACGTGCTTGCAAGATCAAAAGGAGGCAAAACCACCTGGAGCAATTTAATTACCGCTTGCCATCGCTGCAATGTTCAAAAAGGAGACAAGACCCCCGATCAGGCAGGACTCATGTTGAAAAACCCACCGTTCAAACCTTCCTTAGCTTATTTTCTAACAGAATATGCAGAAAGAAATGCTGAAGAATGGATTCCATATTTAGAATTAAGGACCGTGTAAAGAGTTAGTTTTGAGTGCATTGATTTATATTCCAAGGATAATGTGGAATAATTATTGACGTTGTTTCTAAAAATTGGACCCCATTGAAAAAACAAAAACAAGGATTAGGCAGTAAGGTTGTCATAGGATTTTTACTGGCAATTTTTTTAGTGATCAGTGTCAGTATGGTGACCTATTTCAGTATTCGTAATCTGTTGGATACTGTTGAAAACCTCTCAAAACCCAATGAAAGACTCCGGCAACTCAACGGACTGATAGCTGATGTTTACCTGTTGGATGCCTCAAGAGGGGACAGAACATCAGGGAAGGATTCATTGCTTCAAAATGCTTTGGACAGGATCCAATATCGCATTGGCTGGTTATCCAAAACCTCTGACGACACGACTGAGATACAAAGCTTCAAAAAAATCGATAACAATGTAAGGGAGCTTCTTATTGGCTATGCGGGATTGGAAGAAATCAAATTGAATCTGACCGATAAAAATTTCAGTGAAAAAGCACTCAGAAGCATTGAGACGAGGATTCAGCGACGACAACAATTAGAAGATTTGGATTTTTTGAAGGGAATTCAAAACCGCAGTTTTTTTTCAGAAGTCATTCCCGGAATAGAAAAACAACAAGAAGGAAATAGACCTCCCCAACGGAGGGATGAAGGGGATATGATAAATTTTGAAGCTGCTGATAAGGAGAATCTGATGGACATCGCCAGAAATCTCGAGGATTATAATGTAAGCGATACCACAGCTGCCAAACAGGAAGCAAACACAGACTCCCTGCTGTTGGCCATGAGGAAGTTGGTAAGAGAAATATATCAGGATGAGCAGCAGCTCAGAAGTAGTTTTGTTGAATTGGAGGAACGGCTGTCAAATAAAAACAAGGAAATCTTTTCTGAAATCCAAAGTCTCGTAAGCGGGATGCAGCGGAATCTTTTGTTGGAATATCGGGAACAAAACCAGTCAGCATATCAACTCACGTATAGAGTATCCAAAATTTTGGCTTTTTTAGTGTTCTTGGGCGTAATTGGTTTTCTGGGCTTTGTTTACAGTATACTTAAGGAAGTTCGACAGGCAAACACCTACAGGGACAGACTTGAAGAAGCCAAGCGCCATTCCGATAATCTTGCCAAAGCCAAGCAGGATTTCCTTGCCAACATGAGTCATGAAATCCGGAATCCGCTTCATGCCATTCAGGGATATCAGCATGCACTTAGCAAATCAGGCCTTCATCCTGATCAAAAAGAATTTGTGGAAATGATCGGATTTGCCTCCGAAACACTCATGTCGATTGTAAATGATATTTTGGATTTTTCTAAACTGGAAGCCGGAAAACTCCATATCGAAATGCTGCCTTTTGATCCTGTTAGATTGTTTCTGGCAATAAAAAGTTTTTATGCTTTTAAGGCAGAGGAAAAAGGATTGGGATTTAAGTGGGAAATTGATCTTCCCGAAGACAAATGGATGGTAGGAGATCAGCTGAGGATCAATCAGATCATAAATAACTTGTTGAGTAATGCTCTCAAATTCACTCATCAGGGTGAAGTCAATGTGTTTGTAAAATTCAATGATTCCGGTCAGCTGGAAATGAAAGTTGAAGATACCGGAGTGGGAATGACTCGGGAGATGAAGCGGAATCTTTTTCAGGAATTCAACCAAGGTGATACGTCTGTCACCCGAAAATTTGGCGGAACCGGTCTTGGACTGGCGATTGTCAAAAGACTGGTGGATAAACAAGGGGGAAATATCAGGATTCAAAGTGAATATGAAAAGGGAACAGAGATTACAGTTCAAATTCCCATTAAGCTAACTGAACCTGCTTTGACTTTTGATACTCGGGATGTAGATTATACTTACAGTTTGAGGGGGCTTCATATACTGGTTGTCGATGACGATCTGATTGGAATCAAGTTTATCCGCCTGTTACTGGAATCTCATGGTGCCAAAGTTTCAACCTACATCGGTGGGTTGGATTTTAAGGTGAATTTTAAACCTGAAATGTTTGATTTCGCCATTTTGGATATTCAAATGCCTGAGGTCAGTGGTTTCAAAGTTTTGGAGATGCTCTTAAAATACCCTGCACTTCATAACCTTTCGGTTGTAGCGATGACTGCCAATGTCTTTGTGGAGGAGAAAAACAAACTGATCGAAAGTGGATTTAAGGATCTTATCCTAAAACCTTTTAAAGAGGATCAGATCCTTCATATAATCGGTAATAAACTGGAGCTTTCGAGAATATATCCGGTAAACTTAGATGTTTCGGAACCTGAAATCAACACTTTATATGATCTGAAAGACCTTAGAAAATTCTGCATGGGTGATGAAGAAATGTTGCACGATGTCATTTCGGATTTGGTGGACATTACTACAAAAAATCTCCGAGATCTCGAAAAAGCCAAGGACGAGAAAGATCTGCAGAGTATCAGTGGAATCTGTCATCAGCTCGCCAGCAGACTTGGTCAGATTAAGGTTACTGCAGCCCAAAAAGCTAAATCGATAGAAGTTTCGGTCAGGAAAAACCATACCTCAGGCATCGAAAATGATGTTGTGGAATTTATGAAAGAATGTTCGGCCGTTTTGGAAAAAATTGCAAGTGACTTTCAATTGCAAGTGCCTTCACATTAGTCAATCCCATACTTATCCATTTTGTTATAAAGTGTTTTCCGATCCATCCCCAGTTTTTTGGCTGCTTGTGATTTGTTGTATTTTACATCTTGGAGGGTTTTGACAATCATCTCCCTTTCTTGTTGGATCTGAATCGTTTTAAAATCAGTATCCTCTAACGAAAAAATTTCTGTTTCTATAATGGTTTCCTCAAAAAGCTCATTCGGAAGCTGATCCAAAGTAATTTCCGAACCCTGACATAACAATACAGCTCTTCTCACAATATTTTTGAGTTCGCGAAGATTTCCCGGCCAGTTATACCTTCCAAAAACTTCAATTACTTCAAGGCTGAATCCCCCGATCGTTTTATTCAGCCTTTGGTTGCTATTGGACAAAAACTGGTCAGCAAACATCATTAGATCATCCTTTCGCTCCCGTAGTGGCAATGCTTTAATGGAAAATTCATTTAATCTATGATAAAGATCCTCTCTGAAAGTGCCTTCCTTGGCCTGACCGATAAGATCCTCGTTTGTAGCTACAATCACCCTGACATCAAGGGGTATTTCCTGATTACTACCCACTTTTCGGATTTTTCTCTCCTGCAAAGCCCTTAAAAGTTTGATCTGTATTTCGTAACTTAGGTTACCCACCTCATCCAAAAAAACAGTCCCACCTTTTGCATATTCAAAATGTCCTGTTTTTGTTTCCAATGCTCCGGTAAAAGCACCTTTTACATGACCAAAAAGTTCACTGCCCGCGAGTTCTTTCGATAAAGACCCACAATCTATAGCTATAAAAGGGCCGTTTTTCCTTAAAGATTTTTGGTGGATTCGCTTTGATATATATTCTTTTCCGGTTCCCGTTTCCCCGAGGACGATAACATTCAATTCGGTGGGGGCTACCAGAGAAACATGTTCTTCTATGGTTTTGGATATGCTGCTTTTTCCGATAATGTAATCTGACTCGACAGGCCTGTCCATTTTGGAAGTACTACTCTCTGTAAATCCTGCTGCTTCTTTGAGGGCTTCAGTTACTGTCATTAACAACTCATCGGGATTGATAGGCTTTGTTATGTATTCAAATGCCCCCATTTTCATTGCTTGAACAGCAATCCTGATATCCGAATAATTGGTAATCAGCAGAACCGGAATTTGCTTGGAAACATAAAGTGAGGTTTGGAGTACCTCCAATCCTGTACCGTCCGGCAATCTGTAATCCGTGATGATAAGGTCAGGAGTTTTGGTTTTGAGGTATACTTTTACGTCTTCGACTTTGCTGAAGCTATCTACAGAGAATCTGTTTTTTTCCAGAAAATTTTTGATAATTCTAGAATAAGTGAGATCATCTTCAACTAATAGAATACTTGCCATAGATTTTTTTCCAAAATTAACAAAAAATAAAGCATCGGAAAAATTCCGATGCTTTAAAAGTTAAAATATGGATAGTTTACAATTTTTTATTTATTGTCGTCCTTGTAATCTTTATCGTCTTTATCGATTTCTTTACCTTCAGCGTCATATTTTTTGACTACTTCCTCACCGGCGTTGTCAAAAGAAACCTTGAAGTATGGAGTTCCATCTTCTTTCATTACCTGCCATGCTTCAGAAATATCCAAGTCGGCCACTTCAGTGTTTGACTGGATGGTCTCTTTAACCGGCTCTGGAAGTTGCATTGGATCTATTTGCACTTTATCTTCTTGCTGTCCCATTTGAGTTTCCTGTCTTTGGGTTTCTTGTACTTGCGCATTTGCATCTGAAGATAACAATGGTGTTGCAGACATTCCCATTACTAATAGTGCGGGAATAAGAAATTTAGTTTTCATAATCTTTTAATTTAATTTTGGTTTAATCTTCTTTTTATTTTCGATGATTTAAACTCATGTAATATTGAGTTTTAATAATTTCGGAGTGTGCATATGATTTTAACTGAAAATCAACCCAGGTGATCATGCCAAGCATCACAAACCCAATTCCTAAAATCAATATTATAATCGCTTTTCTCATCTGCATACCCCTTCTGCATAGTTCATGCCAAATTAGATAATAACAAGTCTAACTATAGCATAAGATATTATTTTTTAATAAAAATTGGATAATGTGTAGAAATTTATCTCACTTTGAGAAGCATTTCGGCAAAATTTAAACCAAAATAATGTTTTAAGGTTAACAAAGGCTATCCGAATATTAGACTTTCCGACGCCTGTCTATTTCCCCTCTTTCTATTAATTGACGAATACGAACTTTTTTTAACATTTTATTCTTTTAGAAAGAATTAACTTTGAACATTCAAATCCATTGAATACTCAAATTCAACCTGCTTTCCCTAATGAGTGACCAAATAAAACATGAATGCGGAATTGCAATGATTCGGCTTCGAAAACCCCTCCAATATTATATTGACAAATACGGTTCTCCTTTATATATCACAAACCGGTTGTATATTCTGATGCAGAAACAGATCAACCGTGGACAGGATGGTGCAGGAGTTGCCAACATCAAATTAAATACCAAACCGGGAACAAGGTATATCAGCAGATACCGCTCCATTGAGCCCCAAGCTGTGAATTATATCTTTGACAAAATTTTGAAGAAATATAAAAAAGCAAAAAAAACCGGTAGTGAGGAGGGTCTTAATGATGCTGAGTGGCTAAAAGATAATGTTGCATTTTCCGGAGAGCTCTGGCTTGGACACCTCAGATACGGCACCCATGGTGAAAACAGTATCGAGACCTGTCATCCTTTTCTTAAGCAAAACAATTGGAGAAGCCGCAACCTTGTAATGGCAGGAAACTTCAACATGACTAATGTGGAAGAGCTTTTTGATAGACTGGTTGAGCTTGGTCAGCATCCGAAAGAGAAGACCGATACCGTCACCGTGATGGAAAAAATAGGACATTTTTTGGATGAAGAAAACCAGCGGATTTTTGATAAATACAAACATCAGTATTCCAATGAACAGATTACGCACGTCATAGAAGACGAACTTGATGTGGCAAGAATCCTGAGAAGATCCTGCAGGGACTTTGATGGTGGATATGCCATGGCAGGGCTTATTGGTAACGGTTCATCCTTCGTGGTGAGAGACCCGTATGGTATCAGGCCTGCTTATTATTATGCTGATGATGAATTTGTAGTGGTGGCTTCCGAAAAACCTGCAATCAAATCTGCTTTTAACATTGATTATAAAGAAATAAAAGAAATCAAGCCGGCTCATGCCTTGATTGTAAACAAGGACGGCTCTTATGCTGAACATGAAATCATGCCTGCAAAGGAAAAGAAATCGTGCAGCTTCGAAAGAATATATTTTTCCAGAGGAACAGATCCAGATATTTACAAAGAAAGAAAGAGACTGGGTAAAGCATTGGTTCCTCAAATTTTACAAGCCATTGATTTTGACCTAAAGAATACGGTCTTTTCATATATTCCCAATACAGCTGAAACAGCTTTTTTGGGTTTGATCGAAGGGCTGGAGGATTATCTTAGTGCCAAAAGGAGGGAAGTGCTTTTGGAGGGAAAACCTCATCTGGAAGATTTGGAAGAGCTGCTTAACTTCAGGCCACGCGTGGAAAAGTTGGTGAGTAAGGACGTAAAGCTCCGGACATTCATCACCAATGACAGTGACCGGGACGCAATGGTAGCCAATGTCTATGATACCACCTATGAAGTGGTGAGATCGGGGATTGATACCTTAGTAGTGATTGATGATAGTATTGTGCGCGGTACCACTTTGGAAAAAAGTATTCTCACAACCTTGGATAGACTAAATCCAAAAAGGATAATCGTGGCATCCTCGGCCCCTCAAATCAGATTTCCGGACTGCTATGGCATCGATATGTCAAAAATGAAGGATTTTATTGCATTCAGAGCAACTTTGGCTTTACTTAAGGAACGTGGTTTGGGTTCTTTACTGGATTCGGTATATGAAAAATGCCTTTCGCATCATGTAATGCTGGAAAATTTTGTAAAAGAAATTTATGCTCCTTTTACTGATCAGGAAATATCAAATAAAATAGCTGAAATCATCACCTCTGAAGAAATCAATGCAGAAGTGAAAGTGATTTATCAGACTGTGGACAACCTTCACAAAAGCTGTCCGGATCACGCAGGTGACTGGTATTTTACCGGAAATTATCCAACCTCAGGAGGTATACAAGTTGTTAACCGATCCTTTGCCAACTTTATGGAAGGAAAGGGTATCAGAGCTTATTAGCATACCAGGTTATAAAATAAATGGAAAGTAAGAAGACCTTAAGCAAAAGCCTAAGGTCTTTTTTTGTAACGGTTTAAACATCTATATTTAAATTCTCCGCTTGCATTTGATTTAAAATATAGTTGATTCAATAAACATTCTGGATCAGATCAAGCAGTTCTTCCGGATTGATGGGCTTTGAAACAAAGGCATTTGCTCCGGCTGATTTAGCTTCCTGAGCCACCTCGTTATCCCCAAAGCGGGTAATCAGGATGACTTTTGTGTCCAGACTTTTTGACTTGATTTTATTGAGAACATCAATGCCTGTCATATCCGGTAACTGATAGTCAAGGATAGCAAGACCAAAACCATCGAGTTCCAGCAATTCCAAGGCGTCTGTGCCGTTTTGAGCATCCATTACCTCAAAATTGTTTTTTGTGAGAAACCGAGTTAGTAATCTACAGAATACAACATCATCCTCTACTATTAATATTTTCTGATTCATTAGTTAATTGTTTAGTTAGAAAATAAAGGCTCAAAAACTTCAGTTAAAATACAGGAATGCAAATCTGGTGATTTAACCTTTATTATACTTTTTATTGGGGTGTTATTCGGTTATCAAAAATTAGTCCTGTTATCAAATTTTTCCCTGATTAAGTCAGGTTTTTTAATTTGCCAAAGGATATCCATCTTCTCCATGGAAGTGAAAATGGTCTTGAACTAAAAATTCTTGCAGAAGGAGAAATCAATCAAAACATCGGTGCTGATCGCAATTCGGAAAATCCGGCAGACGTTAATCTTTTCCTTGCAAAAAGAATTTTTTCAGATTCAACAAGGCTTCTTGAGATTTATGATGGTAAATTTGCAGTTTAATTTTTGGGTAAGATTTCTCAGAATGGGTTTCAAAAAATCAGAATGAAAAGCAATATGGAATTGAATGTGCCTTTATTAAAGCAGATCTGTGAAATCGCCGGAGCTCCGGGGTTTGAAAAGCGAATCAGGGATCTGGTGATTGAATTGGTTTCCCCCTTGGTCGATGAAGTGAGGGTGGACAATTTAGGAAATGTCATAGCAGTTAAAAAATCCAAAAATAATTCCGGTGGAAAAAGGGTGATGGTAGCAGCCCATATTGACGAAATCGGTTTTATTGTCAATCACATTGATGAAAACGGGTTTGTCCGCTTTCATACACTAGGTGGATTTGATCCCAAAACCCTGACTGCCCAGAGGGTCATCATCCACGGCAAGATGGACCTGGTGGGAGTGATGGGAAGCAAACCCATTCATGTGATGAGTGAAGAAGAAAAAAACAAGCTTCCAAAAACCAATGATTATTTTATTGATTTGGGAATGGATAAAGAGGAAGTGGATAAATATATTTCCATCGGTGATCCGATTACACGGGACCGTGAGCTGATCGAAATGGGCAACTGTGTCAATTGTAAATCCATTGATAACAGGGTAGCGGTTTTTATTTTGATCGAGGCTTTGAGACAACTTGAAAATCCTGCCTATGATGTTTATGCTACCTTTACAGTACAGGAAGAGGTAGGAATCAGAGGCGCCAATGTGGCCGCCCATGGCATCAATCCGGATTTTGGAATTGCACTGGATACAACTATTGCCTTTGATGTGCCCGGAGCACAGCCCCATGAAAAAATCACACAATTGGGAAAAGGAGCCGCAATCAAAATCATGGACGCCATGACAATCTGCGACTACAGGATGGTTGCTTTTATGAAAAAAACAGCAGATGAAAAACAGATCAAATGGCAACCCGAAATTCTCACTGCCGGCGGTACTGATACAGCAGGTGTTCAACGAATGGGGAAACAGGGTGCTATTGCCGGTGCTATATCTATACCTACCAGACATCTGCATCAAGTCATAGAAATGGCCAACAAAGAGGACATCATCAACAGCATCCTGTTGCTCAATGCCTGTCTGGAAAATATGGACTCCTATGATTGGGGGCATTGATCCAGCTGTATTTCCGCTTTTCTTTAACCTGATTTTCTTTTCTGGGAATATCGAATGAAGGCTTAAATGGTGATCTAATCGAATAGTGAGTGATCGGGAAAAAAATTGATTATTATTTGAATCGGTAGTACATTTAAAATTCCGGATGTGCATATAATAAATATCCCTCAAAGCCGCAGAACCGTAAAGTAAAAAGGTTAAAATTCCTGTGTTTTTCTTTTTGAATTTTGCGCCTTTGTGAAATAATAATATTAGGTTTTGTGTATATCCGCAACGATACCAGTAAATGCCAAAAACCAAAAAATCCTCTGTCAAATACTAGATTGATGGCTTCTTCCAACTTCGGTCTTCTAGCCCTTTTCTTGGATAAACAATCGCTACTGGCAAAATAGCGGATAATTATATTAGGTTTTAAGCGATTTCGTTTTTCTTCAGGTGAGAGACGGATTTTCTGTTTACAGAATTGGCTTTGGATAATTCCAAAGGTAATTTTGAAGTTTTTGACTTTTTCTTTTTTCTGCCATACCAAATAAGAAATCCCGAAATAGGTAAGGAGGCAACCGTCAGGCTTATCAGGAAGGCCAGAATCTTTCCGGGCAATCCCAAAATACTGCCGACATGAATATCATAATTCATCCGCATCAGCAATTCAGCATTGGACGACTCCTCAAATCTGTTCCAGATATGATCAACCGGCATCTCCTCAAGGCTGTATTGATCAAAATAGCGATAATCTATCTTCCAATAAGTGGATGCATCCGGATTTGCATTTGCTGCAATAGCCCCATGCTCGGTTTCGGGTGGATGTACTTCTATCCATTCGGCTTGCGGATATGCTTTCACCATCTTGAGATAAACCCGGTCCAACGCGGAAAGATCTGAATGATTAACAAATGTGTGATCAGACATCGGCGCATAGTAATCGACATATTTCTCTCCACCGGAGGTGACAGAAAAAACCCCATCTCTAAACCACTGAAATCCCCAGATCAAACCGGTAAATACCAGCACAATTGCTAACCAGGAGACATAAAAACCAAGTACGCTGTGCAGGTCATAATTTTTCCTTTTCCGGCTTCCGTCCGTCTTTACCGCGAATTTTTTTCTTAATCCGATCTTGTTTTTAGGCCACCAAAGAATTATCCCTGAGATCAGCAGCACAAAGAAAACCAGAGATGCTGAAGCCACCACAGGTTGACCGATTTCCGGAGGCAGCCAAAGATAAAAATGCCCATCCAATACAATTCTGAAAAAATCCGCATACTCATCCTTCACCTTAAGCACCTCTCCTGTATAAGGATTGAGGTACACAAAGTAATAATAGTGTTCCTCAAAACTAAAATAAATGGCATTTGCAGCTTCCTCAGCTCGGTGATACATGATGGAATGCAAATGTTTGCCGGGAAGTTGTGCATCTGAAATCTGTTGGAGTGTGGAGGGTGGCAAAAAAGGTTTTTCCTGCTTTTCAACAAATCTGTAAGACTGGGTAAGATTCTGGATCTCCTCTTGAAAAGCATATATACAGCCTGTCAGGGCAATGATACATACCAATAGCCCGGAGATCAATCCGAGCCAAAGGTGTGAAAATCTGATTATTTTTTTGAACCCGCTCAAGATTAGAATTGATAGTTTAAGCTTAAGGATATATTTCTGAGATTTTGGGGAGTTACAGTTGACCATCCTGAATAATATTTCTGATTGGTCAGGTTATTTCCTTTTAGGATGATGCTGTATTGGTTTCCCCGATAATATACTGACCCGTTAAAAACCTGATAAGCAGGTAAAGTAAATGATCCGATATTGGCCCGGTTAAGAGTTTTGTGCTCACTGGCAGTATTTCCTCCAAAACCGAATCCCAACCCTTTTAACAATCCGCTCTGAATGGCATAACTTGCCCAAAAATTTATGAGCTTCTCTGGACCTGCTTCTTCCGGCCGTAATCCCAGATAACCGTTTTCCGGATTGTCTTTGGTAACCTCACTTTTGTTGTCACTGTATCCTGCTACCAGATTCAAGCCGTTGATGGGATTTGCAATCAGACTGAATTCAAATCCTTTGCTTTCCACTTCACCTCCCTGAATGGTGTTGTTTACATTTTCAGGATCTGCCATTACCCTGTTTTTCACATTGATATTATAATAGCTAGCTGTGGCAGAAATCCTGTTTTGATACAGATTGGTTTTGATTCCGAACTCGTATTGATTGGCATTTTCGGGTTCAAAAGTTTTTAATCTAGGATTGGAACCATCCAAATCACTTACTTCAGTGGGAGGTACATTGACAAATCCGTTCAGGTAATTGGCGAAAACAGAAACTTTATCTTTTATAGGCTGATACACAATTCCAAATTTGGGGGAAACGGATGTCTGGTTTTTCACTTCTTCCTGTACCCAATACGCTGTGCTTCCACTGAATCTGTCAATTCTGATACTCGCCATTGCCGATAAGCTGGGGGTAAGATTGATTACATCGGAAACATATGCGCTCATTACTTCACTTTCGGCTGTGGAGTTTCCTTCAAAGCTTTCTGACAGCAGATTATCCACTCCTGCCTGTGTCAACACACCTGTATCTTCTCCATTGGATAAGGTTACCTGACCGTTTGTAACCCAGCCTGTGCTGCTGTTAAGGATGTTGGATTTGAAGTAATCCACACCTATTACCATCCTGTTCCTCATATTTCCCAAGCTGAAATCCCCAATAAAATTCTGTTGAATATCAGTTGTATTTGTTTCACCGTTTCTTTTGGAAATGTACCGGACAAAGGAGTCGCCATCGCTGAGATCCCACAAATAATGATAATACCCGTTGGTTTTTGTATTGCTTCTGGACAAAACGGTTTGAGAAGTCCATGATTTGGATAGCTGATAAAGCGCTTGGGCCTGTAATCCAAAGGAAGGATTTTTAATGCTCAACTCATTGCTTGTAAATGAGTTTGTATAATTTCTATCAAAAACGGCAATATTGTCAAACGTTATTGGAGAATAGCGGCTTAAAAAGATCATTGGAGCATTGGAGGATTCCTTGGAAAGGAATTCCGTATTGACCAAAAAAGTGAGTTTATCATTTGCCTTGATTTTGAATGAAGGGGCGATGAAAAGTGATCTATTAAAACCTGCATCTTGAAATGAATTTTCGGTATGATAGGCTGTATTCAGCCTCGCAAAAGTTTTATCGTTCAAGGGTACATTGACATCGGCGACAATTCTGCTCAGACTATTGCTGCCATTGATAAAGGTTAATTCACCTCCCAAAGATTCATAAGGTCTTTTGGTTGTAATATTGATCAAACCACCATAGGAGATCATCGGGCTACCAAACAGTGTTCCTGAGGGGCCTTTGATTACATCTATGGATTCAATGTTCGCAGGATCCAAACCCCCGTTGTTTACGCTTGGCATCCCGTTTACCATTGTTGGTTGTACCGCAAAGCCTCTCATGGCATAATATTCTGCACCGTCACCGCCTCTTCCTGTAGATTCCCAAAGCCGGGTGATTCCGGTTGCGTTTTTAAGACCATCATTCAAGGTGGTTGCAACCTGCTCGGTAAGGAGACTTTTTGGTACCGAATTGTATACCTGTGGGTTTTCCAAATCCTTTAAAGGAAACTTGGAAACAATAAATGCGCTGTCCCGGTAGAACTCGTTGATTCTGTATTCGCTCACGGTAATTTCCGCCAATTCAGTTGCACTTTCATTCAATATAAAATTCACCTGAAGCTTATTTCCCGGATCGAGTTCAACAGTTTTTTCCTGTGAGGCTAAACCCACAAGGCTAGCGAAAACAGTATATGTTCCAGGTTTTAAATTCAGGATTTCAAAATTTCCGCCTTTATCCGCAACATCACCTTTGGTAGTTCCTTTTATTCCGACATTTACAAATTCGGCTGCTTTGCCATCTGAAGTTGTCACTTTTCCAGAGATGGTACCGGTTTGGCCTATGGCACTCAAGGAGAAAAGTGTAAGCCAAGCTGTTACAATTGTAAATTTTAAGATCATATTTTGAAATTCTGATTGATAAGCCAAAGCTACTATTAAGATTAAATCTAAACAAGAATTATTTATAATTAATCTAAAGAAATTAAACTAAATTCTTTGGTATGAATTTTTGTCTTTCTTGTACACTTATTTTGATCCGGAGATAAGGATTAAGACCTTATAAGAATCAGGCAACTAATCATTTTTCACACATCTTTTAGCATGAATGCCCAAAAAGGAATAAATTGGGTGGATAACCAATAAACCTCACTATTATGAAAACCCCAGCGATCCTTCTTATCATTTTCCTGCTTTGTGCTGTTAGTTTTACATTTAAATCAGTTTCAGCACCCGAAAAAATATTAGGAAAAGAATCTCAATCACCTGAATCGGGGAGGTATCTGTATGTTGCGGTTCCGGGTATCCGGAATTACCTGGGTTATGGCGGCCATGGAATCCTGGTTTTTGATATGGATAATGAACACAAGTTTGTCAGGCGCATTAAAACCCAAGGGCTGCTATCCAACGGCGACCCGTCCAATGTCAAAGGCGTTGCGGTAAGCGTACAACTCAACAGTATTTATGTCAGCACACTTCAGTCCCTTCAGCGTATTGATCTCACTACAGAGGAGATACTTTGGGAGAAAGCTTATGAGGGTGGGGCAGATAGGATGGCGATTTCCCCTGACGGAAAAACGATGTATCTTCCTTCTCTGGAAAACACCTTTTGGAATGTAGTGGATTGCGAAACGGGTGAAGTAATCAAGAAAATTGATGTCTACCGAAGAGCCCATAATACGCTCTATGGATCATCGGGAAAGCACGCTTATCTGGCTGATATTGCGTCCCCGTATTTGCATGTGACTGATACGGAGAATCATGAGGTCATAAGAAAAGTAGGACCTTTTGGGAATGGTGTTAGACCTTTTACCATCAACAGTACCGAAACCAGAGCTTACGTGAATATAGACAGTTTGCTGGGTTTTGAAGTAGGAGATATCCAAAGCGGAGATGTACTTGCCAGAGTTGTGGTTCAGGGATGGGATATGGGCAAAGTCAGGCGGCACGGTAATCCCAGCCATGGAATTGGCCTGACCCCGGATGAAAAGGAATTATGGGTAAGTGACGGTTACAATATGCGGATGCATATTTTTAGCGCTGAACCTCCTTTTAGGCAGCTTACAACCATTTCTCTACAGGATATGCCGGGGTGGATTACCTTCAGTCTGGATGGCAAATATGCTTATCCTTCCAGCGGAGAGGTGATTGATGTGGAAACAAGGGAAGTCCTGTCAAAGCTGAAAGATGAGTTCAATAATTTTGTGGCAAGTGAAAAAATGGTTGAAATTCACTTTGGAAATCACAAAGCAGTGAAGGCGGGTGATCAGTTTGGTATTGGACGTGCCACCGAAACACCATAATTGATTACCTTTGGCACTAAAAATAAATTTGTCTTTCTGAGTTTAGAAGGGATTGATGGAGAAATTAAGAATGAAGATGCAAAACAACATACATATAATAAAAATTTGTTTAATGGTTTGGGGACTTTTACTGGGAATTTCCGGATGTGATTCCGGAGGGACGGTTGAAGATAATAAAATAGTTGATCATGTAGCCAAGTTGGTCCCAAAGATTGCAATAGCTGAAATTGAAGCTGGAATCAAAGCCTATATCGATAAGGAAACGGAGTTGAATGATGGGTTTTTTCTGGTTAAAGACAAGGAGAAAACATTGCGGTTGAAGCTGGTGCGTGTACATACTGAATATCTTTCTAATTTGGGACCTAACCGACATTTTGCCTGTGTTGATCTTGCTGATGAAAAAGGCGATGTATATGATGTGGACTTCTTCTTGGAGGGACAACCCGGTTCCATGGATATCACCGAAACTTCTCTACATAAACTTAACGGTAAACCCTTTTATACCTGGAAGCAGGTCGTAGATAAATCCTGGCGGAGAGTGCCTGTAGAAAAAGCCACTTCTGATCTTTTGGGGGTAGTGGAAGGTGAGGATCAATTTGAGTTTAGCTATGAAACTGAGCTGCCGGAAATAACCGAAGCTGCAAAAATGTGGGTTCCCATTGCCAAGACAGATCCCTACCAAACTGTTGAGCTGATTTCCATGAAAGCACCGGGTAACCACAGGATTGTTGAAGATAAAGATTTTGATAACAATATCCTGTACATGGAGCTGGGACCTGAACACAGTGGTGAAAAGTTGGAGATTATTTATAAAGTAACCCGATTCGAAAAAGGACCCTATGATGCAGAATTACCAATAGAGGAAGCTTATTTGAGTTCAAATCTGCTAATGCCTGTAGGTGGTCGGTTCAGTGAGATTGCTATAGAAGCAATAGGCGAAAAGCGAAATGAAAGTAAGCTCATGCAGGCACGGGCGCTGTATGATTACATCATAGACAATATGCGTTATATGAAATTCGGAAAGTATGGCAGCGGTGATTCTAATTTTGCCTGTGATTCCAAAACAGGAAACTGTACTGAATTCCACTCTTTCTTTATTTCGCTGGCCAGATCGGTTGACATTCCTGCAAGATTTTCAATTGGGGCTTCTGTTCCTTCAGACAGAGATGAAGGAGGAATTGATGGATATCATTGCTGGGCAGAATTTTATGCCGAAGGAAAATGGTGGCCGGTGGATATCAGCGAAGGAAATAAATATACGGCGCTTGCCACGTATTATTTCGGAAGACATCCCGCAAACCGGATCGAGTTGAGCCAAGGACGTGATCTTATAGTGGAGCCGGGTCCGGCATCAGGACCGATAAATTTTTTAGCCATGCCAATTCTTGAAATTGGAGGGAAGTCTGCCTATCCTAAAACCCATTTTTCCTTCACAAGAAAAGCAGAATAAGCCGTTACAAAAAAATGTCCGAAAACCTGCAAAAATCCATTTCAGGTCTTCGGATATTTTTATAACAATAGCTAGTGGATTATATTATATTCTAATCCTGGATCAAATTTTTTTCATTTACTTAATTATCCGGATGTTCGCCACCTGTAGAATCAGTTGGATGTTCTCCACCCGTTGTATCGGTAGGGTGTTCTGCACCTTCGGGATGCTCAACGGTACCTTCGGGGCTTTCAGTTTGTTCCGTATCTTCTGATTCTGTTTTTTTGTTTCCACAAGAACTTAAGGAGGCAGAAAAAAGGAAACCTAAAGCAGCTAATGTAAAGGCAATGGTTTTTAATTTCTTTAGCAAAATCATGGTGTATGGTTTTAATGTTGAAAATGAGTATATGAATAGTATTAATATTAATCAAAATTACTACAATATGCGAAGTCGCCACTGATTATAGGTCGTTATTTTTAAATTCCTTATACTCAGGGAAATAATTTCAATCAATATTGAAAATATGGCAATCTATTTTTCCGGCTGTTTTATGGGTTTTAAAACATAAAAAACTTCCGATAGTGACCAACGTACTGACAGCTAAAAGACAAACACTGATTACCAAAATACCGGGTTTTGCTTTCTTTTTAAATAAGCATCAATAAGAAAAAAATTTTCAATTTCAAAACATCCTTAAAAAGTAGAAGAATTTCGCAAAACTTCTTCGAATCTTCCTGAATAAGTTTAAAAACCGGACAGCTTCCATTTTAATTTTTTGCCTGCATATCTTCAACCTGTTCGGTTTCTACCAAAGCTCTTTATTCCGGTTTGGAAAGCGGGAAACCTTTTTCCTTCCATTCGGCGATACCATTTTCCAAATGATAAATTTTCGTAAAACCGTTTTTTTGTAGGATTTCGGCTGCTTTTGAACTTCTGCCACCAACCTTGCAATACACATAAATATCCTTGTCTTTAGGCAGAAGATTGATCCTTTCCTCAAAATCGGCGTCATGTAAATTGATGTCAGTTGCAGTCGGTATGTAACCTTCTGCAACTTCTTCAGGGGTTCTTACATCCAAAGTTATCCCCTCTCCGGCTTCAACAAGTTCCCGAAACTGTTCAGCATCCAGATTCTTGATAAATGCCTCCTGGGATGTAGAATCGGGATTTTCACAGGCCAAGAGGAAAACTGATGTGAGTAAGATTGCGCTGATTTGTTTTAGTAGATTTGACATTTTAAATCATTTTAAGAAAACTGAAAATACATCCTAAAGATAGAATTTATTGTTTATTCCTCATCAGAAACAGAGATTGACATTATTTCTCTAAAAAAAAAGGATATCAACTTTATCCGGTCATTCCTGCTTTAAGGGATGACCTACGACTTCCATTCCGTTGTCAGAAAAAACTTTTGCAACCTGTTCTTATATTTTTCATCACCTACCTGAAAATAATATTCGCCTTCAATGATTTTGAAAATCCCATCCCGGGAATGATGTACATGTAATGGCGTTCCTCTGTTGGGAGATAAACCAATTTGTTCGAAAACAGCGATCCTAAAATTGGTGCCTTTTCCTGAAACTTTAACATTCAGAATATTGGAATTCCCGCCTCAATGCTGAATGTGTCCATGAATTCTTCCTTCACCATCTTCAGCTTTAAAACCTTTCACATCTCCTTTAGGAGCACTTTGGTTCCTCGCAAAAGCATAAAGTGGAAAAGCCACCAAGCAGGTAATTAAAAATCTGCTTTTTTCATTTAAAGAGTTAAATCTGAGCATAAAAATTTTATCAATTCACATTTAAGTGACTGTTACAGTGTGTTTTACTATATAAGAGAAATAAAAATAAGTGACGTTTTTTCCCCGTTGTGAAATTTTACTCCCGGTATGGAAGTAGGTGAATGAATCCACATCTATACCGGTAGTGGTTATTGAATAGCCTGAAAATTGTTTTTCAAATGTTTCTGAACATCCTTCATATTGCCGGTATCGATTTTGATGTTTTATGGCTGATTCAAATTCAAATCTTTTTTATCCAAACCGGTAAGAATTCATTCCGGCAATTCATCAGATTTGATGTTTCAGGATATTCAGGTTATATACCTGATTTTAGTAATTGCCGATAAATGGTTCGCTATAATACTCTTTAAGTCGGATTTCACTTAATCAAAAGGATTTGGAAGAGCTGATGATTTTCTAAAACAAAACCATATATGGAATTTGAAAGTCTAATTTTAATTTTTGCAGGCATCGGTTTGTTGGTGGTGGTTGCCCTGGATATTTTTCTCACAATTATCCATTTCGGTGGCGGCGGTTTACTTTCCAAACCTTTTTCTGACTACATTTGGAAAATAATGGTCACCTTGGCGGGACACAACCCACGTTCATCTTATCTTGTCTATTCAGGACCTGTGATTCTGGGGATGCTTTTTTTTATGTGGGTGACGGTTATTTGGGCAGGCTTTAGCTTGATCTATCTATCAGCCGTGGATTCTGTGGTTGACACGACCACAGAAGTAAATACCAATCCTATTGGGAAAATCTATTACGTTGGATATGTCTTAACTTCATTGGGAAACGGTGACCTGAAATCAGGTTCTGATACCTGGCGGATAGTTTCCAATATTATGGGCATTGGTAGCCTGTTTTTTGTGAGTTTAGGAATATCCTATCTGGTGCCGGTACTCCAAGCTGTTATTTCCAAAAGAACTTTGGCCAGATACATTGATCAGCTTGGTAGATCCCCTGAGGAAATTATCCTTAACGGCTGGAACGGAGACGATTTCAGTCAGCTTTATCAGCGGTTTACCACATTGGAAACCATGATTATCCAACACAGCGAGCGCCATCTGGCTTATCCAATCCTGCATTTTTTCCATTCCCGAAATCGGAAATATGCATCGCCACTTAATCTTGCCAAGCTGGATGAGGCAATCACCATTCAGGAAGTCTATCAGCTGGATAAAACCTCAGGCTCCTACAACTGGATGATTCTGCGAAAATCCCTGGACGACTTCATCCTGAAAGTTAAAGGGACTTTTGTGCAACCGACTAATGAATCCCCCCCTTTTGATTATCCAAGAATCGTATGGGAGTTTTCTCTGGAGAACTTCTCCGAGACAATGGTCGAAAAAAGGCTCAGCAAACTTGATGAAAGGCGTCGTGTTCTGAAAGGAATGGTTGAAAAAGATCAATGGCAATGGAAGGATATCCTGGAGGCAAAGGAGTCACCTGAGTCTGAGTAGAGTTTTTCTTAAATAATGGAATATGCTTGCTTTTGAAGACAGTACCTTCGGTCTTTTCCGCATCCGTCATCAATTATCCGACATCTCAAAAATTTCTAACTTCGGACTACCCATCCTGAATTTTCAAGGAATTGACACGTGGTGTAAAATGATTATACAGTGAATTAAGGATTTAAAGGACACTCCTGCCAATGACGGTCTTGGGGCATAGATCCCTGGGGGTAGAGCCAAGATATTGCTGCGCTGATCTACACGCCATTAGGCGCATCTACCTTCTACGCTCAGCAAATCTACTTTTCACCCGGTTAAACATCTGTCAATGCCTTTCCACCCATTTACGGGCATTGATGAATGCTTCTACCCAAGGGGTAATTTCGTCATGATGCCTTTCAGTTGGATAATATGGCCAGTTCCACGGCTTTAATGATCTTTCTATGTGAGGCATGATGGCGAGGTGACGACCATCTTCGGATGCAATACCTGCCACTCCAAATCCTGAACCGTTGGGATTTCCCGGATAGGATTTATAACTGTACTCCATGCTGATATGGTAAGCTTCTTTGGATTGAGGGAAATGGAATTTTCCTTCCCCATGTGCCACCCATACACCTAATCTTTGTCCTGCCAGGCTACCAAACATCACCGAATTGTTTTCGGGTATATTGACATTCACAAAAGCGGACTCGAACTTATGGGATTCATTGTGGAGCATCTTGAGCTTTTCTTCATGATCAGGATTGATCAAACCGAGTTCTACCATTAGCTGACAACCGTTACAGACCCCAAGACTTAATGTATCTTTCCTTGAGTAGAAGTTATCCAATGCCTGTTTGGCTTTTGCATTGTAAAGAAAAGCTCCGGCCCAGCCTTTTGCAGAACCCAAAACATCTGAATTTGAAAAACCTCCTACAAATACGATCATCTGTACATCTTCCAGATTTTCCCTTCCAGAAACCAGGTCGGTCATGTGGACATCTTTCACATCGAAACCTGCCAACCATAAACCATAGGCCATTTCCCGATCACCGTTGACACCTTTTTCACGGATAATGGCAGCGCGTTTTCCGGATTTTTCTTTCCGGAATGGGTTCAGTCCAAATGCATCATAAGTTCCTTCCCATTGCTTACCAAAAGCGAATGAAAGCGGCTGGATTTTATAATTTTCAAACCTGTTCAAAGCAAGTTTTTCCCCGCTTTGTTTCTTGTCCAGGAGATAGGAAGAATGATACCAAGTATCCCGCATCTCTTCAACAGAAAGCTGTAAATCCACAACTGAAATGGAAACCTTTCCGTCCAAGGTGACATCAGCTATAGCGGTATATGTTATTCCGTGATTTTCTAAATACCCTCGCACAACATCCGGATTGGAAACCTGAAGCAATACCGCAGGATTTTCATTGAACAGACTTTTGATAAGATCATTTCCGCCTAAACGGTCTGTCTTTACTTTTAAACCTACCTGTGTGGATGGGAAAGTCATTTCCAATAAAGCCGTAATCAACCCGCCCGAGGAGATGTCATGTCCGGCCAGAATTTCTCCTTTAACGATCAGTTGCTGAATTGCCATAAAGGTCTTTGCAAAATATGCGCTGTCCAGCACATCAGGGGTTTCTGAACCTACTTTGTTCAGCATCTGATAAAAACTGGAGCCTCCAAGCTTAGGACTGTCACTTGATAAATCAATGAGATAAATCTTGCTTCCTTCAATAGGTTTTAAGTCCGGAGAAACCGTTTTTCTAGGATCAGAACATTCACCGATAGTGGATATGATTACAGTACCCGGCGAATAAACAACTTTGCCATCGGGATATTTTTGAGTCATCGAAAGTGAGTCCTTTCCTGTGGGAATATTGATTCCAAGTTCGATCGCAAATTCGCTGACAGCGACTACTGCCCGATATAACCTGTCATTTTCACCCGGGTTTTTGGAGGGCCACATCCAGTTGGCGCTCAGGGAAACTCCTGCCAAGCCTTCTTCTATTGGTGCCCAAACCAGATTGGTAAGTGCTTCTGCAATAGCAAGTCTTGATCCTGCCTCGGGATTTGCCAAAGCCGAGATCGGAGCATGGCCGATGGAGGTGGCAATTCCCTTTTGCCCTGTATAATCAATCGCCATCACGGCAACGTTATTCAATGGCAATTGAATTTCGCCTGTAGTCTGTTGCTTTGCCACTCTTCCTGTTACCGATCTATCCACCTTATTTGTCAACCAGTCCTTACAGGCAACAGCTTCAAGTTGAAGCACCTGAACAATGTATTCTTTGAGATGGGCTATGTTATATTCCGGATCGCTGAACACCGGGTTTGATGTGTTGTCCTCCAAAATGGTTTTTGGAGAACTGCCAAACATATGGGACAGATTCCAGTCCACAGGTTTCTCCCTGGTAAGTTTGTTTTCAAATTTAAAGTGCATATCCCCTGTGGTTTCACCCACCACATAAAAAGGTGCTCTTTCCCTTTCAGAAATTCGCTGTAATGTAGCTAGATCCTGCTCACCTATGACCAATCCCATTCTTTCCTGGGATTCATTTCCGATGATTTCTTTTGCGGAGAGGGTAGGGTCACCCACCGGTAATTCATCCAGATAAATTGTCCCTCCGCTGTTTTCTACAAGCTCTGAAAGGCAATTGAGATGTCCTCCCGCGCCGTGGTCATGAATGGAGATTATCGGGTTTTGGTCGGATTCTGCCATTGCACGAATGACGTTGGCCACTCTTTTTTGCATCTCGGGATTGGACCGTTGAATGGCATTGAGTTCTATCGCATTGCTGAATTCTCCGGTATTGACAGATGAAACAGCGCTTCCGCCCATTCCGATGCGGTAATTGTCCCCGCCCATCACGACGATTTTATCGCCCTTTCCGGGTTCTTGCTTTTTGCTATACTCAGATCTGGTGAATCCGATGCCCCCCGCTTGCATGATGACTTTATCAAAGCCATGATTTTTACCTCCTTCTTCATGTTCAAAAGTGAGAACGGATCCCGAGATCAGTGGCTGCCCGAATTTGTTTCCAAAATCACTTGCTCCGTTGGAAGCTTTGATCAGAATGTCCATTGGACTCTGATAAAGCCAATTTCTTTCGGGAAGGTTTTTTTCCCATGACCGGCCTTCAGCGGACCTGGAGTAAGATGTCATATACACCGCCGATCCTGCCAAGGGGATAGAAGCAGTTCCGCCTGCCAGTCTGTCTCTGATTTCTCCACCCGCACCGGTAGCAGCACCGTTAAAGGGTTCCACTGTGGTGGGGAAATTATGTGTTTCTGCTTTTAGGGAGATTACAGTTTCAATGGTTTCCGGTTCGAAAAAATCAGATTTATCCTGTGTTTTTGGAGCAAATTGCTGTGCCCTCGGACCTTGGACGAATGCAACATTGTCTTTATAGGCTGAAACAATTTTGTTGGGATGTCTTTTGGAAGTTTCCTTGATAAGCTGGAAAAGCGTTTTTTCTTTGGTTTCCCCATCAATGATAAAAGTGCCGTTAAATATTTTGTGACGGCAATGTTCTGAGTTTACCTGACTGAAACCAAAAACTTCTGAATCAGTCAATGGTCTTCCGAGGTGTTTGCTGACATCTTCCAGGTAATCCACTTCTTCGTCACTCAATGCGAGGCCTTCCCGGGAATTATAAGTTTTGATGTCGGTGATGGAAACTATTTTTTCAGGTTGCAGGTGAATATTAAAAATATCCTGATCCAGATCCTGATAGGTTTTTTGCAGCATAGGATCAATTTCCTGATCTGATTGGATTGGGTGATATTCTTCAATCCGGTTTATCCCAATGATTCCCATGTTCAAGGTGATTTCAACAGCATTGGTGGACCAGGGAGTGATCATTTCTTTTCTTGGTCCTGCAAATAGACCTTTCACCTTATCGGCGTTCATCTGTTTTGCATCGCCAAACAGCCAGATTAGTTTATCAATGGAAATGGGTAGAAGTGGTTGATTTGCCTGAACGGCATAGATTACAGCCTGAGGTGATTGGAAAAAGAGAATCATGTCCTGAGTTTTGGATGCCTTTTTTGAGAAGGGTCAAATGTAAACAATTGAGGTAAAAGATTAAAGGAGTATTGGCAAGTAGAAGTTCAAAAACAGGTAGTTTCTAATTCTTCTGGCCTTTTACAAGTGGATCTTTTAACCATCAACCTCAAATGTAAACCCGGTAAAACAGAGTTATTCTTCACAGATGAAAATTTTTTTCAAAAACTTTAAAAACTTTGAACTTTCAGATAGTTTCCCCAGTTTTGTAAAAAATTATAAAGTTTTAATACAAATTATAAAGTTTGAATATAAAATCAAAAATCATCGAGACGGCAACAGAATTGTTTATGCACCTTGGAATCAGGTCAGTAACCATGGATGACATTGCCAGGCAAGCCGGGGTTTCAAAAAAAACCATTTACCAGGAATTTGCCGACAAGAACCAACTGGTTTTTGAAACCTTTTCAATGGCCTTGGAACAGGATAAATGTTCCATGGAAGAAATCCCTCAGCCTAATGAAGGGGTGATTGAGCATTTAATTGGTCTTTCATTCTATATGAGACAAAGATTTGCCGACA
>JBGTDA010000100.1:0-49853 GCA_041748555.1 Rhodonellum sp.
AGCCCGACGCACCTTCGCCTACTGTGGCCACCCCGGGCAGCAACTGCAAGCTCTTGATGATGTCCACTTCGCCAACAAATGCCGGGAGTTTTTCGATAGACTTGATGTCCATTTCCAATATGCTCATCTCAATGCCCTGCACATTTTCATCTATGGGCCGGCCTGTGATCACTACCTCATCAAGTTCGTTTTTCGCAACTGGAAGTTCGACATCCATCCTGATATCCTGCTCCAGATTCAAGGTGTTTTGTACGTCATTGTACCCCATATATTTGTAGGTAATCCGGTAATTGCCATCCGGAAGGGTAATGGAGTAAAACCCGTACGCATTGGAAATTGTGCCGGTTGCAAGTTCGTGTATGACCACTGTGGCCCCAATCAAAACCTCTCCATTGGTGGCGTCTTTTATATAGCCGCTGATGGTATGATTGCTTTGGCCAAGGCATGAGAGTGCCAGCAAGGAGCAAAATGCCCCTATAAAAATTGATTTCATGTTAATGGATTTAAGTGTTTCTTGTTTTAAATACCTAATGGATTAATTGCTCCCATCGTCTGTCAGTTGCACTTGCACCTCGCCCGACGATATAATCGATAAAAATTTGATGTAGTTGTTTTTCCCTTTGAAAATGGTTTGGTCCGATAGCGCCAAGTACAGGCTGTCGATTATATAGGATTCCATATAAATGGTGGATCCTTGAGTGGCGTTGATTTTGTAAAGTGCAGGAAGTGAAACTCTTGCCTTCCTTCTGGTAGTTTGTGTACTGTCATTTTTGAAAACGAGCACATCTCCTTCATATTCCACCCCTGCATGCTGTTTGTCATCAAAAGCCACCTCCAGCGTAGGCTCACGGGCCTGCTTGATGCGGATATCCCACAGCCCGCTCACCTGAAGTGTCTTTACATCCCCGATCGGGACATTTACATAGGCCGTTTCCTTCTCCCTATCCACGATCCACTGCAGGTCTTGCCTCAGCAGTATCATATTGGCGGTAAAGAACGCTATGATCAGGCCGGTCAATGTCAACAATATTCTTTTACTAGTGTGCATAAGTGTTTTGTTTAAAGATCAGTTTGGAGCAAAGGTGACACCTACCTATCATTGCCCAACATGTTGCTCATAATATGCTTTCAAGTCGTCAAATGTAAGGTTTAGCAAACCCATCGTATTGAATACCCTGGGAAGTTCCGTATTCACGAAATCCTCCTTTTTCAATGCCCGGGTCTTCCCAAGGCCATCATCGGCCACATAGTACCCGATACCGCGCTTGTTGAAAATGATGTCTTTTTCCTGTAAATAATTGAATGTTCGCATGACGGTATTTGGGTTTACTTCTATGATTACTGCCATCTCCCTCACGGAAGGTATCCTATCACCGGGGAGCCACTTTCCCAGCAGGATATTCTCGCAAAAGAGGTCTGCTATTTGTAAATAAATCGCTTGGTCGCTTCTGAATTCCATGCTATACCTGCTGTTCTTTGAGCCCAACATAAGTAATAACCCATAAAAGTGGCGCCAGCAAGTACCAATACAGCCAAGTGGCAATCTTCCATCCACCCTGGGCGTCCATTTCATTCAAAACTTCGCAATCGAACCCATTACACTCGTGGTCGGCATGCAGCACATCTTGCATGATCAAATAAGCCAATCCGCCACCAATGGCACTGAGCACCAGCATAAAGAGCAATACCTTGGGGAACACATAGCCCCTAAACTGTGTTGCCCCAACCATGAAGATGCCCTGCAGTACGAAGTAATTTATCATGATGAAGAATGCATTGTATCCAAAAGGGTGAAATGTTTCAAAAACCATTGACCTGAAGACCAACTGACCAATGGCAGTGGCCAGCCAAGTGTACATGGTGAACAGTAGAGTGAATAGAATTATCCACCCAAAGCTGGTCAACAACCATTGGCAGACCCACCGCTCAAATACCGAAACAGGCAGCATGAGGTATCTGAATTGCTTGATGGGGCTGCCCAGGTCGTTGAAAGCCAGGCTACTGAGCACAAACCCACCAATCAACAGCACAAAGGCGTAGCTATCGTTGAAGTCGTGCACCAACTTGTGCTGCTCCAAGGCACCCGACAGCAACAGATCCAAGGTAAACATCATCCCAAAAGCTACAATGAAGATCATGCCCACTGCTTTGCGTCTTCGGTAGGCTTCCAGCTTCAGTAGCTTCCAAAATCGTAACGGTTCGAAGTGTTTATCCATTTGCCCCGGCAGTTTGGTTGAATATTTCATACATCTTCTCCTTGTTGCTGATCACGGCCTTAAAGAGTACTTCCAGGTTGATGTTGGTTTCTTCCCCGGCAGTATTTTCCTTCACATAGGTATAGCCGCCAAGTGTTTGCTCCGCAAAGATCACGTTGGCATTAGTGGGCAGTTCGGCCTGACGACCAATGGAAATCCGCTGCGATATTTGATCAAAATTCTGGAAAAACACGATCTCCCCTTCGTCCAAAATGATGATCGGGTCGATGAGGTTTTCCATGTCGCGCACCTGGTGCGTGGAGATGATGAAGGTACGCTCCTCGTGTATGGCATTGGCCACAACTTTTCTGAACTGGCTCTTGGACGGAATATCAAGTCCATTGGTAGGTTCGTCCAAGATCACCAGCTTGCAGTCAGTAGCCAGCCCAAACGAGAGCAGAAACTTCTTCTTTTGGCCATAAGAAAACGTTGAAATCCTGGGCTCTGCGGGAAGCTGAAACTCACCGCTGTACATCTGGAACAATCCATGGTCGAAGCGTGGGTAAAATGGGCTGTAGAGTTTTATAAATCTCTCCTGCGATATAGCAGGTAGTTCGAATTCTTCCGAAATGAAATACACCTCCTGCAGAAACTGCGGAAACCGATCGCTCGGGCGGTAACCGTCTACGGTAAGTCGGCCACCTTTAGGAAACAACAAGCCACTGATAATTTTCAACAGCGACGACTTGCCGGCGCCATTCTTCCCCAACAGGCCATATATACTGCCCGGGGGCAACGCCAGGCTTACCTGATCGAAGAGGGGCCGGTTATACCCGTAGCTGAATGAAAGGTTGTCAATATGTATCATTTATCGAGGCATCTTAGTGTACTACCATACTAATACACTACAATACTAAATAAAAAATCTCATTATTTGCAAGCTTTTCTGAAAATAATTTTTGGATGGTCGCAGAATGGCCAAAATGGGGGTTTCCTGAAGGGTCCAGATCAGTCCTGCTGGCAACTATTGGGGATCGAGACAGGTATTGAAAAACTTTAGGGGAGAATCATCCCCTTTCCCGGGACATCCATAAAAGGCAGAAACATAGCCGAATGGCAGCATCTCAATACGAGGCCGAGCCCTTTGACACAAATTTCAGGAGTCAAATACATGATTGACGGTACACCCCTTGAACAGAATGCTTATATAAGAAACCTTATGAGAATAGGCCAGATTGGTTCGGTAGGTTAAATATGCCAATGGACACGATAAAAAGCATTCTCAGGGAAGCGAGTGACAGTGACATCCAACTCATGCTGCATGTTGTGGGAGACAGTACATTAACACTAATTTTGCCTTTGATGACACAGCTTCTCCGGAAATTTGGAGAAAGAAGCGGTTGAGATTTGAACACAGTGTCCCTGGTGGGATTTCGGATGAACAAATCCAGGACATCAAAAACATGGGGTTTGTACTTATGCCAACCCCTCAATATGTTGGTGCCGGCCCTACTGCATCCCTACTCAAAAATCAGATTCCCCTCGGTATTGCACCGGATGGGCTGATAAATCCCTGTGTAAATATCATGTTGATATCAAACCAACATATAGATCCCACCGAAAATATCAGCAGAGAGGAGGCAGTGATTGCATATACCCTTGGTAATGCCTTTGCAGAATTTGCTGAGAATGAAAAAGGAACCTTGACCAGAGGCAAGCTGGCAGATTTAGCTATTTTGACCCACGATATTTTTACAATTCCCGTTGAGCAGCTTCCTGAGGTAAGAAGTATTTTGACAATGGTCGATGGGAAAATAGTTTACAGGGCTTATAGAAATGTCGTGTTTTTACCACCTGTTCCCTACGCTAAACACCTATTTTTATGTTATCATAATATTATAAAATCAGCCGGTTATTCAAGCAGGAGTTTGGGGTATCTCCCCGGGTATGGCGGGAGAATAATGTTGTTTGAATTTCCTTCCGCAAGAAAAAATATCATTGACTTCTATTAATTAGGATTCTAAATTCACAGCACCTTCAGTTCGAATAAATAAACTATAACCGCATTTATTATTCAAGTGATAAAAAAGCACATTTGTTTTTATAGGAGGGCAATACTTTTGGGATGATTTGGCTATTTTTAGGTTATGAAACAGAGAAAAAGCAAATTGGAATTTGCATCTCCTGATGTCAAGGAAGCTAATAGGATCCAAGAAATAAAATCCTTGGGGTATTCCGAAAGGTTAGATAGGTTATTTGCCATATTGGAGGCTTCCCGGCTGTTCAAAGAAGGCAAGATAGTCGATAAACAATGAGAGAGGGAATCATTCAAATTTGGAGAAGCCTTTTCAAATTCGATGTAAAATTCATCGTGGTCGGGGGATTTGCGGTTAATTTTTATGGATACAATAGAAATACTGGAGACCTGGATATACTCCTTGATGACACACTAGAGAACAGGAAGAGGTTAAGAAATGCTTTTAGGGAATTGGGCTTAGGAGATTTCAAAGAATTGGAAAATATTCCTTTACTGGCTGGATGGACTGATATCAGCCTTGACTTTGGTTTGCGATTGGATTTGATGTCCGGATTGAAGGGCTTAGAAGATTTTAATTTTGATGAATTGAAAACCAAAGCCAATACTATAGAATTGGATGGTGTTTTAGTTGGTTTTTTGGATTATCAAAGTTTGATCAAAACTAAAAGGGTTTGTGGAAGACCGAAGGATATTTTAGATATAGAGGAATTGGAAAAGATAACAAAATGGAAAAAGAATTAGAATTCACCGGATTTAATCCCGGCGGATTTGAGAAATTGGAGTTTTAAAATTCTATCCATTTGCAAATCAGTAAAAATTTTGGGGTGAAAAAAAAATTTCAACCAAAAAACACTGAAAACTGGAATTGGAAACCCATTTTCCAAAACCAAATCAAACATCATCGGCTTTGGCGAAAAACCAATTCACGCTCACCCTGTTCCTTAGCCAAAGCCCTTCGGTTGTCCCTCTTACGTACCCCGAGTTGCACTCGGGGCTATTCAAAGTTAAATCCCTTCAGAATTTTTGGTTCCGGAGCCCCGTTAGGGTGTGATAATAGAAAATTTTCAGCGGAAGTTTGAAGTTTTACCCGCTTCGGGCCGACAAAGGCAAGGTCGTCGGGTTTTCTTCAGATTCAATATTTTCAGGCTTCACCTGCGGATTTTGAGAGGTTTGATCCTTTTCAGGATTAACGGTTCCAACAATTGTTGTGGTAAATCCAATTCAAAATTGCTCACAATCCTGGCCTCGAAAATAAAGATTATCCCACCGGTTTTCTACATCACCACCTCACCGATCTGTACTTCTGGCGGACATTGGTGAAATTCGGAATATCACTAACAATCTGTTCTGGATTTGCGCCAAAGGAATTTTGTAAGTCCTCCAAGGAGTCAAAGAATAGATGGCCACAAGCCGCATAGGGTGCGGGGGTATCGGGTCCCAAACCTGTCAGCCCTGTCTCCACATTGGCCCTTTTGCAGTAATCACCTGATAATCCTGCTACCATTGGAATATGGCTATCAAGATAATAATCCATATCAAAAGTTTTACCTTATCCAATAGGGTAAAATGCGCTGAGTTTAATCATTCCCTTTTTCATGGTTTGGGTATTTTAGTTTTTTTTAAAAATTGATTTTCTGAAAATTATTGTAGGTATTCGGTGGGAGTTACCCCATAATGCTTTTTAAATATTCTTGTGAAGTAGGTCAGACTGTTGAATCCCAAACTATAAGCCACTTCGCTTATATTTCCGGAATGGCATTTTAAAAGCATAACAGACTTTTTGAGTCTGAAAGACTGTGTGAATTCGGTCGGATGTTGGTTGATGATGGCTTTGATCTTACGGTAGAGATTGGTTCTTGATAAAGAACAGGCACGCAAATTTGAACCGATGCCTACAGAAAAGGGCCTGATCATTTCCAGCAGAGAGGTCAGATTGAAGGCTCATGTGGATTCAAAGGAATTTGAAAAATGGATAAATGAATATTGGAACCTGGAATGGCAGGATCTGATTCACGGTTTACAATCCTATATTGCTAATGGGAATCATGGGAATGGTGAAATCTATGTGCTTACTTTTTCATATTCAATTCCAAAAGAAAAAGAAATTCTAGTTTTTCAGATTCAGGTAAAAACATAGAATGATAGGGAATTCATCTATTATGGACCCACCAAACATCTTTATGATGAATTGTCTGAGTACATCGAGATCGATCCCTTTTTCAGAAATATGGCTATGAGGTAAAATGATTGTGAGAAAGTGGGGTTGGTATCTTTCTTAAGCAAACATCAACTTTCCTTTCGGTATAGGAATCGGTCTGCCCTTCATCCGTGCTGTTTCTATCCATTCATCAATCACTACTTCAACATTTGTTAAGGCTTCTTGATAGGTATCCCCGTCAACCATACAACCTGCCAGTTCTGGCACTTCAGCAATGTAAGCGGAGTCTTCCTGGCTCCAATACATAATAATCTCAAATTTATATTTTTTCATCTTCTTCATTGAGTTTGAGTTGATACTTTACCATAACTGCCCTCACCTGTTTTACTTGATAAGGTTTAGCTTTAGCGGTCTTAGGTTGGATGTTTAAAATTTCCTCTATACCTTCTTTAGTAAGAATATGGTGGCTGCCTTTTATTCTTTCTTCAAAACCTAAACGAATTAATAAATTACGCAGTTCATCAAAATCTATATTGGCATCTGAGGTACCTCGGAGGATTTTGATTAGGAGTTTTTCTAATCTGCTCATTCACTAAAATAACAATTTGCAATGAGTTTTATTATTTTTTATTTTGAATTCTGACAACGCTATTTAAAATACAATATTTCTTTACCTAGTACAATTCTTGAAGCGTTAGCTCTCTAAATCAACTTTTTTTCAAGTATGGGGAATACCCCCTAACAGAAGACACATATAATCGATATTGATCAAATATTCATACAATAGGGTTGAAGTCTTGTTTTTTGACCTTAAATGTCTATAAAAATCCCAGTATCTACTACCGTTCCTTAGCTTTAGCTTCCAAAAGATTTTGAGATCTCTCAAACTGCCTGTGGAAATATACGGCTCAGCTAATTCCAGCTGATGCCCATAAAACCCTAAAATCAGCAAGCCCTTTTCATTAAACATATCCGGTGCTTCTATATGTTTTTGGATCACCGCCTGCAAAGTCCACTTACCTTTGCAGGAGAAACCTTGCTCGGAAGTTCTTCCCAAAGTGCAATCAAAACCTTCTCAAAACAAAGCCGTAACCTGCATCCTTCCGATATGGACCAATCTTCCCAATCCTTCTGAATTTCTTCCTTCATACACCATGTTCATCTGTAAACCTTCCCCGATTTTCTGTAGCCAGTTAAAAGTCCACATCAGGTTGTTCCCTACCGTCAGCGCCTGAAGCATCTCATAGCCTGTTGGTGAATTGGGTTGTCCATTATAGGAGATGTACGTATACTTAAAGTTTGCATTGATGGTGGTTTTGATGGCTTTGGCATAGCGCAAATCCAAGCCCATCTGATGCAGCTTTGCCCGCTCATCCATTTCTGTGTTTGACACATTGACTTTATCGGTAAACTCATAGGTGGCAGTGGAGCGGAAAAGGCTACTCGGCTGCCAGGCCAGTTCCGGCCCCAGCCCGTTTTGCCGGATCCGGTAATTGCGGTTGTTTAAGAAATCAGAAGCAGAAATCCTGTTCCCCGAATGGAGAACAATCCTCAGATTTATCGAGGTGCTAAAATTAAACCTGGTATTCAGGCGCCAATCCTTTTGTACCAGGTCATCAAAACCGCCACCCAACAACTGCTTGTTTTGGCTGTCAAAAACCGATAAATCAAACCCGTATTTGGCAGAAGATCTGTTGAAGAAAAATGAGGAACGGATCAGCTGTTTAACAGAAACCACATCCTGATCTTCCACTCCTCCCACCAAGGGATTGATCCTCATCCAAAAATCATCAGCTGTTATCTTTTTTTCAACACTTAAACTTGTTGTATTGGAAAATTTCTGCAAAAACTGTTTCATCCCGCTTTCCTCCTTCCAGTCATCGGGAAATTTGGCATTAAGCCGATAATTGAAAATCGTCGTGAATGCCTGGATAAACTCCCGAGTCGGGACAAATACTTTGATATAGCCTTTTTCCTCTGGATTGATGGCCAAATAAAATTCATTGAGTTGTTGAATACCATCATTGTTGTCATCCCGCCAGGCATGGGTTCCCTCACCTGTGGGTACAGGAAGGAACACATATTCCCTTCTGTATTCCCTGCCGTTACCCAAGGCATAACTCAGCTCATTTCTGACATTTCCTTTTGCTATGCTCCCCTGATAATCAATCTTGCCCAAAATGGTGGTCTCTGCTTCGGCTGCATTTCGGAGAAAAGTAAGTTTTCGGTAGGTAAAAGTACCTTTGATATCATGTTGCTTGAATTTCCGCTGCAGGCCATAATTGGTGACAAAAGCTTCTGTATCCGGAACCATCATTCCCGCAACAGGAAACTGATCCCGACGCCAGGAAGCATCCGCAAAAAAGGAATAGGGTAATGTGTCATTGGATTTAAGATAAACCATTTGTTCCATAAAATTCATGGCTGTACTCACCACCGAATCCCTTTCAATATTGCTTACAGCATTTCTGTCCATATTCAGCCGATATCCGGGAACCAGCACTTTTGACCGATAGGATATATCGCCGGAATAGCGAAGCCAATCCGAGTGGAGATTTCTGACATCACTGTTGAGCAAGAAAAGCTCGTTTTTAAGAATAATTCTTTTGACCAGTTGTTGATTTAGTTTGGCGAGGTGTTGGGTTCCTGCCAAAACATTCCCTCGGTTTCTCATATTGAACCGGTAGCTGAAAGCGTTGTCCCGGTCTTTATCCAGCTCCACCTGTGCCACAAGTATCCGTTCCTGTCCGGATTCCTGCACATCCTCCGGTCTCAAACTCCAATCCCGGTCAAACTCAATATATCTCATCCGGTCGATAAAAGTGAAATTGGTAGAATTATATTCAAGTTCTGTCAAAGCCTTAAACCGGTATCCTTTCATTTTTTCCAAAACCCTGTTTTCGGAAATGATACCTGATTTGATTGCAAAACCTTTGTTGTCCTCATTATCTATTGGCGAAAAAAGGTTGAGGTCAGTTTGGGAAAATGCGATTTCGGTATAGGCCTGTTCATAGGGACTGAGTTTGATGCGGCTTCCCGCCGTAAACATCCGGCGCTGGTTTGGAGCAGGCAAAGGGGATAATATCGAGTAATTACCCTGAGGCACCCCGTTTGATCTAGGCACAAAAACAAAAACAGAACCGTTGGCGAGTTGTTGCTGCCGCACATAATCTCCTTTTCTTGATCCCACCTCACTGAAACCTACCGCAAAATGGGCAAGTTCAGAATCTGTAGAATACTGAAAATATTGAATCGGATTACCCTGTTGATCACTATCGACGACTTTTTTATACAGAATCCGATTTGCATCAAAAGCTATGGAATCTACCCTAGGCACTGCTGCTGTCTCAATATCATCTCCTACAGATGCTAACAATGATTTTTCTGCATCAGAGAATTCAAAGAAAAGCGGCCGGTTTCTATTATCCTTTTCCTGATAAAAATTCATGTAGACTGAAGCCCATTCTGACTCCTGAATATGATTTGCAGTCAGGATTGATCTGGAAAAGTTCCGCTCAGCATATTCATAGTCGATCCGGATCCTTGAATATTGTGTGATCAATATATTGGGAGTAAAGGTAATTTCTCCCTGATTATAATCGATAACATAGTCATAGTTAAAACCTCTTTGCAGCAATCTGCCATCTAAAAAGACCCTTTCTGAATTTGCCATGATGATTACAAACCTGACATTCTGCGGACCGGGGATACGGTAAGGACCCAAGGTGCCTTCAAAAACTTCCAGTTGAATTGATGCGAATTTTCCCTTTGCGACAGATGCTGCTGCCTGGGTGGATGCCTTCCACTTTTCCCCTATCTGATAGTTTGTAGTATATTGGGCACCCTGCACATTCTTGTAATATCTCAAAAATTCCGATGTCCGCTGCTGCAAAACCACATCTCCGGCTGCCAGGTTAAATTTATCATTATACAGCTCTACGAGAACATTGTCAAAATCCTGAAGCTGTTGGGTATTGCCTTCCGGTTGAAACGGTACATTCTGATCGGAAATACTTGCCCTGATATTCAGGTTCTCGGCCAGCTCTCCGTACATCTGCAGATTAAGTGTCGCATTGACAAATACATTTTGGGTATTGCCAAAAGAAACCCCACGGGTTAGGTTTCCTGATTTTTGAAGGTTGTTTGTTGGAAACAGTTCTTCTCTGAAATCAAATGATTTTAAAGCCTGAACCCGCTTGTCCTTAAACATAGCCGTGGAATCGTAATCGGCTATTAGAGTCCTATTAGCATAACTATGATGAAGGCTGTAGGGAAAGGTCCTGTAGCATAGTTGGATTGAATCAGGAAGGCTTTCCCCTTCCAAAGTTATTCTTATGCTCCCTGAATTGAGATGATAAGAAAATGCATATGGCCTATCAAAGTTGTCTTTTACAACAATACTTTCTTCCAACACACTCAGAGAATCCAATAAAAAATCAGATTTGGCAACTTCAACAGGGATCCATCTGCAGTTTTCCGATTGACCATAGGACAATCCCGAAAATCCACAAAGAAGAAGAACCCCACAAATGAAAACCTTAAACTGAAGCATAGTGATCAAAAACACCTTTGCTAAGGTATAGAAGATTTAAGATTTTAGATGTTTTTAAGGGAACTTTCTATGGGTAGATTCCTGTCGAAAAAATACAGAAAAACGGATTGGGATTTGGATCAGGTTAATTTGGTCTCTGCTGCCAAATCCAGTGATAGAAAGAAAGTGGAACCTACGCCCAGTTCAGTTTCAAACCATATTCTACCACCTGCTGTTTCCACTCCTCTTTTCGCAATCGCCAATCCCAGACCTGATCCCGTGGATTTTGTACTGAAGTTGGGAATGAAGATTTTATCTGCCAAATCATCGGGAATTCCTGTGCCATTGTCTTTGATTTCCAAAATCACCTGGCCGTTGCATTGACGGAGGAGAACCCGAATCACCGCCTTCTTCTTATTCTCTACAGCCTGAAGGCCATTGATGATAAGGTTTGAAATTACTCTTCCAAATAACTGGTCATCTCCCAAAACCATCAGGTTTTGGCTTTCTGATTGATCTTCAAATATCAATTTGTCCTTCTCCCTGTTTCTGAAAAGCTCCAACGAATGCAGTACAACACTCCTAAAATCCATCAAATCATTCTTGGGTAAAGGCATTTTGGCAAATGTGGAAAACGAAGTTGCAATATCGCTGAGTGTATCTACTTGATGAATGAGCGTTTCAAGTGGTTTTTTCAGCTTTTGAGGATCATTTAGTTTGTTTTCTGACTGTAGCCTCAGCAAATGCTGCAGTGTCAGCTTCATGGGTGTCAATGGATTTTTTATTTCATGAGCTACCTGTTTGGCCATTTCCCGCCATGCCGATTCCTTTTCGGTGTTTGCCAAGATCTTTTTACTTCCTTCCAACTTGAACAACATGTTGTTGTATTCATTTACCAACAATCCGATTTCATCATTTGTCGGCCAGTACATCGGCTCGTTGCTTTCCAGATCAGTGGTTTTCAGTTTTTGTGTCAACAATTTAAACGGAAATGTCAGGTTACGGGAAACAAAATAGGATACAAACAAAAACAGGATAAAAATGATGACAAAGATGTTGATGATATTGCTGAAAACATCGGCAATCAGCAGATCCAGTTCGGTTTCCGATTCAAAGAAAGGTATGGAAACAATAGCCAGTATTTCTTGGCTGTTGGAGGATCTGATAGCAAGGTAAACTGTCTTGAACAGCAGTTTATCCACCGTCTCATTTAACAAGGCAAGGTTGTTTTGGCCCTCAATTATTTCTACTATAGCCTGAGGATTGATGATACCGGCGAGAACTCTCTTCTCGAATATATTGGGTTGGGAAGTGGCCATTAAAAACCCATCAGGTCCATAGACATTTATATCAGCATTGATCGTTCCGGCCAGGGTATTTACCGACTCTACAAAATCCTCCTGTTCAAGATTTCCCGAAGCTTGTTCTTCAAGAACCAGTGCCAGGTTATCTCCGATCAGCGATGCCCGTTGGGTGTATTGCCTGTTCAATTCGTCTCTATAGGAATTACTGAGTATGCCGATAATGATGATACTGATGGTAAGAATAGGGAAAAAGAAGGCAAAATTCAGATACATCTGTAATTTGGTGGCATAGTTGAATTTAAATTTCCCCAAACCTTTTGCGACAGTATAAATCAAAATGCTGACAAGCGTCAATAAAATATAGGATACAAAGAACAGGCTAATATCTGCAAGGATGTAATAAACCGGATAAACCGGAGAAGATACGATGATGGTTTTATCCTGATCTTTTATGCCCAGATGGTGATATCTTTTTCGGTGGACACCCGAGTTATAAAGCATGGGAAGATCCGATAACCCCGCCATTTCAACAGATCTGTAGTTAAATACCCCTACACTGTACTGGAGTTCGTCTTGGTCAAAAACTGCATAATCATAGTTTTTTTCATTGAAATCCGCCATGTATTTGCTATCCAATAAGAGTTTTGGGAAAACTGATCCCGGCTGGATCCGCAATTGTCTGAGCTCCATGTAAATTGTACCTACCAGGACATCATCTCTATAAATGGGGACGAAGGAATAAAAGCTGTTTCCTTTCCCTTCATCTGTTCCTTTGATAAAATAAAGATCACGAACGGAGGTAGAAAAGTCACTTTTTACATACCTGAATCTTAGATCCAAAAGCCTTTCCGGATCAGCTCTATCCAGAATATTCTCTCCATATGGATTGAAAACCTTGATTTTGACAGCAAACTGGTCAAAATAATTGTTCATATGTATCTTTCTGATCTTTCGCTCAATCGCCTCTTTTGGCTGGAGAGGATCGGAAATGGTATTTCTGATAAAGAGATCGTTTTCAATCCTTTCCATAATATCCGAAAGGAGGAATTCGGCCATGATATCGTTTTCGACAAGCTGCTGATTTCCAAATCGAAGTGCCGCCAGATATTGCCTTTCGATATTCACCTGATAAGAAGCAATACCTGTAATAATTGCTCCGATCAGACATCCAAAGAAAAAGGTCAAAAAGGTATTCAGTCCCAACCTGAAAATATTTCTGTACAACTCAAAACTGACAATGGATATGAGCAAAATAAAATGAGCCAAAAACACCAACAACAAAATCAAATCCAGAAAGGCCAAACCAATGAGGATAGGCATGGAGAAAAACAGGAGTATTTTAAGGGCATAAGTTTTTTGGATCGGACCTTCTTCGAGAATCAGACTGATTCCAAGAATAGAAAACAGCAGGTATCCCGCACCTCCAAAGAAAATAATAAGCAGGCTTATCCCCTTGAAATAATCAAAAGAAGGAATAGAAAATATATTTAAATCCCATTGGGCATTGCTATGGATATTGATGTAGAGTCCATAAAACAGCGTCAATAAAACTGTGGAAAGGAGATACGCCAAAACATAAAATACCCATTCAGGATACTTTTCTTTCACAATTTTAAAACGTGTCCCAAAATTTTTTCCGGCCAATATCCCCATTATCATGAAAAAAATAATGACAAAACACAATACATTCAATAGTAGGTCTCCCAAGCTGGGGTTGAGCCATGATGAAGCATATCTGCCGGGGTCAAACAAAGCATAATCGAAATATTCCAACGGAAACCTGAAAAAAATCATCAATCCCCTGATAGAAACCAGTATCAAAGTCGAATAAAGAATGGCTGTAGTTCTGTCTCCTTTTTTCCAGATTATGGTCACAAAATCATATCCCAGAATCAACACCAACAAGATGAGTGAAATGAAGAACACCAGTAAGGTAACGTTGCTAGTTTGACCTGAAGGTTCATATCCAGCATCAAACTTGACAGAAAAAAGAAATTCCTGCTTTTCGTTTTTTATTTCATGAAAACCTTCCTCCCTGGTTTCGGAAATCACGACCAACTCATTTCCAAAAAGCTCGGGATTATGTCCTGAAATCAAATATTCATTGCTGATATCCCTTTTGTAGAAAAAAGGATAAAACTGAACCATCCAAAAATTACGGTTATTGCGGTTGAGGCGCCTGACCTTGGTAAAGTATTTCCCTTTTTGATCCTCAAAAACCTGATAGGTCTTTTGGGTATTGATCAGGTCAAAATCAGGAAGCATTGTAAAGTCGGACCAATAAACCAACGTACCTTTTTCGTCAAATAAAAAATAGGGGTGTTTATTATCAGCGATGGTCAAATTGGTAAAAGACAACTGATCTTCGGGGAGATTTCTCACCAGGATTTCTATATAATCTTCATTGAATTCCCTATCAACCTGTTGGATTTTATGGGTGATGGGTTTTAGATACTGTTCGTCTGAGTGTTTGTCGGTCAGGAAATAGTTGAAAGCCAAAAGGAGCCCGATTCCCAATATCGCCAACAGCAGTATAAATCGTCTTTTCTTCAGCATATAGGATAAAAGTAAAAAAGCAAAGTTTGATTATCGACTTTACTTTTCAATATTAATGATTACCCTTTCTAAAGATCAATTTTGACTTTTTCATTTTGGCGTTCCGATACCACAGGTAGCCGATTACTGCCGCAATCAGGTAGGGCATTGCCAAAAGATATAAAATCCCAAGATTCAACCCTGCTCCTACTGTGGTATCTCCGTTACTGACATTGTTCTCAACAGTGGCCCGGCACATGGCACATTGGGCAAATGAATATGTAGTCAGTAATAAAAAGCCGAAGGTGAGGAGGGATATTTTCAATAGAATTTTCATGGTTAAATAACGCCTGCTTTTGAAATTTAGTTTAGAAATTATAATACGGACTGATCATCAGGTACACGATCACTCCGGTGACAGAAACATAGAGCCAAATCGGATAGGCAAATTTAACAACTTTACGGTGTTTTACGCGCTGATCTGTTATTCCATAATAATATGCCAGCAATATTGGGAAAAGCGCCACTGCCGCAAGGATGATATGGGATATCAGAATGAAGTAGTATACAGGTCTGATCCAGCCTGTTCCGTCAAAGGAAGTGCTTTCTGCAGAAGCGTGAAAGATGACATAAGAAATCAGGAAAATCGCACCCAATCCCATAGCTGCACTCATGGCTGCCCTATGTAAAGCAATGTTTCCGTTTTTAATGAAAACCAATCCGAATATCAATGCTACTGTTGCAGCTGAATTGATGACTGCGTTTAATCCCGGCAGGAAATAAACCCACTCACTTGCCAGGTCTAATTTCGAAGGCATAAACAGCAGAATAGCCACAAGTACAGGTACAATGATAGCAATTGCAGTTATCCATTTCAACATGCCCTTATCGTCGTGAGACTGTATCAAATCATTTGGTTCCATGAAGCAGAATTTTTATTTCGAGTATCAATAAATCCACATCTTCCCGGTTTGTGCCACTATAATACCCCCTGATACGGCCTTCCTCATCTATCAGAACAAACTTATCGCTATGGATGAAATCTTCCGGAACACCTTGTCCATCTATAGCGGGTATAATAAAGCCGCAGCGCGCCAGATTGTAAGTCTCACTTTTGTTGCCTGTAAGAAAATGCCAACTGTCTGAAGCATTGTGTCTCTCTGCATATTTCTGAAGCACATCGGGATTGTCGTATTCAGGGTCAATACTTATGGAATAGATCTGAACCCTCTCTTCGTCTCTGAATACATCATCTACCCTTTCCATTTCGGTAGACATAATGGGGCAGATACTTGGACAAGAGGTAAAGAAAAAATCGACGATTGTGATTTTATCTTCCATCTCCGACCTTCCTATTTTTTCGCTGTCCTGTGAAACGAATGTAAATTCCGGAATCCGATGTTGTCCGGTTCCTTCAAAATCACAATCCCGCAAAGGATCTTCGACACCTTCCTGAAACAGAATCGGGATATCATATTGATTGACTCCAAAGGTTTTCAGAAAAACAAAGATCATGATTGGCACCATCAGGATGCATAACAGAACCAATCCCTGAAGTATTCTTATTCCTCTCATTATAGATTTTAATATGTAACAAAAAATAAGGTTGAAGTTCTTCACTTCAACCTTATTTTTAAAGTTATTTAAGAATAAAAACTACCATCTCATGTATAGGATGTCAGTTCCTTCCCTAACAAGTGCAATTACCAACCAGATCAGAAATATCAATGGAACGATAATGGAATAAAACAGCGGTTTGGCTTCCTCTCCCAAATGCATAAATTCCATCATGATGTATTTCGCTTTCCATATCGTCAAAGCAATAAAGACAAAATACAACAGGATTCCTCTGTCCATTGTAAAAGCAAGCACGAATTCAACGGCAGTTATTGCGAATAAAATCAGGGCTGTTTTCCAGATTTTTTTGATTTTCTCCTCGTTTCTGGGAGCTACTTCCAATGTGGATTTATTTTCCTGTATTGACATATCTTTTTGCTTTAATGCTTAGATGAGATAGAAGAAGGTAAATACGAAGACCCAAACCAGATCAACAAAGTGCCAGTATAATCCGATTTTTTCAACCATTTCATAGTGTCCTCTGCGGTCATATACTCCTACTGCGGCCTGATAAAAGACCATAAACAACAGGATCACCCCAATAGAAACGTGGAATCCGTGGAAACCTGTAATAAAGAAAAACAGCTGGGCAAAGGATGCAGGTCCATATTCGTTTACGATAAGATTTGCACCAAATACCGTTTCAGTGACAAGTTCATTGAAACTGTTTACATAAGTCAAAACAGATCCTCCATCTGTACCATGAATAAAGTGCGCCCACTCCCAAGCTTGACAGCTTAAAAAAGTGATACCGCCCAATAAGGTCCACAACATCCATTTTACAACGTCGTTTCTGTCATTTCTATGACCGGCCTCTACAGCCAAGACCATTGTGACAGAACTCAAAATCAAAATAAAGGTCATAAAACCTACAAAAACCAATGGTGCATGTATACCATGGAAAAACGGAATTGCTTCAAACACCAGTTCAGGAACCGGCCAGTATTCATTGGATCCGGCAAATGTATCTGCAGGTCCTCCATATCCGGGATAACTCACCCTGATGGATGCATAAGTAATCAAAAATGCAGCAAAGGTAAAGATATCCGAAAGCAGGAAAAACCACATCATGAGTTTTCCATAACTCGCTTTAAGAGGTTCATTACCACCTCCCCAGATTCCTCTTTTGGAGCTTACTCCATCAGCAGTCGCAATCGTAGACATAGGATCTAAATTAACAATTTATTATCAATGATTTAGAAGCATAAACATAAACAAGTATAGCCACAAGCCCCCAAGAAAGTGCCAAAAGGTCACACACATTTCCATTCTGGTCATTTGTTTGGAGTGAACCTTATAACTGAATGACGAAATTAATACAATTATTAGAAAAATCACACCGCTTATCAAGTGTAATCCATGCAATCCGGTAAAAACATACAGAAATGATCCCGCAGGATTTCCGACAAAGAATACATCCCTGTCCACCAAAGCTACCCAACTATACCATTGCCCTACCAGAAATGCAAATCCCAGAAATGTGGTCAATAACATCCCGATCCTTAATTGAGAAATGTTGTCTCTCCTGGCGGAAATATAAGCCCAATGCAAAGTGATACTGCTGAGGACGATAATTCCCGAGGTGTACCAGAAGATTTCAGGCAAATCATATTGCAACCAGTTTCCTTCAGACTGTCTTACTATATAAGCACTTGTCAGTGCTGCGAATATCATTACCACTGTCACCATGAAGAGCCATAAGGCAAACTTCTTGGGATGCATGGCAATGGGTTGCTCCACTCCTTCTATATAACTTAATTTCTCTTCCATTATGATACTTTATCCAGTAAAAAGGCAATTTGGACTATTGGTAGGTATAAAAATGACCCGAACATGATTTTCAAAGCCGATTTCCTTGAGCCGTCCCTCATCAATGAAAAAGTTTGTGCTAAAAACAAAACACCACAAATTGTTGCAACTATTCCGGAATTCAAACCTGTCAAACCAAAGTAGGACGGTAACAACCCTAAAGGAAGGAGAAACAGTGTGTAAATCATTATTTGAACTGCTGTATTGAGATCCTTTTGTCCACCGCTCGGCAACAGTTTGAATCCAGCTTTTTTATAATCCTCATCACTTACCCAGGCAATTGCCCAAAAGTGTGGAAATTGCCAGATAAACTGAATACCGAAGATGATCAAAGCTTCATACGAAATCGCACCGGTCGCAGCTGTCCATCCCAAAAGAGGTGGCATTGCACCCGGAATTGCTCCAACAAATACCGCTATTGGTCCGACACGTTTAAGAGGTGTATAAACAAAAACATAAAGCACCATGCTCAATATTCCTAAACCGGTCGTCAGTGGATTGGTGAAAAACCACAAAATAGCAATGCCGAGGATGGCTATAATTGACGTAAACCAATAGGCTTCAGTCAGTGAAATGATATTCAGCGGGAGCGGCCTGTTTTGGGTACGCTTCATCAGCTTGTCAAAATCCCTTTCAAGAATTTCATTTGCTGCGCCCGATGCGCCACTGATAAAGAATCCGCCAAGCATTAGAGCTAAACAGGTGCCCCAGGAAAATACAACGCCTGAATCTCCCAACACAAATCCAAATACTGCGGAAAATGTCACCAAGGCGGAAAGCCTGAATTTAATCAATTCGTAATAAGCTTTAGTCCTGACAGTTAAAACGTCACCAATAGTATCTTGAGAAATATTTATAGTGCTCATGAACCGGTATTTTCAGTAATTAATCTTTGTTGATCATTTATATATAACAAAACAAGGAATTGAATTCCAACAATAAGAGAGCCCAATAACAAATGAACAGGTTGCAGGAAAGCAGGAATCCCGAAATATGCCATTCCAACACCTGACACTATCTCTAATAATATGATAAAGAGGAGGATCTGCGACCATTGAAATAAATTCGTATTTCTCACAGTGTATTTGTAAACTTTAGAGATGAACAGCAGATGGATGGCAAGCAGCAATATCGAAAAGGACCTATGGATGATAAAACCCAAACCAAGATTTTCGATCCATTGTTCTCTCATCATATTACCATATTCAAATGCTATTTTATCAATTTCTTCCCTTACCTGAGTTCCAAGAACAATCTGTACAATCATCATCAGAAAACCCAATCCTAGAATGAAAAACAACCTTGTCGGCTTTTCGGTGGTCAGCATTGTCCTATAAACAAGCTTTCGGGACCTATAGAATATATACAACAACAGACAAACGATCAATAATGCAAGCATCATGTGCAGTGTTATCATCCATTGGAGCAAATTGGTTGATACCACTATTGAACCTATCCATCCTTGGAACAACACCAAAAGCAAATTGAACCCTGCCAATACAGGAATAGTTTTGTCTGAATTCCATAAGGGGAGGGATTTATAGAGCGTGAGGATCACCAATATTCCGATGACCGCACCAATAAGCCTGTTAATGTATTCAATCCACGTTTTTACAGCATTAAATTCCTGTTCAACCAGAATGAGTTTATCCTTTTTGATTTCTTGAGCTTTTTCTGAAAACCCAAGGCTTTGCAGCATTGACACGAATTCCTCGTTTTTCTCTAACCTTTTTTCCAAATATATGGCTTGATAATCATTTGGCAGCTGATTTACGCTTGTTGGTGGTATCCAGCTTCCAAAGCATTTTGGCCAATCGGGACAGCCCATTCCTGAACCGGTACTTCGCACAACCCCTCCAATCAAAATCAGAAAGTAAACAGCTATCACCGTGATCAGGCTGATCCTGCGAAAGCTGTTTATATTATCAAGATTCTTTGGAGACATTAGCTACCAAGACATTTTCCTCTTCAGCAATAATCTCTTTCTCAAGTTTCACCAGCTCTTGTTCGTGTGGTAAATTGGATTCGGGAGTAGCTGACAATGGAACTGTCTGAGGAATAAAATCATCCTTCGCACCGGGCTTGGAGTAATCATATGGCCACCTGTATACAGTAGGGATTTCGCCGGGCCAGTTACCATGTCCCGGATGCAGCGGAGTAGTCCACTCCAAGGTATTGGATTTCCAAGGATTCAAAGGAGCTTTTCTACCCCTATACATACTGTAGAAGAAGTTGAACAGGAAGATAAACTGAGCTGCAAAGGTGATGATCGCAGCTGCGGAGACGAACATATTCAAGTCCATAAATTTATCCGTAAACGAATAACCTGTGAAACTGTAATATCTTCTAGGGAAACCTGCAATACCTGTGTAATGCATTGGGAAAAAGACCATATACACACCAATAAAGGTCAGCCAGAAGTGGATATACCCTAGTTTCGCATCCATCATTCTGCCAAACATTTTTGGGAACCAATGATATATACCGGCCATCATTCCGAAGAAAGATGCAGATCCCATTACCAGGTGAAAGTGAGCAACCACGAAATAAGTATCATGAAGCTGAATATCGATAGCTGAGTTTCCTAAGAAAATTCCTGTCAATCCACCGGATATAAAGAACGATACCATTCCGATCGAGAACATCATTGCTGAAGTAAAGATCAGGTTACCTCTCCACAGTGTGGTTAGATAATTAAATACCTTCACCGCTGATGGGATGGCTATGATCAAAGTCAGGAACATAAAGATGGAACCCAAAAACGGATTCATACCTGAAACAAACATATGGTGAGCCCATACGACGAAAGACAGAATGGTAATACCCAACATGGATATAATCATTGCTTTGTAGCCGAAGATAGGTTTTCTTGAATTGGTTGCTATCACTTCAGAGGTTATTCCCAAAGCCGGTAACAATACGATATATACTTCGGGATGACCCAAGAACCAGAACAAATGCTGATAAAGAACCGGGCTACCGCCGGTATGTGGCAATGCTTCTCCTCCAATATAAATATCGGATAGGTAAAAACTGGTACCAAAACTTCTATCAAAAACCAACAACAATGCTGCTGCAAACAAAACAGGGAATGCTAAAATTCCGATAACGGCAGTAAGGAACAAAGCCCATATTGTCAATGGAAGTTTAGAAAAGGACATTCCCTTGGTCCTTAAATTGATTACGGTAGTAACATAATTAATACCTCCAAGCAAAGAAGATGCGATGAAGCAGGTCATTGAAACTAACCAAAGGGTCATTCCCAGGCCTGATCCTGGAATTGCTTGTTCCAATGCAGAAAGCGGAGGATACACAGTCCAGCCACCTGCTGCAGGTCCTGTCTCAAGAAACAGGGAGATGAACATTATCACACCTGAGATAAAGAAGAACCAATAGGACAACATATTCATAAAACCCGAAGCCATATCCCTGGCACCGATCTGTAGCGGAATGAGGTAATTAGCAAAAGTTCCGCTCAATCCGGCTGTCAATACAAAGAAAACCATTATGGTACCGTGCATGGTCACTAAAGCCAAATAGAAACCTGGATCCAATGCTCCGGTTTCATCAATCCATCCACCTAAAATCGGCCTTAGAAAGTGCAGTTCCAAATCGGGAAATCCAAGTTGTAATCTGAAAAGAACAGAAAGAAACCCACCGATCAAGGCCCAGAAAATACCTGTAACCAAGAATTGCTTCCCTATCATTTTATGATCAGTCGTGAAGATATACTTCGTGATGAAGTTATCGTGATGCTCATGATCATGGTGATCATGTGCTTCCGTACTGTGCGTTGAGGTATGAGCAGTTGCCATATTTATACTTATTTAATTATTTGTTTTCGCTGATCGCTATTTCAGCCAATTCTTTCAGGTCTGCGGGTAAATTTTCGACCAAGGTCGGATCATTAACAATATATGGTTTTTGATCAGCTAACCATTTTCTGTATTCCGCAGGTTCAACAACTGTAATGACTTTTCTCATGGAGTGATGACCTATTCCACATATTTCGGTACAGGCCAATTCGTAAATGAACTCAGGATTGTTCAGTTCGGTTCTCATTTCCTCGGTAGTTTTGGTGGCTGTAAACCAGAAACGAGTAGGCATACCCGGTACAGCATCCATTTTCAATCTCATATGGGGAGCAAATACAGAATGAAGAACATCACGGGCCCGGATTTTAAACTCTACAGGCTCACCTTTCGGGATCACAATAGTAGGAGAAGTAAAATCATCGAATGAATTTTTATCCGAGAAGTCCACCCCTGAAATGTTATTGGCCAGATTGATCAATCTAAAATCATAATCTCCCAATACATTGTCCATTCCCGGATATCTTACTTCCCAGGCAAACTGATAACCCATTATTTCAACTACATGCGAGTTCTGGGGAGCAGGGGCGGTAATATCCGACCAAGCTTTCCAGCCTCCAACTACCAACAGCGCTAAAACCACAGCAGGAACTACGGTCCAGATAACTTCAAGTTTATTGTTATGGGGAAAGAAATCGGCTCTCTTGTTCTCGTTATATTGATATTTGTAGGGAAACCAGAACAGTAAGATGTGGGTGATCACAAATACAACTCCCGTAACACCCATTGTAATCCAAAACAGTTGATCAGCTATGACACCGTGTTCCGAGGCAATAGGAATTTGATAATTGTCAAACTCCTTGTATGAATACCAAAAGAACAAGGACCCTGTACCCACAAGAAACAATACAAACATCATTGCATTTACCTTATTACTTCCTGAAGCAACTTTTTTATCAGAACCTTTGACAACAGTGACTAAGGTTTGGATCCTATAGACCATCCAGATGATGGAAAGCAGGATGATTATACCAATGGCAATAAGTAATCCGTACATAATGATAAACTTTTCGGATAAATTTTAAATATGATGATTATAGCTTTCTTCTAACATCGGATGGTTTTTAGGGACCAGGTTATGTTTAGCCAATCCTCCCAAAACCACATAAGTGGCTGCAGAAGCATAAACCAACAACATTCCTATTTCCATAAATCCGATACCACCATTATGACCCAAAGTACCAGGCTGAACCATCAGGAAGAAATCCACCCAATGACCAAGGATAATCAAAGCACAAACCAGCTTTAGAAAAACCCCATGCCGCTTTGAATCTCGTGTCATTAAAACCAAGAATGGCAACACAAAGTTTAATCCTAGATTTACAAAAACGAACGGTCCATACACATCACTATACAGTCTCTCAACAAAGTATACAGACTCCTCGGGAATGTTGGCATAGTAGATCAAAAGAAACTGAGAAAACCAGATATAAGTCCAGAAAATCGAAAAGGCAAACACAAATTTACCCATGTCGTGAATATGGTTCTGATTGACCATTGGCAAGTAACCTTTCTCTTTCAAGAAAATCGTAAATAGAGTAATTGCAGATAGTCCTGCCACAAACCAAGAAGCAAAAACATACCATCCAAACATGGTTGAAAACCAGTGCGTGTCAATGGACATCACCCAGTCCCAGCCTGCCATAGAAGAAGAAACCGCAAAGAAAATCAAAAAGATAGCCGACCATTTCCGAGTGGCATACCAATAGTCTGTGCCACCATTCAAGTCTTCCGCCAAAGATAGGTTTTTCAATTTATTGAAAAAGAAAATCCAGAAACCGAAGAAAATAACCATCCGAGCAACATAGAATACGGGAAAGCTCCCTTTTGCCAAAGGCCAGAAAAAATAAGCTCCCTTTCCATCTATGATCGGATCATATAGGGGACCTTCGGGATAAAACAGATAGCTGTGTGTCCAATGAAAGATATCATGACTGGCAATAAAGAAAGTAACCAACATCAGCACCCCGGCAATCGGCAACCAATATCCAAAAGAGATCATTATCCTAAGCAAACCGGTAGACCAACCTGCTTGCGCGGCATATTGGATCGCAAAGAAGAAAACGCCGATAACCGCGATCCCGGTAAAGTAAACATTGTTGATCCACAAGTTGGCATAGAGTCTCTCATACCAATGAAAGGCATGTCCACCTGCCTCCTCGGCGTGGTCATGTCCTCCTCCAAAAATGGCCAACAACACGCCAACCGCCAATATTACGATTCCAACAACCAAAGCTGTTAAAACCGATTTTTTAAGAGCGGATGTAAAATCGAATTTTTGATCCAAGTTATAGTTTGTAACGTGCGCCATGGTTATTGCTGCTGAATTTCTTGTTTAACATAGTGAACGATTTTCCATCTTCTTTCCTGAGAAATTTGGGATCCATGGGGAAGCATTCTTCCTTTTCCATTGGTAATCACGTGGAAAATATGACCTTCGGGCAAATCAATGTAAGCACCACCTTTCAGGTTTGCCACACCGCCGATCACAGCACCTACTTTACCATCTCCTTCGCCACCTGCACCGTGACAGGCTGAGCAATATTGAAGATAAAGCTGTTGGCCTTCGGCCAAAACCTGATCTGTCAGCTCAACAGGATTCTGTACTTCTGCGGACTCTTCCAGCTCAAAAGCCTTCAGTCTGTATGGAAGATAACCCAGACTGTTTCTAGGAACAGTATTGGGAACAGGTTCCCGCATGTTCATCCGGTTTGGATTGTTGATGTTACTGTTAAAGAATTCACCTTTTTCATCCTCTCTGGATGACAACCAGCTTCCTTCTTCCTCATTTATGATTTGAGTCAATGGCTCATAAGGTACCGAATGATACATTTGTGGTGCATATTCATATCCCGGATGCTCCCCTGACGCTCCACAGGAGGCCAGTCCAAAAGACAGCCCCATCGCAGTGATCAAATTTATGGAATTTATAAATTTCATATTTTCAAAATTACCTATCAAAACTTTTTTTATTCACTTCAGAAGCTCCGGAGGATTTCAATATGTCCGTAATCTTCTGCTCACCCAAACCCGCATTATTTGCCATATCTATGGCCATAACATGTTTGTCGTCCGTAATTCTCAAATCGAAAATCCTAGGCTGCCCCCAAGGCTTTAGATTGCTTGTGATAAGGAAAACGCCTACCATTCCGAATGCGGAGAGTAAAACTGTCAATTCAAAAGTAACAGGAATGAAAGTGGGCAAAGGTGCGAAATCCTTTCCACCGATGATCATTGGCCAATCAATCCCCATCATGTAATACTGCATGAGTAAGGCCAAAGCGGTTCCCAACAAACCAAAGAGGAAGGCTGCTATAGGTAGTTTGCTACGCTTATATCCCAGAACCTCATCCAATCCATGTACAGGAAATGGGGAGAAAACCTCGTGGATTCTTACGCCACCCTGTCTTAATTGAGTAACTGCTTCAAGCAAAACATCCTCATCTTCATAAATACCGAGGATAAAATTCTTATCTCTTTCCATTTTTATTTATTTGTTCTTACTGATGAAGATTTTACGATAGATTTGATTTCGGCCATGTTGATCACCGGAAAGAATTTAGCAAACAACAAGAAAAGGGTAAAGAACAATCCGAAGGTGAACAAGTAGATTCCAACGTCTGCCCAAGTTGGATAGAACATTACCCATGAGGAAGGAAGGTAATCCCGATGTAAGGATGTCACTATAATAACAAACCGCTCAAACCACATTCCGATGTTCACTACAATGGAAAGGATGAAGGTTGCAATAATTGAGGTTCTGATTTTCTTTATCCAAAATAGCTGAGGAGATATAACATTACAGGTCATCATGGACCAATAAGCCCACCAGTACGGTCCTGTAGCTCTGTTGATAAACGCATATTGCTCAGCAGCCACACCTGAATACCACGCGATAAAAAATTCGGTGATATAGGCTATACCAACTATGGAACCTGTAATGATAATCACAATATTCATTAACTCGATATGGCCGATGGTAATGTAGTCCTCCAGTTTAAATACTTTTCTGGTAACAATCATCAAGGACAATACCATGGCAAAACCTGAGAATATCGCACCTGCTACGAAGTATGGTGGAAATATAGTGGTATGCCATCCCGGTATTACTGAAGTCGCAAAGTCAAAGGATACAATGGTATGAACCGAAAGCACCAAAGGAGTGGCCAAACCTGCAAGGATCAAAGCTACGGATTCATAGCGGCTCCACGTTCTTGCAGCACCGTCCCAGCCAAATGAAAGCGCACCGTATATTACCTTTCTAAATCCTGTAGCACGATCACGGATGGTAGCAAAATCAGGTATCAAGCCGATATACCAGAAGACCAATGATACTGAGAAATAGGTAGAAATCGCAAATACATCCCAAAGAAGAGGTGAATTGAAGTTTACCCACAATGAACCAAAGGTGTTGGGCAGAGGCAGGGCCCAATAAGCACCTAACCATGGCCTACCCATGTGAATGACCGGGAACATCGCTGCACAGATAACGGCAAAAATGGTCATTGCCTCTGCTGCCCGGTTGATGGCCATACGCCATTTTTGCCTGAACAGTAACAGTACTGCTGAAATCAGCGTACCGGCATGGCCTATACCAACCCACCAAACGAAGTTTGTAATGTCCCATGCCCAACCAACGGTTTTATTCAAACCCCACATTCCGATGCCTTCCCACAAAGTGGCAGCCAAAGCAATGCTTCCCAACAATAAAGCACCGACGGAAACAAGTAAACCTATCAGCCATCCCAAACTGGGTTTGCCTTCTACCTGTCTCGAAACATCATGTGTAATGTCTTTTAAGGTTTTACCACCGGTAATCAGCGGCTCACGTATGGATGAAGTAACCTGCATATTTTATGATTTTATTACGCTTCTGATTTATCCTTGTTTCTGATTTTGGTCAAATACCAAATATTGGGACTTGTATTTATTTCTTCCAATACATGATAGGCCCTTTCCTCATTCACCTCTTTCAGAAAAGAAAGAGAATCCTCCCGGATTTGTAAGAGGTTGGTCAACCTGCTTTCCGGATTCCGCATATCCCCAAAAACAATAGCGTCAGTGGGACATGCCGCAGCACAGGCCACGTTCACATCTCCATCGACCATCTGTCTTTTCTCCCGTTTGGCTGTCAGTTTTCCGCTTTGGATCCGCTGCACACAGAGTGAACATTTTTCCATTACACCTCTTGCCCTTACCGTTACGTCGGGATTCAATACCATTTTGCCTAAATCATCATTCTGTGGGTAGTTTACCACAGCAAAGTCTTTGTTGTCATGGTATTTGAACCAGTTGAACCTTCGTACTTTATAGGGACAGTTATTGGCACAATATCTTGTACCGATACATCTGTTATAGGTCATTTGATTAAGACCTTCAGAGGAGTGTGTAGTAGCAGAAACCGGACAAACCGTTTCGCAGGGAGCATTGTTACAATGCTGGCACGTCATGGGTTGGAAAACAACTTCAGGATTTTCGGCAGCTTTTTCCATTGCTTTCAGGTCATCCGGATCCCCATCTGAACTGTAATATCTATCGATCCGGATCCAATGCATCTCCCTTCTGTTAAGGACTTCTTGCTTACCAACCACGGCGACGTTGTTTTCAACCTGGCAAGCTATGGTACAGGCACCACATCCAATACAGGAATTCATATCGATGGCCATTCCCCAGTGATGTTGGCCATATTTATGACCCTGCCATAAGGAAATATTTGATGGCTCTACAAATTCTCCATCCTTATAAATCCGGGGTCGGTATCTTCCTGCAAAGGCATCATCCTTGTATTCGGGTAAGGTGGACTCCTGAACCACGAAATCCCTTCCCATATAGGTTTCATGGGTTTGGGTTCTTGCAATGGCATAAGAGTCGGAGGTGAGTTCTACCGTTACTCCTTCGGTAATATCATAATTGACAAAACCGTTGGTCACTTCCAAAAAGGGGTAAGCATTTACTCCAATCCCATCAGCCACACGTCCTGCTTTGTTTCTTCCATATCCCAAAGCCAATCCAACCGTTCCCATTGCCTGACCCGGCTGAACAACTACCGGAAGGACAATTGAAGTGCCTCCTATAGTGAGATTCGCCATCCCGGTATTGTTTTCCTGCATTCTCAGGCCATTATCGTTCGCCCATTTTTGAGGAACGGTAAGATAATTATCCCAAGTAACTTTGGTGATAGGGTCAGCCATCTCCTGAAGCCAAGGATTGTTGGCAAAGGTTCCGGTACCAATACCTACTTTGGTGTAGATAACAAGTTCGGTTCCTTCACCGGCGGCGTTATAGGTTCTGGCAACAGCTGCCGCCGCTACAGAAGGATCTCCAACTGCAGAAATAGCGGAGGATTCCCTAGGAATAGAATAAATCCCATTATATAAAGAGATATCCCAGAATTGTTGGAAATCAGATACTACAGCTTGGGTATCAAAAAAGGAAGTTCTCCAATTTTCCTGTAAGAAGTCATAGTAAGTTGTTTCTTCACCTGCCCAGATCAAAAAGGATTCCTGTGCCTGCCGGGTATCAAATAGTGGGGATATGGTCGGTTGAGCCAAACTATATTCTCCCGATTTGGGATTGAAATCATTCCATGATTCCAAATAGTTATGATCCGGAGCAACATATTGAACAAGGGAAGAAGTTTCGTCCATGGTTTCGTTTGTGGATACCGAAACTTTTACTTTGGCAATTCCTTCCGCAATTTCTGCTCCCCTTGCAAAATCATAGACAGGGTTACAGTTATAGAAAAGCACTCCGCCGATTCTTCCTGCGTTGATATCGGTAACGAACTGATTCATATTGACATCATTTCCCTTTTTGTAAAAGGAGGGATTGGAGAAGTCCACGGTCGTCCCGTTGTTTCCCAAAAGATCATTGATGGCATTCACCACAACTTGTACATTGGGATCATTGGAGCCTGAAATAACCAAGGATCTACCACGATTGGCCAGCAGTTCTTTGGCGGCTTTGTCCAAATGATTGATTTCTACTGCAGGGGAGGAATAGGAAACTCCTCCTGCTTGGGCCGCAATGGCATTATAAAGGGCCAATACCGCCAATCCACTTTGAGAGGCTTTGATTGGTGTCCTGTAATCAGCATTTGCGCCAGTCATAGAAAGGTTGGATTCAAACTGGTAATGCCTGGACATTTCCGGTCTTTCCTTTGATATTTTCCTAGTTTTACTGTAATCCTTGGCAAATTCAATGGGAGAAATCCACGTTCCCAAGAAATCAGCTCCAAAGCTGACAATGATGTCGGCTTGATCAAAATTGTAGGATGGAAGAACAGCCGATCCATAAAATATTTCGGCAGCTTTGATAATTCCGTAATTGGAGACCGGATCGTAGGTGATTATTTCCGCTCCTCCGATCGAATCGGACAGTAATTGTAAAGTTCTTTCTGTAGAAGGGGAAATGATGGTATTGGTGACGATTTTTACATTTCCTGCGCCTGCAAGATTTGCCTTTACTTGAGCATCCAATGTAAGCCAATCGGACTTTTCACTGTTTATATAAGGCCCTGTTAGTCTTTGTTGGTCATAAAGAGACAGCACCGAAGCCTCAACTATGGCGTTCACACCTCCCTGATTGATGGGCGAAATATTGTTTCCATCGAGTTTAATGGGTCTTCCCTCTCTGGTTTTGACCACTAGGGATGCATAAATGCCTTGGGAATAAAAGGTAGATGCATAATAATTGGGAATAGACGGGTCTATATCCACGGGTTTGTTTACATAAGGAATTGCCCTTCTAACGGGTGCCTCGCACGCCGCCAAAGAGGCTGCTGCAATGCTGAAGCCCATCATTTTCAGAAAGTCCCTTCTTGAAGGTCCACCTTCTTCATTCGAATTGATCGGCAAATATCCCGGGAATTCTTGGTCTGCGTTTTTGACAAAATCAGTTTCATTTGTCAATTGCTCCAATCCCTTCCAGTATGTCTTTTTATTTTCTTTCATTTTATATTATTCAAGAAAGTCGTTTCTTAAAAGATTTTTATTAATAGTGACATTTGGCACATTCCAATCCGCCGATATCTTTAACTTTCAAAGCTTCTTTGGCGTTTTTTGAGGAAGAATGCAACATTACCAATTTATCATAATATTCATTTCCTTGGGTTTCTATTGTAGTCTGTCGGTGGCAGTCAATACACCAGCCCATTGTCAAAGTACTGTGCTGTGCCACTACCTCCATTTCCTGTATTTCTCCGTGACAGGTTTGGCACTCAATACCTCCTACCGCTACGTGTTGTGAGTGGTTGAAATAGGCCAAATCGGGAAGGTTGTGCACCCTGACCCATTCTATGGGTTGATTGTTATCAAAAGCCTCATAAATCTTGGCTATTTCTGTAGAAATACCTTCCTGACCCCCGACGTTTTGTATATGGGTGTGGCAGTTCATACAAATATTTGCGGATGGAATATTGGCGGATTTTCCGATCTCCACACCTGTATGACAATACTGGCATTCGATTTCGTATTGCCCTGCATGCAATTCATGCGAAAACGCAATCGGCTGTTTTGGTGCATATCCCTGCTGTATCCCTACTGAGTATAGTCCGTCGATAGCCGTTTTGGCGATCAAGGCAACAACCAATGCTGTGACAATAATAAGGAATGCATCACTCTTCAGAACCTTTTTGTAATCAACTTTTTGATTTATAAACTCAGCGTCGTCTTCCTCAAGTTTTTGTTCCTTCAGGTATTTGGTCAATACAGAAATTATCAATCCCAACACAATCAGAATCAAAAGCAGGACGAGTACTAATACTCCTAAAATAATGGTCAGATATTCACTTGGAACTCCTGTACCAGCCCCAGATGCCCCGGCTTCCCCATCTGCAGCTACAGCAGGTACTCCGGCAGCAGCTTCGGCCTCTCCATATTCTATATAGGAAAGGAGGTTCATGAGGTCATCATCACTTAAAAACTGATGTTGCGGCATGGCAAGGTTGTTGAATTCCTTATACAATGCCACTGCCTGTGCGTCTCCGGATGCAATCATCGCCTGTGAGTTTTTTATAAAACTCTTTGCCCAGTCAATTGATCTTCGGTCTGTCACACCTCGCAAGGCCGGCCCGGTGTATCTCTGATCAAGTTTATGGCAAGTTCTACAGTTGGCATTAAAAATTGTTTTTCCTGCTGCAACTGCTTCTTCACTATCAGGAACATCCGGATCAGCAGCAAAGGCCTGTGCTCCTAACATGAGGAAAAACACGAATGCGAGTGTGCTTAATCTTAAAGGGACACTTATTAATGTGCGTTTGATCAACATATTTATAACTTATTAAACAGCTTCTTTCAGGGTTTTTGATAAACACTGCAAATGTACTACCCCGATTCTATATTTCAAACTTGCATTTCTCTATTGGGACAAGACTGTAAACATATGGCTTTTAATTGTAAGTATTTGTTTTACAGATTATTATAATAAGGTTTAATATGAATATTTTAATTTAGAATCTTTATAAATAAAATTAAAAATCTTTTAGTTGCCACGCCCAAAAAGCAGAGGAAGATCACATCCAATGGAATGGGATTGAGTTGAACCTTCTGGAAAGTTTGCATATCAAGCTGATGTTAAAAATATTCCCGGGCTAGTTTGGGATAACTGTCGATAATCTCTACATTTGCGTTCCGTTAAAAATCGGTCGAGTGGCCGAGTGGCTAGGCAGAGGTCTGCAAAACCTTCTACAGCGGTTCGAATCCGCTCTCGACCTCTTTTTAAAAAGACAGCATCCAGAAGGAGTGCTGTCTTTTTTTGTCTATTTGGTAAGATTTTGAATTGAAAATCAATTTGATGAAAATCCTTATTTTTGTTTATATTCCTTTGATCTTTTGTCTATATTCTACCACTGCTTCGGCCCAAACCAGGGAAGTCGATAAATTGGAGGCAGGAGGACTTTATTGGACCGGATTTTATCTTGAGTGGAAAATAACCGAAAAACTGCAATTGGATGCTGAAATAGAAAACAGGCGATTTTTTGCTGTGAGCAGACAGTATCAAACTGTGGTAAGAACTACACTTTTTTATTTCATCCATGAGAATTTGAATATTGGAGGAGGCATTGGATATTCGGGACTTTACAGTATTTACACTCCCACAATCCAACCTGAAATCAGACCCCATCAGGAGATCAACAAAACTCATGGATCAGGACGGTGGAAATTTAATCACCGTCTAAGAATTGAAGAAAGGTTCAGAGGTGATACAGTAAGGACCTACTTAAATCAAGGAGAAGTTCATGAAAGAAATCTGAATTCTTACTCCTTTGATTTAAGAACGCGGTATGAATTTGCCACCGATTTTGCACTGATTGATAAAGACAGTGAACAGGGACACTGGAACATTCAAATTGCCCCAGAAATAATGGTCAATGACAATTTTCAGGATTTTCTGAGTACTTTTCGGTTTTACACCGGTCTTCAGTATTTTCTCTCGGAGAAAATCCGATTGGAATTGGGATACTTGAAATCTGTGGAAAAGGAACACAGTTTTGATGTTCTTTACAATTATAATATACTTCGATTTACATTTCGTCAGCGATTATAAAATAAGGAATAAACCGTACACACCAATTCAATTTTAAAATTCTGACGTAAAGGTTATCTTATTTTCAATTGATGTTTGCCATAACTCTTTGCTTTGGCTATCGTAATTGAATTAACCTCGTACTTGATATAGTTGCCGCTTCCAATTAAACAACCCATAAATTGAGGTTGCTTTGCTATTGTCATATCCAATAAACCATGTCAGAAAAAATTCAAATCAATTTAAACGGTAAAATTCATTCTCTGGAAGCAAATCCCGATGAACCCTTGTTATATGTTTTGAGAGAGGATTTTCAATTGAACGGACTAAAATATGGTTGCGGCATGCAGCAATGCGGTTCTTGTATGGTATTGGCAGACGGAGAAGCTACACCCACCTGTGTGCTTCCGGTTTCTTATTTTGAAGGAAAAAAAATAGAAACAATAGAGGGATTGCATAATGGTGAAAAGCTTCATCCTGTGCAGGAAACCTTCATTGAGGAGCAGGCCGCCCAATGTGGTTATTGTCTAAATGGAATGATGATGGCTTCCGTCGCTTTGCTTCGTGAAATTGCAGATCCATCGGATTCAGAAATCAGAGACGCTCTGGAACCGGTAATCTGCCGCTGTGGAACCCACTCCCGATTTATTAAGGCAGTAAAACAAGCTTCCCTCAAAATCCAAAATCACTAACTGAATGATCTTTCCAAAATTTTCCAAAACTGACAGAAGAACATTTTTAAAATCTTCGGGGCATCTTCTCCTGGGTTTCAACCTGATTCCATTGGCTTTTTGCAGCACAAAGGGCAATGGATTAAATGAAACTATTTCTGAAAGAATCCATGGAGACACAAATTTGGTCGATTCCTGGATCCGGTTGGACGCTGAAGGTCAAGTTACAGTCTTGACAGGGAAGACGGAGTTGGGGCAGGGAATCAGAACCGCCCTGATCCAAATGGCCGCCGAAGAACTGGATGTGGATATCGAAAACGTCAGCATCATCAATGCAGACACAGGACAAACACCCAATGAAAGGTACACCGCAGGAAGCGCCTCCATCGAAAGCAGTGGGAGTTCCATTAGAAAGGCAGCAGCTTCTGCAAGGTATTATTTGGTGAAAATGGCTGCGGAAAAATGGAATGTTGAACCCGAAAATCTAAAAACTGAAAAGGGTAATATCCTCTCCCAAAATGGGAAAAACAAAACCACTTATTGGGAGCTGTTGGAAGGAAAGTATATAGAAGAAAAACTATTAGATAAAGCTCCCACAAAAAAACCTTCGGAACATCGATATGTAGGACAATCAATTTTGAGAGATGACCTAATCGGTTTGGTAAAAGGTGAAAGCCATTTTGTCCATGACCTTCGTCTTCCGGAAATGGTCCACGCCCGTGTTTTGCGTCCCTCCTCCTATTCGGCAAAATTAAAGGGAATCGATAAAGAAAAAGTTCTGGCCTTACCCGGAATTTTGAAATTGATAGTGGATGGGAATTTTGTGGCTGTCATAGCCAAACGAGAACATGAGGCCGTGAAGGCTTGGCAATATCTTAAAGAAAACACAAAATGGGAATCCGAAAAGTTGAGACCCAAAAGAGGACAACTCTTTGATAATATGACAAACAATGCGGAGGCTCCTGAAAAAGTTGAGGAGTATAAAGGAATTGCTGAGGTTATCGATTCTTCTGCACAAAAACATGAAGCAAAATACTACCGGCCTTACCATATGCATGCTTCCACGGGACCTTCCTGTGCGGTTGCGGAATGGAAAGCCGGAAAGTTGACAGTATGGTCACCTACCCAAGGTGTCTATCCGCTCAGAGCTACCCTGTCGGATTTTCTGGATTTAGCTGAAGAGAATATCCGCTGCATAGGTGTTCCCGGTTCGGGCTGCTACGGCCATAACGGAGCCGATGACGTTTCGGCAGATGCTGCATTCATTGCCAAAGCTTATCCGGACAAACCTTTCCGTGTTCAATGGATGCGGGAAGACGAACATGCTTGGGAACCTTATGGTTCAGCTATGATTTTAAAATTGAAAGCGGGATTGGATGCCTCCGGAAAAATTACCGGGTGGGATTGCGGCATTTGGTCTGATACGCACAGCACAAGACCGGGTGGCAAAGCAGGACATTTTATAGCAGCCCGACATTTGGAAAAGCCGTTTGATTTTGAGGCTGGCGGATTTTCGGGGGGCAGTTACCGGAATTCGCTACCACTTTATGATATTCCTGCCAAGAACATATTGCTTTACAATTTTAAAGGTCCGCTTCGGACTTCGGCCCTTCGTGGCCTCGGTGCATATGGAAACATATTCGCTTTGGAATCCTTTATTGACGAATTGGCTACTCTTGCAGGAGAAGATCCGATTGCTTTTCGACTGAAACATCTGGAGGATGCCAGGGCAAAAGCGGTACTGGAAATGCTGGCAGAAAAAACCCAATGGGGAAAAAACAACAAAGCAGCCAACACAGGTTTGGGGGTAGCTTTCGCGCAGTATAAAAACTCGGCATCTTATTTTGCCATTCTGGCGGAAGTCCTTATCGATCCTTCAGAAAAAAGCTATCGGATAAAAAAACTCACAGGCGTGATCGATTCAGGTCAGTGTATCAATCCCGATGGCCTAAAAAACCAAACCGAAGGCGGAATGATCCAATCCGCCAGCTGGACCCTGATGGAAGAAGTCACCTATTTGGATGACGGTATCACCAGCCTGGACTGGGCAAGCTATCCCATCATGCGCTTCAAGGAATGTCCGGAGGTAGAAGTCCATGTGATCAACCGTCCGGAACTAGCGCCTATGGGTGCCGGAGAGGCTGCTCAGGGACCGACAGCTGCGGCTATTGCAAATGCCGTATTTAATGCAACTGGATCAAGGTTGAGGGAATTGCCGTTGAGGGCGGAAAAGATTGAGTGGGGGAAGGTTGATTCTAAAGCCTGAAGAATATCTACCACCTAATCATTGTACCTTTTCTCCCTTACTTTTAGGAAAAACCTTGAGTTTCACAAACCCCAAACCATTTAAAAAATAAGAAACCTTCGAGGTTCCAAAAACCTCAAAGGATCATAAAAAAAGTGCCCACCTACTGGCAGACACTTTTCTATTTTTGGAAGTGAGCCATATTCTCATGTCTCAAATCTCATATCTCAATATTGAAATCTTACTTCTTTCCGCCTTCCATCTGTTCTTTCAACTGAGCCAATGCATCCAGATCACCCAGTGTTGATTTCTCTTGTGGGGCCGAAGATTCAGCAGGGCTGTCAGCCTTTTTCTTGGCTTTTTTCGCGCCCCTATCCTCTTCTCTGAAAGTGGCAGTATGGGAAAGAACGATTCTCTTATCGTCCTTGGAGAACTCGGTAACTTTAAAATCCAAAGAATCGCCGACTTCAACTGTAGTTCCGTCTTCTTTCTCCAAATTTTTCGCAGTCGCGAAACCTTCCAAACCATATGGCAATTCAAGGACTGCACCTTTATCGTTTTTGGAAACTACTGTGCTCTTATGAACCGATCCGACCGGGAATACGCTTTCGAAAGTGTCCCAAGGGTTTTCTTCCAATTGCTTGTGACCCAAGGCCAATCTTCTGTTGTCCACATCCAGTTCCAAAACCTGAACGTCCAAATGGTCGCCCACTTTCACGAATTCACTTGGATGTTTGATTTTCTTGGTCCAGGAAAGATCCGAAACGTGTACCAAACCGTCGATACCCTCTTCCAATTCCAGGAACAGTCCAAAGTTGGTTAAGTTTCTAACTACACCTTTATGTTTGGTTCCCACGGCGTATTTGGTAGCCATGTCCCCTTTTGTCCAAGGATCTTCGGTCAGCTGCTTGATACCCAAAGACATTTTTCTTTCGTCTTTGTCCAAAGTCAATACAACCGCTTCAATCTCGTCATTCACTTTCACAAAATCAGCCGGGTTTCTCAAATGCTGAGACCAGCTCATTTCAGATACGTGGATCAATCCTTCTACTCCGGGAGCAAGTTCCAGGAAGGCACCGTAATCTGCTACATTTACTATCTTACCTTTAACCTTAGAACCGATCTCAAGATTAGCAGAAAGTGAATCCCATGGATGAGGCGTCAGTTGCTTCATACCCAGAGAAATTCTCTTCTTGTCATCATCGAAATCGAGCACAACAATCTGAACTTTATCATCCAGGTTAAGCACTTCTTCGGGATGGTTGATACGTCCCCAAGATATATCCGTGATGTGAAGTAGACCATCCACACCACCAAGGTCGATGAATACACCGAAGTTGGTCATGTTCTTGATCACACCTTCCAATACCTGACCTTTCTCCAGGTTGTTCAGGATTTCCGCTTTTTGTTTCTCCAGATCTTTTTCGATCAGGACTTTGTGCGAAACTACTACGTTATCATTGGCGTGGTTGATTTTCACCACTTTTACTTCCATTTTCTTACCTACATAGATATCAAAATCCCTGATAGGCTTCACGTCGATCTGAGAACCCGGCAAGAAGGCTTCAACACCGTAGATATCCACGATCAGACCCCCTTTGGTTCTCCTTTTTACAAGACCTTCGATAATATTGTCATGCTCAAGCGCATCTTCGATGTCCTGCCATGCACGGACCATACGGGCTTTCTTTCTGGAAAGCACCAACTGACCCAATGAATTTTCTTGTTCTTCGATGAACAAATCCACTTCGTCTCCGATCTTAAGGTCAGGAAGGTCACGGAATTCACTCAAAGGAACCAAACCATCAGATTTAAAACCGATGTTGATGATTACGTCTTTGTCATTGATACCTACTACTGTACCTTTGATGACTTCTTTCTCGGTGATTTCATTCAAGGTTCCGGCGTAAATGGCTTCCATCTCCGCTCTCTTTTCCTTGGAATAGCCTTCACCAAATCCTTTGGTCTCGAAATTGTCCCAGTTAAATTCTTCTTTTTCAGACATATTGTTGGATAACCCTGACTTTCAACAACCTTAGGGTCATCAGGTTGAGGTTTTTGGTTTTGGATAAAGTTCCTGAAATCAGCTTTCAAAAACCCACGTTCACCCGAACGGATTGCAAATGTAGGGAAATTTGAGAAAACAAAGAATTTACAGAGCAAAGAATGCCTTCCAAATCAAATTTAGAATCAATTAACATTGCTTTGATTACGATTCAGTGATCGCTGGTCAGTTTTTCTTTATTCGTTTCAAAAAACATGTGAATCCCATCTAGACCATTGTACACCGCAGGATCTATCTTTTTACCTCTAAAGGTCTTCAGGTATTCATTATAAAAGCCCTTGGAGGATTTCATTAAAACCAAACTTTCCTTTGTAGGTATTTTCGGAGAAATATCCTTCAAATCCATCCAGATCAGGACCAGCTTTTCATAAATCTTCAGAGGCTGTTGATCTTCCTCGAACAGGACAAACTTTATGTTTTGACAGGGTTGTCGTTAATAATCTGCATAAAAAAATAATGATCTTTAAGACCTAAAAAAAAGAAATCCCCTGAAATCGCTTTCAGGGGATTTTTGCAAGCAAAGAGTTTAAATTTGATTTAACGATACGTAAAACTAAACAAAGCCAATCAAAAATGAAAATTTTCAGGATTATTTAATAATGTTTATGCAGTCCTACCAAAAGGATCCTTGATCCTGAGGCCGGGAAAGATTCACATCTACCTCTCCCCCGCAATTCAACCGGGTAAAACCACAGGGGAAAATGCCATAGAACAATTGACTGAAAAATGCTATTCAAGATTGGAAGCAATGATATTGACTCATGAGTAAAAAAATATAAATATTTGAAATTTTTAGGAATATTTATGAATATACGGTCCCTCAAATATCGCTTTAGGTTATCATTCAGAAGCAAAAAGCAACTAAAATCCTGAAATTATAGACATTTTTTCTTTGAAGAAAGACGATTTTCAATATCATCAAAACATGGATTTTCACCCTTTTCTTAATCAACAACCATTATTGCCGTTGACATTGTTTTGATATAATTGTATTTTTCGTTTCTGTAGACAATTTTCATTGCATAAGATCCCGCAGGAAGAATGTTGCCTTCATATATGCCATCCCAATGACAGACCGAGGTATCCGGGTGAAGATCATTTGACCTGCAATGGAAAAGAATATCGCCCCATTTCCCATATACCATTATCTCCACCTCATCCACCGAATCAGATGTGTAAACCATAAAAGAACGTACGGGATGACCCGGCACAATGGCTGTGGGAACAACAACTCCTATATCACATTCATCAATCACCTTAAAAACTGTGGAATAATCACAGTTTTCTTCGCTTGTGACTGTTAAAGTGTATTCACCGGGAATTGTTGGTTTGAATGTCGAAGATTCGGAAACCTGTTTGTTGTCCTGAAACCATTTGTACCTACTGAATTTTCCAGGATCAATTGTATCACCGATACCAAAAGCACTGCAGATAGAATATTCTTCTTCCACTTCCGGCCTACGGTCATCCGTACTGCGCAATACCGGAACCATTTCTTGGCCAAGCTGACATCCCAATTCATTATAAACAGTGACTTCATAACTACCTTCCGCGCTTGCAGTGATTTCACTTAAACCCATAAATTGAGGAAGAGCCTCCTTTTTACCATCAAGGTCTGTATAGGTCCATTGGATCCTATCTACATAATCAAAGTCAGTATCCAAAGTGATATCAACATCATCTGAGTCAAAACATAGCGTAGTGGCCGATAAATAAAGATCAAGTTCCACTACAGGCTGCACCACTTCGAAAGCGATCCGTGGATCAGGACATTGCTCGCTTCCCTTTGGACGTACCTCCAGATTGAACAAACCATAACTTTCCGGGATCAGCTGTAAATCGTTTCCAACAAGATCTCCATTTTCATCAAACCAGAAAATATCCACTTCATTGGGATCTGTGCCAAAAAGATCAGCCTGGAAAACCTGTTTTCCATCACAATCCCGCTCTACCAATACCGGCTGAAAATCCAATGGTTCCCTCATTTCAGCTATAAAAGTTTTGGTTATCGGACACAGATTTTGCTCATCGCCCCCGGCGGCTGAGATGATAGTATATTCCCCTTCTTGGGTTAAGGTAAAAGGTTCGCCGTCGACAACCTCATTTATTTCTCCATTAGGAAGAAACAGTGTGAACCTCAGATTCAATTCTGTTTCAGGAATCAGATCAAAAGATTGACAGATGATGAGTTTTTCGGGAATTTCAAAAGATGCCGGTTCCGCATCCATTACTTGAATGGAACTTCTTCCTATTTCACATTCATTCTTGTATAGTACAGCCTCATAAAATCCGGGAGCGGCTATTTGGATCACCTGTTGATCTTCCAGTTCTTCCATAAAAAATCCCTCCCCTGTCTCATTGTATGATATCCATTTTGTCAAAAAAGTCTCTTCATAATCAGTTACTATTGAAATCTCAGCATCAGTATCAGAGCAAAGTGGGGAGGCGGTCAAAGACACGGAAACTTCCTCAATAGGTGGCGGCACCGCAAAGGTTTTTGGCGGTTCCGGACAGGATTCACTGTTTCTTGGGTTCACATTCAATTTGAACTGTCCGTGTGAAGTAGGATAAAGCAACCTTTCCTTTCCGACAATTTCATCATTTTCATTATACCAATTTATATCCACCTTACCCAAGTCGGCTCCAAATAATTCCGCTTCATAAACATTATTCCCAAAACAGTCGCTGCTGACCAATTTGGGTTCAAATGGTACTGCGGTATTGATTGTAACTTGAAAGGTCAATTCTAATGGGCACAATTCCTGATCCATATCCAGATAACTACCCAAAACGGTGTATTCACCGGCCTGATCAATGGTGAATGGCTCCCCTCCTGACTTTGTTTCCAATTTATTATCCGGATATACCAGTGTAAACTTTAAATTCTGATCGGTCTCAGGTAAAAATTCAAAAACTTCACAGATTGAAATTTTACCGGGAACCGTAAAACTTACCTGATTGATAACAGGCACTTCAATTCTGTCAGGAAAGGGCGACTCGCAGCCATTTTCATCCACTATTGAAAAAAAATAGTTCCCCGATTTCAAAGAGATTTCCAATTCCTGCTGACCGTTGAATTTTCCTTCCTGAATTATTGCCCCGTTAGCATCATATAATTTGAAGTCACCCGGAAATCCGGGTTGTGCCATCCTGATTTTTATAACGCCATCCACCTTTCCTGTTTCATTACAACTTTCACCGAGAATTTCAGTGATATCAAAATTCAAATTGGGATTTGTGTCGGATTGGGGAACAACGATGGTTCTTCCTTTCCCACAAGGGCCTAGTCCAGCTCTGGCAGCATAAACCCCTGCGGCCAAACCGGTTATTTCTATAACTTCCCCGGCAATTGCAGATGGTTTGGAAAAAACCACAACTCCGTCTTTTGTCACTCTCAGCCTGTCCAAATCAGTCAAGGCTTTGATAATCAACACCCCGTCATTCTGGTCACAACTTGTTGTAGCTGCTTTTACCTCAAATGTAACATCCCCCGGAATTAGGATATTCAAATCAACTGATTCTTCAAGTTTACAAAACTGATTATCATTGTTATCAACCTCAAAAATAATTTTATAATTTCCTGGCCCAGCCAGATTTTCATTGCTGGTAAAACTAAGTTTGTTTCCCTCTCCAAGAAGGACCCTATCACCCGAACCATCTTTTTCATAGAACCATCTCCCGAAGATATTTCCCCCCACAGATGCGTTTATTTCGGTTCCTCCGTCGCAGATTTCCTTGGTGGTAATTTCAACATCATATTCGTTTGGCACATACACATGTACGGGGATGCTATATGGACAAACCACCTCCTTGTTCGCATTGGCAGTACTGAATTCAACCTGATAATTACCTTCCAAACCCACCTCAATGGAGTTTGCATTCCCTATCACTGCTCCATTACTATTCTTCCAAACAAAGCTATAGTTATTTATATCGGGTGTGGACGGGTCCAAAGCTGTCAATAACACTTTCGAATCGGGACCACAGAGAAGATAAGAATCTTCCAATACAACCTTTGCCCCTGGTTTTACAGTGACAGGCTTATTTCCTGCAAAGACTTCCTTTCCTCCTCTTTTGATATTCAAGTCAACTGTATAGATACCAACTTCCGAAAATATATAGCTGAAGGCCTGAAAACCACCCTGTTTTTCCACCAGAAGATTGCCCTGAGCATCAAAAATCTTCCAAAGAAAAACATCTGTGGATTTTCCTCCTCCAAAAAAATCGCCGATGATTTTTTCTTCATAAAGACAAAGTTGATCCGGACCGCTAATCGAAAATTCCGCGGACTGCTTCAAATTAGCTGCAATAGCATGATTTTCTATTTGATTATTCAGTTCAAACTTTTCATATTTGAATAAATCTCCCTTCCACCAAGTTAGGGTTACAAAGAAAAAACAAAATAAAAACCTGTTCATCGATTCATTAACCCTTTAAAATTCTCATGTAAAAATACAAAAAAGAAGGAATTAAAAAAGAGAAATTATTATTTAAAGTACAACTTTTTTTATATGAAAAACATTTTTAATGTTTCAAAACTATGCTTGGTTTTTCTTACACCAATAATAAACAGAAATGGCTTATATTTTTTTATAACTATAAATATAAAAACAGTTTCTAAAACAGATCAAGTGTAATCTTTTTGAATTAAACTTTCTTTTGTTCCGAAAAAAAAACCTCTGTCTGCGTCGGACGAAAGCAGAGGTTTTTGAATCCCAAAATTTCAAATTAAGGCTTTTTAATTTTCTGCCATTACCTTTTTAATATAGGCCACACTTTGTGGAATCTGCTCGACCGAACTGGAAGATTCATCTTCTATAATCAAATATTTGGTTCCCACTTTTTGGGCTTGTTTGATCAACCCTTTGATATCCACATCACCGGTCCCGAGGACCACATTAGTTTCCACATCTCCTTTTCCATCCGTATTTCCCTCCGTACCATGTGCACGGTCTTTCAGGTGGAGCAAAGGAAACTTGTTCGGATATTTCTTCATGATGGCCAATGGATCTCCGCCTCCCATTTTAACCCAGAACACATCCATATTGAAATCGTAGTTTCTTGCATTTTTAAGCAGCTCGTCAAATAATACTCCGTTTCCGTAGGGTTTGAATTCAAATCCATGAGGATGATAACACAAAGTGATACCGGCATCTTTGAGAAGCTTTCCGGCTTTATTGAAAACTTCGATTGCTTCTTTGGTTTCTTTTATACTGAACTCACCTGATGGATGGGGAATCCAGGTACAGGTTGCGAATTTGGCTCCATAAGAATTTGCATTGTCAATGATTTCCTGGGGATTGTCTTTTAGTTTGTTATAATCAGCACCTACTGCCACTATCTTCAAATCATGTTTGGCCAGCAGGGATTTATATTCTTCGGATGACATGCCATAAGTGCCCCCACCTTCCAGATATTTGATGCCCATTTCCGGAATCAAAGCAAGCGTGCCTTTGACATCTTCTTTCAATTCATTTCTGAGGCTATAAAGTTGAAGGGCTATTTCCTGGGCCTGAAGCTGAGAAGTGAACAGCAATGCTGTGGCAAGCCCGATTGTTTTGAAGTAGTTGTATTTTTTCATAGGTTTTGTGGGTTTTAGACGGAATTTACAAATATTGATTAGAAATGTTTGTTTTAATTTGATTAGCGGAAATTTTCCGCTTCCTATTAAGGGGAACAATATTAGAAATTCTTTTTAAATTGCCTCTATACAATAAAATTCAAATAATGAATCTTCCAAGAAGAGAATTTCTTAAACAAACTGCTTTAACTGCCTTTGCTATGACTATCCATCCAACTTTATCTTTTTCCGCTTCCAAGGATATGATTTTAGGTCACGGAGATTATAAATATAAATTGGCCCCATCCTGGGGAAACCTTGATCCTGCAAAAACTCCTGTGCTCAACTGCCATGAGATGGTGATGGACAGCAAAAAAAGGATGATAATGGTAACAGATGAAGTCAAAAACAATATTATCATCTATGATCAATCAGGTAAATATCTCGATTCCTGGACACTTGACCTTAGCGGAGCACACGGTTTGACATTGGTAGACGAAGGCGGTGAGGAATTTTTGTGGATAACCGATAATGGTGGAAGAGTGATCAAAACTGATTTGATGGGAAAAATAATTACCGAAATAGAATCCCCGCTCAAATCAGGTATCTATAAAGAAGGAATGCGGTATACACCGACGGAAACCGCAGTTGGGCCAAATGGGGACCTGTATGTCGCAGACGGATATGGTTCCCAGTATTTTCTTCAGTATGACCCTTCGGGAAATTTCATCAGGAAATTCGGAGGTGACGGTCATGCCGATGATCAGTTCAAAACCGCACATGGAATCTGTATTGATGCGAGAAACGGCCGTACCCCCACTTTACTTTGCACCTCTCGAGGTCACAATTCCTTTAAGCGGTTCACCCTTGATGGTAAGTATCTTGAAACGATTTTTTTGCCGGGCGCATTTGTCTGCAGGCCGGTCATACATGGAAAACAGCTTTACTCAGGAGTCTGCTGGTCAAGAACCAAGTATTTGGAGCCGATGGATAATTCTGGCTTTGTGACCATACTTGATGTAAACAACAGGGTGGTTTCCAATCCCGGTGGAACAGAACCTAAATATGATGGAGAGAATCTTCAGCTGATGGTACAGGAAAACCCTGTTTTCAAACATTGCCATGATGTATGTGTCGATCAGGACGAAAACATTTATGTATGTCAGTGGAATGCCGCCAAATCCTATCCTGTGAAGTTGGTGAGGGTTTGATGTAGGGAGTTAGAAGTTAGAAGACCGAAGTCAGAAGTTAGGATTTTCAATGGTTAAATAAAATTTAAATACTATGAAACATGTAACTGTCGGATGGTTTGAGATACCGGTACTGGATATGGATAGGGCTGTTTCCTTCTATGAATCGGTTTTTGAGTGTAAACTTGAGTTGCAGAATCTGGGACCCCTGAAAATGGCTTGGTTTCCTTGGGATCACAATGAAAAAGGTGCGGGTGGGGGTTTGGTTAAACACGATGAATTTTATACGCCAAGTGCTGATGGCGTCCGGATTTATTTTTCCTCCGAGGATGTAGCTGATGAACTTGCAAGAGTGGAATCAGCCGGTGGGAAAATTGTATCTCCCAAAAAAGAAATTGCCCCGGATATTGGATTTATGGCTTTGTTTATGGATACCGAGGGAAACAGGATAGCATTGCATTCCAGACAATGACAATGAAATGGTTTTAATTTTCAGTAAATGGATATTCGGTATTATGCCTGTAGCATTCCTTTTTTAAGAAAATGGCTATCCCGATAGTGATTGGGACGAAGACGGATTTACCCTTATTTTATCAAGCGACATCAATCATTCTCTTTGCTTATCAAATTTAATTCATTTAATTCAAGAAGTGCATCCTCCCATATTTGCTTTATGGTAAAAAAACTTTCAGCAAGAAAAACATCATTTTTATCTTTACCGGCATTCACTTCAATATTTATTAGAGGCTCATGGAGGGAATTTAAACCCACTGTTTGAATAGAGGATCTGATATGATGGGCAAGAGATGCTATTTCGGTATACCTCTTATTAATAATAGCTCCTTCTAATTCAACCATCATATTTTTCTGATAATCTATAAAAACCCGTACAATTTCTGCAATTTGCTTTTGATTACCATAAAAAATCTGATCTAACATTTCTAATTGTATAAGTCGGGGATTTGCATTTAGTTCTACCGGAAACTGCTGGATTTTTTTCACACCTATTCCGGGAGTCCATTTGAAAACCTTTTCATGAAAATTTTTGAAAGTATATGGTCTACCCAGGTAATCATCCATGCCTGCGTCATAGCATAAATCTATATCTTCTTTTTGCACATTTGCACTTAAACCGATTATAGGGATATCCATTACAAGTTGTTGTCTGATTTTCTTTGTTGTTTCATATCCGTTTAATACCGGCATCTGAACATCCATAAAAATCAAATGAAAATCATCCTTGGAAAGCCAATCGATGGCTTCTTCCCCATTATTTGCAACCGTCACGTTGCAACCTAAATTTTTTAGTAATATACTTCCCAAACATTGGTTCAAATAATTATCATCAACCAATAAAATATTCACATTGCCGTGATAGCTTAATGCAGGGTCACCGGTATTATCTTCAAATTTTTCTTGAGGAGGATAAGCGATTGTTAAAGGTATCTCAACCCAAAAAGTACTGCCTTGCTCTCCGAAATCTCTTCTGATCTGCGATGGACTTTCTACTCCCAAATCGCCATCCATCAGGTTAACCATTTCTTTGACTATAGATAACCCCAATCCTGAACCGCCAAATTCCCTTTGGATATTGCTATCTGCCTGAATAAAGCTATCAAAAATTTCCTTCTGTCTATCTTTTGGAATGCCTATCCCTGTATCAGAGACTGCTATTTTAATATTGATTTTCTTACCCTCCTCTTCTGCCTTTGAAGGGCTGGAAAATGAAACTTCAATTATCCCTTTCTTTGTAAATTTAAGACTGTTTCCGATCAGATTAATGATGATCTGAAGGATTTTATTTCCATCACCCACAAAATATTTAGGGAAATGGGAATCAAATTCAATATGAAATTCCAATCCCTTTTCCTGCGCCTGAATCTGATAAGGAATTAATCCTTCGGTGACCACCTCTTTCAAATTGAACGGTTCAATCACCAATTCCATTTTTCCCTCTTCTATTTTTGTCAGGTCCAATACATTCCCTATCAGGTTCGATAAAATCTGTCCGGAAGAAATGATATAGTCAAGATATTCTTCTGACTCTTCAGTCCACTTATTCTTTTTTATGAGTTGGGCAAAGCCTAGGATTGAATTGATTGGAGTACGAATTTCATGACTTTGGTTTGCGAGGAAATTGCTTTTGGCAAGACTTGCATTTTCAGCGATTTCTAATTTCTTTCTCAGTTCTGATTCAAATTGTTTTTGGTCGGTAACATCTATGGCAAAGCCTATAATGTCTCCTGGGTGAGTTTCATCGTGGAAAAGTTGAAAATCAAAAATAACAAGGTTTTCAATAACTGTTTTTGCCATAAAAAATCTATTCCCCTCACCTTTCGAAAATACTGATAAAGCATTTTCCAATTCCGGAATAAAATCAATTGCACTTTTTCCTAAATATTCATCCACATGTATACCGATCTTCCTCAATCCTTCCCCTCCTGTTTCCAATAAAACTCCGTCAGCTCCAATTCTAAAAACGATCAAGGGCAAATTTTTTAAAATGCCATCAAGCATGGTATTCTTGTGAAAAACAGTTGATCCAAACATCCTTTGAGGGGGATTTTCTTTCTTGGAAATCAATATTTCCTTACCAATTTCATTTGACTTTAAAGAAACATTTCCAGGCTTTATACTTTCAAAACCTGATGGATATCTTTTCTTGGCTGTATGTTCTTGCCTGACAAAATAGTCTGCGGCCAGAAAAGTTTTAAAATTTACAACGGGTTTATTTAAAAATGCTGTTTCTTTATTAAATAGGTCGGTTTGTATTTTTTTGGATTTGACACCATCCCTGCATTTATTAAAACCCAATCCCGGGGATTCAAGTTGAAAAATTTTCAAAAAAAGAATTCGAGCAATTTCTCCAAATCCCAATAAACCAACTTTATTCTGAGGGACAGCATTAAATCCCAAAACTAAAATCCCATTGAAGATTCCTACTTTTAAAGGAATTATCAGAATAATGGAAGCATGGCATACAATGTTAGCTTCGGATTTCTCCTCGGGGGTCAGTATTCTAATTTTTATAGATTCCGCAAAAAATAGGTTGTAAAATAATTTATTACCAACCAATTTTCCCTCAAGTTCGGTTTTCTTGGCAGATAAAACGGAAATTTCTTCCGTAGTTTCTATGGAGAATATCAATATTTCAGATGCCTCCGCATGAAAAGCTGTTTCGGCCAAAGCCTTTTCTAATGCTAATTTTAGGGTAAATTGACTCAAATCACCCATAGTGGCCTTCACTAAGGCTAAAGACTTTTCTTGCCAATTGATGAAATTATAAAACATAATTTTTTTAATTAAAAGTTTTTAATTAAAAGTATAATTAAAAATTAAAACCACACTTCCCGTGAACCAATCAAACTCATCAACAGAAAAAAAAGCTCTGCTCTAAACTAAAATAAATATCCATCATGCTTTTTATAGCTTCAAAAAGCATATATTCGCCTACAAATGCGTGTATAATATTACAAAAAATCGAGCATTATTTAAAATTTTACAATTATTCTGATTTTTTAAAGATCTAAAATTAGGCGAAAAGACATTAATGAAGATCTCCTTTTAAAGAAAGTTGAGGCCCGTATTCAAATTTGGGTTTAGCGTAAAAATTTGGGGATTAATCTTCGGTTTCAGTGTTTCCGGCGAATAAAAGACCGGGACCAACAAATAGCATTTACTTTGTATGTGGGTTTCATATCGTTTTAATTTGGTTTAAAAAAGGATAAAATCATAAAGTCCATAATTACACTTTAATCTAATGTAGCCATCAAATGCGTGAAAAATTAGCATGTAGCGTTTTAGTAGCCGAGGATAATATCATCACTCAAAGCCTATTAGCTGCTATGCTAAAAAATTGGGGTTACGTAGTTTCAATTGTTTCAAATGGTTTGGAGGTGATTGATCAGCTCAAAAAACAAGTATTTGACATTATCATCCTTGATTACCAAATGCCTAAGATGAATGGATTGGAGACATTGAAAGTAATCACTGAGGATTCAAATAAAGAAATAAAAGAAATACCTGTTATAATTTTAACAGGAGAAATCAATACAAAAATTTTAACTCAAATAGAAAATTCAGGCGCAAAATATTTTCTCCGAAAGCCTGTTCAACCGAATGAACTTAATTTAATGGTGTCTCAAATATTAGAAAATAATATAGTTTCAAAAAATCCGGGGGTGGCTACGACAAAATACCTGCGTAAAATTACCAGTTCAAACAACTGTTTAATGCTAGAAATTATTGACGTTTTTATTGATGAAACCCCTCAAAATTTTCACAGGTTAAAGACCTATTGTATACTAAAAGATTGGCAAAATCTGAAAAAACTACTTCATAAAATTAAATCCAATCATTTTTACGTAGGAATCGTTGAGCATGGAATTTTGATTCAGGATTTAGAAATGGATATAGAACGGTTGTTAAACAACGAAACTTATTTGGCGCGAATTATCCAATTGGAAAAAAATACAACAAAAGCCATGATTGGGTTACATAAAAAAAGAAAAATTCTTCTGAATAAAATCCAAGATAATAATAGTTAAAATGATATAATTTCGCTAATTTTTACCCCTTAAAATAAGTAAAATCAATAAACTTCTTGCCTTCCAAAATTAATAATTTTTTTAGAAAATGGAAAATTCCTATTCTTGTGTTTTGGTAGATGATGATCGAATGTCACTTAAGATTTTACAATCTTTAGTAGAAATGACGCCATTTTTACATCTGTCCGGAGTATTTGAAAATCCTATAGAAGCATTTAAAATGCTATCTGAATTGAAAATCGACATCCTTTTCCTTGATGTGGAAATGCCCGAAATGACAGGCTTGGAGCTTTTGGATACCCTTTCAACTCCCCCACAAATCATTTTAACCACCTCCAAACAAAATTATGCTGTTCAGGCATATGACTATGAAGTTACTGATTTTCTTTTAAAACCGATCAATAATTATTCGCGGTTTTTAAAAGCAGTAAGAAAAGCAAAATCAAATCTAGCCCCCCGGGTGGTTTCAAAATCAAAGGAAGGTGGCATCAACCATATTTTTATAAAAATTGATTCCCTGCTAGTCAATTTTAATCTTGAAAAAATCATTTATATAGAAGCTTTTGGGGATTACATTAAAATCCACACCGAGGAAAAAACCTTTGTGGCGCATTCTAAACTCAGAACTGTCGAAGAGACCCTACCTACACAGGATTTTGCCAGAATTCACCGCTCTTTTATTGTCCGGCTAGATAAAATAAAAAATATAGACCCAACTAATCTGGAAGTGGGAAAGAAGATTCTTTCCATAAGTAATAGCTATAGGGCAAACCTTTTGGCTAAAATCAATACGTTGTCATAGCTAAAAAAAATGAGGAATATCACCAATAACTCAATTTTTTTATTTTTTTTAAAAATTTTGTAACTACTCAGGTTCTTTTAAGTTAACCGTTGGTTAAGTTTTTTTAAGCCCATCGCCCTTGCCTCTATACAGTGATGTGGTTTGTTTTAAATGTTCTGTAATCGGTTTTTCAGTTGTTTTTTCCACATTA
>JBGTDA010000101.1:0-17198 GCA_041748555.1 Rhodonellum sp.
ACTCTCCTGGCCGATCACGACAGCGACGATTGCCGGTTTTTCAAAATAGCATTGAAAGAATTGCAGCTTCAGGCGAATCTTACAGCCGTGCATGATGGGGAGCAGCTCATGCAACTGCTCAAAAACCAGCCTGCGGATAGGCATGGAAAATCAGACGGACATTTTGATGTTCTTTTTCTCGACCTCAACATGCCACGAAAAACCGGTTTTGAATGCTTGGAAGAAATAAAACGCAATCCGAAACTAAAAACAGTTCCCGTAATTGTTTTCTCCACCTCTTTTGACGAGGACATTGCAGACCGGCTGTACAACGACGGAGCACACTATTACATCTGCAAGCCCGCTGATTTTTCGCAACTCAAAAAAGTAATCGGACAGGCAATTGCACTTGTTGCGAAAGAAAACAACCAGCAGCCATCCAAAGAAAAATTCCTGCTTGGCAATTAAAATCGGTAATCGGTTTGAAAAAGGTAATTGGTAATCGGTTTTAAAAGGTAATCGGTACCGATTACCGACCACCGAATTACCAGTCAATAATAATTAATAAAATAAGCATCATGGAATATGTCAAAAGCTTTCGAGATTTAGAGGTGTATAAACTTTCGCGGCAATTGTCAAAAGAAATTTATGAGGTTTCATCCCGATTATTATCGGGACCAAAAGAAGAAATGTATTCGCTTACAGACCAGGTGAGAAGGTCATCGCGATCAGTAGGTGCTCAAATTGCCGAAGCTTGGGCAAAAAGAAAATACGAAAAACATTTTATGAGCAAGCTGACTGATGCCGATGGTGAGCAATTAGAAACACAGCATTGGATTGAGACGGCGTTGGATTGTTCCTATATTTCCAGAGAAGTCGTAGATCATTTATTAAATAGTTATGCTTCAGTAGGAAAAATGCTGAGTTCAATGATTAGCAAAGCAGAATCTTTTTGCAACCGGGTAAATGGTAATCGGTAATCGGTAATCGGTTTGAAATAGGTTATCGATTAAAAGGTAATCGGTACCGATCACCGACCACCGATTACCAAATACCGATTACCGTTTACTGAAAAAAAAGCAATGAAAAAAAATCAACCAAAAATACCCGCCACTCCACTCACCAAGTCCGACAACCAATTTCCCGTTGTAGGCGTTGGCGCATCGGCCGGCGGTTTGGATGCATTTAAAAAACTGCTTCATGCCATTCCGGAAAATTCGGGAATGGCGTACGTGCTGGTGCAGCATCTTGACCCAACCCACGAAAGTCTGCTGCCCGAACTGCTGCAAAGAGTAACCAACATTCCTATAGTGGAAATTACGGACGACATCAAAGTTTTACCCGACCATATTTACATTATTCCCAGCAATAAAACGCTGATTTCAAATGACGGTAAATTAGAACTCGGGCCCCGGCTCGCAAAAGAGAATAGCCTGCCCCGACAATTCGGGGAACGCCACCTGCCCATTGACCTTTTCTTTTCTTCGCTTGCAGAAGTGCATCAGTCACACGCTATCGGAGTGGTTTTATCAGGCACGGCTTCCGATGGCACACTCGGATTGAAAGCTATCAAAGACCACGGAGGCATCACCTTTGCGCAGGACGAAGCATCGGCAGCGTATGAGGGCATGCCCAACAGCGCAGTAAAGGCAGGTGTGGTTGACTTTATTTTACCCCCCGAAAAAATCCCTGCAAAACTTTTGGAGTTGACCGGAATTATCAATGGCAATGGCGAAGAATCCCGATCTTCATCGGGACCTCAAGCCGATGAAGATGTATTCAAACAAATTCTTTCGCTGTTGCGCATCCGCAAGGGAACTGATTTTACATATTACAAACAAACCACCATCCGAAGAAGAGTACTTCGCAGAGTGGCATTGAACAAAAATGAGGAACCTGCTGGCTATCTGAAATTTTTAAGAGAAAACAAACCGGAGCAGGATATTTTATATCAAGACCTTTTAATTTCCGTCACCGAATTTTTCCGCGACAAAAAAACTTTTGATAATTTATGCGAAACCGTTTTTCCAAACATCATAAAAAACAAAAAAAACGGGGATCCCATCCGTGTCTGGGTGGCAGGTTGCAGCACAGGCCAAGAAGCTTTCTCAATTGCTATGTGCTTTAAGGAATTTCTTGGCGGCAACAATGAGCAGGTGCAAATATTTGCCACCGACATCAGCGAATCCGCCATAAAAAAAGCCCGGGCAGGCATGTATAAAAAAAGCGAAGTGGAAGCATTGGGCACACAGCGCCTGAATGAATTTTTTACCAAAAACAACGGCGGCTACACCGTGAATAAAGAAGTCAGGGACATGTGTGTTTTTGCCGTTCACAATTTTTTGAAAGACCCGCCTTTCGGGAAAATGGATTTCATCAGTTGCCGCAATGTGCTTATTTACATGGAGCCCTACCTACAAAAAAAAGCACTCACCACTTTTCATTACGGACTAATCCCGAAAGGATTTTTATTGCTGGGCAAATCGGAAACCATCAGCAGTGTTCCTGAGCTATTTGCTGTGGCTGCAAAGAGCGACAAATTATTTTTACGCAAAGATGTTCCCGGCAAATTCATGCATGTAGCAACCGAACGAAGCGAACAAAATCTGCAACGCGAAACAGCCGATGCCAAAACTGATCCCGCATATGCGGGACGCACCGACTTTCAAAAAACTGCAGATGATATTATGCTTAACAAGCATACCCCTGCCAGTGTAGTGATAAATGAGGCATCGGACATTGTGCATTTTCGCGGCAAAACAAATGACTATTTAGAACAGCCGCAAGGCAAGCCCACTGCTAATTTATTCAAGATGGCGAAGCAGGGTTTGGCTTTTGAATTACGAAACATTTTACATAAAGCCAAAAAAGACAAGGCACCTGTTACAAAAGAAAATATTCCTGTGCAGGTAAATAGCAGCCTGCATAGAAATATTTCTGTTGAAGCCATCCCGTTGCCAAACATCGTTGAACCGCATTATTTAGTGATTTTTCATGATAATTCAGCAAGCGGTGATCAGTCATCGGTAATCGGTAAAAAAGAGGGTTTCACTGAGCGAAATCGTAGTGCCAAAACAAAAAGCGATGGCAAGGATTTACGCATACAACAATTAGAGAAGGAACTTGCGCAAACCCGTGAGGACATCCGCAGCATAACCGAAGACCAGGAAGCAGCCAACGAAGAACTTCAAAGCGCCAATGAAGAACTCCTTAGCGGCAGCGAAGAATTGCAGAGCCTGAACGAAGAACTGGAAACCGGCAAAGAAGAACTGCAAAGCACCAACGAAGAACTCACGGTGGTAAACCAGGAAATGGTAAGCCTGAATGAACAGGTGACAACGGAGAGGGATTATTCCAAAAGCGTTGTGGAAACCATGCACAACCCTATGCTCGTTCTCGACAAAGACATTCGTGTAAAAGCCGCCAACAAAAAATTCTATGAATTTTTTAAGGTACCGGAACAGGAAACGGAAGGCCAGATTTTGTATGATTTAGGAAACAGGCAATGGAACATTCCGACACTCCGCAAATTGTTGCAGGAAATTTTACCGCAGCGGATGGTAGTTGCCGATTATGAAGTGACGCACAATTTTGAAACCATTGGCGGACGCATCATGCTGTTGAATGCCCGTGAGATAATCAACAAATCCACTTCCGAAAAATTAATTCTGCTCACCATTGCAGATGTTACCGAGGTAAGAAACCTGGCGCTGGAAAAAGAAGCTGTCGAGAAAAAAATATTACAGCAAAAGATTGAAGCGGAGCAGATGCTGAAAAATATTTCGGAAGAGAAACAAAAGCAATTGCAAAATATTTTCCACGCGACCACTGTTGCCATTGGAGTATTAGAAGGACCGGAACATAAATATATCCTTGTTAATCCCGTAACGTGTCAGATTCTACACCGCAAAAAAGAAGACCTTTTAGGCAAAACAGTGAAGGAAGTATTTCCTGAAATAGAGGCGCAGGGTACTATTCAGCTTTATGATGAGGTGTACAATACAGGAAAACCATTTGCCATTAGCGAATTGCCTATACAATTAACTGCATTAAATGATGGTATTGTTCGCCAGCGCTATTATAACCTTTCGTGCGAACCTCTAAGAGATAGCGAGGATAAGATATACGCTGTTTTGGTAACAGCAGTGGATGTAACCGAAGAGGTGCTGGTACGAAAAAAGATCGAAGAGAGCGAACATCGTTTTGCCAACATGATTTATTCTTCTCCTGCCATGATCTGTATTTTAAAGGGAGAAGATCTAATCATCGAAATTGCCAACAATGCTATTTTGGAAAGCTGGGGTAAGGGGAAGGATATCATCGGTAAACCACTTATCTCAGTGATGCCCGAAATAGTAGAACAGGGCTTTGGGAAACTTTTTCTGAGCGTGTATAAAACAGGTGAGCCTGTATATGCTTATGAAACCCCTGTTACGCTTATTCAAAACGGAAAGCCGAAGTTATTGCATTACACGTTTATTTACCAGGCGCAAAGAGATCTGAATGGTGAGATTGAGGGAGTGGCGATTATTGCGAGTGAAGTAACGCCACAGGCAGAATTAAAAAAGAAAATTATAGAAAGCGAAAATCGCTACCGGGAATTATCAATGAGCCTGGAAAATAAAGTGAAAGAAAGAACAGCAGAATTAAAAACCGCGAACGAAGCACTCGAAGAAAAAAACACGGAGCTTCAAAAGATGAACAAAGAACTGGAAGCCTTCAACTATGTTTCCAGCCACGATTTGCAGGAGCCGCTGAGGAAAATACAAACTTTTGCAGGAATAATTTTAGAAAAAGAAAATCAAAACCTATCCGATAGCGGAAAATATTATTTAGGGCGGATGCAGGATGCAGCGCAACGGATGAGAACACTCATTCATGATTTACTTGCCTTCTCCCGCCTTGGAACAGGAGAACGGAAAGTCAGAAACACCAACGTTAATATAATTATCGAAGAAGTAATAAAAGAATTGAAAGATACCATTGCAGAAAAAAACGCAACCATAGAAGTTAAAGAAATGTGTGAAGTAAAAATCATTCCTTTTCAATTTCGCCAGCTAATGCAGAACCTTATCAGCAATGCATTGAAATTTTCAAAACCAAAAATATCACCGCACATCACCATAGAAAGCCACAACATAAAATATAGTAAAGCAAACGATGCAAACCTTTTGCCCAATAAAGATTACTGCCATATTACCATAACCGATAACGGAATCGGCTTTGAAAAAGGATACAGCACTAAGATATTTGAAGTATTTCAAAGGCTTCACGCCAAAGAAGATTATGCCGGCACAGGCATTGGGCTTGCCATCGTAAAAAAAATAGTGGACAACCACAACGGCATCATCACCGCAACAAGTGAACCGAATAAAGGAGCTAGGTTTGACATCTATATTCCTGATTAAGAATATCCCTATACTTTTTCAGATTTTTATTTTATTTAAGGTATAGTTTGCTTTACAACAACCAATAAGATTCAACTCAATAAAACAGTAAAAATTACACCATACTTTCAGAAACCGATATTACTTTCTCCGAATTATTTAAGAACCGAAGAAGAATATTATCAAACAATTGCTGAATTATATATATATCAATTTGGAAACAAATAAACTTCATTAACTCCGCCGGCTGTTTCAGGATGGCCTGTTTTTTAGATTGGATTTTAGCCAGCATCATCTCATGGATCGTAGCAATAGGTATGGTAGGTCAAATAAGGGCCTGTTATGTTTGGGGCTTTCAAAAGGAATTTGGAAGCAATAGGTTAGGTATGGTAGGTACAAATAAGGGGCGTTAGCCCTGATGTCTTCGTAGCAATAAGTAAATGGATATAGATGAGGGGCGTAGCCCTGAAATCTCTCTCTCAACCGTACCGTTCAAATAGATATTTTGCGTCATAATCAATTTCAATTTTTTTGAGTAGTGACATCTATTCGTCCCGGAATGATTGTTTTTTATGATGTTGGGGTTGGTTTAAAACATATTTCACCAAATTATCGATATGTATTACAAATTGCATATATTTTGTGTGCATATATTTGCCATTGTTTTTTTAAGATGTCAGGGCTACGCCCCTATTATACCAATAATTATTGACTTAACTACGAATATTTTAGGGATACGCCCCTTTGCGTAATCAGGTCTTATAGCTACCCAATTGTTGTTGTGTCATTGATTATGATTTATAATCAAATTACGACTTTTTTATTTACACAGAAAATCCTGTTTGATTAATCCCGATCGGTACGAGTCAGGAGTTCATTAGTTACAATTGCTCCCCTGCACTATTCTGGTCTCCCATGTTCATTTCTGAATTTTGCGAGTGCTATGATTTCTTCCTCCTGATGGTCTATGATCATTTGGGCCTCCTGGAGTACCGCGTCCGTTAATCCATATTTCAATAATACTTTGGACATATCTATAGCTCCCTGATGGTGATGGATCATCATTTCCGCAAAATCATAATCGGGGTCATTGGTATAATGCATTGCCTTCATCACCTCATCCATTTTCATCATGATCATATCCATTTCATCCATGAATTCCATTCCCGACTGAGGTACCGGTTCGCCGTGCGCTTCCAAAAACTGCTCAAGCCTGTCAATACTTGCCTGATCTGCCTCAAGAATCCCTCTTCCGATTTCAAGAACTTCTTCGTGCTTTCCGTATTTTAACAAAATATTTACCATATCTAATGAACCCTGGTGATGGGGGATCATCATTGCGGCAAAATCCACATCAGGATCCATGGTCATGGGAGCAGCGTTCATACCCTTCATCATTTTGATCCGTGCCCCTTCCATCTCGTTCATAAAGTCCTCATTGACTGTAGGCGTGTTGTTGTCATTTATGCAGCCGGAGGAAAATATTATCAATGCTGTTAACATTATCATCTGACGCATACCTAGTATGCGGGTTGAACTGAGTGAGGTTAAAATTCCTTTAGTCATGATTATTATGTTTTATTAATTAGTTGATATTCAATATGTTAAAATCAATTTTTAAAATTTATTATTTATGAGAAGGCTTTCTTCGATCATATAATTTTTATCTCAAATTTATAGAAAGGGGTAGATTTTGAATAAAAATTAGCTTTAATTCAATTCGCGTTCGCGATGATAATCAAAGTCACGCTGAAAGACACATTTATGTTTTTTTTACATATCAATCAGCTACTACTTAAAAATTTGGCGCAAATATTAGGCCATCAAAGCTTACACCCTTATTTAAAATAGATTATATCTAGAAAATGTTGACGGTTATGTAGATACTTGTTCTTGAAATAAGATGTCTATTGTAATTCTTATTAGGTATTCATGATTTGCAAGCCAATTCTAAAAGTTTTTCACACATTTATTTTTCCACCTCGGTTTTTCTTTTCCTGTGTTTTATAAAAAAATTTCTTACCGATAGAAAAAAAACGGTAGGCCGGACTGGACAAAAAGCAAATCAACCAATTAACTGCCGGAATCAGTGAGCAAAATTGAAAATTCGAAAAAATCTTCAAATAAATTAGGAGACCACCCTCTACCAAGCCACATCTTTGTAGGGTAATTGATTTTAATCATTAAAAACGGAGAACAATGAAACGAAAAATTGAAATATTTACAGCCGGTTGCCCATTATGTGAGCCCACGGTAAAAACAGTGAAAGAAATGGCTTGTGACTCTTGCGAAGTAACAATTTATAATCTCGTTGAACAATGCGAATCAAAAGTTTGCGTCGACAAAATGAAGGAATACAATATTACTTCCCTTCCCGCAGTAGCTGTTAATGGAAAATTACTTTCTTGTTGTCAAAACAAAGGAGTAAATAAAGAAGAATTGGCAGCTTCCGGTATTGGTCAAGCTTAAAATTTTTCAGGTATGGTTTGCAAAAATATTATCCCACCTCTGCCATACCGGAGGTGGTTTATCTTAGATTAATTGATATGAAACCACTTAGTTCGGAATTACAAAATTGTATCGACAATTGCAATCAATGTATTACCGCAGCACGCATTTGTTTGGCTCAACATTTAGGCGAGCCGGATATGAAGAAATGCCACCAACTTTGTTTGGATTGCATTGCCCTTTGTACAGCTTGTGTCCAAATGCTCCCTTCACAATCACCCTATGCAAATCGTGTTTGTGCTATTTGTGCCGACCTTTGCAATGCCTGTGCAGATGAATGTGCTAAATTTGATAGTGAGGTTTGCAAGCAATGTGCCGAGAAATGCCGCCTATGTGCTGAAACCTGTAAGAAGATGGCAGCTTGAATTAACCATGCACTTCAACTCTCCGGATACGAGGGTTGAAGTGTATTTAAATGACAAATATGTTACCAAAGGATTTGACCAAAAACCTGAAAGACCGATTGAATTCCATAAAAGGACAGGTTGAGGGCGTGATAAAAATGCTCGATGAAAGCAATGACCCTGCCCAAATTTTAAATCAGTTTAAAGCGGTCAATAAAGGGTTTGAAAAAGCCCAACACCTTCTATTGGACGAAGTGTTTAGAAAAACACTTGCAATCAAAATTGCGCAAGCTTTGGAAAGTTGCCCAGGGAATTGCGGTCAGGAGGAAAAAATTGCAATTATTAGAAAGCAATTTCCTGATTTGAACTTATATGAGCTCACGGATAAGATGAAAGAAATTGAAAACATTTATAATTTTTTGCAAAAAAAGAAAATCGGAGAAACCATGAAAGAAACAACATTGACTATTGACAATATGGTTTGCCAAGGATGTGCCGAAAAAATAACGGATATTTTAACTGAGGTAGACGGAGTGAAAAAAGTCAAAACCAAGGTGATGAAAAAGTTGGTACAGGTTGAATTTAATCCCGAAGAAACAAATGAAGGAAAACTCAAAGCTGTATTGTCAGAAAAAGGATATAAACCAACAGAATTTTAATTATGAAAGTAATTTGTAGCACTTCAATTGTATTACTATTGATGACGGTTTGGATTGGTTGTTCTGAAAGCAGCAAAGACAAACTTTCTGATAATCAAAAAATTGAGGGAATATCCGTTGAAATTCCCATCGAAGGAATGAGCTGCATGTCCTGTGTGGCAAATGTAAAAAAAACACTTTCAGCCTTGGATGGAGTCGCGAATGTGAAAGTAAGCCTTGAAAACAAAAAAACAACCATACAATACAATCCTCAAAAAATATCACTTGACACAATTCAACAAACAATTAATAAAATAGGGTATAAAGCAGGCAACCCACAAGAGTAAAAGAATGATGTTAGAGGATTTTTTGAATGAATTTATAAGCACGTTTCAAGAAGGCTCTGTTGTCAGTTTAGGGCTGGCTTTGTTGGCAGGACTGATTTCAAGTGGCATTTGTCCCTGTACTTTACCCGTTGGACTTGGTTTTGCGGGCTATGTAGGCAGTGCTTCTGTTCGTGAATCCAAAACAGGTTTTTCGATAACTTTTTCATTCTTTTTGGGGATTGTATTTTGTTTGACATTATTGGGAGCCATTGCAGGATATTTAGGAGCTTTTCTAACCGAAACTTTTGGGAAATATTGGGCATTGGCAATGGGCATAATATCATTAATGGCGGCCGGAATTGCTTTTTATGGCCCCTATCTGCGTGTGCGACAACTTGAATCCCTGCGTAGACCGGGAATAGGCGGGTCATTTATATATGGCTTGATTTTTAGTTTAGGAACAGCAGCAGCACCATTATTATTATTGCTATCTTTTGCAGCAGCTAAAGCAAGTCTTTTTTACGGATTGATTTTGGCACTTTTGTTTGGAGTTGGTAGAGGACTGCCTTTTTTAGTGGTTGGACTTTTCACAAACGCTGCTTCAAAACTTGCCAAGTTATCCTGGTTGAGAAAAAGTATTCAGATTATAAGCGGAATAGCACTGCTTTATTTAAGCTTCTACTTTTTTAGATTATTCAGTTTTTATTTATAGGGCAGACAAATAGAGACAATATAGAATAGAGAAAACTACCGGCTGACATCATTCCCAAAAAAACGGGGATGATAACGGTGACAGTGGAAATTGCGAAAATCCTGCCTGCGGGGGAGAAATAATCCAACCTGACAAAGCGTAGGCAGGGCAATAATCATTTCGATGTGAATTTGCACTTCAGTATGTTTTTTGGTAACTATAACTGTTTCATCAAGCTTATCGATTGCGGAAACAGTGGTTTTTGGAAAATGGATTTTATGGAAGAATTGGTGCTTCATATCAAAAACATGGTCTGCCCCCGCTGCATCATGGCAGTAGAGGACATACTGGATAACTTGTCTGTTGCTTATCAAAATTTGACATTGGGGCAGGTTCGTTTATCGGTGCCCATATCAAGTGCCGTTCGGGTGCGGCTGGGAGAAAGTATCAAGGACCTGGGTTTTGAGCTGCTTGAGCCAGGAAAGTCACTGTTAATTTCACAAATCAAAACCTTAATAGTGCAGCAAATACATTATTCCGAAGAACCTATACAAGTCAACTTCTCGACCTACATTTCGGAGAAACTGCATCAGGATTATGGCTATTTGAGCCGTTTGTTTTCAACAGTAGAAGGCATCACTATTGAGAAATTCATTGTCAAACAGAGGATAGAGAAAGTGAAAGAATTTTTGTTTTACGACGAGTTGACGCTTTCGGAAATTGGCCATAAAATGAACTACAGCTCTGTGGCGCACCTTTCTGCCCAGTTCAAAAAAGAGACCGGGATGACGCCCACATCCTATAAGCAGAACATTTCCGGGGATCCGGACCGCAGGCCTCTTGACAGCCTTTAGAAAAATCATAAACAATTACCGTAATTCTATAAAGCAAAACATCATGTATTTCTAAACTTTGTGCTTGGAAAAAGTTGAGTATCACATGAAAGAAACGGCCTTGAAGATAAAAGGCATGGTATGCAACCGCTGCATAGCCGCCATCGAAGACCTACTTGCCCAAACGGATTTACCAGTCAAAAAAGTTTCTTTGGGTATGATTGAATTTGCAAGGCCTTTAGGGGAATTTGAAATTAGGTCTTTGATAGGCAAAATCCGTAAACTTGGCTTTGAGATCGTCAGTAAAAGGCAGGCATCCATTGTGGCTAAAATCAAGGAGATGGTACAAGAGCTGGTAAATGGCACCCAGCCTATGGAGAGCTTAAAATTCTCAACATTGTTTCAGGAACAATTTCACTTTCATTACGACACCATCAGTGCCTATTTTTCAGAAGCCGAAGGCATAACACTTGAAAAATATATTGTACAGCAAAGACTTTACAAAGTACAAGAGTTACTCAAAGACACCAATCTTACATTATCCGAGATCGCCTTCAGGCTAGGTTATAGCAGTGTAAATTATTTGTCCGCACAGTTTAAAAACAACACAGGACTGACCCCGAGCCATTTCAGGAAGATCGATATTAAAGATTTGGCTTAAACCGGTAAATTCAATTCCTATTTTTTATTGGCCAATCATGCCTTACCAAATCATATAAATCACTGCGGCAATTCCATAAAAGCAAATGCTACATATCCCCATACTTTTGTAAAGTGACAGTTAATGGTTTGTTATAGGTCATTAAACATTTAGAAACTAACATGTAAAGAAATGGAAACAGTAATAAATTTACAACCGAGGCAACATAAAATAAAAGGAAAAAATCAACGGCAGTCTTTCCCGGTATCGGGCATGACCTGTGCCGCATGTGCGGTCAGTGTGGAATCGATGCTGAAATCTGCCAAAGGCGTAAAAGATGCCGGGGTGAATTTCGCCACGCAAACGGCCTGGGCAGAATTTGATGAGCAGGTAACAGGTGCTGCAGCGCTCCGCAATGCGGTGCAGTCTGTTGGCTACGACCTGATTATCGATGTGGAAAACCCCTCAGAGGTGCAGGCAGAAATGCAGCAAAAGCATTACCGGGACGTAAAAAACCGCACCATCTGGTCGGCCATCCTTACCCTTCCTGTTTTTATCATCGGTATGTTTTTCATGGAATGGATACCTGGGCAGTGGATTTCCATGGTGCTCACCGTCCCTGTGCTGTTCTGGTTTGGGCGAAATTTTTTCGTCAATGCCTGGAAACAGGCCAGGCACGGCAAAGCCAATATGGATACCCTGGTGGCTTTGAGTACACCGGTATTGCTTTTATTTTCTCTGTATTCAACACGGTCTTTCCCGACTTTTGGCACAGCCGTGGCATACACCCCCATGTATATTACGAGGCAGCAGTGGTCATCATCACTTTCATATCGCTGGGTAAACTCCTGGAAGAAAAAGCGAAATCAAATACTTCTTCCGCCATTAAAAAACTGATGGGCCTCCAGCCCAAAACAGTAAGGGTCATTGTTGATGATGAGGAAGTAGAAATGGCCATAGCTGCCGTCCAGCAGGGATATAAGCTGGTGGTGCGTCCCGGCGAAAAAATCCCGGTGGATGGTGTGGTTTCAGAAGGGAGTTCCTTTGTGGACGAAAGCATGATCACGGGAGAACCTGTTGCCGTGGAAAAGGTAAAAGGGGAAAAGGTTTTTACGGGTACCGTCAACCAAAAAGGCAGCTTCCGCTTTGTAGCCGAAAAAGTAGGGGGCGACACCCTGCTGGCACAGATTATAAAAATGGTGCAGGACGCACAGGGAAGCAAGGCTCCGGTCCAAAAACTGGTGGACAAGATTGCGGGGATTTTTGTCCCGATTGTGATTGTAATCTCTATCATCACATTTACTATCTGGATGTTAATAGGCGGAGAAAATGCCTTTACACATGCCCTGCTTACCTCGGTTACGGTATTGGTGATCGCCTGCCCCTGTGCACTGGGCCTGGCCACGCCAACGGCCATTATGGTAGGGGTGGGCAAAGGAGCTGAAAACAATATCCTGATCAAAGATGCCGAAAGCCTGGAACTGGGCTATAAAGTAAATGCGGTGATCCTGGATAAAACGGGCACCATTACCGAGGGCCGCCCCGTAGTGACCAACCTTCACTGGGTCTCTTCTTCCACTGAAAATAAATCATGGAGCAGTGTACTGTTGGGTATTGAATCACAATCTGAACACCCTCTGGCAGATGCGGTGGTGACCCGCCTGAAAGAAGAAGGGGTCAAACCCGCTTCCATGCAGCAATTTGAAAGTGTCACCGGGATGGGCGTGCAGGCCACTGCTCAAGACGGAACAGTTTATTTTGTCGGGAACAGAAAGCTGTTGAAACAACAGAATGTCCGGATTGATAAAACCCTCGAAAAAAAGGCAACTTCCCTGCAACAGGAAGCCAAAACGGTCGTCTTTTTTTCAAATGCCGATTCCGTGCTGGCGGTGCTGGCCATTGCCGATAAGATTAAAGAAACCTCCCGAAAGGCAATCCAAACGCTGCAGAGCAGGGACATTGACGTGTACATGCTGACAGGAGACAACGAGCAAACCGCTGCTTCGGTAGCCGCTCAGGTCGGTTTGAAGCATTTTAGGGCGGAAGTATTGCCTGCTGACAAGGCGGATTTTGTAAAGGCACTGCAGTCGCAGGGAAAAATTGTGGCCATGGTGGGCGATGGCATCAACGACTCCCAGGCACTGGCGCAGGCCGATGTGAGCATAGCGATGGGGAAAGGCTCCGATATTGCCATGGACGTCGCCAAAATGACCCTGATCACTTCTGACTTGATGTCTGTTCCCAAAGCACTTAAACTCTCCGGCAAAACCGTGATGGGGATTCGCCAAAATCTATTCTGGGCATTTATCTATAACCTGATCGGCATTCCATTGGCAGCAGGTGTATTGTATCCTGTAAACGGGTTTTTGCTCGACCCCATGATTGCCGGGGCCGCTATGGCATTGAGTTCGGTTTCGGTGGTGACCAACAGCTTGAGACTAAAAACCGCTAAAATTTAATCGCTATGCACACTGAAAATATTCCCGTTAAAAAAATAATTTGGGAAACCAGGGATGCCTTTACTGTGGTGTTGGAAGATCATCCCATGCTGTCAGCATCCCGCCCAGGACAATTTTTAAATGTAATTTGTACCATCAACGGAGAGGAGATCAGCAGGCCGTATTCATTTTCTTTCTCCCCACTGCTGATGGAGCCGCCCGCCCTTACGATCAAGCGCATGACAAATGGGGTCATGTCCAACTATCTGGCAGACAATCTTAAACAGGGAGATTTACTAAGGGTCAGTCCACCTGGTGGGAGGTTTGTCACACACTATGAAAAGGAAGGTCAGCGGCATTTCCTCATGATCTCAGGGGGCAGTGGAATCACTCCTGTTTTTTCCATCCTGAAATCGGTGTTGCATTTAGAACCCAAATCCCGGATGACGCTGCTGTATGCGAACAGAGATCAAAACAGTATCATTTTCAGAGATCAACTGAGACAGTTGGAACGCAAATACCAAAATCGGTTCAAGGTAATCCACTTTCTTGACTCGGTTCGTGGTAAGCTACATCCCGTCAATGAACAAATCATTCAGGGAAGTATCTCCGAAGCTTCTATCAGGGATATTGTTTCAGACTATCAGGGTCATTTGGAAAGCCTGGAAGTATGGATATGCGGCCCGAAGGGTCTGATGGAACTTGTTGGGGCCACACTGCTTAAATTCGGTTTGAAAAAGGAGCAGCTGCATACTGAGTCCATTACTGTGATAAAAGAGCAACCATTGAGAAAAGCCACTTCAGCTCACCAAAACGATGCTCAGGTTGAGATTGAAAATTTTAAAGGTCAGCGGGTTTCGTTTCCTGCATCCAAAAAACTTCCCGTACTCCGATCGGCATTAGATCAACAGATCAAGCTGCCGCATTCATGCAGGGAAGCCATGTGTGGCACCTGCAAGGCAAAACTCCTATCGGGCGACCTCGATATGAAATTAAATTATGCCCTTACCGATGAGGAACTTGCTGAGGGTTATGTCCTGCTTTGCTCCGGCCATCCCGTGAGCGATAAATTGGTGCTGACATACGACAAAACCATATAAACCTTATCGGGAATTCTATAAGGACATGCCTTTGTAAGTCTCTTACCTTTGTAATACATCAAAATTGTTTCACTAACCGGATTATTATCATGAACACGTTAAAATTCAAAACAGATATCAAATGCAATGGCTGTCTGGAGAAGGTAACCCCGCATTTGAATGAACAACAGGGAATTCAACAGTGGGAGGTCGACCTCAGGAATCCCAACAAAATACTGTCGGTAAGTACCGATGGTATCCACTCAGCAGAGATCATCTCTGCCGTACAAAAGGCCGGCTTTAAGGCCGAGCCGATCCAATAAATGTAAAACCTAAAACAAAAACCATTATGTCAAAAGAAGCATGTATTGCCGCCTGTCTTGACTGTGTCAAGGCCTGCGAAATCTGTATCGATGGATGCCTGGATCAATCAGGCATGGAAGACTGCCTGAGGGCCTGTCTGGACTGTTCGGATATCTGCACGGTCACTGCAAAACTGGAAGCCAGAAACAGTGCCTTTGCCGAAACACTGAAAGCACTATGTGCCGAGATATGTGATGCCTGTGCCGGGGAGTGTGAAAAACATGCCGGCCACCATGCGCATTGCAAAGCCTGTGCTGAGGCCTGTAGACGTTGTGCTGAGGCATGCAGGGGTTGATTTTCAGTAATGTATTTATAAAGAAGGGCAGCGAACCTGCTGTCCTTCTTTAAATATAGTAACCTCAGATTTAATCAGATTTAAAGTACAATCACACTTAGTTAGCATCTTAAAATACTATTTAACCCCATTTATTTGTTTCAATCGTTAACTATATTGAAACCAAAAATAAAACGAACAAACAAAAAATAATTTTATATTTGTGCTTTCCTGTTATGACAAGAATTACCTACATAGCATTTTTTGTTTTACTTGGTTTCTTTTTGATCCCATCGGAAAGCTATGCCTGTGGGTCAGCAAAAGAAAAAACTGAACATAACCAAAAAAAGAACAATGATTCATGTTCAGATACAAAGGATTGTTGTCAGAAAGGTCATTGTGAAAAAGACCAGAGCGGTTGCGAAGGTAAATGCGGTGACTCTTCCTGCCATTGCCCGACCAATTGCCACAACTTTTCTATTCCATTCAATGCTCAACTTTCATACAATAAACTGATTTTGAGCCCACCTGTTTTTTATTTTCAGGAAACCTTATATTCTACCGGATTTCCTTCCGTTTGGCAACCTCCAAAAATAGGCTAATTCATTGCCCTGACACTACAGGTCTGTCCAAACGGCAGTGACTGTGTTGCTTTCAAAATCAATTATCTCATAACATTTAATTTTCAATAAGATGAACTCAATAAAAATATTGATGGCAATTACTCTATTGCTGTCTTACACAACCGGATTCGCCCAAATCAAAAATGGCTCCACCGAAACCGTTAAAATTTACGGTAACTGTGGGATGTGCAAAAGCACTATCGAAAAAGCTGGTAATCTAAAAAATGTAGCCCAAGTAGATTGGAATAAAGATACCAAAATGGCTAATTTGACTTATGATGGAAGTAAGACAAATCAAGATGAAATTCTGAAACGCATTGCATTGGCAGGATATGACAGCGACAAATTTCTGGCCCCTGATGATGCGTATGCTAAACTTCCTGATTGTTGCCAATACGAAAGAATAAATAAAAAAGAAGCCATAATTCCTACATCGAGTATGAAAATGGAAAAACATTCCCAACAGCCTACAAAAATGGAAACCCATGGAAACCACGGTGCGGAAATGGAAATGGAAATGGAAAAGAGTAAAAACCCCGCAGAAAACATGAAGATGCAGGATGCCGGCGAGCTTCAACCTGTTTTTGACCGATACTTTGAAGTAAAAGACGCTTTGGTACAAACAGATGGAAAAACCGCATCCACAAAAGCAAAAGCCTTTGTGTCTGCTATAAATAAAGTAAACATGGGCCAATTGGAGTCAAAGACTCATGACGTCTGGATGGAAAAAATGAAGGCATTAAAAGACAATGCTGAAAAAATCAGCCAGTCCACCGATCCCGCTGATCAACGCACATATTTTTCTTCTCTTTCCGAACCGATGTACGAGCTGATGAAAGTTTCCAACACAGCATCCACCGTTTACTATCAAAAATGTCCCATGTACAACAATGGCAAAGGCGCAAACTGGCTCAGTAAAGAAAGTGCGATCAAGAATCCATACTACGGGTCAAAGATGATGACATGTGGGAGTACTGTTGAAAAAATAAATTAATCCTGTGTTATTAAAAGGTATGAACAGAAACGAATTTCTAAAAAGAATAGGTTTGGGAACGGTTGCCCTTGTGGCCGGACC
>JBGTDA010000102.1:0-53023 GCA_041748555.1 Rhodonellum sp.
GCGGACTAGGTCTGATGCTCGGGATTCAGCTGGATCAGCCTGCTGCACCATTGGTGATGGCTTTAATGGAAAAAGGAGTGATTGCCAACGCAACTGCCGAGTCTGTTTTACGGCTGGTTCCACCTTTGAATATCGATCAAAATGATTTGGAAGTAGTGATGGAAAAAATCGAAGAAGTACTTGAAGCGCAACTGATATCCTCAAAAAAATGATTCAACCACCACATAAAGTAGCAATTGTCGGGGCAACAGGTTTTACCGGCTCCGAGCTGGCCCGTCTATTGGTCCAGCATCCGGCAGTTGAAATCAATATGATCACCTCTGAAACCCACGAGGGAAAACCGTTTTCCGATCTTCATCCACAGTTTTTCGGTATTCTGGACATTCATCTGGTGAAGGCAGAAGAAGTGGATAAAGCAAATCCCGATATCATTTTTCTTGCATTGCCGCATGGAGTTTCGATGAATTATGTTTCCCGTTGGAAACATTTGGATGCAAAGATCATTGATCTTTCAGGTGATTTCCGGCTTTCAAGCCCTGAAGTGTATAAAGATTGGTATCAAAAAGATCATAGCTATCCGGATGGATTTCACCAAGCTGTATATGGACTTCCTGAAATCTTTGCTGATCAGATTAAAAAAGCCACTCTGGTAGCAAATCCGGGGTGTTATCCAACAGCATCAATTCTGGCATTGGCACCTTTGTTTTCCCAAAAACTGATAGCCCACGGAAGTGTGATAATCGATGCCAAATCCGGTTTGACAGGTGCAGGTATAAAAGCGTCAGACGGATCCCATTTTTCCAATGTAAATGAAAACTTCAAAGTCTATGGCATTGGCCGTCACCGCCACACCATTGAAATCGAGGAACAGTTTTCTGCCCTTTCCGAAAATCAGGTTTCCCTCCAATTTACTCCGCACCTTTTACCGGTAGACAGGGGCATACTTGCCACTGCATATGCGCAATTGACCGAGGAGATGGATCAGGAAAAGCTGGATAAGATTTACGAAGAATTTTACGGGGACAAGCCCTTTGTCAGATTGAGAAAGTCCCCTCCGGGAATCAAGGAAGTTAGAGGAAGCCATTATTGTGACATTTTCCCTGTTTGGGACGAAAGGACCAAAAGAGTCATCGTAATATCGGTGATCGACAATCTGCTAAAAGGAGCAGCAAGTCAGGCAGTACACAACATGAACCTGATGCTGGGACTTCCGGAAGCCACAGGATTGAATCAAATCCCATTAAAACCATAAGCCAATCATCATGATTAAAAACATTACCAATGTAAAAGGTATAAAATGCTGGGGAGCCCACAGCGGTGTAAAATCCATGAGAAGGGATCTTGCGATAATATTCTCCGAAGTTCCTGCTGCGGCAGCCGCCACCATGACCCAAAACAAAGTTCAGGCGGAGCCCATAAAAATCACCCAGAAAAACCTCAAGAACAACATGGCTCAGGTCATTATCTGCAACGCCGGCAATGCGAATGCCTGCACCGGAGAACAAGGCAAGCAAGGGGCCGAAGCCATGGTCAAGGTGACTGCCGAACTACTGGGTATTCCCGAAGAGTATGTTATTGTGGCTTCTACAGGAATAATCGGCGAGAAATTTCCGACAGAGGATGTAGTCGAAGGATTGAAAGTAAATATTCCAAAATTAAGTACTGACACCAAAGCAGGATCATTTGTCGCCAATGCCATCTTGACCACGGATACTTTTGCAAAAGAGGGATTCGTGGACTTCAAGCTTGAAGGTAATGAAGTCGGCATCGGAGGCGTTGCCAAAGGTTCAGGGATGATCCATCCCAATATGGCAACCATGCTTGGCTTTATCGTAACAGATTTCAGTATTGAAAAAAATCTGCTTCAGGAAACCTTGCGCTATTGTGTAGACCGATCGTTTAATATGATAACAGTGGATGGCGACACCTCTACCAATGATATGGTAGCCATCATGGCAAACGGCATGGCCGGCAACAAAACCGTAACCTCCAAAGAAGATCCGGGTTACCTGCCTTTCCGCGATAAATTATTGGAACTGACCATCCACCTGGCAAAACTGATCGTCTCTGACGGTGAAGGTGCATCAAAATTCATTGAATACAAAGTTACGAAGGCACGATCCGAAGCAAATGCTCAAAAACTGATTCGAGCCATTTCGGATTCAACTTTAGTGAAAACCGCCATGTTTGGTCGGGATCCGAACTGGGGAAGGGTAATCGCAGCCTGCGGAAATGCAGGAATCCCTTTCAACTATAAGAAAGTCAACTTGCATATCGGGGATGCCAAGCAGTTGGTAACCGTGTTGAAAAAAGGGAATCCGGTAGCTTTCGACATCAATTTCATGAAAAAACTTTTACGGGAATCCCATATAAGGATCCATCTTGAGGTCAATACCGGTTCCGCGGAATCCATAGGATGGGGAAGTGATCTCACGACTGATTACGTGTTGTTCAATTCGGTTTATACGACTTGAGTAGGTGAAAACTCTTTAATCCCAACAGATATTATTTCCTGTTGGGACATTATGATGTTTCTGGAATTGAATGATAATCTAAATATTTTCACTCTAAAATTTAAAATCAGGATTTTCCGAAGTTAATTGGCAAGAAGCTTATTTATTATATTTCTCCAAAACTCCTGAATGCAAATTCTAAAACCTACCCACCTTAAAAGCCTCCAGATTCATCCCTGTTTCCATTTTCTGATGCAGCTCGGCCAATATTTTACCTGTGCCGGGGGCCAAACTCACTCCCATCATGCTATGGCCTGTTCCGAAAAATACGTTTTTCAAATTAGGCGCGGTACCGATATAAGGTAAGCCATCCGGAGAACAGGGCCTAAGCCCTTTCCAGATTTGATCCCTATCCGGAAATTTGGCTTTAAAATCCGGATAATACCGGTTGATGGTTTCAAAAATTCCCTTAACCCGGTTATGGTTGATGGATTCATCCGTGCCGGCAATTTCCATCGTTCCGCCAAACCTTACCTCCGATCCAAAAGGACTGACCGAAACCTTCATATCCGTCAATATACTGGCCTGTTGGATCTGAGGGTTGTTTTCCTGCATAAAACTATATCCTTTCCCTCCCATCATAGGAAGAGAAAAACCCAACTTTTTTGCCAGTTCAGCAGACCAAGCCCCACAGCAAATGATGAATTTTTCGCCCTCAATCTTCCCTTCAGAAGTTATCACAGCTTTAATCTGATCAGTATTTTTTTCAAAACCGGTTACTGGCACACTACTTCTAAAAATTACTCCCTTTTCCTGCAGGTAGTTTTTAAGAAAGGATAACAAAGCAGAAGGCGACAAGTGTGCATCTCCCGGAAATAAGACAGCTCCTCGGGCATTGACGGCCTGTTCGGTTTCAATCTTTTGAATATCAGCAGGTGTTAATATTTCTGCTTCAAGGCCATGCTTTCTTGCCAAATGGGCAAATTCAATTTCCTCCTTCTCTCCTGCAGCGGTTTGATATAGCATCATCAGCCCTTTTTCTACCAATCCTATATCTGAATTTTGATGAGTTTCTTTAAAATCCAGATAAAGTGCTTTACTCAGCAAACTCAGTTGCTTGAGCGAGGGAATACTTTTTTCCACATGCTTTTTATTGGCGGAGCGGTAAAAAAGCAGGCACCATTGCAGCAGCTTGTAATCCATACGGGGATGTATAAAAAAGGGGCTTTTTGAAGAAAACATCCAGTAAATCCCTTTGCTGATCATACCGGGAGAAGCCAATGGAACAATGTGGCTGGGCACGATCATGCCGGCATTCCCCGTTGAGCAACCGACTTTCATATCTCCTTTATCCAGGATGACAACCTCAACTCCTTCCTTGTGCAGAAAATAAGCCGTAAACAATCCGACGATCCCGCCACCGATGATAAGGGTTGGTTTCATTTTTAGTAGCAGATTTTTAAGAGAATCAAGTATTAAGAATCAAGAGCCATGAATCAAGAGCCAGAAATCAATATTTTTGAAATGAGACTTTTGTTTCCTGGTTAATCGGGATATTGCATAGATTAAATCCCGCATCTTCGCTTCTGTTTGGCACCGGGAATGTACCCAATTTTTTGCAAACACTTCAGGCGTCATTCTTGACAACTCTGATTGCGGTATTGATGAATTGTAGAGTCTCACTGTCCGGTCAAGTTCACTGTTGAATTCTTTTAGGTTAATGATGTTTCTGAATCTGTTTCTGACCTGACAACCCTCTCAAGTTCGGCAACATTCTTTTTGAGTTCGAGAAGCTTTTTTGGTATCACTGTCCGCTTCAACGATTAGTCTTTTGGGCTTCTTTTCCATCTTGCCATATTTTGCATACCACCATCTGACAATTGTAGCTGTAATTTCATTTTCCCTGACAAGTTCGCATATTCCGGTAACCCCCGACTCCGGTTCCCGGACTTTTTCAACTTGAATGATTCATTGGAATTACGTACACGACGCTGGGCTATGCTTATTTTAAACTGATTTCTATAGGCCCTCTTTCTACTGATTTGGTTAAAAATTTTATATTTTTAACGGTCAGTAAATTTCAAACACTATCATATCTCAAATCTCCAAAATGACAGCAGAAGAAAATTTAAAAGCATTAGACCTTACACTTCCTCCCGCACCCAAACCGCTGGGTGTTTATAAACCCTGTCTGGTAGACGGCAAACACCTTTACCTTTCAGGTCACGGAACTGTAAAGGAGGATGGTACATTGATAATCGGCCGTATCGGAATTGACTTGGATATAGAAGAAGGAAAACTGGCCGCCCGGCAGGTAGGATTGGCCATGCTCTCCACCATCAAAGCCAACATAGGCAGCCTGGATAAAATCAAAAAGGTAATTAAAGTACTGGGGATGGTCAACTGCACGGAGGATTTCAAAAAACATCCCTACATTATCAATGGATGCAGTGAGTTGTTTGCACGTATCTGGGGTCAGGAAAACGGCATAGGTGTCAGAAGTGCTGTAGGCATGGGCTCTCTGCCTGATAATATCCCGGTGGAAATTGAGGCCATATTTGAGTTGGTCGATTAGAAATAAATTCTAAAGTGTTTTGGAGTTCCTGGCTGCTTCCGGTTTTTCCTCAAGAATTTCTTTGGATCCTTTCCGTCTTCAGTCTTCCTCCCATGGCCGTCGGGCTCCGTCTTCCAACCTTTTCCTGCCAACACTAAACTGAAATAATATGTTTACCATAGATGCACATCTTGATCTCAGCATGAATGCTTTGGAGTGGAACAGAGACCTCCGGCGGCCGGTGGCAGAAATCAACGCACGGGAAGCCGGCCTTTCCGACAAGCCCGACCGGGGCAAGGCTACAGTTTCACTTCCGGAATTGAGAAAGGGAAATATCGGACTGGTAGTCGCCACACAAATAGCCAGATATGTAAAAGAGGACAATCCACTTCCGGGCTGGCATTCACCTGAACAGGCCTGGGCTCAAACCCAAGGGCAGCTCGCCTGGTATAAAGCCATGGAAGATGCCGGCGAAATGGTGCAGATAAACGACCTTGAGAGCCTGGAGAGACATTTACACCTGTGGTTATTTGAACTTCCCTATAGCACAAAACCCATTGGTTATATCCTCTCGCTTGAAGGTGCAGATTCTATTGTGAATATCAAGTATCTTGAAAAAGCATATGCCAATGGCTTGCGGGCGCTGGGTCCTGCGCATTACGGCCCGGGCAGGTTTGCGCAGGGAACAGATGCTACCGGATCTATGGGAAAAGACGGGCGGGGGCTGTTGAAGGAAATGGAAAGACTCAATATAATATTAGATGCCACCCATCTATGCGATGAGAGTTTTTGGGAGGCATTGGACAATTTCAATGGCCATATATGGGCAAGCCACAACAACGCCCGTGCTTTGGTCAACCACAACCGACAATTCAGCGACGAACAGTTGAAGGCTCTTATTGACAGAGGCGCAGTCATAGGCGGAGCCCTGGATGCCTGGATGATGGTCCCGAATTGGGAGCGAGGAAAATCCACTTCCAAAGGCATGGACTGTGACCTGGACAAAATGCTGGACCACTTGGACCACATCTGTCAAATTGCGGGAAATGTTGACCATATCGGCATAGGATCGGATTTGGACGGAGCATTTGGAAAAGAACAATGTCCTCATGATCTGGAAACGATAGCTGATTTACAAAAACTCCCAAATCTGTTGACCAAAAGAGGCTATTCCATAAACGACATTCAAAAGGTCATGTATGGCAACTGGATCCGGTTTTTAAAAAATGCCTGGAAATAGCAGGTAAATCTCCTGAAAAAAATCATTTAAGGTCTTACTTTTGGGGCTTCTTCCTGACTTCATCATTGGGACACCCAAATATCAATATGGATTGCAATCCTGACTGTCAATATAATCCGGATTATGCCTACCCATTGCCCCCTAAAGAAACCCTGCTGGATATTCCTATTCCCGTTGGGGAGGAAAATTACGGGAAATAATTGTTGGTCAATAAGTTGCAGGTTTCATTTTTTTTTTAATATTGAAATGTTATTTGATTTATGTTCAATTTAAATTTTAAAGATGAAAAAGATCGTGTTTTTAAGTCTAGGGTTTATGCTGCTTTTTAGTGTTCAAGCCGTTCCCTGTTCAGCTTCTTTAGCCTGTGCAGATGGGTCATCAGTTTCGTGTGAAGGTGATTCCACTTGTGAAGCTTCAATGGGACATGTCAGCTGTACTAACCAGAATGGGACTCACTCTTTCGCAGAATGCTGAGAAGTAAAGAGAGTCTGAGAAATTAACTTCATCATTGTAGAGAGACTGTCTCCTTTGGACAGTCTTTTTTGTAGATTATTAAAACCGACCTATGAAACTCTTATTTAGAACTATAGTCTTTTTAATTGCTGTATCATGTGGAAACAGGGATATAAAAGAAGTTCAAAGCGAAATTTTAAAGCCCATACGAATGTTAGACGAGTTTGATGGGGTTTTTTTTACAGGGGTAAATTTTTATTCGGATGAAAATCAAGTCTATGTAATCAATAAAAATCCTGCCATGGTAATTTTTTTGGACAAGGAATTTAATGTGAATACTCTAGTCGAAAGAAGAGGAAACGGACCCGATGATATAAGCTTTCCCAATCAACTGCTGACCAGTAAATACGGTCTTTTGGTCGAAGATCTAGGTAACAGTAAAATCAGCCTGATAAACCCTAAGAATGGTGAGTTTATAGAAGAATTTTTTATCCCGGAGCCTGTTAATCAAGGGAAATTTTTGTTTGATGGAGAAGACACATTCTATTTTCCTGTTGTGGGATACAAAAGTGATTCAGCCTCGGTTCTAAAAGTGAATATGAAAGGGGAAATAACGGGCAAACTTGGACAAAAAATGCCTCAAAAAGAAGGTGACTTCAATCGTCAAGTAAGAATCATTCAGCGATTTGAAGACAATGATTTAATCTTGATTGGGATTAATTTACCTTTTGTGGACATCATTACACCGCAGGGTGAATTGGTAAAAAGGCATACCTTGGATCAATTTGAACCGATCAAAAGAGCACTGGATTCTTTGGAAAAAGACATGTCTGGACCGGGACGTGAAAGAAATCCGAAAGAAGTCCAATCCATTATCATTGATTGTCAATATTCCAACGGGAAGCTATATGCCACCTTCACAGACCGGATCGGAATGGATAGAACTAAAGCCAGACATCTTTTGGAGTTTGAATTGGATAAAGAGTCAATTGAACTGACCCGGGTTTTTCGTTTCCAGACAGATACTCCTGATGATAATCTGCATCCATATGCTTTTCATGTAGATCATCATTCCAAAAAGATATACACGCAAGGTTTGATCACAAAGCAGATTTATGTTTTTGATCTGCCCGATTAATTTTAGAATGTCGAGTAGTTAAGGGTCCAAGCTATTGGACCGTGCGTGATAGTCTCCCATCACACGGTGCTTCCAAAGTCAAGTCTCCTGTTCTTTCCAAGGGTTGGTGGTACCATTTGCCAATGAGCAAAAGAGGGTTGGATTACTGCGGTAGACAGTTTCCAGCCCTTTTATCGGACAATAGCGGTTTAAAATACTAAAAATTAAATGGTTTACTTATTGGTCAGCATTGCATAATGATTGGGTTAATGTATTCTGACCGGGGATCTTGGATTTGTGCTTTCAATGAATTGAAACAAACGACCGCAAAGAAGAATAGGGACACTTTTTTTATACCCCCACTGAATACTAGGAAAATACTGTAGGGATGCAGTTGTGATTTAAAAATACTTATATCCGCTTTTCTTTCAGTGCCCCAAGTTTTCCAGGAAAAGGGTTTAAAGCCTGCTTGGCCACATGGCAGGACTTGGTAACCGGATATCCAGGTAAGCCTGAGGATCTATTGAGCTTTCTCATTTACCGGTATCGTTGCGGATATTTAACATAAAAAAGTATAATTCACGGTACATCCATTGATTGATTTCTACTGAAAATCGCCCATTTTTGTAAAACATCGTTTGGCAGAGATATAGTAAAAACAAAATAGCTGTAAACACTTTGCCCACTGGCGGACAATATTGTTCGCAGTATAGGACCCTCCAATCCTGAAACAGCCATTTTTTTTACTTTTTGACCTGTTTTGGGATGGCATGGTACTGGATCTGGGATTTTGGAAAAACAAGACACAAGACCAAGAAGCAAACTCCAAAAATAAGATTTAAGACTCAAGATTTGAGACTCAAGATTTAAGACTTGGGATCTAAGAACAAGACCACAAAGACAACATGAGAATCCAACAACAACCACTACAAATATAACCTCTACAACAATCAACCTCACAACCTCAACCATCATGATACGAAACTACTTCAAAATCGCATGGAGAAACCTTTTGAAAAAGAAAGCTTACTCCTTTATCAATATTTTTGGGTTGGGCCTGGGAATGGCCTGCTGTTTCCTGATATTCATGTTTGTCCAGGATGAGTTGTCTTTTGATGCTTATCATGAAAAAGGTGACCGGATTTACAGGTTAACACATGGAAGGCTTCCTTCATCAGATCAACCTGAAAATGCCGGGGCAAATCCTTTTTGGGTTTGGAACAATGCACCTGTTGGACCTGCCATCAAGGGTTACTTTCCTGAAATCGACAAAGTGGTGCAGTTTTCCGGAAGTTCTGATATTTTGCTGACCGACCGGGAAAATTCCTATCAGGAAGAAGGTGTGTTTTTTATGGATTCGACGGCTTTTGATGTTTTTAGCTGGAAAGTAATCAAAGGGGATTCCAAGACCGCATTGACTGCTCCATACAGCATGGTGATGACCGAAAGTACCGCCAAAAGGTATTTTGGAGATGAGGATCCGATCGGTAAAACCATGAAAGGCAGCGACTCACCGGGAAGGTCAGACGCAGGGGATTATACTGTAACTGCTGTTATCGAAGATGTTCCTGCCAATTCTCATTTTAGTTTCAACATACTGTTATCATTGAGCACCTTTAGAATATCAATCCCCGAAGTTTTTGATAACTGGGGATATGCGGATTTCTATACTTATTTCCTGGTCAATGAAAATTTTGACCGTGCAGCATTTGAGCAAAAAATACCTGCTTTTCTTGCTTCAAGGCAGGATGATCCCTTGTATACAGTCCATGTCGAGCAAATGAAGGATTTTTACTTAAGAACCGATGCAGAAAGGCAGCCCGGAGAAACAGGAAGCCTGTCCAACATTTATGTTTTTTCGGTGATTGGGATTTTCATTCTTGTGATAGCGATGATCAATTTTATGAACCTGTCCACTGCCAGATCCTTGGAACGTGCCAAGGAAGTCGGTATCCGAAAATCAGTCGGTGCAGACAGAAGGCACCTTGTATTCCAGTTTTTGGGGGAATCCATTATCATCGTATTTTTTGCGATGCTGGCATCTGTCATTTTTGTCACTGCGGCAATGCCACTTATGAATAGCCTTACAGGCAAGGAATTGCTGTTGGATAGGTTTATCAATTGGCAAACCGTCCCTGCTTTGATCGGGATTTTATTTGTGGTAGGAATAATGGCAGGCTCATACCCCGCTTTTGTATTGTCCGGTTTTAGGCCCGTGCAGATTTTAAAAGGGATTTCCGTGGCCAACAGCAGTGGGGTCAGCCTCCGAAAGGGACTGGTGGTTTTTCAGTTTAGCCTATCCATCATCCTGATTGCAGGAACCATCATTGTGTATACCCAAATGAACCACCTGTTGGATAAGGATTTGGGGTTTGACCAAGAACAAATGCTGATTTTGGATTATAATTATGATGAAATCGTCAATAGCAGGTCCAGTACTCTAAAAAGTGAACTGGAAGCAAATCCTGCCATTTTATCCGCTGCTTTCTCAAGAAGCGTTCCCGGAGGTTATTTCCCTCACGCAGGTACTACTATCCAGAGTGCTGATGGAGAAATGAAAATGGATGGACAGGCGATTTTTCAGGTAGGGCTGGATTTTATCACCCATTTTAATATGGAATTGGTTGCAGGAAGGTCCTATTCAAGGGATTTTCCTTCGGATTCGACTTCGGCCCTGGTGGTCAACGAAGCTGCAGCCCGGCAATATGGCTATGCCGACCCTGCCGACATTGTCGGGAAGAAATTCGATCAATGGGGAAGGGCCGGAGAAGTAATCGGAGTAGTGAAGGATTTTAATTTCATTTCCCTTCACCGCACCATCGAACCTTTGACTTTGCCATTTGAAGCTTTTGCCAGCAGGTTTCTCTCATTGAAGGTGAAGTCTGATAATATGGAAAAAACCATGGCTGAAGTCGAAGATATTTGGAAAAGAATTGTACCACACAGGCCGTTTTTGTATAGTTTTTTGGACGAAGATTTCAACAAGCAATACCAGGCTGATTTCAAATTCAGAAAGATATTTACAGCGTTTTCAGTGTTGGCGATCCTGATTGCGAGTTTGGGATTGTTCGGTTTGGCTACCTATACCGCAGAAATCAGGACCAAGGAAATCGGAATCAGAAAAGTGCTTGGCGCAGAGGTTTCAAGCATTGTCGCTTTGCTGTCCAAAGATTTTATCAAACTGGTCTTGGTGGCAATCGTGCTTGCCACTCCGGTAACCTGGTATGTCATGAATATGTGGCTGGAAGGATTCGCCTATAAAGTTGAAATTGGTTGGTGGGTTTACTTATTGGCAGGCATGGTTGCAGTGGTCGTAGCGATGGCTACCATCAGTTCGCAGGCAATCAGGGCTGCAATGCTGAATCCGGTGAGGAGTTTGAAAAGTGAGTGAGGGGGACGTGAGATATGAGATGTGAGACGTGAGAATAAAGTGAAATATTAATAAAGATAATGTAATATGAATAGACGCCTAAAGACTGGAAAAAGGTTTTCCTTGTTATATCGAGTTTCCAACATTTTGAAAACGTACAGAAAAGGGAAATGACATCAGGTTACCCCTACCTACGGGAGGCAGGCGTCATCCCGAGGCACTAGGGATCTCCAGAGGTTCAATTTATGGTTAATTTACATTTCCTGATCCTCATGAGATGCTTCCTACGGCAGCATGACGGCTTCTCCGATTTATGTCATTGGTACTTAGGAGAAATCTGTTCTGCCTTGAGGTTTATTAATTTCTCTCCACGATAATTATCGGGATCGAAATGACAAGGAGAAGCAATTATAGAAATTTATCATTTATTCGAATACTAGGTTCTTTCTTCTTCCTTCTGAGGACCATTGACTAAATAACCAAACAACCATCGAACCATCTTTCAATGATAAAAAACTACTTTCTGACCGCTTGGAGAAATATCAAAAGACAAAAGTCTTTTTCAGCCATCAACATATTTGGTTTGGCATTGGGTTTGGCGTGTTGCCTGATTTTATTGGCATTTGTCAGGCGGGAATTGAGCTATGATCATTTCCATCATGATTCTGATAGGATTTTCAGGGTTGCACAAAAGGTGGATGGAAATGAAAACTGGGCTTGGACCGGCGGCGCAGTGGCACCTATGATGCTTAAGGAATTTGATCAGGTCGAAAAGGCAGTCAGGATCCACCGCATTAGTACTTACTTGAGACCGGCGGAAGGTCCAAACCAAGGGGAAAGTTTCAGGGAAGAAAAATTTGCTTTTGCGGATGAAGGATTCTTTGAGGTTTTTGACTTTCCATTAGTCAGTGGTTCGACAATTGGAGTTTTGGATGATCCCTTTCAGATTATAATAACTGAATCCATGGCCAAAAAATACTTTGGGGAGGCTGATCCGATAGGGAGGAGTTTGATATCCACAGGTGATTTTACTTTTGTGGTCAAAGGGGTATTGAAAGAACTGCCTTCAAATACCCATTTGGATTTTGATTTCATTACCTCACTCAACTCTTTTAAAGCAACAGAAAGCTTTCCGCTGACTGCAGAATTCGGAAGTTTTTGGTGGCCCTTTTGTTATACTTATGTAAAGTTGAAAGATCCTTCGGATGTCCATTATGTCAACAGCCGCACCATGGAAGCTTCCAAAAAAGCAAGATCTGAGGAAGAAGCCAAAAAGTATGTACCATTTTTACAACCGGTGACAGATATCCATTTGGACAATTCTTACCAAAGTGAAATGAGTCCAAGCACTCCAAAATCAACTGTGTATATATTCTTAAGCATCGGGATATTCATTTTGATTTTGGCTTGCATCAACTTTATCAACCTTTCTACAGCCCGTGCCATCAAGCGGATGAAGGAAATCGGAATCAGGAAAGTGACAGGGGCCAAAAAATCCCAATTGGTCCTGCAATTTTTTACCGAATCATTTTTGATCAATGTCTTAGCAATGGTTTTCGCCTTATTGCTTGTTGAAATTTTGCTTCCTGTTTTTTCAGGATTGCTGCAACAGGAGATTCCTTTTAATCTTTTTAGGGATCAACAGGTTTGGATTTTCCTTGTAAGTACCTTGGCAGTTTCTACCTTTTTGTCTGGGATTTTTCCGGCCATTTACCTATCAGGCCTTAAGCCAAATCTTATTTTGAAAGGAACTACCTTTCATTCCAACAAGAGTGCTTTGAGACAAAGCTTGGTCGTTCTACAATTTGTCATGTCAGGAATATTGGTTTTTTGTGCAACAGTGGCCTATTTCCAACAATCTTACATGCAAAAAGCTGACCTTGGTTTTAACAGGGAAAATATCCTTTCTATTTCGATGGGAGAGATATCCAGGTCAAACAGAGAGAGCCTCACCAATGCTTTCAAACAGTTTTCGTTTGTGGAAAATGTCCTGGGATCAAGCGCTCGGCCGGGAGTGGATGCCGGATGGGGCCCACAGTTTTCCTATGAAGGGCAAAACCCTAATGGCCAAAACTGGATCAATCAACAATATATTGACTTTAATTATTTTGAAACCATTGGCGTTCCGATGGTCGCTGGCAGGGAATTTTCAGCAGAATTTAATGACAAAGGGGATGCATTTAAAATGCGGGAGATTTTTCCAGCAGTCCGAAATAGTGGGTTCATCATCAATGAATCCCTTGCCAAAATGATGGGGTTGTCGCCGGAGGAGAGTCTTGGCAAGCCTATCCAGGTTTTCACAGAAGAAAACGGGCAACGTTTTATGGATTTTCATGGCAATGTAGTTGGGGTGGTTAAGGATTACCAAACTTCAGACTTGCGTTTTGCGATCCTGCCTACCGTCTATGCTCCGGTTCAAAATGGTAATTCCGATAACAGTTCCCACCTTTTGGTCAAAATCAATACCGAAGACATTGCTCAAGTAGCGGCAGCCTTGTCTGACAAATGGAAAGAAATCAACCCAACAATTCCATTTGAACACACAGTTTTGGAAGACAGCCTGATCAAACAATACGATAGGGAGGCCAGGTTGAGCAACCTGTTGGGATTGTTCGCTTTGTTGACATTAGTGATTTCAAGTCTAGGTTTGCTGGGTTTGTCGATATTTATGGCAGAAGGCAGGAGAAAGGAAATCGGAATCCGAAAAGTAATGGGTGCAAGTTCCTTTTCAATAGTGCACCAATTGACCAAGGATTTTCTAAAGCCTGTTATCATTGCGATTTTACTGGCATTGCCAATAGGATATTATATAATGGGTTCATGGCTGGAGCAGTTTGCCAATAAGGTCCAAATGCAGGTAGGGTTTTTCTTCCTTACCGCAACCATTGCCATATTGATAGCATGGCTGACTGTTGCCATCCAATCCTATAAAGCAGCATCTGATAATCCCGTCAATTCCCTTAAATCAGAATAATTTAATGATATATGCTTTGCGATATAAATTGATATAGTGCCTTCGGCGATATTAAAAGATATATACTTCGCGAAATATATGGATTTAATGCCTTCGGCGATATAATTTCCAACAAACGGCCTTAAAAACCTATTGCAGGCTTTTGGTGGATAATTTAACCAAACATCCACACCATCCTTTTTATCATAGTTTTAATCAATTTCAAATCAAAAACCGAATCGTTATGATGAACAAACGCAAATCAACAAATGTAGCAAAGTGGAGGTATCTTATTGGAATGCCTCTATTGGTATTGATGCTTGGCATATTGTCCTGGAATATGGCAGATCCTGTAGAAAAGGTAACAGGAACCTGGGTAGGAGCAGATTTTGAATTCACCTTAATTGAAGGCACGAATTTAAAGGAAATGGTCGAGGGGGGTAAAAACCTCCATTTGGAAAGTAAACTTACACTGAACCAAAGTAAAACCTACCAAATTATTGATCCCGGCGGCACCCTGAATGGAGAAGGAAAATGGAGCTTGGATGGAATGATGCTGATTATGAATGATCAAAATGGGAACGCAACGGAATACCAAATCGAGGAAGTTACCGATACCAAAATGATCACAATCCACCAAGTATCAACCAAAACTCCCATGGGAAAGGTATCCGGAACGATCCGGTTGACCTATTTGAAGGGTTAAAATAAATTTGACACAATCTACGATATGATCGTAAATTCGATTAATGGATTAACCTCAGCACACCACTTGCCAAATTGGTAGGTGGTGTTTCTCATTTTTATTTTTTTATTTTTGTTGCATAATTGAAAGTGAATGCCAAAACACAGCAGATCCTAGGCCAAAATCTAGATTGGTGGCTTCTTCCGACTTCGGTCTTCGGTCTTCCAGCCCATTTCCTAGGAAAACAATTGCTACTGGCAGAATAGCGGATATACATCTTCTTTTATCATTTCTCTTTCAGGAGAAACAGGAATGAGGCAAATCAAAAATAAAATTCAATTATTTTTGGACTTTATATAATTCTGCTCAAACGTTTGATTTAAACGTGGACATGGACTTGAGCATCATGATGCTGCCCATCATCAGTCAAAGGGATTCTATTGCCCTCACCTTGAATATCCCCTATTTCCCACCACGAATCTCCTTCCCATATCACCTGAAAAACAGTGATTTTATAAGTTGATTGACCAAAGCGGTAATGTACGGTAACAGAAGGCCAATCCAGCGGAAAACAAGGATTGAACTGTAAGTGGTCTTTTTGTAAATTCAGACCTATTAACGAGTTTGTGATAAACTGGTACATCCAGCCTGATGACCCGGTATACCAAGTCCATCCACCTCTCCCTTTATGTGAAATATTTGCATATACATCTGCTGCCATCACATAGGGTTCCACTTTATAAACCTGACTTTTCCCTGAATCCGATGCATGGTTTATCGGCTGGATCATGGTGAACAATTCCCATACCTTTTCCCTGTCCTTCAATTGTGCAAAAGCCATCAGAGTCCAGATCGCTGCATGCGAATACTGCCCGCCGTTTTCTCTGACGCCGGGGACATATCCTCTGATATAACCCGGATTGGGACCTTTTTCGTTGAATGGCGGATCCAACAGCTGAATTAAATTCAAGTCTCTCCTCACAAGGTTTTGATTCAGAGAATCCATTGCCCTCAGCTGGCGCTCTTTGCTTCCTGCTCCCGAGAGCACAGACCAGCTTTGCGCAATGGCATCAATCCTGCATTCCTCGTTTTCTTTTGACCCTAGAGGACTGCCATCATCAAAATAAGCCCGTCGGTACCACTCGCGATCCCAGCCTCCGTCTTCTAAATTTAATTGTAGCCTATGTGCTGCCTTTTTGCAGTCATCAGCAAATTGCCTATCACCATATTCGATTGCTACAGGATTAAACCTTTCCAAAACATCATAAAGAAAAAATCCCAGCCAGACACTTTCTCCTTTACCTTTGATACCCACCCGGTCCATCCCATCGTTCCAATCACCTGAGCCAATAAAGGGCAAACCATGTTCCCCAAAATGAAGGCTATGCTTGATAGCTCTTACACAGTGCTCATATAAAGATGCAGAAAAGTTTCCGCTAGCAGGCAAATCATAGAAGGATTCCTCCTCCTGATAAAGTGGCCTGCTTTCCAGGAAACCAACTGTTTCATTCAATATATCCTTATCTCCTGTGGCAGCAATATATCTGGAAACCACAAAAGGTAGCCAAAGCATGTCATCAGAGCAGCGTGTTCGGACACCTCTACCCTCCGGAGGATGCCACCAATGCTGTACATCACCCTCCACAAACTGTCTTGATGCACTTAACAATATTTGATTTCTAGTGAGATCGGGTTGGGTATTCAAAACTGCCAACACATCCTGTAGCTGATCCCTAAACCCAAAAGCCCCTCCGGATTGATAAAATCCACTCCGGGCAAAAATCCGACAAGCTATCGTTTGATACATCAACCAACCATTTGCTAAAATATTAAGAGACTGATTAGGAGTCTCCACCTGAACCGCACCTAAAACTTCTTTCCAATATTGCTGTACCTGAATGAGTGAGTTCCAAACATCATCTATAGTTCCGAATTTCCTGATCAATGCCTGCGTTTTCTGAATGTTTTCCTCATTCCCCATCCGAAAAACGATTATTTTCTCTTCCCCGTCCAGCAAATCAAATTTCACCTGTAAAGCTGCACAAGTATCCATCCCTGCACCACTCTTTCCGGAAAGCTTTGTGCGATAAAGTGCCGCGGGATCTTTCAGGCTTCTGTTCCGTCCGATAAACTCAGTTCTATCGGTAGTATAACTCAGATTTGCACCATCTACTTTGAAAAAAGTAACCCTATCCCCAAATGCGGAATTGTACCTGTTTGTAAACAACAACGCACCGGTATCCTGATCATACCGCGATATAACGTGCATATTTGTTTTGGATCGTACATCTCCCAAAATCAGCTCGATAAACCCGGCAGCAGAAATCTTACGCTCTCTTCCAGACCGGTTTTTTAACTCCAGAACAATAAATTTTATAGGAGAATCCTTGTCCACAAAGGTAACCACGTGTGATTCAATACCACTTTCTATATGATCAAAAGATGAATACCCAAAACCATGAGTTGTGATATACCTGGAGTTGCCTTTCGCCGGAAATGGCATTGGAGACCAAAAAGTACCAGTTTCTTCATCTCTAAGATAAAAAGCTTCGCCTCCAATATCGCAGATCGGATCGTTATTCCACGGAGTGATCCTGTATTCATGTGCATTTATTGCCCAAGAGTAGGCGGACCCGCTTTCTGAAACAACAGAACCGAAATCCGGATTGGCCAGGATATTGGACCAAGGTGCAGGAGTAGATTTGTTTTTTTCAGTAACAATTTTATATGCCAACCCGTCGGCTGTAAATCCTCCGAATCCATTAAAAAACAAAAGGTCATCCTGTAAAATGGTTTCCAATTGTATGGGATCAGCTGCTCTAGGATTTCTCTGGAGTAATTTAGGCATAATCCCATCTTCATAATGCCTGTTTACCTGCTCGGCAAGCGTTCCTTTATTATCATGAATGATAATGCGGGCCACACTTCCAAAAAGACTTCTGTCTTCAGGGGAAATTTGGTCGGCTGATTTTACAAATATACTACCGGGTTTTCCATAGACCGTATTACTGGCTAATTCTGTACTGATCAATCCCTGAATCTGCTCCTGTAACTCCTGTCGGTAGGATCCGTAATCCTCATTCCAGATGACAAGATCAACAGCCAGACCTTTTAATCTCCAATAAGCATGGGCTTTGACCAATTGCTTCACTAAATCCACACTTTCAGGATCATGAATATGCAGTAGGAGAATCGGAATATCGCCTGAAACAGAATGGCTCCACAGGCCCGATTGGCCTCTGAAATTGCTTTCAATCACAGTCGCCTGTGCCCGCATTCCGGGATTGGCATAAATGAGAGATGCAGCTAAGCGATCATATAGCTGCGCATCTCCTTCAGACGCATTTATTTGTCTTAATAATACCTGACTATGTGTCCATGAAAGCTCAAATGCCCGCTTTTTGAGATGTATGTCCCGATATTTGTGCATCAAATTCTCACATCCTTCCCTAGTTTCGTTTATTCCATAGATCAGATCAATGACAGCAGTTTGCCCCGGCTTCACACTGATTCGATATCGAATGGATAAAACAGGATCCAGCACAGCGCCATCTTTACCGGAAAGTGCATCTATGGACATAGCCTGAGGGCTTGCTATAGTCTTTCCTCTTCCTATGAATTCAAGACGGTCGGTTTCAAAAGAAACGTCTTCGACCTTTGCCCCATGTGCTTCCATCAAATGAAACATCCATGGCGGATTGTCTTCTTCAGATCGCGGCCTACGGGTACAAAGAATTGACCTGTATTCAGGGATAATTTCAGTCTGGACAAAGAGATTACTGAAGGCCGGATGGGCTTCATCCGAAGCCTGGGTTGCCATCACGACTTCTGCATAGCTAGTTACTTCCAAAACTTTTACAGATTTTGTCCGGTTCATCACCTTTACTCTCCTCATCTCTGTATCGTCCTCCGGTGAAACAACGATTTCTGTTTTGGTTTCAATACCGGCATCTTGTCTTCGAAATTCAACATTCCCCTGAGAAAACACCACTTGATAATCTATAGCCGTCACCATAGTTGGATGATGGGTATTCGACCAAAATTGTCCGCTTTCAACATCCTTGATATAGCAAAAAATCCCCTTGTCATCCTTAGTGGTATCCTCCCTCCAACGGGTAAGGGCAATGCCTTTCCATCTGCTATAACCTCCTCCGGAATTGGTCACCATCACCTGATAACGACCGTTGCTTAAGAGCTGTATTTCGGGAATCCGAGTATTGGATTTGTTAATAACCCTCAAATTGACCTCTTTGGGAGCAATCTGTGTTTCAGGAAGATCATCCATATGTGCATAGAATAATGTGGCCCTAGGAATACGCTCCTGAAGCAATAATAAAGTTGCCTGAAAACGAAGTTCGGATAAAAACCGCTCCTGCATCGGCTTATTTAACAATATATAAGCCAAAGAAAGTAGTCCCATACCTTGATGATGCACCATATAGGATTGGACCACAGTATGATCAAATCCTCTGGCCTGACGGCTTTTGTTATAATCAATTGCTTCATAAAACCCAAATTCACCTTCAAAACCCTCTTTTGATAATAACTGAAGGTTTGAAGTAGCTTTCTGGGGAGAAACCATCAAAGCCAACATCGAAGCATAGGGTGCTATGACCAAATCCTCTTCCAATCCCCGCTTAAGACCAAGGCCCGGTACTCCAAAGGCTCGGTATTGATAGTTCATATTGGCATCTACCCTATTGTACCCGGATTCTGATATCCCCCAAGGAACGCCCCTTAATTTTGCATACTCGATTTGTCTTTTTACTGTAGATTTGTTGGTTTGGTACAGCAGCGTGTTTTCAAAGGCGGGCATAACAAGCTGAGGCATAAGATATTCAAACATAGAACCACTCCAGGAAATCAAAATAGGGCTTCCACCGGAATCTGTCAGCAGCCTGCCCAAAGCAAACCAACTTTCCTGGGGCAGCTTACCTTGAGCTATTGCAACAAAAATTCCCAATCGGGCTTCAGAGGCAAGCAGATCATAATACCCATCATCCTTTCTTTCGTCTTCCACATTATAACCTATTCTCAACAGGCTATTAGTTTTATCAAATAAGAATTCGTAGGAAATATCACATAGTGTATCGCAGTGTTCAGCCAATTGCTCAAAATTCAATATTTTTTCATTGGCTTGGGTTCCCCCAGCTTTCAATGACGTTTCTATCCTATTAAACCAGTCTTTATTTTGAAGCTGTTTCCCTACATGCTCTTCACTTACCATTAATAAAAACCGGTCATGTAATTGTTTTATTTCCCGTAGCGAGGGAATATGATCAAGCATTTCAAATTGCCTGGAAGCCTCTGGATCGTTTAATAAATCCAGCCATGGGACAAGCTGGGTAAGATCTTCTATTATATTTTTGAGTTGATGATGAAAGCGGGTTTTCCATTGATAAGATCCAAAAACGTTTTTCGATGTGCCTTCTAATAATTCCTGGCTTAAAATCAACAGCTCATCAAGCTGTTGCTTCACTTTACTTAAAAACCTGCTATCCTCTTCAATCGCCTGATCCAATTTGACAGCTATTTTTTCAATCCGTGGGTCAGGATTTTCTTGATAAACATCCTGAAGAATTGATACAGTGGTTCTCAGTCCTTCGAAATTACGGACAGAAAAAACAGGATGTCCTTTTATCCCCAACAATCCTTGTCTCAGTGTAAGTAAATGTCCGGCAAGATTGCCACTGTCAACGGTGGAAACATATCTTGGTCTTAATGTATCCAAACTCAGGGTGTCATACCAATTGTAAAAATGGCCTTTATAGCGATCCATTTTGAGCATAGTAGAAATTGTCTGATCACATCTATTAAGCAGAGCTTTACTTGAAATGTAACCGAAATCGTATGCTGAAAGATTCGCCAACAAAGCCAGCCCAATATTTGTCGGAGAGGTTCTATGTGCAATGACTTCTACCGGATGCTCCTGAAAATTATCCGGGGGTAGAAAGTTCTCTTCCGCATTTACAAACTGTTCAAAGAAGGACCAGGTTTTCCTAGCAGTTTTGTGCAGAAACAATGTCTGCTCATCAGGTAAAATAATATCTTTTTCCGACTCCGGAATACTGAGTTTCCAAGCAAGGGCCGGGGCTAAAAACCAAAGAATAAGCATGGGAGAAGCGACTAAAAAAGCTCCTAAATCTGTCGCTAAAAAATAAAAAACACAGGCCGTCGAAAGTAAAGGCCCTATCCACATCTCTCTGTAAGTAGAAAGGATATTATTTTGGTAATCCGAAGACGCAGTAGCAGAAGGAGTCCATTCCAATAATTTTTTACCCGAGATTATCATGCGCCAATTGGTGCGAAGAACAGCGTCAATATTGTTGTATGCTTCGTATGGCAAAATCGCTATGCCAAAAATAAACTGAAATATGATGCTCTGTACCGATCTGCCGACTTCAGTTAAATGTGATCTGAAATCCAAGTCTTTGGGTTTATGAATCAACTGCCAGCCTGCAGCAGCCATAACAGCAAATAATATAATGATAGTTACAGTTGAGGTCCAAAACCATGGGAAAGGAAGTATGGACCAACCCAACAGTAAAAGCAATATCAAAGAAACGGGCAAAAAACTTCTTCTTAAATTGTCCATTATTTTCCACCTTGACAAAGTGGAAAGGGGGTTTTTGGTCAGCCTACCCTGAGGATTTGAAACAAAAGGAAGCATCCATGCGCCTATCTGCCAATCACCTCTAATCCAACGGTGCCGACGTCGGACATCACTTCCATATTTTGAAGGATTTTCTTCATACAAAAGCACATCACTTAATAATCCCGCCCTTGCGTAAACTCCTTCCAATAAATCATGGCTTAGAATCCTGTTGTCCTGAAATTTGTCCTTGACGGATTTTTCAAAAATATCGACATCATAAATTCCTTTGCCAATAAAAGAGCCTTCCCCAAATAAATCCTGATAAACATCTGAAGATACTTTCGTGTACGGATCTATTCCGGTTAGATTACCGTAAAGCCGTAAATACAAAGTGCTGGTTGATTTCTTGGGTAGACTTGCTGCCACTCTCGGTTGCAGAATCCCGTACCCTTCAGTTACTCTTTTCTTTTCTGAACTATATATTGGCTGATTGAGCGGATGAGCCATAGTTCCAATTAGTTTCCAAGCAGAATCTCTTGGAAGCTGAGTGTCCGAATCCAACGTAATAACGTATTTGACATTGGTCAACAATCTTTGATTTCCGGTAACCATGGAAAATTCATCCTTTCCAACATCTCGCAACAAGGAATTTAAAGCTGATAATTTTCCCCTTTTTCGTTCATAACCCATCCATTTTTTTTCCTTGGGATTCCATGTTCTTGGACGGTGAAACAGAAAGAATATTTCGTCACCATGGCGTTCATATTTTTGGTTCAGATCTTCGATTTTGCTGACAACTGATTCCAATAAGCCTTGATCCTCCGGCATTATTTCCGATTCTGCATCCATGAAATCGGTAAGCAAACCATAATGGAGATGATCTTCTTTATTTGCCAAAAACCTTATTTCCAATGCTTCCACAAGTTCTTCTATGTAGGGTTTGCTGCTGAGCAAGGTAGGAATTACCACAAGTGTTCTGTTCTCAGGAGGAATACCTTTACAGTAATCCATTCTCGGAAGCAGTTCGGGTTGTACAATGACGGTAGAAAGCCAATTAACAAAAGAAACCCCTAATTGGGCTGATCCTGAAATTGATAAAAGGGCTACCACCACCAGCATCCAATCAGGGAGATTTCCAAATCTGTAAGCCATGTACCACATGCCGGCAGCGAAAGCCAGCGTAATAATAATTACCGAAATCAAATACAGGAATACGGTATTCCGGCCTGCGCTCTTCACTACATTTTGTTTGAGACTTGCGCGCATACCAGCAGCTACCTCTGACTGTTTCAGTCCTTTATCGATTAAGTAATAGCCGATATGCTGCTTTTTTAAAGGTTTTTGGTCTAATTCAACTGCTTTTTCGGCCAATCCAATCACCTTCTCCGCCACTTCAAATTCGGCAAGTGAACTTGCTTTTGAAATGGCTTCCACTACATGCCGATATCGGTCCCTTGTAGAGAAATCCATGTAAGAATAAATCCCAGCCGGATCTTTTCTTAGAATCTGATCTACTCTGCTAAGGGTTTCCACAAACTCCTTCCAATCAGTAGAACCAAGTAACCTGAGTGTTCCGATACTGTTACGAACAGAAACCTGGTTTGCTGCCTGTTTTTGGTTTTCCTGCAAAACAAGTTCACTGCTGCTCGTCCCCATCCTCGTCAGTTGTTGCTCCATCCAGCTGAGGGGTAATGCCAATGAAGGTCCTTCTCCCTGTAACCTCCTCGTAAAACCCGCTACAAAAGAACTTTGCAGTACGGGCTTTTCCCTGGCCATATCAGCAATGGTCAGGATTAGGTCTCCCGGTTCTTCTTTTAGCGTAGTGATCATCCGCTCAGCCCAATAATCAGCCAGCGTATCATCTATCATGTCCAAAGCTATCTCTGCCGAAACCCTTCTGAGATTCTCTATGACAGCCAACCTCAACATGATCGGAATGGCCCATAACTCTCCTAAAGTGAGTATGGTATGTGTTTGATAAGCAGCAATAAAACTGGTAAGTCCTTTAATATCAACCCTTCCATCACTGTGTGAAATGATTTCCAGCACAATATCATAGACCCTTGGCATTTTTGCGGAATTTCCATCTGCCAAGTAGGGTAAATCCTCACTATATCCTTTTGGAAGGTGCTTTCGTGCAATGACTACCTGCTCCTCAATGAGATAAAAATTATCCAGTAGCCACTCAGCTCCGGGTGAAATTGTTTTTCCTGTTTTGATTCTTTCTACCAATAGATTCCGCACATCCAACAAAGTTTTGTCATTGTCTCCCAACCTTTTAAGTAGTATATCAGGGGAGGTTTTTTGCAATAGGGTATGCGATTGTGCCAAAATCTTTCCATGCCGATCCATCTGATCAGAGCTGTAGAGTTCAGATCTGAAGGGAGCTTCTTTCTGCCCTGTGTTGTAAGCGCCAATTCTTTGGAAAGTGGGCCTTATACCCGACATGATATCTAATACTGTATTTGAGGAAACCTTCATGTTATTTTATTTTTTGAAAGCCTTCATCTTGAAAACAGAAATGCCCATGGAACTTCCTATGGGTATCATTTAGCTTTTGTGAATGAATGAGAACGGCATCAGGGTAATTATTTTATATGAGTTAATCAGGAAATAAATCCCACTCAACTACTTTTCAATCATTTATATAAATAATTATAGACCCTTCTGTTTTTACCCGCTCCTGCTCTATTAATAGGATCATGGATGGGAAAGTGAATTATGGGTAAATTATCTATTTGAATATTTACATTTTTGTGAAGATAATTATTTTATTCAAAAAAAGTCACCCACGCATAAAATAGTAATTTCATGTTTTTATAGATAAATAGCTCTTGAAAACGTGATTAAAAAAAATTTGATTGGGTAATTTTTATTTCTAAAAATGGTAGCAGATTCACCTGGAGATTACATTCTAATGAATTTTCAGATTTCAGTATATCAATAAGACTTGGAGATATGGGATAAATTGAAACCTAAATCAAATATCTGACATTAGTTATTGGCAAAGCTTCAAGCCTTTCGGGATGACCTTATAATGACCTTCTTGATTATTTCAGCCTAGATCCCCAATAGTGCCCCATTAAAATGAAAAACCCGTTCTACTCATTGTAAAACGGGTTTTTTGTAGTCCCGCTAGGAATCGAACCTAGATCTATTGTTTAGGAAACAACTATTCTATCCGTTGAACTACGGGACTGTTCCTGATTGAGAAAGTGCAAAAAAACCCAATTTGAAATTTTGTCTAAGCAAGTTTAGCTTGGGAACTTTATTCAGGCTGCAATTTAAGTCATAAATCTGCTATTCCACAAATATTTGCAACCAAGTTGTTCTTTTCAAGCAAAAAACCATATCTTTGCAGTCCAAAAAATGAGATGGACGAGATCCATCAATTCACTAAAAATCAATAATATATGGCAGTAAAAATCAGATTAGCGCGTAGAGGCAGAAAAAAATTAGCCATCTATGACGTAGTAGTAGCTGATGAAAGGGCTCCACGCGATGGACGCTTTATCGAAAAAATCGGGACCTATAATCCCAACCATAACCCTGCATCCATCAACATCAACAATGAGCGCGCTCTTAAATGGTTGTTGAACGGAGCTCAACCTACAGATACTGTAAAAGCGATGCTTTCTTACAGAGGAGTAATGTTGAAAAAACACCTTCAGATCGGTGTATTGAAAGGGGCCATTTCCCAAGAGCAGGCGGATGAGAAATTCCAGGGCTGGATTGAAAGCAAAGAAGCTAACATAGCTGATAAAGTTGATAAAATCGGTCAGGAAAGAAGTGATGCCCGTAAGAAAGCCTTGGATGCTGAAGCAGCCAAAAACCAGGCACGTCTTGACGTGATCAAAGCAAGGGAGGACGAAGCGAAAGCTGCTGCCGCTGCTGAAGTTGCCGCCGCGGAAGCCGCTGCTGCTCCTGCTGTTGAAGAAACTCCCGAAGCCCAGGCTGAAGAAGCTCCTGAAGCAAAAACAGAAGTTGAAGCGCCTGCTGCGAAAACTTCTTCTGAAGAAAAACCAGCTGAGTCAAAAGAAGCTCCAAAGGCGGAATCTAAAGAGGAAACTGCTGAATCAACTCCTGAAGCTAAAGATGCTCCAAAGGCTGAATCGAAAGAGGAAGCACCTGAATCAACTCCTGAAGCTAAGGAAGCTCCAAAAGCTGAATCAAAAGAGGAAGCGCCAGAGGCTTCTGCCGACGACGAAGAGAAAAAAGATTAATAAACACTCCCCATGAACAAGGACAACTGTTTCCAAATCGGCTACATTTCTAAAGTTCATGGCCTTCATGGAGAGGTGACCGTAATTCTTGATGTGGATTTTCCGGAAGACTACCAAAATCTGGAACATATCTTCACCGAACAAAAGTCACGACTGGTTCCATTATTCATCGAACATTTTGAATTACAGTTTGGAAACAAAGTGTTGGCGAAATTTGAGGAATACAACACCATGGATGAGGCAAATACACTGGTTGGGTCGGCATTGTTCCTCCCGCTGAATGTACTGCCTGACCTGGAAGCGGATCAGTATTATTTCCATGAATTGATTGGATACAAGGTTTCGGATAAAAATCTTGGAGACATTGGAGAGGTAAAGGTTATATATGACCTTCAAACCCAGGATTTGATGGGTGTTGACCATAAAGGTAAAGAAGTGCTGATACCCATACAGGACGGCATTATCGAGAAGGTCGACAAGGCGGCAAAAAAAGTTTACTGCCAATTGCCCGAAGGATTGCTTGACATCTATTTGGAGGATTGATCCATGCGCATTGACATTATCTCCGTGGTTCCCGGATTATTGGAAAGTCCTTTTTCACATTCGATTCTTAAAAGAGCCGAAAATAAAGGTATAGCCCAAGTCAGGGTCCACAATCTAAGGGATTATGCCATAGGCAAACAAAAGCAGGTCGATGACTATGCTTTTGGAGGAGGTGCAGGAATGGTCATGATGATGGGACCTATTGCGAGGTGCATTGATGCACTGAAAAGCGAAAGGCATTATGATGAGATCATTTACATGACCCCCGACGGAGAAACCTTCGATCAGAAAATGGCTAATGCCCTGTCTCTGAAAGGTAATATTCTGATTCTTTGCGGTCACTATAAAGGTGTCGATGAAAGAATCCGCGAAAGATACATCACCAAGGAAATCAGTATTGGTGATTATGTGCTTTCGGGAGGAGAATTGGCTGCTGCTGTTGTGGCGGACGCCGTTATCAGGTTGATTCCGGGAGTGCTCAATGACGAGACCTCCGCATTATCGGATTCCTTTCAAGATGGATTATTGGCACCTCCGGTATATACCAGACCTGCCGAGTTTGAAGGCATGAAGGTTCCGGAAATACTGCTGTCAGGTCATCAAGCCCATATTGACAACTGGAAGTTTGAAGCATCGGTTCGCCGGACTAGAGAAAGAAGACCCGACCTATTGGAAGGTTCAGATCTTTAGGGCGATAACAAAGAGAACGTAAAAATACAGAATTCATCAATAATTGCGCGGAGGCGCAATGGCTATAAGCACATAAATAATACAGCTATGAGCGAACTACTAAAATTTGTAGAGGCGGAATATAAAGAAGTAAGGAATAAATTTCCTTCCTTTAAAGCCGGTGACACGGTCAATGTTCACGTGAGAATTACCGAAGGAAACAAAGAACGTGTTCAGCAGTTTCAAGGTACTGTCATCCAGAGAAAAAATGTAAACTCCAACGGAGAAACCTTTACAGTAAGGAAAATTTCAAGCGGTATAGGAGTGGAAAGGATTTTCCCGATCCTTGGACCAAGCATCGAAAAAATCGAATTGCTGAGAGAAGGTAAAGTCAGAAGAGCCAGATTGTTCTACTTGAGAGGACGTCAGGGAAAAGCTGCCAAAATCAAAGAAAAAATCAGATCAAAGAAGTCCTGATAAATTTCACCTAAAAAAGGGAATCAGATTCGGTTCCCTTTTTATTTTGAAAGAATTTGAATTGAATGTTTCAATCAGGTTAAATATCAACCTGAGTTCCCTGACCCTTTAAGGAGGTATTTTTTATCACAATCAATAACGATTTTTGATGAGTGTTTTAACAAATGATGTGGGTTTGTTTTTTCAAATTAATATTATTTTACCAAGGAGGCATTTTAAAAGATAGAAGTTGTATTGAAAAAATTTAAACTTGCGAAAGAGGATATCTTGATTAATGACATAACTGAAAGCATTTACCACAAAACAGAGAATTCCCCGTTTTTACCCCATGCGGATCAGCAACTTTCATTTTATTAATTCCTTCCCTAACAATTTATTATCTTTGCAACTTGATTCGGCAAATTTTCACCTGGATTATTCAGTTTTCAAAATCAGAACAGATCATTTATGAGTAGAGAAGTTCGCGTGAGATTCGCACCCTCCCCTACGGGAGCATTACATATCGGAGGCGTCCGCACGGCCCTCTACAATTATCTTTTTGCCAAAAAAACCAACGGTAGATTCTTGTTGAGGATCGAGGATACCGACCGGAACCGCTTTGTTCCGGGAGCTGAGGAATATATCAAAGATGCATTGGACTGGTTGGGCATTGCACCGGATGAAAGTCCCTGGAGTCCCGGAGACTGTGGTCCTTACCGGCAATCGGAGAGAAAACCTATGTATATGCAATATGCTATGGATCTGATAGAAAAAGGTCATGCATATTATGCCTTTGACACATCCGAAGAGCTTGATGCCATGAGAGAAAGACTTACAGCGGCTCGCGTGGTTTCTCCCCAATATAATTCCATTACCAGAACCCAGATGAAAAATTCCCTCACGCTTCCCGAAGATGAGGTAAAAGAAAAACTGGCATCTGGAGAACCCTACGTGATCCGGATCAAAATCCCAAGGAAAGAAGAAGTCCGTCTCAATGATATGATCCGTGGCTGGGTAATGGTCCATTCTAATTCCCTGGATGACAAAGTGCTTATGAAATCCGACGGGATGCCCACTTATCATCTTGCAAATATCGTTGATGACCATTTAATGGAAATCACCCATGTCATCCGCGGTGAAGAATGGCTGCCCTCCGCACCTCTGCATGTACTTTTATATAAATATTTCGGTTGGGAAGATACCATGCCACAGTTTGCACATCTTCCGCTTTTACTGAAACCTGACGGTAATGGTAAACTATCCAAAAGGGATGCAGAAAAACACGGATTTCCGATTTTCCCATTGAACTGGAAAGATCCCGGAAGCGGGAATATCCTACAGGGTTTCAAAGAATCAGGATATATGCCTGATGCTTTCCTGAACTTTTTAGCCTTTCTGGGTTGGAATCCAGGGGATCACCGGGAAATATTTTCTCTGGATGAATTGGTGGATGCATTTAGTATCGAAAGAATCGGCAAATCCGGCACTAAGTTCGATATCAACAAAGCCCAATGGTATAACGAACAATACCTGCGTGCTAAAAGTGATGAAGCGCTGGCTGCCTATCTTTTGGCTGATATGGGAAAAGAGGGGCATTCCATTGAATTGGAAAAGGCAATAAAAATAGCTCATATCATAAAAGAAAGAGCTACATTTCCTTCAGATTTGTGGCTGGAAGGAAAATTCATGGTAGTAGCGCCAACATCCTTTGATGAGGAACTGGCTGCAAAGAAATGGAATGAGGATGCTGTCAAAGTCTTGGGAACTTATCAGGAGAAACTAGGTTCCTTTGATGGAGAATTCAGTCCGGAAACAGCAAAATCCATTCTGGAATCAGCTGCCGTTGAGCACGAAATCAAACTTGGAAAAGTGATGCAGGCAGTAAGGTTGGCAATTACAGGAGTTGGTGTGGGGCCAGACATGATGGCTGTATTCAGTATTCTCGGGAAAAAAGAACTAATCAAAAGAATAGGTTTTGCGTTAGATACATTGACGGTAAGTTAGAACACTATGCGCAAACAGTCTCTTAACCGGATTGGCATTATAAATCCCCAAAATCATGGCTAAAAAATCAAAAAAAGAGGAAAATCCCAAGGTGCATTCTGACCTCGATGGATTTAAAATGAATATCAATTCCTTTGGTGAAATTTCGAGTTCCTTTCCGATAGACAAACTGAATGAATTTCTTAACAAAAACGTCGAGGACAAGAAGTTAAAGGACAGAGAAGATATAGACGAAATCAAAAAAGGGAAAAAAGAGTAGTATTTTGCTCTCCTTTGAAGAAGCACAGGAACCAAAGGTTTTTGTGCTTTTTCTTTTTGAAACCGTTCCATTTTTTTCCTAAATTTATCGTTGCCAAAGTATTGTTCTAAAAATGAAGATGTTTTTCCTGCCAGTGGATTTATTTTAGAAGGTATTCCAAGCTTTTTCTCAGACCAACCAAATTATCGGTAAGTTCATAAAAGGGATTATTGCCATCTATCTTAGGAAAGGAAATACATCTGAGAATCCTTCTTTAATAAATCCTGCACCTGGACTAATAACTTCACGGTCGATGGCTTTTCTTTTGCAAGTGATTTTTACAATCTGAATTATGAAGAGGAGGAAATCCCTCCTTCTTTGGATCAGCGGGCGACTCTTTATTGGAATCCATACCTGATCACTGATCAAACAGGTATTCTGGAAATAGAATTTTACACCAATGATACAGAAGAACTTAAAATGGTGGTAATAGAAGGAATGGGTATCGATGGAAAACCGGTAAAAGGTTCGTATTTGATCATGACAGGAAAATAATCTGTAATTGAATTTCACATTTCCACTGAATACTGAATCATTTATTTATTTTTGGCCATGAAGTGGATTGTGTTTGCATTAATAATTGGATTTACGGGCGGATTAGCAAGTTTTTCGGAAGCTCAGACAAGTATTGGCATAAGAGGGGGATATTCTGCATCCAATTATACCTATCGGCCTCAACCCGGAAGACCACCCATCAGAGTGGCCGGTATTGCTGAACCTACTTTCGCTTTTGTATTTGAACAGTTTTTGACAAAAAATGCCGGCATTCAAATCGAATTACAGCATATTAAAATCGGATATTCCCAAAGCGATACTTTGGGAAGGAAAAATAAAACATCTTTGGAATATATTAAACTACCGATGCTTTCCAACTTCTATTTTGGAAATACCGGTCGGTTTCACATCAAACTCGGACCCCATTTTGGATATCTTCTTAATGCGGAAGATTTACAAAGAGAATACGAGGGCCCCAATCTATTGCCCACCTATGGCAATACTGAAGATGCTACCCGTAAAATCATGTATGGGCTTACCGCAGGGGCCGGATTATCAAAACTGTTCGGCAAAAGCACCTTGGCTGCTGATCTCAGGTTTTCTTATGAATTCGGAAGACCTGAAACCCAAAACAGGGTTTTTGACATGAATTCAACCAACCTAGAACTCACGCTCAGCTACCTTTTCCAAATCATAAAACCTAAATGGTAAAAATGATGTTTTTCGGAACTTAACATAGGGAAAGCTGTTAATAAACTCATAGATCACCATTAATCTAAAATCATGATTCAAGCAGAGAAAAGACCCGTGCATATTTACATGGAAGCCAATCCCAATCCCAACTCTCTGAAGTTTGTGGTTAATTTTATGTTGGCCGAGGAAGGTGTAAGCTTTGATTATCCTGACCAATCCAGTACAGAAAATTCCCCATTGGCATTTGAGTTATTTAACTTTGCAGCAGTGGACCGCGTCTTTATTGCCTTCAATTTTGTTACTGTAACAAAAAAGCAGGATGTAGAATGGATAGAAATTCAGGACATTGTCCGAAACCATATTAAAAATTACCTGGAATCCGGAAAACCTGCCGTAGATGTGACTTTTGAAAAGGATCCGCTTTTTGATGAAAATGATTCTGAAACTGTCAAAAAAATCAAAGGTATTCTGGATGAGTACATCAGACCTGCTGTGGAGCAGGATGGTGGAGCCATTGTATTCCACAGCTTTGTGGACGGAGTAGTCAAGGTGCAGCTACAGGGTTCCTGTTCCGGATGTCCATCCAGCACGGTAACTTTGAAAGCCGGTATAGAGAATTTATTGACCAGAATGTTACCGGACGTTAAATCAGTTGAAGCAGAGGGAGTATAGGTAATAATTTAAATGTTTAGAGGAAATTGGACGTGGGCAATTCTTGGCCTGATCAGCATTGTGATCAGGCATTTTGCTATTAACAACCCGGAAAGAACGGAAACCCTATACTCCCGGACGTTTTTTCCAGGGGTAAGGAATCTGATAGACAAGACAATTTCTTTGCTCCCGTTTGCAACTGTTTACATATTTGTAGCCTCTATTTTTGTTTTTATTGGTATATTCATTTATTACATCAGGAAAAAAAACGGATGGAAAACCAAGTTAGGTTATTCTGTCCGCGCGCTGTTAAATTATTTAGGGGGTCTGATTTTCTTTTTTCTTGTTTTATGGGGTTACAATTATCACCGGGTTCCCATGTTTCAGCAATTGGGCATGAAACCCATTCCGCTAAATGAGGAACAACTCATCCAAGAAATAGAACTTACCCGAAATATCCTCAACCAGCTGCGATACAATATTAAAGATGACACTTTAGCAATTGAAAGGATCATTGATTACAACGAACTGGAGAAGCTTGTGCGAAGCAATATGCGGGAAAACCTTTACCTGTTAGGATTGAACTTTACAGGTGAACCCCGCACCAAACAATTTTATCCCAGGGGATTTATGCGGAAGATGGGGATATTGGGCATATACTTTCCTTTTACCGGTGAGAGTTATATTGACCCGACCCTGCATGCATTGGAAAAACCGTTTACAGTGGCTCATGAAATGGCTCACAGCTATGGGGTTACTGATGAAGGGGAAGCTAATTTTATCGGGTGGGTGATCTGTTCCAACAGTGATGATCCCCTGCTACAATATTCCGGACAATTGCGTTTATTTCGATATCAGATGAACGATTTGTACCGGATGTCCAAGGAACTTTACTCCCACTTTTACAAGACTATTCCATCGGGTATCAAAAACGATTTACTCTCCCTACAAAAAAACAACAAGACAATCAAGCCCTACAGCCTTGAAATCAGCAGAAGGTCAAATGATTTGTTTCTGAAAACCCAAGGAGTAAAAGCCGGTGTCAACAGTTATCAACAACTTCCGATGTTGGCTTTTTCTTGGAGGAATCGATTGAAGGGTGAGTGAGTAAAGTAAAAAACTCCTATTCTACCAAATTATTTTTCATAGCTTCAACCGGAAATTCTTAGGCTTAAGTCCCTAAATCATCTTTTGTTCCCGATCCATACTCCAAAAATAACGGCTACTATTCCCAGATAGTGGCCAAGCAACAAAACTTCACCATCCCATAATCCCCACATGATCGCCACGATGGGAATTAAATATGTGACGGAGCTGGCAAAAACAGGAGTGGCTACTTTGACCATTATATTGAATAAAATCAATGCTATGGCGGTACCCAAAACCCCCAAAAGTACAATATATCCAGCTGCTGCTACGGCACCTTCAACATGGACAAGCTTGAAAGAAAATCGGGTAAAGGCGAAAAGATAAATCAAGGCGGCAGGAAGTACCATCAACAACGAAATAGCTGTAATCGCTACAGGTTTTAAAGCCACAAAACGGTATTTGATGATATTCAGGTTTACCCCATAGCAAGCGCAGGCCAAAAGAACAAAAAAGGCATAGGCATTGATCCCACCAAAAATATCCAGGCCTGTTCCATCCTTTACCATCAATAAAATCACTACACCAATAAAAGCGATAATGAGTCCTATTGTGTTCCTTCGGGTTATTCTACTGTTGAAAAAAAGAGCGCCGATCACGACCACAAACATCGGTGTCATTGCGTTGAAAACGCCGGTGAGTGAGCTGCTGAGCTGGGTTTGGGCTTTGGCAAAAAGAAAGGCGGGAATAAAGCTTCCCACCAAGCCCACAATGATCAAATTCTTTACCTGACGTTTGTTCAGACCTTTTAATCTTGGCAAAGAAAGTGGCAACAATACCATTCCTGCCATTACAATTCTGAAAGCGCCAACCTCCCCGGGTGAATAAACTTCCAATCCCCTCTTAATCAAAATGAAGGAACTTCCCCAAATAATAGCCAAAACAATCAGAAAACCCCAAGCTTTCAAAGCGCTTTCCTGCTGCAAATCTTTTGTCATAGTTAGCATTTGATGGATAATTGGTGGGGAAAAATAAATAAGGTGAGTTTAGGTTTTTAGGGGAGTATGTTAGTGGGATTATTACGGTATTGATCAACCAGATAGTCATTCCAGAAAACAGCTTCCTGCCACTTGGGCTGTCTAATGACCTACTGGAATATCATCCCGCACTTCCTACTTCACTTCTGAAAATTCATATTCCGCATAGACTTCTGCCACCTGATCCAAAAGCGCACAAACTTGTTCATAAGTATCGGCTGTAACCATCTCAGTTCTGAAAGGTTTGAAGTTGGGCATGCCTCTGAAGTAATTTGTATAATGTCTTCTCATTTCTAAAATACCCTGCTTTTCACCTTTCCAGCTTACTGAAAAATCAAGATGCTTTTTTGTGACTCTGATTCTTTCATATAGATCAGGTTTTGGGAGCATTTCGCCGGTATTGAAATAATACTTGATTTCATTGAAGATCCATGGGTATCCAATCGCTGCCCTACCGATCATCATTCCGTCAACATTATACTTTTCTCTGTATTCTTTAGCTTTTTCGGGGCTATCAATATCACCGTTTCCAAATACAGGAATAAGAAGTCTCGGGTTTTCTTTTACTTTGTTGAGATATGACCAGTCTGCTTCTCCTTTATACATCTGCTGCCTAGTCCTGGCGTGAATGCTGATTGCCTGTATTCCCACATCCTGAAGCCTTTCTGCTACCTCCACTATTCTGATACTATCGTGGGACCAGCCTAGTCGGGTTTTGACTGTTACGGGAATATTTACCGCTTTTACTATCTCGGCAGTCATAGAAACCATCTTGTCAATATCCAACAAAATCCCGGCTCCCGCCCCTTTGCAGGCAACTTTGTTGACCGGGCAGCCATAATTGATATCCAGAATATCCGGCCCCGCTGCCTCCACGATGGCGGCAGCCTCCCGCATGGATTCAATTTCATTACCGAATATCTGAATGCCGATGGGTCTCTCATACTCAAATATATCCAGCTTCTGGACAGATTTTGCAGCATCACGGATGAGTCCTTCCGAGCTGATAAATTCTGTATACATCAGATCTGCTCCGTTGTCTTTACAGACTGCTCTAAAGGGCGGATCACTCACATCCTCCATCGGGGCAAGCAACATGGGGAATGGCCCCAATTCCAAGTTTCCTATCTTTACCACTACTGAATTCTAATTTTCGTGTAAATTTACCCCAATTATGGAGATTTATAAAACACAATCCCCAATTGCCTCAAAAAGTAATTGGCTTTTGTCTTTAGTTGTGATCACGCTCATCACCATTGGTGTCTTAATCGTCTTACAAGGCATAGGTTTATTTTTGATTCCACCTATTTTCGGAATCCCGATAGGTGACATCCTTTCTCTGATTACAGGAGAGAGTGATCATCCAAACGGGCGAATGGCTTTTCTTTTCATTCAGGGTTTGGGAGCCGGATTGGGGTTCTTTATTGCAGCACTAGTAATCGCCAAATTTGTTGACAAAGCGAGTTTTGAATGGAAACATCAGGTAAACAATTTTAATTTCATCGGTTTGGGATTAACAGTACTGATCATGGTGGGCGGAATTCTTTTCAATGCGCTGCTAATTGATTGGAATGTCAACTTTACCTTTCCTGATAGTTTAAACAGCTTTGAACAGATGCTCCGCAACAAGGAAGATCAGCTGATGGAGATGACACTTTATCTCACGGATTTTGAAACAGTCGGCGAATTTATGATGGGCCTTCTGGTCATTGGTATTTTAGCAGGCTTAGGAGAAGAGCTACTTTTCCGAGGGATCCTGCAACCCAAACTTCACCAATACACCAACAATGCGCATCTGGGCATTTGGTTAACGGCATTTATATTTTCAGCCATCCACTTTCAGTTTTATGGTTTATTACCTCGGATGGTGTTGGGAGCCATTTTTGGGTATTTATACTATTTTTCAGGAAGCCTTCTTTATCCGATTATTGCTCATGTTTTAAATAATGCTTTCACAGTAGTTTTGGTTTATTTGAATAAATTAGGTAAAGTTAACTTCAATATGGAAGAAACGGATCAGGTTTCTATTCCCTTTGCATTGTTGGGATTAGTAATTTTAATATTAGGAATGAGAATCTTTAAACAAAAAAACCAACAGATAGAATCAGATGGGGAACTGGAAAAAAGTGTTTGAAACCGGGTCTCCCGTAAGAGCGGAGATCGTGAAAGGAGTATTGGAAGGGTTTGAAATCGAAGCAGTGGTACTCAACAAAAAAGACTCTATTTATCAAATACATGGACAGTATGAAGTTATGGTACCGAAAGAAGCGGCGTCAAAAGCCGTTAATATCATCGAGAATGAGATCACGTTTTAATATTAACAATTACAGTAATTTAGGACAACGCATAATCACAGCACTATTCGGAGCCACTGTAATTGTGGTTGGTTCATATTACAGTGAGTGGTTTTATTTCGGGATTTTTGGGTTGATTCTGGGGTTTTCCCAGATGGAATTTTATAAACTTTCAGGACTTGATGGCATGCTTCCCCTCAAAAGCTTCGGAACATTTTTGGGAATTCTCATTTTTGCACTCTCCTTTATGATAGAAATCGGTCATCTTGGAGATAAATTTTATTTCCTCATATTCCCGGTGGTCTCCATGGTTTTCTTTATAAAACTTTATCGGAAATCGGATAAAAAACCGTTTACCGGAGTGGCCTATACGTTTTTGGGAATATTCTATGTGGCTGTCCCTTTTGCGTTACTAAATGTGGCAGCTTTTGCTGTTGATGGATCATTCCATTATGAAGTAATCATCGGATCACTGTTGATCCTATGGGCTAGTGATTCCGGTGCATATTTTGCAGGAACCAGATTTGGAAAGACTAAATTATTTGAAAGGATTTCTCCAAAAAAATCCTGGGAAGGATTCCTGGGAGGTGCAGCAACAGCCTATCTCGTAGCCTACATCTTATCAGGTTATTTTAGTTCTTTGGCTCAATGGCAATGGATGGTAATTACCACTATTATAATAATAGCCGGAACATACGGCGATCTTATTGAATCTCTTTTTAAGCGAAGTATCGAGATCAAGGACTCAGGAAAAGGGCTTCCCGGTCATGGTGGATTTATGGACCGTTTTGACGGATTGCTATTATCAGCCCCATTTATAGCAGGATTTTTGAAAATCTTTTAAAATTGCCTATAGGATATTAAAAATCTGCTTAATATTGTACAAGAATTGATCAACTAAAACAAACCCCAATATGGCTTATATTGAACCGGCTCCAATTAAGGACAAAGAAAATCCTTTGGAGTCAATGATGGAAAGGTTTAACCTGGCAGCCAAAAAACTAGGTCTTTCTGACGAGGTTTACAACGTACTTAAAAATCCCGCCAAACAAGTTATTGTCTCACTTCCAATCACCATGGATAATGGAAGAATCCAGGTGTTTGAAGGAATCCGTGTCATTCATTCTAACATACTGGGACCTGCAAAAGGCGGGATAAGATTTGCACCCGATGTACATTTAGATGAAGTCCGGGCACTGGCTGCTTGGATGACTTGGAAATGTGCCGTGGTAGATATTCCTTTTGGAGGAGGAAAAGGAGGCGTTAAATGTAACCCCAGGGAAATGTCCAAAGGTGAAATCGAGCGTCTGGTCAGAGCATATACATTAGCTATGATCGACGTTTTTGGTCCCGATAAAGATATTCCTGCCCCCGATATGGGTACAGGGCCCCGGGAGATGGCTTGGCTAATGGATGAATATTCCAAAGCACACGGGATGACAGTCAATGCTGTCGTTACCGGCAAGCCATTGGTGTTGGGAGGTTCATTGGGTAGAACAGAAGCAACCGGAAGAGGAGTTATGGTTACCGCCCTGGCGGCAATGCAAAAATTAAAAATCAATCCCTTTCAGGCAACTTGCGCAGTGCAGGGATTTGGGAATGTTGGTTCATGGGCCTCTCTGCTTTTGGAAGAGCGTGGTTTAAAGATTGTTTCCATATCAGATATTTCAGGAGCCTACTACAACAGTGGAGGAATCAATATCCAGGAGGCGATTCATTATAGAGAAGGAAACCAAGGAACATTGGAAGGTTTTGGAGGAGCCGAAAAACTAATAGACGCCAATGAAATTTTGGAACTTGATGTGGATGTGTTGGTACCGGCAGCTGTTGAAGATGTCATTACCATTCACAACGTTAATAACATAAAGGCGAAACTGATTGTGGAAGGTGCAAACGGACCGACTTCAGCAAAAGCGGATGCCATCATTAATGAAAAAGGAATCATGGCCGTACCTGATATTCTCGCCAATGCAGGTGGAGTTACAGTTTCTTATTTTGAATGGGTGCAAAACAGACTAGGTTATAAATGGACTGCAGAGCGGGTAAACAGAAGGTCTGACAGGATTATGAAAGATGCTTTTGATCACGTTTATGAAGCAGCGGTTAAATACGATGTACCAATGCGAATAGCTGCTTATATAGTAGCCATCGATAAGGTAGCAAAAACCTATACTTACCGAGGAGGGTTCTGATTTTCCTCAAAAGAAAGTTTATTATATTTAGGGTGTGAAAGCAATCTTTCACATCCCTTTTAATTTTCATGAGCTTATGACTATTCATAAAGAAGGAAGAACCATCCTGTTTGTTTTATTGATCATTTTAGTTGTAGTCAACGTACTTCTGCATCAATACTATCCTGATCGGAATGTCCTGTTGAACTTGGTTTTGCTGGCCAGCGTAATCGTTTATTTATTGGTATTGCAATTTTTTAGAAATCCGTTTCTCGCACTTCCATCCGACGAAACTTTGGTTTATGCTCCTGCTGATGGCAGGGTGGTAGTCATCGAAGAAGCTATTGAAAACGAATATCTCAAGGACAGAAGGATGCAGATATCAATTTTTATGTCTCCTATAAATGTTCATGTCAACAGATCGCCTATTTCCGGTGTTCTGGAATATTTTAAGTATCATCCCGGAAAGTATTTGGTTGCGTGGCATCCAAAATCTAGCCTGGAAAACGAAAGAACAACTTTGGTAATCAAGAATACCGCAGGTGTCAAACTGCTGGTTAGGCAGATAGCAGGTGCAGCAGCAAGAAGGATAAAATGGTACGTAAAGGAAGGTTCGCCGATGGTTCAGGGTGGAGAATTCGGGTTTATCAAATTCGGATCAAGGGTTGATGTTTTCCTTCCCCTGGATTCAGAGATTCTGGTAAAAATCAATGATAAAACCAAAGGGGGAAGTACACCGGTAGCAAGATTGAAAAGCAGTTCCTGAGGAAAACCGAAATTTCATTCCCCGGTTTACCTTTTAATTCTTTAATATTCTAAACAAATAAATTTATTTTACGATAATATAGGTATCCCAAAACTATAGTACTCAGGAAAAAAATTACAGTTGTCCATTCAAAAGTCCTCCTCTCGGATTTTTTTTCAACTACCATTTCATCTTTTTCAGCCAATGCTCTTTTTAACTGATGGATTTCACGCTCTTGTTTTTGGGAAATAAATTTATAATCGTTTTTTTCATAGGTGATTTCGGTTTTTTCAATGTCACTCAGCATCCTAAGTTCATCCATTATCTGATTGTCCTTTTGAATGATCCGTTCCATCCAATTATTGGTTTCTACCATGTCTTTCTTGGTCCTATTGCCGAATATACCCGATTTTTTGCTTTCAGAAGCCTGCCATTGTTGGTGTAGGGACTCTCTTTCAGTTATCAGTTTTTCAAGCTTTGCCTGAGCAAACAAGGAAATGGGAAAAAGCAAAAGAAGTATTAATACAATTTTTTTCATGAGGGAGTAACGTTTTAACTTCCTCAATAATTTCAAATAATGTGCCGCTTATGGGATTTCCCCCAATCATTTTAAGGTGAATTTCTTCCCCGTCTTCTTTTTAAAAGCTCCTTTGCGTCGTTTGGTGTTAGTATAAAAATTGAATAAAAAATTAACCGCAAAAACAGTGATGGTCAAAGGGATAAACATCGCCGGAAGCATCGTTTTGATTCCCAACATAATCAAAAGACTCGCAATGATCCCTAATTTAAAATGGGTGTGGCTTTCAGGATAAGTTTTAGCAACTAAAGAAATCCCGCCTATCTCTATTATAGTAACGAGGATTATCAAGTAAGTCAACATTTCGCGCATGGTGGTATCTCCCGACCAAACCACCCAAGCAAATCCTGCCACAACCATGGTTAGACTTATGGATTGTATCGAAGTATTTATTCTCTCTTTCATAAGAAATCATTTATAGGTTTATCCGCAAAATAAGATAGTTAATTAAACCATAACTTCAAAAATGATTTCTCCTGGGAAAGAAAGTTTTTTTCTCAGCCTGCATCATTCCAAAAGTTATAACTTATAATTTTCTCTTCAGGAAATCAGTCATTAGGGAATAAAGATGCCAAGTTGTATTGCCCCCTCTGATACTGTGGGCCTTATTGGGATAATACATGGTTTCAAACTGTTTATCAGCATCAATAAGCGCTGCCGCCAGATCTACAGAATTTTGAAAATGCACATTGTCATCTCCGGTTCCATGGATCAACAGAAAATTCCCCTTCAACTTATCCACATGGGTTATGGGGCTATTATCATCATATCCTGAGGCATTCATCTGCGGAGTCTGTAGGTACCGCTCGGTATAGATGGTGTCGTAGTACCTCCACGTGGTCACAGGAGCAACAGCTATAGCGGTTTTGAACACCTCATTTCCTTTCATCAATGTAAGAGAGGACATATAACCCCCATATGACCAACCCCAAATGCCGATTCTGGAAGCATCTACATATGGAAGGTCTGACAGATATTCTGCTCCCGCTATCTGATCTTCTGTTTCAATTTTGCCCAAATTGGCATAAGTGGCATGTTTAAAATCCCTTCCACGAGCACCGGTCCCTCTATTATCAACACTTACCACAATATATCCTTCCGCAGCCAGATGCTGATGCCAGAAGTCACGCGTTCCACCCCAGCTGTTAAGTACATTCTGCGAACCTGGACCTCCATAAACATACATCAGAACCGGATATTTTTTATTCATATCAAATGCTTCCGGTTTGATCATATAAGCATTTAAAGACGTTCCGTCCGCGGTGTTGAAGGTGAAAAACTCTTTTGGTGACCATTCATATTTCAGCAATCTGGCTCGTAATTCATGATTATCTTCCAATACCTTCACCAATTTACCGGAGGATTGGTTCAGCGTAATTTTTGCCGGTGCATTTGCATGGGAATAGCTGTCAATAAAAAATCTGTAGTCGCGGCTCATATTGATGGAGTGGGTTCCTATCTCAGGAGTGAGTACCTTTTTGCCCTTCCCGTTTAAATTGATCATGTATAGATTCCGGTCCATCGGGGAGTTTTCTGTAGAGATGAAATAAACCTTTCCGGTTTTTTCATCCACGCCTACCAGTTCGGTCACTTCCCAATTTCCGGAGGTTATCTGCCGAATTAGCTTTCCCTGATTGTCATAATGATAAATATGCTTAAAACCGTCTTCTTCAGAAGTCTTGATCAATCCTTTATTTCCTTCCAGAAAATGTAGATTATCATTGTAATTTAAATCCACATATGTCTCTGATTTTTCTTGAAGAATAAGTTCGGAATTTCCTGTTTCAGTATCCGCATATAAAAGGTCCAATTGATTTTGTAGCCTGTTGAGCCTCAAAAACGCAAGATTTTCAGAACCTCCTGCCCAGTAGATCCGTGGCAGATAAATATCCTTTTCGGATCCCGCATCAACATTGGTGACTTTTTGATCTTCCAAATCAAATACATGAATGCTTACCCCGGAATTTTTTTCGCCTGCTTTTGGGTATTTAAATCTATAATCTTCGGGATATAGGCTACCCCAAATCTGCATATTGAACTCAGAAACCTCGGACTCATCAAATCTGATAAAAGCAATTTTACTACCATCCGGAGACCATTCAAATGCCTTGGACATTGAAAATTCTTCTTCATATACCCAATCGGCGGCACCATTGATGATTTCATTTCTTTTACCGTCATCAGTGATCCGATGAACCTGATTTGTAGCCAATTCAACATAAAAAAGGTTGTTGTCTTTTACAAAGGCAACTTTGTCATTTTCCGGAGAAAGTGTTGCATACATGATTTTCTCTCCGTTCATCAGCTGCTGTGCAGTATTGGAGGCCATGTCCACTACGTGAAAAACCGCCTGACTGGATCTCCTGTAAATACCTTCAACTTCAGACGCAACCAATGCTTTTGATTCTGCTCCATTGAATGCATAATTTGAAAAATTCACACCGATTTTTTCACCATCTATAAGGACACCCTCCTCCTCTCCTGTAGCAATATTTATTTTTATCACTTTTGGATAATTACCTTCTCTTTCCAAAGAGCTGTAATATTGGCCATCTTTCATCCAGTTGATGCCTTGGATGGTCTTTTGATTAAACGTATCGGACTTGAAAACATCCTCCAGGCTGACCTTTTCCTTTTGCTGGGAATAGCCGCTGATACTGATCATTAGCCCCATCACTAGGACTAAAAAGAAATTATTTCTTTTCATTAAATATTTAGGTTGATTTTCGAACGAATATAATTGTTTTGTACTTATCAGAAAGTGGGTTTTTGATAAAAGGGTTCCGGGTTTAACTAATATTAATAAACCGATGGGATGGTTAAAAAAAACAAATAATAGATTCAACTTGTCTTCTTAAATATTCTACCTCAATTTTGAGAAATTAGGTTAATATTTATGTACTTCGTACCCAACCCTTTTCACTATGAAGAAAAAAATTGCTTTGGTCACCGGTGGTTACTCCGGAGAATCAGTCGTTTCCCTGAAAAGTGCTGCTGTCGTGGAAAAAACAATTGATAGAGCAGCCTATGATATCTATAAAATCCTGATCTATCCCAATGATTGGCACTATGAATCTCCTTTAAGTGAAAAAATACCTGTTGACCTAAATGATTTTTCAATTAGATTCAACGGCGAAAAAATCAACTTTGACGGAGTTTTCAACATTCTTCATGGATCACCCGGTGAGGATGGAAAACTTGCCGGATATTTTGATATGATAAATATACCGTATACTACATGCGATGCTCTCACCTCCGCCATCACCATGAACAAAGGCTTTACAAAAGCCATTGTGCAGGATATTCCCGAACTTTTTGTGGCCAGATCCCTTCAGCTATTCAAAAATACCGAGTCAAACAGGGGAAAAATTCTGAAGGAATTACGTTTGCCTCTTTTTATCAAACCCAACAATGGTGGCAGCAGTATTGGCATGACCAAAGTGAAAGAACCCAATCAGCTTCAGGAAGCCCTTGAGAACGCGTTTGCAGAGGATTCGCAGGTTTTGGTAGAAGAATTTGTTTCCGGTCGGGAGTTTTCCATCGGTGTCTATCAATCACAAAATAAGATAACAGTTCTTCCTGCGACAGAAATCGTCAGCAGTAAGGAATTCTTTGATTTTGAGGCAAAATATTCTCCGGGAATAACTGAAGAAATCACCCCGGGTCGAATGAGTGAGGAAGAAGTAAGCAGAGTTAGTCGTGTTGCAGAAGCAATTTATCAAAAACTAAACTGTAAAGGTGCTGTCCGCATCGATTACTTCATAGAAAACGAAACCGGCAAGTTCTTCTTTATAGAAATCAATACAGTCCCGGGTCAAACCGAAACCAGCCTGATTTCACAGCAGATTCGGGCAATCGGTATGGAAATAAAAGACTTTTATACTGCTTTGATTGAGGAAATGTTTTAAGAAGGGAATTAAAAAACAGGAATTATAAAAGCCTCCGAAATGATACTCCGGAGGCTTTTGGTTTTTGTTTATATTTTCTGAATATTAATAACATTCAGTTCTCAATATGGATTTGTTTTATAAATCAAATGCTTTTTTCACCTTGTCCACATAGTCCAGCTTCTCCCAGGTAAACAATTCCACATCAATGGTGATCATTTTTTTGTCCGGGGTAAAAAAGGTTTTCGTTACAACTTCATTGGTTCTTCCCATATGTCCATAGGCCGCAGTTTCCTCATAAATCGGATTCCGTAACTTCAGTCTCTGCTCAATCGCATAAGGTCGCATATCAAACAATGACTCTACCTTTTTGGCTATTTCGCCATCTGATAAATTCACTTTTGAGGTTCCATAGGTGTTGACATATATGCCCATCGGTTTTGCAATACCGATGGCATATGATACCTGTACAAGAATTTCATCTGCTACTCCTGCTGCCACCATGTTTTTGGCAATATGGCGTGTCGCATATGCTGCCGATCTGTCAACTTTGGAAGGGTCCTTTCCTGAGAATGCTCCCCCTCCATGGGCTCCTTTTCCTCCATAGGTATCCACAATGATTTTTCTTCCTGTCAAACCGGTATCACCATGCGGCCCACCGATTACGAATTTACCCGTTGGGTTGATATGATAGTCAATTTTATCAGTAAAAAGCTTTTGGAGATCAGGCATCAATTGAGCTTTAACTCTTGGGATCAGGATCTTCACCATGTCCTCTTTGATCTTCGCCAACATATCCGTTTCATTATCAAAATCGTCATGCTGTGTTGACACTACAATCGCATCAATTCTTTGAGGCTGATTTTCATCACTGTATTCTATTGTCACCTGCGCTTTAGAATCCGGTCTCAAATATTTTATTTCATTATTTTCCCTCCTCAAAGCTGCCAACTCCTTTAAAATCCGGTGAGAAAGATCCAAAGCTAATGGCATGAAATTTTCGGTTTCTTTGGTAGCGTAGCCAAACATCATACCCTGATCACCGGCGCCCTGTTCTTCGGGATTGCTTCTGTCCACACCTTGGTTGATATCCGGTGATTGCTCGTGAATGGCAGAGAACACACCACATGAACTTCCATCGAACATGTATTCTCCTTTTGTATAGCCGATACGGTTGATCACATCTCTGGCGATTTTTTGAACATCAAGATAGGTTTCTGATTTCACCTCTCCCGCCAAAACCACCTGACCAGTGGTTACCAATGTTTCGCATGCAACTTTTGATTGTGGATCGAAGGCTAAAAAATTATCGATTAAAGCGTCGGAAATCTGATCGGAAATTTTATCGGGATGACCTTCTGATACTGATTCAGAAGTAAACAAATATGGCATATAGCGTTAACTTTTATCGTTTTTTTTAATTGTCCGTAAAAATACATTTTCAAGGGGAAATAAAAAACCGGAAGTAGGAATGAAGATAGAAAGAGGCATTTTATTTCAAATAACTGGCATCGGTTTGAGGTCAATTTTTTAATCACCAAAAATTCCTCTCCCCCATTTAATCCTTAACTTTGTACTTCACAACTATCCACGCAATACACATGAGCGAAAGGTATATACAACGCGGCGTTTCGGCCTCCAAAGAAGATGTTCACCAGGCTATCTCAAATCTGGATAAAGGACTTTATCCCAAAGCTTTTTGTAAAATCGTGGAAGATACCCTGGGAAATGACCCTGACTTCTGCAATATCATGCATGCAGACGGAGCAGGAACCAAATCCGCACTGGCTTACATGTATTGGAAGGAAACCGGAGACATGAGTGTATGGAAGGGAATAGCACAGGATGCCATTATTATGAACACAGATGATCTCCTTTGTGTAGGAGCCATCAATAATATACTGATTTCTTCCACCATAGGCAGAAATAAAAACCTGATCCCAGGAGAAGTCATCTCCGCTATCATCAATGGCACCGAAGAGGTTTTACAAATGTTGCGAGACCACCGAATCAATATTGTTTTGACAGGCGGAGAAACCGCTGATGTGGGTGATTTGATCCGAACAATTATTGTAGACAGCACAGTAACCTGTAGAATGAAAAAGGGTGAGGTGATTTCCAATGATAAAATCCAGGCAGGTGATGTGATTGTCGGATTGGCTTCTTTTGGACAAGCCACTTATGAAGATTATTACAATGGAGGCATCGGAAGTAACGGTTTGACATCTGCGCGTCATGATGCGTTTAGTAAGATATTGAAAACCAAATTTCCTGAAAGTTTTGATGCAGCCCTACCTGAAGAGTTGGTATATGCAGGAAAATATCAACTTACAGACCCTGCACCGGGAACGACCGTTGATATGGGAAAACTTATACTCTCTCCCACCCGGACATATGCTCCGATCATGGTGGATGTGCTCAGGTACTTAAGACCACAAATCCACGGTATCGTTCACTGCAGTGGCGGTGCCCAAACCAAAGTCCTTCATTTTGTAGACAATGTGCATGTCATCAAGGACAATCTTTTTGAAACCCCGCCTTTGTTCAGGATTATCCAGGAGGAAAGCCATACAGACTGGAAAGAAATGTATATGGTTTTCAACATGGGACACAGAATGGAAATTTATCTTGAGGAGCGTTTTGCAGAGGAAATAATTGACATTGCCGAATCATTCGGAGTGGAAGCCCAAATCATCGGTCGTGTCATTCCCAACAAGGGGAAAAAATTGACGATTCAGAGTCAGTTCGGCGTATTTGAATATTGATTCCGATCTAAGAGCTTCTCCTATTTCCAGTTTATATGATTTTAAAAAGTCATTATAATCTTCCTCATTGCCCAACCGGTTTTTAATTCACAATCAACTTAATCCCAATTCTTGTCCCTATCCATGACCCAATCAAAATCTTTTGCCCGAAAAACCTTGAAACTTGTGGCTTGGGTTTTTGGGATATTGGTTTTGGTGGCAATGCTACTTGTCACTCGTGTGGATTGGAGTGATTATCGTCAACAGGAATATTATCTTGAGACGATGAGGGCAATCAAGGAGCTAAACCTGCACAAAAATGAAGGACAAACTTGGCTCGTAGGTTGGTCCAGTGAGAATGTCACTCCCGAAGAATCTGCCAACTTGGTTGGGTACAAACCCCGTGGGAAATATGAATTTGTTCAGGACAGTTCTTTTGTAAAAACCCTCGTTGTCGGCAATGGAACCACAACAGTAGCTTTTTTAAGTTACGAATTATTGATTGTCCATCCCTACCTGGCTCAAAGAATTGAATCTGCCATTGATAAAGAAAAACTTCCTGTTGATTTTGTTTATTTTACAGCAACGCATACGCATACGGGAATGGGAGGCTATATTCCCGGTCCGATGGGAAAAGTTGCTTTTGGTGGTTTTGATGAAGAAATAGTATCCTTATTGGAGAAAAAAACGATACAGGGAATCCAAAAAGCCCTCAATGAAAAAGACACCGCTGAGATTTACTTTCAGAAAACCAATGCCGATATACTCGTCGCCAACAGATTCATTGCGGAAGATGCAATTGACCCATTTGTCCGGCAACTGATTTTCGAAAAGAAAAACGGTGAAAAAGGAACATTCCTAACTTTTAGCGCTCATGCTACAACATTAAGCTCCCGATTTATGGGACTGTCAGGGGACTATCCATTTTATCTTACACAAGCATTGGAAGAAAATGGGTTTGACTTTGCACTTTTTGCGGCGGGGACAGTAGGAAGTCACAGGCCGGTGGCTTCCGGAAATCAGATTGAAGATACCAAAGCCTATGGCACATTGCTTCAGCAGCATGTTGTTCAAAACGACTCAATTGATCCTGAACCTGTAGAAGGAAATTATATTTCTACTGCAATAATACCTGTCAATCTTAGAACGGCTCACTATAGGATAAGTGGAAACATCAGGCTCCGGCCATGGATATTCAACTGGCTTTTTGGAAGTCCTAATGCCCATTTTGATATGGTTGTTTTGGGAAATACACTGCTGCTCAGTAGCAGCGGGGAAATTTCCGGGGTATTTATGGAGGATTGGGATAACCTTGCAAAATCACACGGATTGAACCTGATCGTCACATCTTTTAACGGCGGTTATATGGGATACATTACTCCTGATGAATATTATAACTATCACTACCATGAGGTACGGGAGATGAATCTTTATGGTCCCTATAACGGCGCATATTTTGATGAAATGATACGGAAATTAATTGCAAAAGATCATTAAGCCTTGTTTTTTTGGTATATTTCCTTGAAACCCAGTAAACATGGAAATCAAATTTCAAACAAAGGATGATAGCAATAAGGAGCAGGAGCAAGCTTTTTAATGTTGTCTCCATCAAAAAGGTTTTACAAATTTCTTGATTTATGTGACGCCATCAACCACTTTCCGACAAAAGCCTATCAAGAACAAAATGATGATTTTTTATTGATTTTTAGAAATATGGAAAAGCAGTGGAAATCCAATATCGATGAATTTATCAGAATTGCTAAAAAATATGACGTTAGAATGCTCAGGGTGGGGGAAGGCGCTGTAAACTTCCATGGCTATCAAAGGCATTCATAGGATGTAGATTTCTGGATAGAAAGTACTCCGGAAAATTTCGCAAAACCGGTTTCGGTTTTTAAAGACATGCATTACGATATCCACGAATTCCCTGAATCTGTAACAAATCAAGAGCAGAATATCTCCGTGAAATTTACATCAAATGATCTTAACCTAGAATTGATCACTAAATTTTCTATTGGAAAATCATTTGAAGAAGCCTATCGGGACAGTGATCCGGTAAAAGTAACGGGCAACTCTATTTTAAAATGGAACGTACTCGGATTTGAAGATCTAATCACCGGTAAAATTAAATCGGGAAGACCCAAGGATCTTTTGGATGTCCTTCAACTTAAAGCCCTGCATGGTAAATAGCATTCAAATGCTTCTTTTATTGATCATAGAAATATCCCTTCCAACTTTTTATATTTTACAGCGTTTTTGATAAATAGCTTTTGAACTCATCGCATAAACCTTAAAATCATGAAAAACATTTTTAAGAATTTTTCCAGTATCAAATCCATTTTGAAAAACCTGGATTTTGAAAAACTCAGCCAGCTCTCGCAGAAAGTAGACCTCAATGAAATGGTTGGAATAGTATCCAAAATGAGTAAGGATGATTTGGCCAAAATGATGAAAATGATGAAGAGTGGCGGGAAGAAAAAAGTTATTCCCGCTATTAATGGGGATTTTTATGAACTGGGAAAAACACTTGAACCGACTGAAAGAGAAATTGTACTTCAGGTAAGGGATTTCATGAACAAAGAAATCCGTCCCATAGCCAATGAATATTGGAACAAAGCAAAGTTTCCGATGCACATCATTCCAAAAATGGCGGAATTGAACATTGCAGGACTTACCTATAAGGGTTATGGCTGCCCTGGCAAGTCTGCGTTATTGGAGGGTTTTATTGCCATGGAAATGGCGCGTGTAGATACTTCCATTTCCACTTTCTTTGGGGTTCAAAGCGGATTGGCGATGGGCTCGATTTATCTCTGTGGATCAGAAGACCAGAAAATGGAATGGTTGCCTAAGATGCAGAAACTGGAAATGATCGGAGCATTTGGGTTAACGGAGCCTGAAGTGGGATCTGCTGTAGCCGGTGGCCTTACCACCACATGCAGAAGAGAAGGAGATGAGTGGACTATCAATGGGCAGAAAAAATGGATTGGGAATGCGACTTTTTCAGACCTAACTGTAATTTGGGCGCGGGATTTAGATGATCAGCAGGTGAAAGGATTTATTGTGCGCAAAGGCAACCCGGGTTTCCAGGCGGATAAGATGGAAAATAAAATGGCCCTCCGGACTGTTCAGAATGCACTGATCACCATGAAAGATTGTAAGGTACCGGAAACCGACCGCCTACAAAATGCCAATTCTTTTAAAGACACAGCCGGAGTATTGAGAATGACCCGTGCAGGAGTTGCCTGGCAGGCCGTCGGCTGTTCACGGGGAGCATATGAGGCTGCCTTGAAATATACAAACGAACGGAATCAGTTTGGTAGGCCTATCGCATCTTTTCAATTGGTTCAGGATCTATTGGTAACCATGCTGGGTGACCTGACAGCCATGCAGAGTATGGTTTTTAGACTCTCCCAGATGCAGGATAACGGAGAACTCCGGGATGAACACGCTTCATTGGCAAAAGTTTTCTGTACCCTCCGGATGCGGGACATTGTTGACCATGCGCGGGAGCTTTTTGGAGGAAACGGAATATTGTTGGAATATGACATTGCAAGATTTGTGGCAGATGCTGAAGCCATTTACAGTTATGAAGGCACTAAGGAAATAAACTCGCTGATCGTAGGCAGATCCATCACTGGGCACAGTGCTTTTGTATAGGAATATTATCTTCTTGTTTCTTTTAAAAAAAGACTAAAAAAAAAGGCAATAGAAAAGAGGCCTCCAATTTTTGACGGGCTATTTCCTTATCCTGATTTGGATCAAGAAAGATCAAAACATGGATCAATAAAATGACCAATAAAATTCCGGAATGAATATGATAATAGGAATCAAGGAATACCAGTTGTACTATTAGGCCTAAAACCGATACAGCTGACAACGCAATAATCAACTTTTTTAAAACTCCTGGGGAAATTAAAGTTAATATAGAACCAAAACCATCTTCCTGGTCACTTTCCTTATCCAAATAAGAAAGAATCAGAAGATTGATCCAAGCTAACAAAAGATATTCGAGAGCAAAAATCCGGAAAACACTTTGGCTGTGTTCATTTTCCCAATACAAATAAGGTACTAAAACAATCCCCACCACATAAAAAACCGCAGTTGAGAATTCTTTTGACGAAACCATGTTTCTTCCTATTAACCTAATAAAAGCCATCCAAACCATCATTAATCCTCCTATTAACAAACCAGGCACCAATAAAACCCTTAATTCAGCTGTTCCTATTGCCATCATCAACCCAGCCAAAATAACAACGACCCAAATAGAAGCAATTTTCTTAAAATTCTTTTGATGAAAAAAATGCCTGTTAGTATGCGCCTTGCCCCCTGTACTTCTTGCATCCCATAAATGGTCCAGTGTATATACACTCCAAACGGCCATTGCGAGAAGCATATAGGAAGCGGCAGGTATAGCCGTATTCAACAAGTCCACAAAAAACAGCATTCCTGCCATAGCTCCCAAAGCAACATCTAAGGAAAGAACATTCCCGAATTTTAAGATTTTCCTGATCGAATCCATTTAAAAATCAAAGATAGCAGCTTATGTAAAATTAGCTTCAAAACAAAAATTAGATAAATCAAATTTTTATATTGGACCTATATAAAATTAAATCAAAACGTTAGAAAAATTAATGCCTCATCAAATCCAAAAACCAACCCAATGAAAAAACTAATAATCCCCCTGTTTATAGCTTTTTTTAGCTTAACCGCAGCTTTTTCTCAAACAAAAACAAAAGTTGCCACCGTGGGTAACAGTATCACTCAGGGACCGGGAAGAGATAATCCCGACAGTTACCCCTTACAGATGCAAAAAATCCTAGGTGATGAATATGATGTCAAAAATTTTGGGGTAAGTGGCAGAACCCTACTCAAAAAGGGTGATTTCCCTTACTGGAACGAACCGCAGTTTAAAGAAGTAATGGAATTCGAGCCGGATATTGTTGTCATAATGCTGGGCACAAATGATAGCAAACCGCAGAATTGGGAACATAAAGCCGAATTCAAGCAGGACTATATTGATTTGATCAACGCCTTCAAAAAGTCAATGCCGGATGATGGGGAAGTTTATGTAGTTATTCCTGTTCCTGTGACTAAGGAAAATTATGGAATCCGCGAATCCGTAATGATGGAGATGCGTCCGGTTTTAAAGGAAATTGCATCAGAAACCGGTTCAAAAATGATTGATCTTCACGCTCCTTTCAAAGGTTATGAGGCACTTTTACCGGACGGAGTGCATCCCAATGTGGAGGGACTTGGAATTATGGCAAGGGAAATTGCGAAAGCGATAAAGTAAAAGATGGCCGCAATGGAAACAAAAAAACCACAGTTGATAACTGTGGTTTTTTTGTTGATTGCAATTGTATGTTTATTTGCCTTCCAGCGCATTTGCACCTGAAACAATTTCAAGAATTTCATTGGTAATCGCAGCCTGACGAGTTCTGTTGTACATCAATCTAAGGTCTTTCAACAATTCACCGGCATTTTCGGTAGCCTTATCCATTGCCGTCATTCGGGCTCCATGTTCGGAAGCATTGCTCTCCAGAATAGCTTTATAGAACTGGATTTTTAATGCAGTAGGCACCAACTCCTCAATGATATATTCTCTGGTCGGTTCCAGGAGATAATCAACTTCGGGAGTTTTGGTTTTGCTATCTTCTGCCGGTTTTTCCATTGGAAGAAACTGTTCGCTTACGATAATCTGGGTAGCAACATTTCTAAATTCATTGAAAACAATATAAACCTGATCAAATTCACCTGAAAGAAAATTATCCATCGTGAACTCGGCAGCATTCCTTACATTTTCGAAAGTCAAGTCTAAAAATAAAGTTGAAAATTCAGTTATCTGTTTATAATTGGTTTTTTTGAAAGATTCAAAAGCTTTCTTACCAATTGGCATAACGGTAACCTCCTGAGTGGAAAACTGCCTATTGATCAGAAGATTGGTAGCCTTAATGATGTTGGAATTAAATGCTCCACATAGTCCTTTATCAGAAGTTACGGGAATTATTAAAACTTTACTGACTTCTCTTTTTTGAGCAAAAGCAATTGCTTCATCACCTTCACTGGCTGCAGAAACGTTATTTAAAATGGCTGTTAGTTTTTGTGAATAAGGGCGCATCTGTATTATTTTGTCCTGCGCTCTTCTGAGTTTCGATGCGGAAACCATTTTCATGGCTTTTGTAATTTGTTGTGTCGAAACAACAGAATTAATCCTTTCTTTTACTTCCTTTAAATTAGCCATAGCTTATTGAGTATTGACGAGGTCAATAGATATAATAGCCGTCTGAACGGCGAGCCGTTCAGACGGAATCAGTGATTTTATTTTGCGTATTTGGGAGAAAGTTCTTTGGCAGCAGCTTCCAACAATTTACCTGCTCCATCGACATTACCCTTTTTGATCAGACCGAACACATCCGGATAAGATGCGGCCAATAGATTATAATATTCTTTTTCGAATTCTCTGGCTCTTTCTACAGGAACCTTGTCCATCAGCCCTTTTGTAGAGGCATAGATAATAGCGACTTGATTTTCTACAGCCACGGGAGAATATTGTGGTTGCTTCAGGATTTCCTGATTTCTTCGTCCTCTTTCAATTGTTCTCTTTGTGGTCGCATCCAAATCGGAACCGAATTTGGAAAAAGCTTCCAATTCACGGAACTGAGCCTGATCCAGTTTCAAAGTACCGGCTACTTTTTTCATGGATTTGATTTGGGCATTACCTCCGACTCTCGATACAGATATACCTACGTTGATGGCGGGACGGATACCGGAGTTAAACAGGTTTGTTTCCAAGAAAATCTGACCATCCGTAATAGAGATCACATTGGTAGGAATGTAAGCCGAAACGTCACCTGCCTGAGTTTCAATAATCGGAAGAGCAGTCAAAGATCCACCACCTTTTACCAAGTGTTTGATGGAATCAGGCAAATCATTCATTTGCTGAGCAATGGTATCAGACGCATTGATTTTTGCAGCTCTTTCCAATAATCTGGAGTGAAGATAGAAAACATCACCCGGGTAAGCTTCTCTT